>NZ_JACIAD010000004.1:0-574201 GCF_014193955.1 Rhizobium sp. BK379
TATGGGTCTTCGAACTCAACGCGCATCTTGTCCTGGTTGGTCACGAAATATGGAGACAGGTAGCCACGGTCGAACTGCATGCCCTCGACGACTTCGAGTTCGGTCTCGGCGGTCTTGGCTTCCTCGACGGTTATGACGCCTTCATTGCCAACCTTCTCCATTGCCTCGGCGAGATGGCGGCCGATCTCGGAATCACCGTTGGCAGAGACGGTGCCCACCTGAGCGATCTCCGAGTTGCTGGTGATCTTGCGGGCATTGGTCTTGAGTTCCTTGACAACGGCGTCGACGGCAATGTCGATGCCGCGCTTCAGGTCCATCGGATTCATGCCCGATGCGACAGCCTTGGCACCTTCCTTGACGATGGCCTGCGCGAGTACCGTCGCGGTCGTGGTGCCGTCACCGGCAAGATCGTTGGTTTTCGACGCCACTTCGCGCAGCATCTGGGCGCCCATGTTCTCAAACTTGTCTTCGAGTTCGATTTCCTTGGCGACCGATACCCCGTCCTTGGTGATGCGCGGAGCACCGAAGGACTTGTCGATCACCACGTTACGACCCTTCGGGCCGAGCGTGACTTTGACGGCATTTGCCAGCACATCGACCCCACGCAGCATGCGTTCACGGGCGTCGCTATGGAATTTGACTTCTTTCGCAGCCATTTGTCTAACTCCTCAATAGGCAGCTATTGACTGATGGTGTTGGGTTTGGGGGACGAGCCGCCTCAGGCGGCTTGTTTACGCTCGGCCTGAGCTTCGATGATGCCCAGAACGTCGCTTTCCTTCATGATCAGCAGATCTTCACCGTCGATCTTGATCTCGGTTCCGGACCATTTGCCGAACAGGATGCGATCACCGGCCTTGACGTCGAGCGCCTGGATCTGGCCTGCATCGCTGCGGGCGCCGGGGCCTACGGCGACGACCTCGCCCTCCTGCGGTTTTTCCCTGGCGGTGTCGGGAATGATGATGCCGCCTCTGGTCTTTTCTTCGGATTCGACCCGGCGTACGAGAATGCGGTCATGGAGCGGTCGGAACGACATGTTTTCCTCCGTGGACAAACGATGATGTTTCGAAATCCCCTGGCCGGACCGGATGACCAGTCCGGGCGGGTGCGAACCTCGTTGAGCGTTCGCGTGCAAAAATTTATTTTCGGGCTTTTTCAATTTCAAGAGGGTCGACAAGAAAAATTAGCACTCGACGTTGGTGGCTGCTAACATGCTGGAAAGGAACGATAAACGACATCGAAGCGTTCAGAAAACCGTTGATGGCTGCATGATTTCGCGCCACCTTCGCAGTGTCATGAAACGGAGATGAAGCATGCAATTCTCATCGGACCTGGAGCGTCAGCTCAACGGCTATGGACTGACCACCGCGCATATCCTCTATCGCATTCCCGACTTCGAGTCCGTCCTGCAGACTTACGTTTGGCAGGACTACGATCTTGCCCCGGATTTCCCTGAGATGTGCAAGTTCCTGAACTTCTGGAAGGCCAGCCTCGACGGACCACTGCATTCCGTCCGCTACACCCACCAACGTCTGATCGGCCCTAACGAATGGCGCCGTGTCGAGGGCGAATTCAAGCTCCACTGAAGCCTTGAAAACGAAATTTTACTTTCTTAGCTCTCGCGGCCGGGGCTTCATGAGCTCGGCCGAGATCGCTGGTCTGTCCGGAGTGAGTTGATCTGGAAGAGAAGATCAAGATCATCAGAGACCTCGGCATCGAGGAGCGCGAGGAAGTCTTTGTCGACATCGCGCGCATCCTTAAAGGGACTGCACAAGTGCATGGCGACCGTCACTTTGCTGCGCTCAAGGCCAACATGGCCAAGGCGATCCGCATCGATGCCAACGAACCGGCGCGAGATGATCCACAAAAGGCCGAACGCGTGCTGCAACAGGCTACCACGATGATCTCGCGCTTCAACTCGGCGCACATCGAATGACGAGCCACGCGATCCACTAACCATAGGCTCATCGGACATGGCGTGCGGGTCCGGCAACAATCACTGACGCCAAACGTCTGGACCACACGCCGCATTCCATTCACCTGCCGCGACGGTTCGACGATCTGCGTGAAGTACCTAGCGATGGCGCGAGCTGCCGGGGCTCACGCCAAGATTTACGGCTCTTCAGGAACCGCAGGTTCCTTCCCAAGTTATTTCGATCAAGGAGGATGTCATGGACGACGAACACATCAAACGCCGTGCGTATGAGAAATGGGAAGCTGAAGGCCGGCCGGAGGGCGAGCATGAGCGCCACTGGCACGAGGCCGAGAAGGAGCTCGGTAATAGTAGCGAACTTCCGCAGACGTCTTCGCCCGCACATCATAGTGGAGTGAACGTTCCGGACGGTCACGATCAGACAACCTCTGATGCGATCCCCTCGCAGAGCGGTAAACCCGGAAGCTTCAAGCCGGGCGAGTTGGCGTCGGAGAATAAGTAGCGGATATGCGCAGCAAGGCGCAAGCCGTCGCGACGCGACGATTGCAGCTGCCTATGGCGCTTCAGGCGACTTTGCTCAGTACCTGCCAGGCGAAATCGACCAGCAGGAGAGCGATCTGGTAGCCGCGTCGCTGCAGCCAATGGGCAACGTTTCGTGCACGGGCGCCGACGAGGTCATCGACGAGCACCACAAGCGCCTCCTGCGGCAGAGGGTCCCTTTAGAGGGATCGCGGCCTGAAGAGCTAGATCACGGTTTCACACATGGTGCAGGCAAACGTACTCAACGTCCGCCGCCATCTTTCGACGGCCGGCGGCCACCAATCTCTCAAGAATGGCGCTCATCGCGGTTGCGTCGGAAAGGTTAGCCGTCCTGATCCTCATCCAGAAAGCCCCGCCCACGAGCGCTCAGATCGCGCGTACGTTTTCCGCCTTCGACTTGCCGGTCTTACGATCCTGACCCAGGTCGTAAGAGACGTTCTGCCCTTCGCGCAGCAGCGTCGAGCCCTGGACTGCACTCACATGAACGAAGACGTCCTGGCCGCCATCGTTTGGCGTAATGAAGCCGAAGCCCTTGTCCTGATTGAAAAACTTGACTGTGCCGTTCGCCACTTCGAATTCCCCGATTTGGATTAAGGGGAAATTCATAACCGCTCGACGTCTGCGCCGCAATGGTGTGCCCTTGCCGGCCGGAGACCGGCGCTTGGTGGCGCAGCGGGCGATACCCGCCATTTTCGGGAAGCGACCATCGAGGTCCGCCGGTCGCTTCCCGACCCCGAGCGATCCGCCGCCTGGCGCTCGAGAGACCGGCAACATACGCTCTATCAGCAAGTCTCGGTATCGGTACGGAAAAATTCCACTCGGACGTTGCCGCAATGCAGCACCTGAGAGTTCATCCCAGCGGACAAAAAGGAAAGGCTTGCATGCGGTTACACTGTGAACAGGCTGTGGATAACGTGTGGGTGACAGTTATTGGCCGAACGGCGCGTTTCCTGTCCGTTCACCACCAGCTTGCCAAAGTGCACCGACTCGGTCGACATTCGTTCCAACCACTCCTCGGCCTCCGCCGCAAACGTTGCCGGGATGGTTCGGGCGCTCCCCATTGGGTCGAGCGCCCTTTTTCATTCCAGCCGATGTCGGGCGAGATGCTTCGCATCCTTTTCCAGAAGCGATCCGGGGGAAAGGTACGCGACGGTGGCGGCGCCACTGGCTGCTTCTCTGGATGCGAGCAGTTGAGATCGTTCGAATTCGGACCTCGCCAGATCGGCCGCAGCGTTGGCGCTCTCAACTTCGGCCTCTGCAACCGATCCAATGAGCGGTTTCGTCGCGACACGCCGCGACCTGGTCGAAGCGATGGCCTCCCGGTTGAGCAACCATGGTTTCAAGGTACGCTTTGAAATCCTGTCAAATGCCGGGCCGGATGTTCGCATTGCCGAACTACCCTACCGGTTCGCGACCCGTTCAGCCGGCCACAGCAAGAGGATCGTCGCGTCGCTCTTCAATTCTTGGAGCTGCTTGTTGCCAAGGCAACGAGAGCGGCCATCCCCTTGCGGCTGGTTTGCCTTGTCATCCTCGGCGCCGCTTTCATGGCCTTACACATGGCGCTGCTAGCCGCGGTTCTTGCGACGGGCACGGAGTTCGCGTGGGCTCAAGCGAGCGCAAGCGTCGTCACCGTGATTGTCAATTTTTCAGGTAATAACCTGATGACCTGTCGCGATCAACGGCTGCGAGGCCGAGGCTTGCTCCGAGGGTTGTCGATATATTCCGCAGTAGTTAGCCCTGGAGCCGCGGTCAATGTCGGTATCGCGACGGCTTTGTTCGCGGCGGCTAGCCCCTTGGTAGGCCGCCGGTCGCACGTGATGACCATCGACTTTCTCCCTTGCCGTCGAAGGCGTGCGCGATGGTCATTCTACCGCATCTAACCGATGGCAAGTCGGGCGGCAATCGCGTTGAGGGGAAGCAGGTCGAGCGCTCCTTAACTGGCGCGATGCCATCCGAGAATCTCTCCATGTCGCCGCGGCACATCGCGTCTATGCAGCCGTCAGGGCCTTGTAATCGTCGCCAGCGAGAAGCTTGGGCAAGGGACGGGATGGCCCGGTCCTGCAAGCCAGAAGATCCCCGTCCCGTTGCGCGCTTGCAGATCGGCCGGGGAGGGCAGGCAAAGTCGCCCTCCTCGTTATACCAGTTGAGCGGTTCATCGGCCCGACACATTAGCTCAAATGCCGCCTTGCGGCCGGCGAATCCAGTCAAGCCAATCAAGGCACCAATGTGGGCCAGGTGAACCATGAGTGATTGGCTGCCGGGAGTATTGCCAGGCATTGAAATGAGCCTAACGTTTCCATCACGAAAAAAAGTCGATGCCCAATTGCCGAAATTGACCAAGCAGGCGTTGAAGGGCTTACGCTGACGGACCCACAAACGGCTTCGCAACGAAGATCAGCTACCGCGCCCGCGTTTCATGATCTGCTCCAACCTCACCGGGCGCAATTTTTGGGCATCCACGCCGACGTCGAATTGGCGAGGCAGCGGTTTTAGACGCCCGTGCGAGTGGCCGTGCAGATTGATCGATCTCTTGCCCATCTGGTTCCACGTCCTGAAAGCGTAGTGGCAGAGGATCAGGTGGTGATCGTCAGTGCGTATTTCGGCATAGTGTTGGACGCTCGTCCAACCTCTCGCTTCAGTGGTCGTTGTTGGATCGTTATTACCAACTACCAGGTGTTTGCGCCCGTTCAAGCGCGATAGAAGCTGGTCGCAATCGCCTGCGCGGGCCGACATGAAATCGCCGAGATGCCAGACATCGTCATCTTCGCCGACGAGGCCATTCCAGTTTTGGATCAGCGCCAGATCGTGGGCGGCCATGTCTGGGATAGGACGTCGGTCGATCCTGAGGACACGCGGATCGCCAAAATGGGTATCGCTGGTAAAGAAGATCATTGATGGAACATGGGGCCGGAGCGTCCGTCGCCAAGATATTGTGGCGCTTCGAAAAGAAGTCACCTTCCATTCTTCGCAGAGAAGCCGGAGACAGTGCCATTCCAGACCGACGATGGCCCTCCTTGTTTCAACAGCCCACATTGGAGCCAGGACAAGTCGCTTGTACGCTACCGTACCAACGCGTGGTTGCGGCGCAGAATCGGACTTTAGTCCGGTTGATGACCGCAGGCAGCCCGCTAGCTTCACCACTTTACACGACGCGGGGGCGCGCAAGCGGGTCGTCATGCCAATAACTGAATCGGATCGACTTTTGTTCAGCCGAGTTTGGGCTGTCGGCGCCAAAGCGGTCAAAGACGGTCACAATTCTGCGCTGCTCGATGTTACGCTTCATGCCCCTACGCTGGAACAATACCAGGATAGCCACGGTCAGCGGATGACCGATATGATCAAGGTCGTTCAGCTAGGAATCTCGAAGCTTCGTGATAGCGGCGAGCACATCGAAGGCGACGAGGACAGCATACGTCGGTCCTTGCGTCGCTCTGGTGCGCGGTATTCGTAGCGCGAGCGATTACATCCTATCGCTGACGATTTCACAAAATCCCTAGTGGCCCCGATCTTCCAACCATAACGCCATCGCTGTTGGCGGCGACGCGGGGCTGGCATCATCGCCCGGGATCTTCATGTCCCATTCAGGTGCGACTTCGCAAAATCCCGCGAGCGTTGCAGTATTCTTGGTATCAATAGTGAACGAAGCCACCTCTGACAGTTTCCAGTTCGGTCTGAAGGCACTTCTGAAGAAGCATCCCGACCTTCAGTCATATGCGTCAACGGCGCACCAGTTGACGGAACTGATCGAGACCTATGGTGAGGCATTGCAGTCTAGAGCGAAATACCAGACCGACGGTGGCGAACACGAATTGATTCTCGCCCATTATGAGAGCGTATGTATTGAGCTGGAGGAGCACCTCCGATCGAGCCTCTCCAACGAATGTCTCCGCGATGGCGGCTGATGTCTGGACCTGACGACAAACACGTTAGCCTCGCATTGATCGACGGGTCGACCCTTCTAACTCTTTAGAAGATGGCGTCTCGCTTGTTGCCTCGGATCGATCTGTTCAGCTTGCCGAACCAGCGATGCAGATCATCGCTGCGGATCCTTCATCTCCAGATATGTCAAACCGATGAGGCGCTCTTCGCGTTGGTCCGAAAGCCTGCGCAAGAAAGATCTGAAGATAATGCAGTGACCACGTTTCTGACCCGCCGCTAAAGCTGAAAATGATCCGTAGATGCAGATATGACTAAATCCAGTACTCAATAGGGACGATCCGCTTACACTGTTTTGATCGTCCCCGAGTAGGACCTTGGTCCGAGGCCGGTTGTCGCGGCAGTCCTATCTTCATTCCTGCCTGTTCACGAAGAACCTCACAATGCCGGTCTTCACGCCACTTGGAGGGCGCAGAGACCGCTTCAGAAAGGAGATCGCCATGTCATCCACGGAAGATCCGAAACTTCTGCCGCACAATACTGCGCGCAGACATTTTCTAGGTGTCGCTGCTGCCGCCGGTGTTCGGCTCGCGGGCGCGGCGGCATTGGCCACGGCAATTTCCACATCTCCTGCGAGTGCATTGGGACGCCGTTGGGGCCACGGTGGCTCGGGTGGACACGGCGGTTCCGGTGGGCACGGAGGCTCCGGGGGGAGCGGTGGTTCCGGCGGAGGCGGTGGCGGCGGCGGTCCGCAGTGCTTCCTGCGGGGAACCGGGATCCTCACGGATTGCGGTGAAAGGCCTGTCGAGGATCTGCGTGCCGGCGATCGCGTTGCCCTTCCGGATGGAAGCACTCGTCCGATCAGGTGGGTCGGCCGCCAGGCCTTCAGGAAGAACGGCGCACGCTGGCAGGAAGCCGTCGTGCCAATCCGCATTCGCCGCCATGCGCTGGACGGCCGCACCCCGCACTCCGATCTCTACCTGTCATCCGGCCATGCGCTGTTTCTGAACGGCGTCCTGATCCGCGTGAAGGATCTCGTCAACGGCACGACCATTGCACCGGTCACTCCGGCCGACGACATGCCGCTCGAATATTATGCCGTACTGCTCGATACGCATGAGGCCATCCTGGCCGAAGGTGCGGCGGCTGAGAGCTTCCATCTCGTGGACAACAACCACGAGGCCTTCTCCAATTTCGCCGAGTTCAAGCGCCTCTATGGCGAAAGGCCCGGCGTGATGACATCCTATGCCCCGGTGCTGGGCGAGGAAGGTGGCTGGAAGCACCTGAAAGCGCTCCTCCTCCTTGGCGTTTCGCCTCTGGTGCCGGTGCGCGATCCATTCGCGGATGCCTGCAGGAAGATCGACGCGCAGGCCAGGGAACTGTCGGCCTGATCCACTGCGGGCTTGCTTGCCGGGCGCATCTCGAAACCGGAGAGCTCAGTCGCTCAGACCGCGCAACGGCCTTGCCAGGCCACATGCATAGAAGAAGAAAAGCTGGGCGTCTATCCTGGCCATTCTGGTCGCCGAGGACGAGTATTACTTCCGAAGACCTAGTCGACTCGCCTCGGAGCGACCGTGATTGGGCGCACCTCAACGCTCGAACGAGCCTGGATCTGCTCGAAGATGCTGAGCAGATAGACAGCGCTGTGCTAGACATCAGTCTCGGTGGGAAGATGAGCTGCCGACCTTCTCGCGAAGCGGGGCATACCGTTTCTACTCGCCACCGGCCACCGTCTCGGCCATGGCAACTTCGCCAAGCTAGAAATGTAACAGACCCTGCGGATGTACGAGCGCTGCGATCACCCGCCTACCTGACCAGTTCCCTCGGTGGCGCCACTTCCAGCCGTTCAGCGTCGCACCGAACCTTACCGCATTCGACATGGCTGAATGGGTCTGTAAACAGCTAGGAAAGCTGGCGACGCAGCGACACCGTTCGGGTGACACATCCCAGGCACTCATTGCAAACATGGCGCAATAGCCTCAGAGGACGCCACGTCCAGCTCCAAGGATTTGCGACTGTTCCATCGCCCCAAATGCCCGCGACCGCGGGTCCGCATGGTTCAAAAACCGGCGGTTATGGCGTGGACAGGACCTTCTGCCGGTCTTCTCTGCTGGCGTCAGGCGTAACACCCGAAGGTCGCGATGCCGGCTTGAGAGAACCGAGCGGAACTTGACGGACGGCGCGAAGTTTCGATGTAAACCCGGAGCTTTCCCATGTCGACCATCGCCTCCCACCACGAGCCGGACCTTGCCAACCGCCTCGATCGTAATATCGAAGCGCTTCTTCAACGACGGCGCGAGGAAGCTCGAAAGGCGTCGGCGCAGGAAAAAGCTGCGGCCACAATCACCCGCTTCGCCGGCTCGATGACCTTCGTTTACATTCACGCCATATTGTTCGGTGGCTGGATCCTGATAAACGTTGGGGTGCTCCCGTTTCTCCCGGCATTCGACCCTTCTCTCGTCATCCTGGCGATGGTGGCGTCGGTGGAGGCGATCTTCATTTCGACCTTCGTCATGATCAGCCAGAACCGCATGGCCGAGGCCGACGATAAGCGGGCCGATCTGAATTTGCAGATCTCGCTGCTGTCCGAGCACGAGACCACGCAACTTCTCACAATCGTTGCCGCCATCGCCGAAAAGATGGGTCTCAACCTCGAACAGAAGGCGGAGATCGAGGAGCTTCAGGAGGACGTCACGCCAGAGGAAGTTCTCGACACAATGGAGAAGATCTCGAATGACGCGGACATCGGTCTCGACAGCGCGACTTCGAGCACCGAATAGCTATGCTTCAAATAACCGTCCGTGCCGCGGCCGAAGGCGTCATGTCCAGGATGGTCCGGAGCGGCGCTCTAACCGAGCCAGTGGACGATTGCCGCGCAGGACACACCGTGGATTGAATTTCAGCTCGGCTCGTGAACACGAGGTTGTCACCGAGATGACGGACGCCGCCAATCCGCGCCGAGATTGCACTCTTCTCTGTTTCAGCAGACTGAAGGCTTTCGACGTGTGCCCCCGGAGCCGGTGAAACATCGTCAGGTGTGCCGCGGAAAACCGTCAAAAGGACAGCGTTTCTGGCCAACAGATCGAGCCGTAGCATCATCCTCGGCATTCGGCCTGTCGGATCATCGGATGGTGTCAAACCGGCGGTCCGGGCTCGTCGCGTGAAGTCGAATCGATTAAAAAAGTGTCTGCTGGGTGGGAGTAGTCGTTTTAGGTGTTTCCGTTTCTCCTCGCCGCAGAAGCTCCGCCCGGGCGCTGAAGCGAACGTCCGCGTCGCGGTCGCTCAGAAAGGTGGTGAGTGCGTCGATAGTCAGACGGTCCCAGTTTTTCCCACGGTCAGGGCCCGCCGGGACCCGCGGAAGCAGGCCAGGCTGAGAACTCCACAACAGGAGCTCATCCAGAGACGCGGAATTCAACTCGTCACGCAGATGGTGGGCGCTGACATAAGCGTCGGGCATGGCTCGATGGGCGGGAAGGCCGATCTCATGAATCAGACCTTCCGGCGCACGCTGATATCGCAACATCTGGTTGGAAAACCTCGGAAGTTCTGGCCAGACGCGCAGTGCACATTTCCATGTGCAAATCCAGGGCGTGGCCCCTGCCAGTCTGGGTGTGCAGTAGCGCTGCTCGAAAGCGGCACGGTGGGCGGCAAGGGCGACTATCGGGTAAGATGGCCGCAGGATGCTCGGCGCCACCTCTTTCCAGAACGGTGCGCCTGAGACTTCGCAATCCTGAATATGATGGATCGCCATGGTCTCTGCTGAAATGGGGCGGCCAGGATTCACAAGCACCGAGCCGCGCTCTGCCGAGATCTGCCATCGCCCATCCTCGTCCTGAAAAACGTCCTGCCACCCAATCTCGCAGACGTCGGCCGGCCCGTTGCCGGCCGTTTCAAGGTCGATGACGCGAATGCAGGGTGGGGACATTTCGGCTTTCACTGCTGGTGGTTCCCCTCCCGGCTCTTGAATTATAAACCTAGCCCGAGTTGCGGTTGTTCCACGTCGTCGGCATCCTTGTCATTGATGAGCGACGACAGTGTCACGCCGAGAAGCCGAACCGGCCGCTTGAACGGATATACACCCGCAAGCAAGACGTTTGCGGCCCCGAGAATATCATCGACGCCCGCGTAGGGAAGGGGATTTGTTCGGCTCCGGGTCGCCTGGGTAAAGTCGGAATATTTGACCTTCACCGTCACCGTTTTGCCGCTGAAACCCTTGGCATTGCAGTAAGACCAGACCTTTTCGGCGAGCGGCCGCAGCTCGCTGGTCGCGAGATCGAGATCGCTGATGTCGACAGTGAATGTATCTTCCGCGCCGACCGACTTGCGCATCCGATCTGGCCGGACCTGGCGCGCATCGATGCCCCGCGCAATGCCATAGAAGTACTGGCCGGACTTCCCGAAATGATCTATCAGGAACATCAGGGGCTTTGCCTTCAGATCCGCACCGGTCTCAATGCCGAGCCGTCGCATCTTCTCCGCTGTGGCCGGGCCGACGCCATGGAACTTGTTCACCGCGAGTTGCTCCACGAAAGCCGCACCATTCTTCGGCGTGATGACCGCCTGGCCATTCGGCTTGTTCAAGTCCGAGGCCATCTTCGCAAGAAACTTGTTGTAGGAGATGCCTGCCGAAGCGCTCAGCCCGGTTACCGCTTTGATCCTTGCACGGATCTCCAGCGCAATCTCGGTGGCGACCGGCATGTCTTTGAGATTTTCGGTGACGTCGAGATAGGCTTCGTCGAGCGAGAGGGGTTCGATCACCGGCGTATACTGCGCAAAAATCTCGCGGATCTGCTGCGAAATGGCACGATAGACTTCGAACCGCGGCTTCACGAAAATCAGGCTCGGGCACTTCCGTGCCGCCGTGACCGACGCCATTGCAGAGCGAACCCCAAATTCGCGCGCCTCGTAGCTTGCTGCTGCGACGACGCCGCGGGCGGCCGCTCCGCCAACAGCCACGGGTTTGCCGCGAAGCTCCGGATTATCGCGCTGCTCGACCGATGCGTAAAAGGCATCCATATCCACATGGATGATTTTCCTCATAGGCAAGGCAGTTGCGTCCATTGGTCAGTAAGCCGGTCCGTTAAAACAAAAGCAGAACATAGCAGCTTCCGACGCCGCGTCCAGGTGAAAGTCACATCTGGCGAATCTACAAGCGGTCCCTCTCCTCCGGGGGCTAGGAAGCAAAAGCGAAGATTGAGAGAAAACAATGGCGACACGAACCTAATCACAGAGCCATCTTCGACCGCGGGAGCTTCCCGTCACTCGGGAGACGTCTTCCATTGCCTATGCCGTGATACCCGTCGCCGTCTGACGGTCTGTTTCCGCCGATCGACGCCGCGATCGTTCCAGGCTTAAACATTCCTTTCATCACACCGGATGTCTATTGGGCCTTTGCATAAAAGAAATCTCGTGAAACGTTTGTGCACGTTCCTCGGGCGAATTGACGGGCTCAGTGCAGACGCTCGGCAGGTTCGCCGAAGTCAAAGCCCAGTAAGGTCAGGACAAACAACATGCGCAATACGCGGGGCAGCCATGACTTGCAGCGCACGTGGCGCGTCGCCACATGACTGCGACCGTCGACAGACCTTCACATCAGCTGCGCCGCGATCCTCGCCCGCGCCGGAGAACAACATGCACGGAATATCGAAGACCTTGGATGCAATGACGCTTCTCGAACGCACCAACCTGCTCGAGACAGTGGCGGACGCGCTTGAAGCATCTGCCGACGAAGCCAAGGTTGAAGGAGACGCGCGGTTTGTCGAAAATTCTTTGTCCGTGATGAACACCATTCGCGGGATGTGTTGCGATCTCGGATCGCGCGACCTCGAGGTTGCCGAACTGCTGCTCGAGCAGGGAATTATGATGGTATACCAGTTCTCAAATCGGAAGCCTGAAAAGGTAGCGCTACACTGAGGCCTGTGCCCGTCGTTGAGCCCAAGGACGGCATCATCGTCATTGCTATATGCCTGAAATCAAGGTGAGCTCTCTTCACTGTAATGAGGCCAGCTTTCTCCAGGTTAGGCTCGCCCAGCCGCTTAACTCAGCCTGACGCAATAATCGGCCAGGCGAAACGGCGCGGACATTCTCGAGATTGCTTGCCTGCCGCATAGGTGCCGATGCACCGGTCGACGTCTCACGACTTTGCACCCACCGGCGGAACCTGCTTCCTCCGTCTTGGTTACACCAGGGATGAATTTCGAACGACCAGCAAAGGGTTGAGCAAATGACGCCCCAACGCTTTCGTCACCTGGGTTGAAAGGGTGGAGCGCACCGCCGAAGAGATCGCCTTACGGCGGGCCAGGCGCGCTGAACGTCGGCAGAAACAGCGCGACGCCAATGTCACGCGGGCTGCCAAGATGCACCTCGCCCGTCTTGCCGGAGATCCGTCCCCGATAGCACCCAATGGCGATGTTGCGGGCCGCATCCATGTTGGTTGTTCTGGATGGTACTACTGGCACTGGAAAGGGTCTTTCTATCCGACCGATACGCCGTCGGGGGAGTTGTTTTCGATCTACCAGGCCAACTTCAAAACAGTGGAACTCAATGCCCCGTTTTATTCCTGGCCAACGATTGGCGCGGTCAAGACCTGGATACGACAGGCGCTTCCCGGTTTCGTCTACACGGTCAAGGTGTGTGAGCTCATCACCCATGTCCAGCGTTTTCAGCAGACACAAATTCTCGTCGATGACTTCGGCTATATTGCCGACCTGCTTGGACCGAGGATGGGATGTTTCCTGTTTCAGCTGCCGCCGAGCATACGATACTCGCCGGAAATGTTGCACTCGATCTTGTCGCAGCTCGATCACCGACGTCGAAACGTCATCGAATTCCGTCACAAAAGCTGGTGGAACCCGGAGGTTTATGCTGCGTTCAAAGCGGCTGGGACGATTTTTTGCGCCTGCAGTGGACCTCGGTTGCCAGACGAACTCGTGTGCACCGGCGATGACGTCTACGTCCGTTTCCACGGGATCGAAAAATGGTATCGCCACGACTACAGCGACGCCGAGCTGGAGCTGTGGGCAGAGCGCATAGGCCAAAGTGGCGCCAAGACCATATGGGTCTATTTCAACAACGACCGCGACGGTAACTCAATCAAGAACGCTAAGCGCCTGGCTGAGATGCTGAAGCCTCAGCGCTAAGGCGAATGAGGCGCTGCGACCAGGGGCTTCAGGTGCTGGAGCCTGGGAGGTCGAACTAGAGGCGAACCGAGCCCACGCAAGGCCTCACAGAACGTCCTGTTTCAATCGGGTGGGCGTGCTCTGCTCCCGTTGAGGCAAGAACTGAGGAAGACATGACGATAGTCATCCACCGACTACGGCACAGTTTCCGGGCAAGATCGCAAGAAACCATTGATCCCGCGACCTGAGATCGATCGCTGCGGCCAGGCGTGGCCCCTGGTACATGGCCTGGAGCAATCGCCCGATCGTTAAATTCTTAGCGAGTTCGCTAACGCCACGTTATATGCCGCATGAAAGGGTGCCGGCCGGAGGTGGCAATGGTCGCACTGGTTTCCTGTATTGCCCAACAGCACAATTTTCCGCTTCTGTCTGTCGCCGTATGTGTCTGCGTGGCAGGAAACTTGGCCGCGGTCTTCATGCTGTCTCGTGCTCGCCAGTGTGTTCGAGTCCACCGGAACCTGTGGCTCATTGTGGCAGGTTTCGTGCTCGGCGGGACGATATGGGCGACGCATTTTCTCGCCATGCTGGCCTACGACATCCCTGTCTCCTATCAGCTGTTTGCGACCGGCACATCTATTTTGGTCGCGGTCGCGATCTCGTGCCTCGGGGCTTTCGCGACTGTCGGCATGCCTCGCCGTCGAGGCGCAGTTACAAGTGGCTGCTTCCTTGGCCTCGCGATCGGGGCAATGCACACGATCGGCTTGAGTGCTATCTGGAACTCGGCCTACGTCGAAACCAGAGCTGACACCTTCATTGCAGCATGGTTGCTTGGCTTCCTGTTTACGGTCGCGGCAATGTTCGTCAGTTGCTGCGAGCTGACGAGGATCAGATTGGTGTTCACGGCATTGCTTCTCGTGGCCGCCGTCTTGAGCCACCATCTGATTTCAATGAGCGGCCTGCGAATTGTGCCCCTCTACCCGGGCCCTGAAAACGGGTTGACGTTTATCAACCGTGTCGGCATTGCCGCTGCCGTATGCGTGGTATCAAGCCTGCTGATCTCGGCAGGTGTTGCCGCACTCTTGTTCGACCGGCACCTGACCGACGTGAAGGGCCTTGCGAACGCGACCTTCGAAGCCATTGTGCTGACGCGCGCGGGCGTCATCGTCCACGCCAACGAGCAGTTTGTCTCGATGGTCGGTAAGTCGGCCGCCGAACTGAAAGCGCGTCGGCTCGAAGATTTTCTGCGTCAAAGCGGAGCAACACAGGGATCTGTAGATTCGCCGAGCGGCCAGATCCCGGTCGAAGTGGTTGAAGGTGTCATTGAATATCGCGGCCGCGAAACCATCGTGTATGGGCTGCGTGACATCAGCGAGCGACTTGAGGCGCACCAGCGTCTTGATCACCTCGCCTCACATGATCCTCTGACAAGCCTTCTTAACCGGCGCGCGTTCAACGCTCGGTCGGACGAAATGATCCGCCAGTCTCATGTTTCGGGATCAGCGACGAGTTTGTTGATCCTCGATCTCGACCGCTTCAAGACGATCAACGATGTTCATGGCCATCTTGATGGCGATCAGGTGCTCCAGCAGGTCGCCGACGTACTGAGGTCCTCTTTCGACCAAACGGCGCTGATTGGGAGGATCGGTGGTGACGAATTTTCGGTGCTGCTTCCAGCCTCCGATATCGTTCGGGCGCAGGATGTCGCAGCTGAATTTGCGTCTCGCTTAAGATCGACATTTACATCTCACACGAAGGCTGCGGCGCTAGGCGTTAGTGTAGGAATAGCAGCCTTCCCAACACATGGCGACAGCCTCAGGCAATTGCAGAACAACGCGGACGCGGCTCTCTATCGCGCGAAAGCGGCGGGGAGGGGACAGATTTGCTTGTTTGACCGGGTCCTCGACCAACAAATGCGCGAGCGGCGACGGCTGGAGGAGGAACTGCGCCGGGCCGTCAAAGCACAGGAGTTTTTCCTGCTCTACCAGCCGATCGTCGATGCCCAGTCCGGATTGCCCCAAGGCTATGAGGCACTCCTGCGCTGGCACCATCCGACTTACGGCGTTCTCTCGCCGGCAGTCTTCATAGACGCAGCGGAAGAAAGCGGCAGCATCGTCGAGATCGGTGAATGGGTCCTTCGCGAGGCGTGCCATCAAGCTGCGGGTTGGAATGAGAACCTGTTCCTGGCGGTCAACATCTCGCCGCGACAGCTCCTTTCGCCCAACTTGCTCGATCACGTAAATGCCGCGCTCAAGGCTAGCGGCCTTTCCGCATCAAGGCTCGAACTGGAGGTGACGGAGACGTCACTCCTCGAAGATCGCATCGAAGTGGCGCAATCGCTTCAGGCGCTCAAGGCACAGGGTATAAAGCTCGCCATGGATGACTACGGCAGCGGTTTTTCGTCGATGACCAATCTCAGGCGCTATCCTTTCGACAAGCTCAAGATTGACCGCAGCTATGTCTCGGCTCTCGATCACGACCCAGGCGCCGGCGTCATCCTTGATTGCGCACTGGCACTCGGTCGGGGCCTTGGATTGAAGATCGTCGTTGAAGGCATTGAGACGGAAGAGCAACGGGTGCTGATTTCAACGAAAGGCCCCGACCTGGTGCAGGGTTTCCTCTTCGGTCGGCCGGGAGCACATGGCGGCCGATCAGTCGGGCGACGACACCCAAGATCATCTCGAACTCTGCCCAGTTGAGGCGACGTCGGTTTCGAGCTGCATTGACTTGCTATCGAGTGGTACTGCCGTCGAGAACCGCAAGGCGCGCAAACGGCCAGCCGCAAGCGGTGTCTATTTGTAAGGGCGCGCTGTCGGGTTGTGCATTCGTTGCGCAACGTGGTTCTCACGCTTTCCGGAACAAAAATCGCCCGTGAGGCATAATCGTTGGATGCGCGCTCGGCGCTTCATGAAGGAGGACGATCATGCCTGCAAAGAAGACTATTACGAAACCGCTGGTGGCCGAAGGAGCGAGGATTGGCGAACCTGTGCCGCGTGCCATTGTAGACACGAACACGGCGTCAGTCGGTATTCCCCCGCAGCCCGAGTTCAATGCCGAAAACGAGATCGGCGTCCTTCGGAAACAATTGGAAGCGCTTCGCCAGCAAGTGGCCGACGCCTCCGGCGCGGTAAAAGGTGGGGCTCGTCAGGCGGTTCGGCAGACGGAAGCAACGGTAAAGCTTTACCCGCTATCCACCCTCGGGGCAGTTGCCACGGCCGCAGCAGTTGTTGCTCTCGCGATCGTCGGATTTCGGACGGCGCCAAGGCGGACGCGCTACGACCGAGGCCTCGAGGATTTGCGGGATTTGTACGACAGCGTGCGCGGTCGCTTCTAGCCAAATTTCGGGATTGCCGCCGAGCATGTTTCCCCTCGAGCTCGCTAGGGGGGCCGGTAAAGGGGGAAACATGCTGAACATCACAATCAATGCCGCTCTGGGCATTGTCGACGACGGATCGCCTGATCGCACGCGCTCGCCGCGAGGCCCCGAACGATCCGACCGTCGAGACCCAACTCGATGTTCTACGAGATGCCCTCGATTCCTTGAGGAACGACCGTGAACGCTCTTGGAAGAGCGTGCGAAGACCGGCCGGAGCTGGCTCGTGGGCTTATCGACGCGACGCTCCAGTATTCGTCCGGCGTAGGCGGTTTCCTCGCCATCGATGCCGAGCGCGCCGATGATCTTATTGACGACCCATGTTCTCGACAAGCCCGATACCGATGAGTTTCGGGGCCACCGCACCGACGTCTTTTCACGCTCCCTTTCCAGCCGTCAGCTCGCTCTGCCGATCAATGACGCATTCTTACGGCAAGTTGACGGTGACCGCGCAGCCGGCTTGAGCCCGACATCCGTCGCGCTGCTGCGTTGTCTGGTAACTCCCTTGTCCTCCTCGGGAACATCAAACGTCGCTCGCGCGTTCCTGCGGTCCCGACCCACTGCCCTGCGAGCTTTTATGACCAAAACAAACCGCAAGCCCGCCAACGATACGACACCACTCGTTCACGGCGGGGCAACATTGCCTTCTGTGGTTATTGATGACTACAACAACGAGGCGCGGGACCGGAAAGGTTTCATCGGTGACGGCGCAAACAAGAAGTCTTTTCGCGACAAGGTAGACCAGCAGAGAAAGCTCTTGCGAGAGCTCGCGCGCGACCCCTTTGGAAAGGTCGCGACTAAGGAGTTGAAGAAAAAGGATATCGACGCGCTGCTTTGCGGCGAGGATGCAGAGGCCGCAGCCATGATATTCGGTGCGGTAGAGGAGTTTTCTCGGGACTTTGCCGGCGTAATAAGAAAGTTCTTGAACGAAAAGTCATGGAAGAAAACCGAGCGAATTGCTGTTGGCGGCGGTTTCCGTCAGCGAAGGGTTGGCGAACTTGTCATCGCGCGCACGATGATGCTCCTGCGCGGTGATGGTGTCGAGATCGAACTCGTTCCGATTGCGCATCATCCAGACGATGCCGGCCTGATCGGTTCGGTGCACCTGATGCCCGAATGGATGCTGAAGGGCCATGATGCAATACTCGCCGTTGACATTGGCGGAACCAACGTCAGGGCAGGAGTGGTTCGGTTCGGCAAGGATAAGAGAAGCACAAGCAAAGATGCCGCCGTGGCGGCGTCGCTCATCTGGAAGCACGCGGAGGAAAACCCGAGCCGGACTGCCACCGTCGCGAAGCTATCTGAAATGCTTGAAGAACTAGTGACCAAAGCGACTGAGGCGGAGCTCAACCTTGCACCACTGATCGGGATCGGCTGCCCGGGAGTGATCGAAGCCGATGGTGCCATCGTCCGGGGAGGTCAGAACCTGCCAGGCGGAAACTGGGAGAGCGATCATTTCAACCTGCCTGCGGCTCTCGTCAAAAGCATCCCTAAGATAAACGAGGGGGAAACGTTCGTTATGATGCACAATGACGGCGTCGTTCAGGGGCTTTCGCAGATACCGCTGATGACCGATGTGTCAAGCTGGGCAATCCTGACGATCGGAACCGGGCTTGGGAACGCGCATTTCACCAATCGTTCTCAGCCGTAGATCGTACAAACAGCGCAGGCCCGTCTCACACGCTCGTTGCGTGGTGGTGCCGGCGAGACGTCGCACGTGTTCAAGATCGACCGATGGCGGTGGTTGTCTGCGGACAGCATATGGTATCGATCCGTCTGTCCGACAAACGATGGTCTTCGCCCACTGCCCGTCGGCACGTTCGCCGTTTGATCTTATCGGGACGGCCGGTTGCAAGCCGTCTTCGTATTGTAGGTTTGCAGTCGCCGCCGGTACTTTGGCGTGGGGTGGCGCGGGGGCTGGGGCGGGCGCGGCGTCAACTGCCTGTGGAACCGGCGGTGATCCCGCTGAGGCCGGTCAGCGTTGAGCCAATCCACACCGCCAGGATTTGCCGAAGGTGGAGGCGCGATGGCAGGATGGTCATTGGCGCCATGATAGCCGCTGCGAACAGCATGCTCTGTTCCTTATGCTCCGGCCATGCTCACGCAGACGCGGTATATGGCCAAGCCACCTCTTGAAGCGGCAACACCGTTTCACAATATCATCCTGAGGAGACAATCAGTGGCATTGGAAGGAGGAAGAACATGCCGCTCAACGATGTTCAATGGACCCGGCCGGTGACGATCCGATTGCAATGCGGTTTGGAAAAGACTTTCGCCGGCATTTACGACGCCCTCGACTTTCTCGAAAACGAATGGCCGTTGCGGCACGGAGAGCGCCATCACCGGGCCGTGAAGACCTGCCGCGCCGCACTGAACGGGGTGGTGCCCGCTTTCGTCGCACGGGAGGCATTCATGGCCGCTTGTCTCGAGGCTGGGATGCCGGCTGTTATGGCGCATTGGAAACCGAAGCCGAACCGCGCCGCGCGGAGAGTTGCAACCTGATGGTCTCAGACGGTTGGCCGGCCTCCTCTGGAGACGGCCATCCCTGGCGTCACAAAGAAGCCGGCGGCGTCGTTGGTCGTGAACTGTTCGATGTGAAGACTGCTCAACCGCGTTGGAGTTCGTCCCCGCAGACGAAAGGGGCACTGCTGACATCGCGGTCGTCTTGTAATCCGCCGCGCCACGCCTTATGTACGGTATCTCGCTGACAACATTGCATTTTGCCACGCCGGACGTCCCACTGGACGCCGGTCGGGAGCGTTTTGATCGCTCGACTGGTCTCGGCTGCGTTGGCTTTCAAAGGAATCGAATGAACAAGATACCCACTACCGCCGCCCCGGCGGCTTCAACGCCCCACGGAGCTACCCCTCGCGCTGATAAGCCAGCCAACAATCAGAAGCCAAACCCCTGCCTGCTCACCCGCGCCGAACTGAAGGCGATCATCGCCAAGCAACTCGGCTGAGCGCTGAGGTTACCCGCAGATCGAAAGGCGCAATGACGGAAGAACTGCGTCGCGTTAGGGTATCGACCGAACGACTTGAAGATTGTCGTAGTATCATGGAGCTGCGCCCTAAGGACCGGATCGGCCGCTCGAGAGCCTCCAGTCTTTCTGCCGAGAAACAGCCGATCACATTCCAGCAAACGGGTGGTGGAGAAATTCACCGCAATCTTCATAACCCCAAGCGTCCATTAGAGGAGAAGCGACGATGGCCGACTTTGCACAGCTAGACCTGTTCGCGGTCGTCGCACCCGCATTACCGGATGGGTTTCGCTATAAGCCCGATGTCGTTCCGGCGGACGTGCAGTCAGATCTACTTCGCGAAATCGGACTATTGCCGCTGAAGCCCTTCGCATTTCACGGTTTCGAGGGCAAGCGAAGAGCCACCTCCTATGGCTGGAAATACGACTTCGACACCGACGAAGTAAGCCGCGTCACCGAAATCCCACCTTTTCTCCTTCCGGTGCGCAAGCTTGCGGCAACATTTGCCGGCATCGATCCCGAGAGGCTGCAGCAGGCCCTTGTTACCGAATATGCCCAAGGAGCTCCGATCGGGTGGCATAAGGACAAGAAGGTTTTTGGCAGGGTTGTCGGCGTCTCACTGCTATCGAGCTGCACGTTCAGGCTGAGGCGTCGCGTCGGCAACAAGTGGGAACGCGCTTCAGTGAGGGTCGAGCCTGGTTCTGCCTACCTCCTTTCCGGTCCTGCACGCAGCGAATGGGAGCACTCCATCCCGCCCGTGGAACAAATGCGCTATTCCATCACCTTCCGCGAAATCGGCTGAGCCGCCATTTCAAGCCATGCATCGGCTGGACTGCGATCCAGCATTTGCAAGCACTGAGGAGCGTGCTTCCTGGCTTCTTCGTTTCCGCTGTTGAGGCGATAATCATGGCGAGGTGCGGCGCCGGCCAGAGGGCAAAATGAGGGGTCTCTTCGCTCTCGGTGTCGTAGACCAGCTACCGGCGGTTTTGCCAAGCCGGACAAATTTGATCAAGAGACCAGCAGGGCTGCTTCGATCATCGCAGCCAAGTTCATTCGGAGTGTCGCGAGAAGACATCTCATCCGTACTGCATCTTTTTGCAGCAACCGACGTTCATGATCGGCGGGCGCGACGTCATCGATCATGGAGTCTTCATTGGAGATGGTCTTTCAGAATTTTGAGGAGCTGGCCCTGCCTGAACGTCAGGCCATGCTCGAGCGGCTCGCGGTCACTCTTGAGCGCAACGCCAGATGGGCCGCAGACGAGGGAGATGATGCCCTTGAGATGGTGATGGCATCCGTGGGAAAGGCGTTGCTTTCGGTCGCCAACGACTTGGCGGCGAACGAACTTGGGCTTGCCCAGGACGTCGTCTTGCGCGCGATTAGCCTCATTGCAACCTTTCATTCAATTCACCCGGAATATCCCGTAGGGCCGGCGCTCCACTGATGAAGCGTTAACGGCGCATTGAAGGCGCGGCCTTCCGCTTGTCGATAGAGACCGGTTGCAGTGCCCTACCTGAGGGAGGTCGAGACTTCCAATTGATCCCTGCATTGGTTGGTATGGGAGAACGACGACGGGCGTGCCGGTCGACGAGAAAAACCGCCTCGTCTAAATGACGGACGATTAGCCGATCAGGCCCGATTGACGATGATGAAGACCTTAGAGGGCTCGGTTTCCCTACGGTCGGCAAAGCTTCCCGGACGATGTCTGAGCAGGGGTACGGCCAGTAGGAGATGCTGGCTTGGGAAGCGTTTGTCCAACCCTTTGGGGTGCTCGCCCCTCCGCGTCCTGGAACGGAATTGCTCCAGTCGTCGTTCCCGACGCTTCCGCGCGTGGGCCGCCATGGCAATTTCTGCCTGGAGCTCTAGATTCAGGACCACTTCGCGGGAGGGCACATGGTGGGAAAACAGAACAATCCGGTCGAACTTGACGAGACGGCTGCGCACATTCGTCCGGATGGTGATCCGACGGCGATGGCGAGCACTGATGCACGCGCGCTCCTGGACGTCCTTCTGGTCATGAAAAGAGGCGACTTCTCTGTCAGGATGCGCTCTGACTTGACCGGAGTGACCGGCAAAATTGCCGATACGCTCAACGATATTATCGCCGCAAATCAAAAAATGGCGGCACAACTCGAGAATGTCGGCCAGGTCGTCGGGCGGGACGGCCGCACCAGCACGCGCGTCCGATTTGGCTTGTCCGACGGGGCATGGGCCGACATGGAAAGCTCGATCAACACCCTGATCGACGATCTCCTGTGGCCGACGACGGCCGTTACCCGCACGATTACCGCGGTTGCGAAAGGCGACCTCCTCCAGACCGTGCCTCTTGATGTGGACGGTCGGCCCCTACAAGGGGAGTTTCTTCGCTCCGCTGATATCGTCAATACGATGATCAAGCAGCTCGGCGTATTCACCTCGGAGGTAACCCGCGTTGCGCGCGAGGTCGGCACGGACGGCAAGCTCGGCGGGCAGGCGCAGGTGCCAGAAGTCACGGGTGTCTGGAAGGACCTTACCGAAAGCGTCAATTCGATGGCTTCGAATCTGACGGCGCAGGTGCGAAACATTGCCGACGTCACGATAGCGGTTGCCAACGGCGACCTTTCAAAGAAGATCACCGTCGATGTGCGGGGTGAGATCCTGCAGCTGAAAGAAGCAATCAATACGATGGTGGACCAGCTTCGCGCCTTCGCCTCAGAAGTCACGCGCGTGGCGCGCGAAGTCGGCACCGAGGGCAAACTCGGCGGACAGGCACTGGTACCCGGCGTCGCTGGCACGTGGAAGGATCTGACGGACTCTGTCAACGCCATGTGCGGCAACCTGACGGCACAGGTGCGCAATATCGCTCAGGTCACGACGGCCGTTGCGCGGGGCGACCTGTCGCGCAAGATCACCGTGGATGTCTCCGGCGAAATCCTGGAGCTCAAGGAGACCATCAACACCATGGTCGACCAGTTGAACGGGTTTGCCGGCGAGGTGACGCGCGTTGCCCGCGAGGTGGGCACCGAAGGCCGCCTTGGCGGGCAAGCGCAGGTGCCAGGTGTCGCAGGAACATGGAAGGATTTGACCGACAACGTCAACTCGATGGCCTCCAACCTGACCGCTCAGGTGCGCAACATCGCGGACGTCTCGACAGCGATCGCCAACGGCGACCTGTCTAAGAAGATCACCGTCACGGTTTCTGGAGAAATCCTGGAGCTGAAGGAGACCATCAATACTATGGTCGACCAGTTGAACGGATTTGCAGGAGAAGTGACGCGCGTCGCCCGCGAGGTGGGCACCGAAGGCCGCCTGGGCGGGCAGGCGCAGGTGCCAGGTGTCGCGGGGACTTGGAAGGACCTGACCGACAATGTCAATTCGATGGCGGGCAACCTTACCGCTCAGGTACGCAACATCGCAGAGGTCTCGACCGCGATCGCCAGCGGCGATCTGTCGAAGAAAATCACCGTCGACGTGAAGGGCGAGATCCTGGAGCTGAAGGAAACGATCAATACGATGGTCGACCAGCTCAACGCCTTTGCTTCAGAGGTTACACGCGTCGCCCGTGAGGTCGGCACCGAAGGGCAGTTGGGCGGTCAGGCAAACGTGCGCGGCGTTGCCGGGACCTGGAAGGACTTGACCGATTCCGTCAATTCCATGGCCTCCAACCTCACGGGGCAGGTTCGCAACATCGCGGAAGTTGCGACCGCCGTCGCCCAGGGCGACCTGTCGAAAAAGATCACGGTGACGGTTTCTGGCGAAATCCTTGAGCTGAAGGAAACGATCAACACGATGGTCGACCAGCTCAACGGCTTTGCGGGCGAGGTAACGCGTGTCGCGCGCGAAGTCGGCACGGAAGGGCGCCTGGGCGGGCAAGCAAACGTTCGTGGCGTGGCCGGCACCTGGAAGGATCTGACCGACAATGTCAATTCGATGGCTGGTAATCTGACGGCGCAGGTGCGCAATATCGCCGAGGTTTCGACGGCGATCGCCAATGGCGACCTGTCCAAGAAAATCACGGTTTCGGTTTCGGGAGAAATCCTCGAGCTGAAGGAAACCCTGAACACGATGGTCGATCAGCTCAACCGGTTTGCCTCCGAAGTGACGCGCGTTGCCCGTGAGGTCGGTACCGAAGGCAAGCTAGGCGGGCAGGCGCAGGTGCCGGGCGTCGCCGGCACCTGGAAGGACCTGACGGAGAACGTCAACTCGATGGCGTCGAACCTTACCGGCCAGGTGCGCAACATCGCCGAAGTGACGACGGCGGTTGCGCGTGGCGACCTTTCGCGAAAAATTACCGTCGACGTGAAGGGTGAGATCCTGGAGCTTAAGAACACCATCAACACGATGGTGGACCAGCTCAATGCCTTCGCCGGCGAAGTCACGCGCGTGGCTCGCGAAGTGGGAACGGAAGGCAAGCTCGGCGGACAGGCGCAGGTCTCCGGCGTGGCCGGTACCTGGAAGGACCTGACCGACAGTGTCAACTCCATGGCTGGCAACCTGACGGCCCAGGTGCGCAACATCGCCGAAGTGGCGACAGCGATCGCCAATGGCGACCTCAGCCGCAAGATCACCGTCGACGTGCGCGGCGAAATCCTGCTCCTGAAGGACACGCTGAACACGATGGTGGACCAGCTGCGCTCGTTTGCGGGCGAAGTGACGCGTGTCGCGCGTGAAGTGGGCACCGACGGGCGTCTCGGAGGCCAGGCTGTTGTTCCAGGCGTTGCCGGCACCTGGAAGGACTTGACCGACAACGTCAACCTTCTTGCGGCCAACCTGACGACCCAGGTTCGCAATATCGCCGAAGTGACGACGGCGGTGGCGCGCGGGGATCTGTCGCGAAAGATCACCGTCGATGTGAAAGGTGAAATCCTCGAACTCAAGAACACCATCAACACGATGGTCGATCAGCTCAACGCCTTTGCCGGTGAAGTGACGCGTGTTGCGCGCGAAGTGGGAACCGATGGCAAGCTCGGTGGACAGGCGCAGGTGCCGGGCGTTGCGGGCACGTGGAAGGATCTGACGGACACTGTCAACGTCATGGCCGCCAATCTGACCGAGCAGGTGCGAGGCATCGTCAAGGTGGTAACGGCTGTCGCGAATGGCGACCTGAAGCAGAACCTCACAGTCGCCTCCAAGGGCGAGGTGGCCGCCCTCGCCGAGACGATCAACAACATGACCAACACGCTCGCCACGTTTGCCGATCAGGTCACCAGCGTGGCCCGCGAAGTGGGCGTCGAGGGCCGGTTGGGTGGCCAGGCAAATGTTCCAGGAACAGCCGGTACATGGAAGGATCTGACAGGCAACGTCAACCTGCTTGCCGCCAACCTCACCACCCAGGTGCGCGCAATCGCCGAGGTCGCAACCGCGGTTACCAAAGGCGACCTGACCCGCTCGATCCAGGTCGAGGCACGCGGCGAGGTGGCGGAGCTGAAGGACAATATCAACACGATGATCGATAACTTGCGCCTGACGACCGAGCGCAATACCGAGCAGGACTGGCTGAAGACAAATCTGGCGCGCTTCACCAACATGCTGCAGGGTCAGCGCGATCTGACGCTTGTCGGCAAAATGCTCTTGTCGGAACTGGCGCCTCTGGTCGGTGCTCACCAGGGCGTGATCTACCAGGTCGATGACGGCCCCCAGCCGATACTGTCGCTCCTGTCGGTCTACGCACAGGGCACGGAGACGTCTCACCCGACCAGGCTCGAATTCGGGCAGGGCCTTGTCGGCCAGTGCGCCAGCGACGCCCGGCGTATCCTGATCACCGATCTTCCGAGCAATGTCGTTCCGATCAGTTCCGGCGTCTTCTCGGCACTTCCGAGAAGCGCAATCGTCCTTCCCGTGCATTTCGAGGGGCAGGTCAAGGCGGTCATTGAGCTCGCATCGGCCGGTAATTTCACCGAATTGCAGCTCTCTTTCCTCGACCAGCTCACCACGTCGATCGGCATCGTCCTCAACTCGATTGCAGCGACGATGCAGACGGAAGGCTTGCTCAAGCAGTCGCAGCAGCTCGCCGCCGAGCTTCAGACCCAGCAGGGCGAGCTTCAGCAGACCAACGAGCAGCTCGAACAGAAGGCCCAGCAGCTTGCGGAGCGAAATGTCGAGGTCGAGGCCAAGAACCAGGAAATCGAACAGGCCCGTCGCGCACTTGAGGAAAAGGCGACCGAACTCGCGCTGACGTCGAAATACAAGTCGGAATTTCTGGCAAACATGTCGCACGAATTGCGTACGCCGCTCAATTCCATCCTCATCCTGGGACAGCAGCTCGGGGAAAACCCGGAAGGTAATCTTTCCGGAAAGCAGGTGGAGTTTGCAAAGACGATCCACGGCGCAGGCACGGACCTCCTCAACCTCATCAGTGACATCCTTGACCTTTCCAAGATCGAGTCCGGAACCGTATCGGTCGACGCCGAGGAAATTTTTATCAACAACCTTCTGGACGTTATCGCCCGGCCTTTCCGCCACGAGGCGGACAATCGTGGTCTCGCCTTTGCGGTCGAAGTCGGCACGGATGCGCCCAGAAGCATCCTCACGGACGCCAAGCGGCTCCAGCAGATCCTGAAGAACCTGCTTTCGAATGCCTTCAAGTTTACTGGGCAGGGCGGCGTTACGCTGCGCGTTTCGGCGGTGGCGAGCGGCTGGTCTTCCGACCATCCTTCGCTCAAACACGCCCCGTCCGTCCTCGCCTTCGAGGTTGTTGATACCGGCATCGGCATCCCGCCGGAAAAACAGCGCATAATTTTCGAGGCTTTCCAACAGGCTGACGCCTCGACCAGCCGCAAATATGGCGGCACAGGGCTTGGCCTTGCCATCAGCCGTGAGCTTGCAAATCTGCTCGGCGGCGAGATCCAGCTTCGCAGCAGCCCCGGAGTGGGTAGCACTTTCGCACTTTACCTGCCATTGACTTACGTTGGTGCGGGCGCCGTGGCGCCGAAGGTTGTTACCGAACCCAGCAATGTTGTTCAGCTTTCGGAGGCCATCGCCGGACGGCGGCCAGACAAGCCCGGCGAGCAGGTGGAAGACGACCGCGAGAATATTACGGCCGCCGATACGGTGCTTCTCGTCGTGGAGGATGACGCCCATTATGCGCGGGTTCTGCTCGACCTCGCCCGTGACAGCGGCTTTAAGGTTCTCGTGGCGATGCGCGGCAGCGAGGCTCTGGCGCTTGCGCAGGAATACAAGCCGTCGGCGATCTCCCTCGACATCTACCTCCCAGACATGCTGGGATGGACGGTCTTGAGCCAGCTCAAGCAGAATGCGTTGACGCGGCACATTCCGGTGCAGATCATCAGCCTCGACGAAGACCGCCAACACGGACTGACGCGCGGGGCCTTTGCTTTCATGAGCAAGCCGACGACGCCTGATGGCCTCGGCAAGGCGCTTTCACGCCTGAAGGCCTACGCCGAGCCGAGACGCAAGCGTCTTCTCCTGGTAGAGGACAACGAGGCGGAGCGGATGAGCGTTTCCGCGCTCCTTGGCCATGACGATATCGATATAGCGAGCGTTGGCTCGGGATCGGAAGCGCTTGCGGCACTCAGAAGTAATCCTGCCGATTGCGTCGTGCTAGATCTTTCGCTCCCCGATATGTCCGGTTTCGACGTGCTGGAACGGATGCGTGACGACGCTGAGATCGGTGAAGTGCCTGTCGTTGTGTTCACGGGCCGCGAACTTTCGCCCGAAGAAGACGCCAAGCTTCACAGCATGGCCCGTAGCGTCGTGGTCAAGGGCGTCGAGTCACCTGAACGCTTGCTCGATGAAACGGCGCTTTTCCTGCATCGTGTCGTTGCCGACTTGCCCGCCGCCAAGCAGGCGATGTTGGAGGAGCTGCACAGTTCGGATGAAGACCTTGTTGGCGAGACGGTTTTGCTCGTCGACGATGATGCACGTAACATCTTCGCGCTCAGCAGCGTTCTGGAGCGCCGCGGCATGAAGGTCCTGACGGCCACCACCGGCACTGAGGCGATCGAGGTGATCAACAACGAGCCTAAAGTGGCGATCGTCTTGATGGATATCATGATGCCGGGCATGGACGGTTACGAGACGATGCAGGTCATCCGCTCCGATCCGAATTTCCGTCGCCTGCCGATTGTGGCACTGACGGCGAAGGCGATGAAGGGCGATCGAGAGAAATGTCTCGAAGCTGGGGCTTCGGATTATCTGGCAAAGCCGGTCAACACCGAGCAGCTCCTGTCGGCGCTGCGCATGTGGCTGCATCGCTGAGGAGCCGGCCGTGAATCCCGTCAATATCCTTCTTGTTGATGACCAGCCCGCGAAACTTCTCAGCTACGAGGTGATCCTCCAGGAACTTGGAGAAAACCTCATCAAGGCCCAGTCAGGGCGCGAGGCCCTAGAACATCTTCTGCGTAACGAAATAGCCGTCATTCTGGTCGATGTCTGCATGCCTGAACAGGACGGCTTCGAACTCGTCAACATGATCAGGGAACATCCACGCTATCAGAACACGGCAATCATTTTCGTCTCGGCGATCATGATGGCTGAGCCGGACCGCCTGCGCGGATATGAGGCCGGAGCGGTCGATTATGTATCGGTGCCGATTGTTCCTGACGTTCTTCGGGCCAAGGTGAGGGTCTTCACCGAGCTCTATCGAAAGACGAGGGAGCTTGAGCTGCTGAATGCGGAACTCGAAAACCGGGTTCGGGAGCGCACGGCCGAGCTGGAATCCTCCTCGCGGGCGCTGCGCCTGCTCAATGAAGAACTCGAACAGCGCATTGATCAGAGGACGCGCGAGCGGGAGGAGGCCCTCGCCCAGCTGTTCGAAGCGCAAAAGCTCGACACGATCGGTCAGCTGACCGGGGGCGTCGCGCACGATTTTAATAATTTGCTCATGGCAATCATGGGCAGCCTGAACCTTCTGAAGAAGCGCCTACCACCCGACGATAAGAGTGATCGTCTCATGGCGAATGCCTTGCAAGCGGCGGAAAGAGGAGCGGCGCTGACGCAACGTCTTCTGGCTTTCGCGCGACGGCAGGAGCTCAAGCCGCAGGCCGTCGATTTCCGGGAACTGTTCGAGAATGTTGAGGATCTTCTTAAAAAGGCGATCGGCCCAGGCCTCGACATAAGGAGCGAGATCCAACCGGACCTGCCGCGTGTGCTCGTTGACGGCAATCAACTCGAACTCGCTCTGCTCAATTTGTCGGTCAATGCGCGCGATGCGATGGGTGAGGGCGGCACGATCCTGGTGTCTGCGCAAGAAAATCATTCGGTTCGTCCAGTCGCGCTCAAACCCGGCCGCTACGTGAAACTCGAGGTCACCGACCACGGCGAAGGCATGGACGAGGCCGTTGCCGCTCGTGCCACGGAGCCGTTCTTTACCACGAAGGGTCCTGGAAAAGGCACCGGGCTCGGTCTTTCCATGGTTCATGGTCTTGCGGCCCAGTCCGGCGGGATGCTCGAACTGTCGAGCATCAAAGGGACAGGGACTACCGTATCGCTCTGGTTACCGGTGGCACAAGTCTATGATACAGCAGGCGTGAAGAAGGCCGAGGCGATTGAAACCGCCGTAGCGGTGAGCCACGCCTTGAGGATCCTTGTCGTGGACGATGATCCCCTCGTGCGGCTGGGCACCATGGCGATGCTGGAAGATCTGGGACATATTCCGCTAGAGGCATCGTCTGCTCAAGTCGCACTGGAAATTCTCTCGGCCGGTCAAATCTGCGATATTGTGGTCACCGATCATGCAATGCCTGGAATGACGGGAGCCGAACTTGCCCGGTCCATATCGACCCAATACAAAAGCATGCCCGTGATCCTGGCTTCGGGCTATGCCGAGCTTCCGGACGATCCCGCCGTCCTGAACCTGTTGAGAATGACAAAACCCTTCACGCAGGAACAGCTTCAGACGGCTATACAGCATGTGGCAGCCAACCGGGTGACGGCCGCTTGAATGTCGCGATCAACGTGTCGCCTTTTGTCCGCCGTGATTCGCATACGGTGCGACGGGGGTAGGGCTTAAGAAATCATCGGCTGGCGCCGAAACCGGGGGTGGCCTTGCTTGCAGCGCTAGTTCCAGAGATTCGGTTGTATTGTCGGATCTTCTAGCAGGGCAAGTTTCAGCGGCGCCTCGAGCTATCGACTGGCTGACGATGGAGCCGGATATTGATACATCAACGGCACGCAAAGCTCGCTTCTGCGCAAAAGGCACCGCGACATCACCCGCTATATCGCTCGCTCGCATGATGGCTGATCTCGAGGGCATTGGTTGCTAGCCAGCAAAGCCCCGGCGGACGGCACCGGAGCTATGAAATCGCTAGGTTGGTAGGCCCGCGCGCCTAAGTCCTTCGCGCAGTCGCGAAACATCGCGCTCTTCGCTGAGATAGGAGACGTCCACCAGCCAGTTGACGTAGTCGGCCGCGCTCGGGGCCTCGTTCCCTCGCCACCGCGCGCCGACGGCATTGAGGAAGGTTGCGGCGCATCTTTCGGCATCCGCGATCCGATCGAGATGTCCATAGGATGCAGCGCGCCAGGCCATGTCCCGCGGCTCTCGGTCCGGCGTCGCGAATGTTCTCTGTTCGAGCAGAAGCGATGCTTCACCGTACCTGCCTGAAAGGAAGAGCAGGCGAGTTTTGTAATAATACCAGCTGGGGTAGAGCGGGTTCAGCCGACAGGCCATCTCGGCGCCAGCAAGACCTTCTTCTGGCCGACCGAGCGAACCTTGCATGGATGCCGAAAGGATCAGGATTGTCGCATCGTTTGGGTTCATGGATTTTGCCAGATCGAGATGGTGCTCAGCCCTTCTGAAGTCTCTCCAGGTTAAACATATATAGCCCAATGTGCTCTGCACCCGCGGATCGCTCGGATCGAGCGCGAAAGCTGTCTCGGCTGCGCGCAGAGACTTGATCCGGTTTTCGTCACGATCCCGCGGAATGCCGATGTCGCCATCCGAGGCGCGGTTGAGGTAGATATAGGCAAGACCGGTATAGGCCCTGGCGAAGCCGGTATCGGCCTCGGCGGCGCGGATAAACAATGCCTCCGCGCGCTCCTGAGCGCCGGGTGTGAAATCATCAGATAACCGGTTGCCCTGAAGGAAAAGGTCATAGGCCCGCATGTCCTCTGGGCGACGTCTTCGCGACGTCAGCTCATTATTGTCGATGACGCGTTGCGCTACCATCGCAACGATGGCCTGGGCTATTTCTTCCTGAGTGGCGAAAATATCGTCGATGGACCGATCGTAGCGATTGGCCCAGAGATGCATCCCGCCGACCGTTTCGACGAGCTGTACCGTAATCCGCACCCGGCTTGCGGCGCGCCTGACGCTACCCTCGACAATGTAACCGGCACCAAGAGTGCGCCCGATCTCGCGCAAATCCGTGGTGCGCCCGCGAAGCGCAAACGATGAGGTTCTGGCGATCACCATCAGTTCAGTGAAACGAGCCAGTTCGGTAATGATGTCTGCGGTTATGCCGTCGCTGAAATAGACTTGTTCCGGATCGTCCGACATGTTCTCGAAGGGCAGTACGGCGATTGCTGGCCCGATCGGGGTCGAAGCCGCTAAGGAGACAAAAATCGATCCGCTGAGCGGCACATGATAGGCTTGATTGGCCGCGAGATGTTCTTGAGGTGCTGCTCTCCCGCATAGTTTATCTTCGTGTCGATCTTTCCGGCGAGATGGTCATAGGCTGTGCCTGACATCAGTATGTCACCGGGCGGGCAGATTTGCTCCAGCCGTGCCGCCACATTCACGCCATCCCCGAGCAGATCGTCACCATCGACGACGACGTCACCAACATTAATGCCGATCCGAAAGACGATCTTGCTGGTGGTATCGGACCGATCATGCTGTCGCGCGATCGCATTCTGCATCTGGACAGCGCAGGAAACTGCCTCAACGACCGAGGCAAATTCAGCAATCAAGCCGTCGCCCATCAACTTGACGATGCGTCCTGCGTGTGCAGCGATCTGTGGCTGGAGCAATGCGGTCTGCAAAGTGGGCAAGGCCGAAAGCGTCCTGCCTTCGTCCTTCTCAACAAGCCGTGAATAGCCGACCACATCGGCGACCAGGATGGCTGCCAGCCTTCGTTGCAAAGCGTGCTCCTCCTTCCTCAAAACATGCCGAGAACCGCTTCAGAGTCTCCAGCGCATTATCCGATTAAATCCGAAGACGAGGAAAGAAAAAAAGAGCCGGGATCCTCGATTCTACGCTCGCCGGACCTGCAGCATCACATTTGCACGTGCGCAGGTGTTGGAAACCATTGGGCTTCATTGATCGTGCGACCTCATAAAAAGTCTCAAGATATTTGCAGACGGACAGTCTTCGGCAGCAATGTCAAACGCGCAAGTCAATAACCAATTTGAGGGTCGCGGGGACCAGTACAAGTCCATCTCATGTATATCCACAGAACGTACGGTGGCGGACGGGATTTGATCCATGCGTGGAGGTTGGACGGAATATCCATCCGGCACTTGCCTAAAAGCCAACACCGGTGCCGTGGCAAAAGCAGCGAGCGAATGAAGGTGCTGGAGCTCCAATGGCCTGCGGCCCTATGTTTCCGCTGCCGACACAGCCTTGCTTATTATGGTCGCTTCGGTTAGCCAGGCTGCCCAGCCGGCGAGTAACGACATGACCCTCACGAGATCGGCAAGGCCGCACTCGTCAACATGCGCACAGTCGATTAAGGATGAGCGTCCCTGTCGCTCAATTGTGGCGCAGCGCAGATGGGCTGGGTCTTTGAGCAGCGAGCGTCAATCAATGGCTTCGACAGGGTCGGGGGGCCACTCAATGCGACCTGCCGTTGGTTCGGGAAGGATCGTCCTCGTCCGGTTCTGCCGAAACCTCCCTAATCAAACCCAGTAGCGCCTTCTTTACGGCAGCACTTTTGACGGCACTGAGTTCGCCGCTTAGGGGAGGGGCTCGGCGAGATCTTCTTAGAGCGTCATTTCGGATCGTCGGCTCGGCTCCATGGAAGAAGTCATCCATTGGCACCGAGAGCGCCTGTGCCAATTCGAACAGGACACTTGCACTCACGCGGTTTGTGCCCTTTTCGTACTTCTGGACTTGTTGGAACGTGATATCGAGGACTTCGGCGATCGACGACTGGCTCAACCCTCTCGCTTTTCTTATGCGGGCAAGATTTTCACCAATTATGAGATCGATGGCGCTTTTACCTGTTCGTGCCAATGTTCCTCTCCGTGTGATTGAAGACTATGCCAAAACATGTGCGATGCGTTCGACGTGGTGCTCTGGAGCCGCGTCGTCCTGCTCGGAGGCTGCGATCTCAGTAGCCGTCAATCCTGTTGCGACTGCTAGGTCTTCAATCGTGTATCCCTTGGCGATCCGCTTTGCACGACGGGTTTCCGAAGGGCTGGTTGTCTCTGATAAATTTTGCTGGTCCATGTGTCTACTCCGGGTTCGAGCTCACTAGGAATGTCCGACCGCGGGCTGTGTTCCGCAGCTACCAGAAGGTTCGTCGTCTTCAGAGAGCCGCAGTCTTCTCAGCCGTTCAGTCTTCTCTTTGCGAAGACGACGCTCTTCTTCTGCGGCCTCGGTCGCGATCTTGTTCGTATGTTCAAAAGCTGACGCGCGTTGCTGCACGGTCAGGGTTTTTCTGAGCCTGCTCACCATGGCAATCATCCTTGAGGGTTACTCCTTATATGGGCGGATTGCCTTGCCGCTTCAACGTCTTGAGCGTCCCTGTCCGCTAGCGTACTGCTTTTCCCAATGATGCCGAACCCCTCCAAAAACGTCAGCATCACGGCAAAATATGGGCTGCTCAGCGACGTCCTGAAGCCCTCGCGGGATCGCTGGCGCGGAAAACCGCTGCATCCTTCTTGAGGACAGGACAACTACGAAATCTGCGAGGACGGCGACGCATGCGACTGGAACCTTGTGTTTGCTCGGGTGTCCGGCCTCAAACGCAAGAAATGCTGAATGTTCGTCGAAATTCTCCAAGCACTGGCGCGGCTGTCTACCTCCTGTCGATTTCATTCGCCCAATATCGCGTTCCTGCTGCGGTTTGGGGAGGGCCCGACTGGGGGGCCGCTTGGAGCACCTATCCGGGGAAGCGACGGCAGCACGGCAGGGCGAGCAAACGGGGACGCAGGGCGGGGATTCGCGCCGCAGCTTGCTGCGACGGCCAACCGTCGCGCAGCCGACCAAAACGAAAACTGCATCTCGGTGGGCAGGCGAACCCCGGGTCCGTGAGCACGTCTAATGCCACGGCCGGCAATCCGGCTGCCCGCAATTGGAGTGGTTCCCTAGAGCGCCGGCTGCTTTCCTATTTTGACAGCTCACTTGTTGCAGCCTTCGCTATGGTCCGGCCACAGGTTTCCCCGAACGCCTCGGTAAACGAACCCAAGCATAACAACCGACGGCACGCAGACAGTACTGCGCGGGTCGGGCGCGATCGCTTTCCACCTTAGCTTATCGTCGCCGTCGCCTAAAGAAGGAGCGCGAAAGCTGACGGGAGCGAGATTTTCGTCCGTTGGTCCCGCCCGCTTCTGCGGCATTCATCCCTGAGCCGTGCGTCCGAGCGGCAGCGTCGGTGTTCTCCATCCGCTCCCGATAGCTCAAGTCGCGCAGTCGCCCGTAAGATCCGTTTCGCTGCGCTGCGACTTTCTTGAAAACAAGCTGGAACCAAAGCAAAAGGTAGAGGTTCGTTAGAAAGACGCGGCCGCCTAGACCTCCCCAGAGGCAAGATCGCCCCTCTCGATCGCTGCGTTACCTCGTGAAGAATGCCTTCGGCTCGACCTCCTCCAGCCGGAGGCATTTTGACCTGGACAGGCAGCCTTCAGGCTACATGTTGGCGGCTTTGAGAGCGGTCTCCGGCACCAACCACCAAACCGGCAGACGGGCCAGTGCAATAGCAACCAACCAAACAGAAGCGAACTTTATGAGGTATTGTCGGCGTGCTTGGCCTCGCTCCACTCGTAGTATATGTGCATTCTCCCTCCCAGCCGCGGAAATTGAAGCACCGGGCATTGCGGGAGTCGAGTGCGGATGTGCAAAACCCTGATAGCAATGCCCGATGTACTCCGCACTCCTTTACGCAAGGAGAGGCAGCTCTGGTCTTTGCGGCGAAACTCCCGGCATGCCTGTTTCACAATCGAGAAAGGGATTTTCCCGCGGCAGCAACCTGTTTTCGTCCCAAGGAATTTGCCGTCGTCAACACGATTTCGCCCGCGCGGCCGAAGCAAAGCCAAGCTCAACGCGAACCGCTTAAGGGGGACGTTTCTGACGCTGGTGATCTTTTCTGTGGTCGGCCTGAACGTCTGAAAAAGGCAGAGTGCCATCGGCGATATCTGGTGGGCGGGAGAAAATGCGCCCCAGGATCTGCCCATGAACGCTATGACGACAAGAACTTCCGAGCACAAGCGGATCCGTTACCGGTCCGGCATTAGCCCGCCGGCCTGACGAGGCGACGGGCTAACGGATCTTATTTAGCTGCGTTGGCGACGCGATGTCCGGCGTTCTGGGTGGCGTTCACAGTGTTGGCTGTGTCCTGGCCCATCCCCCGAATGGTGTTGCCGCAGGATGACAGCGTTATGGCAAGGGTAAGTGTTGCGATCATTGCACAAGCGATTTTCATGGAAAGACCCCGGTTTCGTAGTAACCACCCTATAACCGTCTGGAGTGTTCAAGGTTCCCAAGACTGGGTCGATATCAGAACGCGCACCTCGATAGACATCCCAGCGCGAGCTCGAATGAACCAACGGCAGTTCTCAGCGTTTCCGTTCAAAAGGAGAACGCTATGCGCTTGACGATGGAAGGAGACTATCATCGCGCCGTCGGCGATATTGACGCGCTTGATGAACTCGAGCGGGCTAATGCTCTTGTCGATGAGTACCTCCGATTTGTCAAAGCGAACGATATTCGCAAGCAGGTGGTCGATGAGGTTGAGTTGCCCATCCCAAAGCTGGGGCTTGTGAAGGCTTTCTGCGTCGCTATTGCCGCCGAACACCGCCCCGATACACGCGCGCTCCTGATCAGGGCGGGCCTCGCTCTTGCCCAATATCAACCGGCAATCGGCCCCCGTATCTTGATAGAGGCACAGCATCATTGCCGCGCTGAGCGATCGAGGATGTCTGCTCGCCGCCTGGAAAACATCCTGTTCATGGTCGCGGAAGAACGAGTACGGCTCGGGGATCTCTTTCTGGCCGTGGTGAAACGTTCCCTCCATTGACGTCCAGACAGACCCATGAGAGGCGCGAATCACACTTGATGTCAGCATCGAAACAGACGCGCTTTGGGTACTTGGCCATGGCTTTAAGGTCGACGGGTTTTACGCCAGTGGTCTGTTCAAGTTGGATGCGTGAGGTTCTTTTTGTCGAGGAGGTACAAAAGCTGTGCTTGCGGATCGATGCCGCTGCGTCTTCCAAGAGTTCGTTGATAGCGAAACGCAAAGTCAAGGCAGTGATGTCGATGTCAAAGACCTGATTGCTGCCTTTGAAGATGGGACTATCGCTGCGAAGTCCAGACTGGATACAGGCTACTGTCCTTACAGCGCCTCGAAGGAACCCTCCAGTTTCCTGGCTTGGTTGGCGGGCTTCCGGTGCTGTTCGGGTGACAGCGTGCGCTAACTATCGGAGAGGTGTTGGCTGCGGTTGCGTAAAGCGGTACAGGATCACAGTGGACACGGAGCGAGGGAGCATGGCCGGTACGACATGGCAGGTCTTGACGGTCGGCTATTCTACTCGGACCATCACCGAATTCGTGGAACTCCTGAGGGTTGCCGACAGGGATCTTGTGCAGCAAAGCTCGAATACGAAAGCTGCAAGCGGTCGAATGCGGGCAGGTTTCTGACGACTGGCCTGCCTTTGCCGGAGCACGGTCACGTTCGTCAGGCAACAGCCTGGGAAGGGCGACATTTGGAAATCGGCCGGCGCACTGGCAATCAAATGCTGTATCCGTTGGCTAGGCGAGATGGCGGCCCCAAAGCGCGAGCATCATGACGGCAACGAGGCTGGCTGCGTGCGGCAGCAGCGCCAGTGTCCATCCCCATTCTGACAGGACCAGCAACACGTCCGCAAACGGTATCAGGGCAATCGCGAAAAGAGAAACGGTGGCGGCGGGCATCGAGATCGACGGGGCAGCCAATAGCCAGGAGCCGGTTGCGAGATCTCGAGCAGCTAACGCGCGCAGGAAGAGCGGGTCAGCAATACCGGTCATGGGCGCGCCAAACAGCAACGCGCCTATCGACGGTTCGATGAGAATGAGGATGCCGAGACCGAGCAATGCAAGGCCCAGTGCCCGCACCAGAGGTCTCCACCATCTCGATCATTGCATGATGTTCGCCATCATCTTGGGATCCTCCTGCCTGTCGGCGACCGGGCCGCTGGTCAAGCGGCCTGTCTCGTCGCCTTTGCCAGACGCTTGATCGCCTGCTCGAGAGATCGCTGCCCGTCGCAATAGTCCTGCCAGGCATTCGTCTTGGCAAGCAGCGTCGGCACGGTGCGGATGGTAAAACGTTTCGGATCGAGATCGGTTTTGACCTGGCTCCAGGTCAGCGGCATCGACACCGTAGCGCCTGGCCGCGCCCGTGGCGACAGAGGAGCGACGGCGGTCGCCATCCGGTCATTTCGCAAATAGTCGAGGAAGATGCGGCCGTTGCGCTGGTTCTTCGCCATCTTGATCAGGTAAAGTTCCGGATTGTCGCGAGCCATCTGCAGGCAGACGTCATGGGCAAATCCCTTCGCCTCGGCCCAGATCAGCTTCTTGCCTTTCGGCACGGCAAGCGGCGTGACGACGTGCAATCCCTTACCCCCAGTTGTCTTGCAGAAGCTGACGAGCCCGAGTTCTTCTAGTCGGTCGCGCATTTCGCGAGCTGCCTTGACAACGGTCGCGAAGGAGACATCCGGGCCGGGATCGAGGTCAAAGACAAGGCGGCCCGGTACTTCCGGCTGCCTAGGTTCGCAATTCCATGGATGCAGCTCGACCCCGCCGATCTGGGCAATGGCGGCCAGGCCTTCGATCCGATCGACCTGGAGATAGGGCTTCTTGTCGCCGAACACCTTGACCAGCTCCAGAAGATTCGAGGTGCCGAGCATCGCGTGGCGCTGGAAAAATTGCTCGCCGCCAATGCCATCCGGCGAACGGATTATCGAGCACGGCCGTCCCTTGATATGGTCGATCATCCAGGAACCGACCGCTGCGTAATAGCGGGCGAGATCGGCCTTCGACACCGGTTCGCCGTCGTTGGCATCCGGCCAGAGCGACTTGTCGGGGTTGGAGATCAAAACACCCATGACATCTTCCTTGCCACCTTTGCGGAGGGGCTTGGCCTCTTGTTTCGGTTTGGCAGATGTCCCCGGATCGGGAGTGCCTGCCTTATCGGGCGCGGCGGGCTTCTCGGCGACGACCTCCGTCGCAGGCTTGTCTTCACGAAGGCCCTTGAAGGCCGCCTGCCGGACAAGCCCGTCGGCGGTCCAGCCGGCAAACTCGATCTCGGCCACCAACTCCGGCTTCACCCAGACAATCTCGGCGTCCTTCTTCGGCGCACCCATGCCGGTAAATGGCGATCGGTTCGTTTCCAATGCGCGCAGCTTGGGCAGAAGCGTCTTGATCTTGCTTGCACCATATCCCGTCCCTACACGTCCCACATAGACGAAATGGTCGCCCCGATTGACACCAACAAGCAGCGAGCGGAATTTGCCGTTTGTCTTTGCATAGGCGCCAACGACCACCTCGTGCCCGGCGCGGCACTTTGACTTGACCCAGGTCTCGGTGCGTCCCGATTGATAAGCAGCTTCGGCCTGTTTCGAGACAATACCTTCAAGCGACAGCTTGCATGCCGATCTTAAGACCGCGTCCCCGCCAGTCTCAAAATGTTCGACGAAACGCAGCCGCGGATCTTCGCCGGCGTCGATGAGCACTCTCTGCAGGCGGCTCTTCCGCTCGCTCAAGGGACGCTCGCGCAGATCTTCCTCGCCCTCAAACATCATGTCGAAGGCAAAGAACACCAGTTCGTCTGTTTTTTCCTCAGATAGCGCTGCCTGAAGTGCTGCGAAATCGGGTGCACCATTTTCATCGAGAGCGCAGATTTCACCGTCGATTATCACATCAGGAAGACCCGAGGCGGATCCGGCAATCGCCGGGTACTTTGCTGTCCAGTCCAGGCCCTTGCGTGTCTTCAACGTAACGTCGCCGTCATTGACCCGCATCTGGATGCGGTAGCCGTCGAACTTGATTTCGTGGATCCACCCGGCAGCGCCAGGTGGGCGCTCGCGTGTTTCGCATAGCTGCGGCGAAATAAAGTCAGGCATGTTTGACGTTGGTGAAATGGATGACGTTGCTACCTCTGTCGCCTTTGTCTGCCGTCTGGCTTTAGGGCCGGTGGCGCGCTCCTCGGCCGCCAGACCCCGGTCGCTGTCCCAGACCGCATCCGCCTGCACGTCAGCGCTTTCCACCATGAACGGCTTCGGTTTTCTTCCCTTGCCGGCAGCAATCGCTGCCATTGTCCGGCCAGAGGCGACCGAGGTTTCATTGTCGTCGAGCACGGCGGCGCCATTCTCGTCGACAGAAAAATCGTCATGATGCTTGATCAGCAGCCAGTTGGTCCGTTTGCCGCCGTCACGGTCGTTGCGCATGCGCACCAGCACGAAGCTGCCACGAAGACGTTCGCCCTCCAGGGAAAACTTGAAATCACCTTTTGCCAGAGCTTGTTGCGGGCTCTTGTTGCCCTCCGGCTCCCAATAGCCGCGATCCCATAGCATCACCGTGCCGCCGCCATACTGGCCTTTGGGGATCGTTCCCTCGAAGTCCCCATAGTCGAGGGGATGGTCCTCTACCTCGACAGCCAGCCGCTTGTCTTGCGGATCGAGAGAGGGTCCCTTCGTTACTGCCCAGGATTTGAAGACCCCGTCCAGCTCGAGGCGAAGGTCGTAATGCAGACGCGTGGCATCGTGCTTCTGGATCACGAAGCGCCTCCGGTTCGATGCTCTCAGCTTGGCCTGGCCGCTCGGCTCCTGCGTCTTCTTGAAGTCTCGCTTTTGCTTGTAGGTCGAGAGCTTGTCGCTGGCCATTGTATTCCCCTTACGAATTCGTCGTCCGCCTCTAAAGCGGAGGACAGATCGGCATGGATCGGCAAGGACAGGCAGGATCTCAACTGGCGCTTCGTGGCGACGAAGACTTGAACAGCGTCGTGCATCCCTGTCCGTTCCGGCTGCCCGGCCGGCGACCTCGCTACCAGAAGCGTGCAAAGGTTGATTTTGTTCCGCTACAGACCGCAGCACATCGCGATCGAGGCTCGCTTTAATCCCCGATCCGTCCGTATTGTTAGTCCTCGAGGTGAGCTAGGCTTCTCACAACAACAGCCACTCGAAGAGCGGCCTGTCGTCGTCCTGTCGCACGAGAGGGTGCGTTCTTCGTCTATGATGATGATCAAGTGGCGGCCTCCACTCAAATGGGTACTTATCGAGTTCCTCGGTAGGCAACGCGCTGATCTCCAGAGGGAACGGGATGCGAGATGATCCTGCCTTTCGGTGAGCGTGGACATGACTTTCGCCCTCTTCTTGGCGGAAGAGGGCGCCGCATCTCATGGCGCTGGAGCGGCGTGAATGGCTGCCGCAGGTCGTTGATGAACCGACCAACCGCCGGTACTTTCGCGTCCTCCCGTTCCCTTGGCTGGCCTCAATCTGCATTCGCTTTTCTAAGCAGCCGGCCAACGGCCGAAAAAGTTCTGCAAATCTGGCTAGTTCGAGCTGGGGCTGGAAGCGCCACGCACCAGTGGGCTGATCCACCACCGCTGCCCAACCCAAAATGACCAAATGGTTGCGGGGGTCCAGAGATCCTGAATAGTTCGAATGAAAGATGCCCGCCACGGGGGAGACGTGCGCGGGCCAGGATGAGGCTACCAGGCCAATCTCCAGATGATAGTGGCAAATCGATGGCCCTCGCGGAGCCGAGGCAGGCACGAAGACAGGCCGGGCGCCGCTTTGGGCGATGATTATTTAATCGCCAACTGTCCAGCGTGCCATGTGGAACACGATCATCTTCAGGAAACTTGACCTGGGCTCGCTATTGACCCGGAGCGACTGGATTTGCACCGGCTGCCGGTGCCGCACCAGTCGCCTCCATGGGCTAATGCGCTGCGGATAAGACAAGCTTGACGCCGATGCCCTGCTTTGCAGAACACGATCGCGCCCTCATCAGCGGCGCACCAGGAACGGAATTAGTCCCACAGGAAATCGGGGCCAGTCATCTGGTATGTGAGTTTCAGCGTTCCGTCAGGCTGTACGACGTAGCGTTCGAATACACGATATCCAAATTCGCCCAGGAAGGAATTCTTAACCACGGTTCCAGGTTTATAGCGGGAGTGGACAACCTTGCCCCCGTAGGTGAGGCTGCCGGGAAGCGGTCGCATGCCAGCAGGCGAGCTTGTCGTCGGCTGCGCAGCACAGCCCGCGAGGCTGACTATGATCGCTGCGATCCCGCCAGATAAGCGTATGTCTTTCAGCATCGGTTGCTCCCTTTCTCATTTACACCGGCAATTGCCGTAAAACATATGACTCACTTGTGGCGATCGCGTCCTAGTTCGTATCTGCGTGCTGTCGTGCCGTCGTCGTCAGGCTGACGGCGCATAGCTTTTTGCCGTGGCGAAAGGCACGGCTTGTCGATCGTCGATCTTCTTCTTCGCTCTCGTCCGGCACGAACAAGAAGCACGAGGATGAGTTCCCGTTACGATGCTTCGACTGGTGCTCCGCATGCTTCACCTCAAGTGCGGCTAGTCGCGGTATGCTCCGCCGCTGGCAGCGAATCGCGTCCACACAGCGGGTGAGGGCAGATCAACAAGTGGACCGCCCGTTCTTCGAAACGAATATCCCCAGCGGCCAGTGCAAACTTCGCTGAGGCGGGGACTAGACGCCTCTGAACTGATTATCTCCCAGGACCAATGTCTCCAATTGGAAGACAGCGTTCCTTCGTGGCGTCCGGTGCTCCGCTTCACCACCGCGTCCGATGAGCTCGCGTTTCGTGCCTGAGCATCGGTGTCCATCCCGGATCTGACAAGCTGTTCGACCTTGTCGCTCTTTGAATCCGGCTGGCCAGCACTGTACGGAGCCGTACAGCATCCTTTCGACGCAGGACGAGTTTCCTTCTCATTGTCGGCCGCGAGCGACCATGCAAATGCTCCGCCCGAAAAGCCGAAGCTGGATCGGTTGTCTAAAGCAGGGATGTGCGGATCGCGTCATCCAGGCGTCTTGGCTGGCAACGGACAAGCGCGCAAGACGAAGCAAAGATGCAAGCGGAGGATTATGAGCGGACCCTCGGGAACACCAGCCGCTCGTCCTATTGACCCTCTTGCCGGCATGGATTTCAGGAGAGTGACATGACGGACAATGACCCTTACGGATCAACAAAGAGGTCAACCGAATATGAAGCTCAAGGAAAGCGTGGGGGGCGAGCCGGGACAGCCCGCTCGCTCTGGGCAGTCGCAATCGCGGCCATTTTTGTGGGAGCCGTGTTTGCTTGGGTTGCGTTGCTGCAAGGTCAGCTAACCGACCCTGCTCCTGCAGGACCTTCTCAATCGAGGATCCCGTTGGAGGGAGGAGGCGCTCAGAACTGAGGCTGGGAACCACATTGGACGAACCACGATCCCTCAAACCTGGTTCGTTTCTGTGCGCAGTCGGCGTGCGGTATCGGCCCCCGCCCGTCCCGTGTCGTCGGCCGCAGCAGGTTCGCTCTCTGGATCTGCGAGAGTTCCTGCTGGCCCGCCGCGCAGCTTTCGCGTGGCTCTCCCGCAGCCTGCGTACCTCGGCGCGGAGAGCTTCCAGTTCTTCGTCCGGCGATACGCTCGCTGACACACGGTCATGACCTCGTACGCTCGCAAGAGCAAGATCGACAAGGGGAGCTCCATCGTCGCGAACAAGGTTGCCGGGTGGTGCGAACTGGAAGGGTCAGCTTGGGGCGAAACGTTCGTCGATCGTGGTTGAGATGGCCGAGGAACTCTCTTCCGGGCCTTTTCAGGTTTATAGACGGGTATCGCCCGGTGCTTGGTACCGTCCTGCTCCAAGTCAACGACCGCTGGAGCTTTGTCCATACGTGCGGTGAAATCGCAAAATCCATCGCCGCCAAGAAAGCCGGGCGGTCCTCACGGAAACGCGACGGCCCCAAACGAAGACACCCCGCGTAGCTGCCTGGATTGCTGCACTGGCAGAGCGGCGAACCAGCGCATCTTACGGTCGCCATTCCTGATCGTTGCGCCGGTCAAGTTCGCGGTCGAGATAATAGGCTGCACTGATTAGGGCCAGATGCGTGAACGCTTGCGGGAAATTGCCAAGCAGATCTCCGCGAACATCGAATTCCTCCGCGTAGAGTCCGAGATCATTGGCGTAATTGAGGACGGACTCAAACACGCGGCGGGCCTTCTTCAGGTCCCCGGCTCGCGCAAGGCATTCAGCATACCAGAAAGAGCAAGCTGAAAATGCGCCTTCCCTGCCTCTCAACCCATCCGCGTTCTTGTAGCGATAAACCACGCCGTCATCGGCCAAGGTTTTTCCAATGGCATCGAGGGTCGCGAGCCATCGAGGATCCGTTGCGCTGACAAAGCGCACCAGCGGCATCAGCAACAGGGAAGCATCTAGACTATCTCCACCCCTGGTCTGGACAAAATGCCCTTTCTCCTCGTTCCAGAAGTTCGCCCAGATATCCTCGTATATATCGTTGCGGACATCGATCCACTTGCTGAAGGGCGCGGCAAGAGATCGTTTGCTCGCAAGTCGGATTGCACGGTCAACGGCAACCCAGCACATCAGCCGGGAATGGAGAAAGTGCTGCGGCTCGCGCCGCATTTCCCAGATGCCGGCGTCCGCGTCTCGCCAATGTTGGCAGACGTAGTCGATCACTTCGCGCACGCCGTTCCAGCCATCGTGCGAGATAGCGTGGCCGTATTTGTTGCTCAGGTAGATCGCATCCATTAGCTCGCCATATATATCGAGCTGGAACTGTTCTGCTGCCCCGTTGCCGATCCGCACGGGACGTGACCCTCCATAACCGGACAGGCTATCCAGGCTGATCTCGTCAGGCACCTGGCTGCCATCGACGGCATACATGATGTCGAGTTTGCCACCGGCGCCACATTTCATGGCGCGCTTGCCGATCCAGGAATTAAAGGCTTCAGCCTCCTGCCTGTAGCCGAGGCGCATTAAGGCATAGACGGTGAAGGAAGCATCGCGGATCCAGGTTGCGCGGTAGTCCCAGTTTCGAGTGCCGCCGGGCGCTTCCGGCAAGCCGAACGTTCCCGCAGCGACGATAGAGCCATGACGCCGCGACGTCATCAATTTCAGCGACAGGGCGGATCTGATGACCATTTCCCGCCAGCGGCCACGATACGTGGATTTCGCGGCCCAATCCTGCCAGAAGGCGATGGTCGCATTTTCGAAATCATCGATCTCCGGGATCGCGATTTGCCCGTCATCGATGCTCGAAAGAATGAAATCGGCCGTTTCACCGGCCACGAGCCTACCGCTGGCGCGGACGGCGGTAGCATCGGCCGTGAGCGCCAAGTTCGCGGAGAGGCGGAAGCCTTGAGCTTGCGACGGCCGCCACAACGCAACGGTTTCGTCGACATCGGGCGCCACCGATTCGCGGGCGTAGTCGAAACGCGGTGCGCAGTGCATCGTAAAGAGAACTTCGCCACGTGTCGCCCGAAGCCGGCGCCCAACCGTCGTCGGACTATCGCTGTCGCTGTCCCTTACAGCCATGAAATCGGTCAATTCGGCACTTGCATCCTTGCCCATCCAACGCGTGAGCAAGACGTTTGTATCCGGGAGATATTGCTGCGTCACCCGCGCGTCCTCGATCTCGGGGCAAAGTTCGAAGACACCGCCGCGCTCCGGGTCGAGAAGGCCCGCAAAAATCGTCGGGCTGTCGAAATTCGGCCAGCACATGAAATCGATGGCACCGTCCTTGGCAATCAACGCCATCGTGGCGAGATCGCCGATAACACCGTGATCCGAAATCGGCCTCGGCACAGTGACTTCTCTACGGGATTGCGGCGACAGGCGATCGGATTTCGTTCGCGGGTCCATGAAGTGCTCCATGCAAACCACGAGGAAACGCTTGATAGACCAGATGGGTCCCGGGATCGCGGCTCGATTCCGGGATTAAAAGAACGACCTGACCAAGTAGACAGTCATAGAGTGACAAGAGAGATTGGGCTTGGCTGAAATCGACCCTTATCGGTCAGTGAGTTTCCAACTGTCACCGGACGGGCAGGCAAAGCCGTTGAAGCGCGTTATCCCGTCGAGCGATTGCCGGCTGGTCACAAAACCGCGGCATCCATTCCGGCCGTCGATGCTGGCATCGATCTCTTCAATGACACCCACGCCGCCCGTTGACGGATGGCCCAGGCCAGCGCGGTTGCGCCGACAGGACCACGTCCGACGGTATTTGCAATCACTGCTTGATCGGCACCGGCGCAACCAGCGGCACCCGTGCGAGCGGCGTCTCAAGAGGCTCAACTTGTGAACATGCCGCCGGAGCCGCACCCATGGCCGTGATGAAATGCTTCGGATTCATCTGCTGGATAAATCGTTTCGCCTTCTGCATTGCACGTCACTTTTATTGCGATGGCTTATGAGTAACCGACCACAACAGTCGTCGGCAATCTAGAAGATGACGATGACCTAACCCAATTCCGGTTGAGGTGTCGAATGTCCATGACCCAACACCCACAGCGATACGAGCCCTGAACGAGAAGTAGCCCATGGTTACAAAATGTCGTGTGAAAACGCCTTGCAGCGTGGTTGAGCTGGAGGTGTTTGGTGGGACCGCGCGGCCTCAGCGCGAACAGAGGAATGGGCGAGAACAGGCCCGCCACGCGATCCCGTCATAAAGACTTGTTTACGATCAGTTTGTTCCGCAACGTCGATCAATTTCGCGACATGGTTGTCGATCAGGGCCTGGGGTAAGATGTTTCGCAGCGAAATCGGTGAGGGTGGCCGACGGTTAAACAGGTGCTTGGTCACTACGACCAGTAACGACGCTTGATGGACTTTCGCGCAGAAGTCGGCGTGTGGAAAAGAACTTAACCTTCTTCAGTGTAGCTGTTTATAGGCTCGGCAGGCTGCTGGCGATGTTACCATGGAAGTGCGCCACGCGATGGCCGTTTGCCGGCACTATCCCTTTTCAGTTCATGAATGGTCGCCACAACCGAGGCCACGAACATTGTGGCAATCAGGGCGCTCAAAATTGTCAGCAGAACGAACATCGAGCCTCCTCTCGTTCGAGAAGGTAATGGCTGCTTCACATAATTGTTCCCCTGCGCGTTTTCGCCTCTCGGTTCGCCTTGATGATCGCGGGAGTGGCGAGCAGCTCTAACCTGAAGTTATCATGTCGCACGAAGTGATGAGCGTACGGTAGCGGACAGTTCCCCAAGCCTGGGGAACATCGATGCCCCTCGACCATTGGTGCGGGGAAACACCGCAAAGAGGAAGCAATATGGTCACGATGGTCGGCGAGGAATCCAGTATCGAAGAGCTGGTAACGGATCTAATCTCTCTTGAGCACGACGCGATCGCCGCCTACGAGTCTTGCATCGATCGGCTCGACAACAAGGAGCTCGGCGCACAAATCGCAATATTCAAACAGGACCATCTACAGCACCTTAAGGTGCTTACCGACATGGCCCGCGAATTGGATGTGCAGGCGCCGTCCGGAGGCGATTTGAAGAAGATGCTGACGACAGGCAAGATCGCTATCGCGGAAATTATGGGCGATGCCGCCATCCTTAAGGCGATGAAAACGAACGAGGACGATACCGTCACCGCGTATGAGCGTGCAATCCGGCACGAGGATGCCATCCCGGCCACGAAAGCGTTTTTCATGAGTGCACACCTGGATGAGGAACGTCATCGGGCATGGATGAGCACTACGGCGGACACACTATCCTGACTGCCCCATACCACGCAAGGCACGCTTCACGGCATGAAAGATACCCTTGGAGCTCAAGTGCTCGCGGTTCCCACGATGTCGGCAGCCCTCGAAATTGCGGAGTACGAGTTTGACCTGGATGGGGCGCTGCTCGACGTCAATCTCTCGAGGGAGATATTTTATCCTGTTGCAGCCTTCCTCTCGATGCGGCAGATCCCCTTCGCCTTCGTGACTGGCTATGACGAAATGTCCCGTCCACCCTTCTATCGCGACGCCAAGGTTTTCACAAAACCAACTGATTGGGCCGCAGCCGCAAGGCACGTTACGGGCCGAGTGCCAGTCGCCGCGGCGGCATACGGAACCTGACATTGGCGCTGGAGCACCGCCCATGCGAGGAAACCGGGCATCTGAGCAGCCCCCTGGCAGCCAGAAGATCGCCGTCCCTCCACACCGTTTCTGCCCGCGATAACAAACAAAACTGATAATGCGCTGCGTGAGCCGGATTGGCGGGTCGATTGTGGCTCTAATGCTCACGGCAGCGTGTAGGCGATATGCTTAGTGCCGACCGAACCGTGGCCGCCCGCAACCATGACGACTATTGCTTGTTGTCATCCGTCCTATAGGTCGTCGGCGCCCCCTGACCGCCGGCCGGCAGCCGGGCTTCCGACAGTTGTCGGCCGTTCGTCACGTCATAGGCGCGCAGGTAGTTGTCGACGGCGGCGCCCCCAGGAAGGCGCCGCCGCCGCCCTTGGTCATCATTGGCCCGCGGATACCGGGCACGGCCCACCTTGAAGGGCAGGGGCAGCGGCGTCATGTCGTGCACCGTGCCGTTCTTGTGCATATAGGCGATGCCGCCGGTGCGGAGATCTACGCCGGCGACATAACCCCAAGGCGGCGCCTGGCAGGGAATCTGCAGCGGCCAAACATCCTGGGGACGACGGGAACAAAACAGGAATATTGGCTGGTGCCGAATGGCGAATGGCGATAGGAAGGTAGACCAACACATGAGGCTCGGCTCTTGGTCTATCGGTTCCTTCATACTGCTGACATTCATCTCGACTCCCCGCTTCGGACGCTGGCCTTACGAAACCTCGAGCTTTCCAAGTTGATCGGACTTGCGACCCGACGGTCGTTCGTCCGGATCGTGGACCTTTGTCTCGAGGAGCGGGTGGACGCACTCCTTGTCGCAGGTGACCTTTATGACGGCGAGCAGACGTCCATGAAGACGGCAAGGTTCCTCGCCGAACAGCTCGCCCGCCTTCATCAAGCAGGCATCGGGACTTTCATCATCCGCGGCAACCACGATGCGCTGTCGAAAATCACTGCCGAGCTGGTGATGCCTGATACGGTTAAGGTTTTCGGCGCCGCGGCGGAGACAACCCTCGTCGATCGTGACGCTTGCCATTTTCCCGTGGCCATCCATGGGCTCAGCTTCGCCAAGCCGCATGCACCCGAGAGCCTGCTGCGAAACTTTCCGCCTCCGTTTCCGGACGCCGTTAATATCGGTCTACTGCATACCAGCCTCGGCGGGTCGCCCGGGCACGATTTATATGCTCCATGCAGCGTTGCCGATCTTCAGCAGAGCGGATTTCGCTATTGGGCACTCGGCCACATTCACAGGCGATCGGCCGTCCCTGGCGGCGCCTCGACGATCATCATGCCCGGCATACCTCAGGGGCGCGACATCAACGAGGATGGCCGCAAATCCGTGTCGCTGGTCACGATCAGGGATGACCGCTCGATCATCGTCGAGGAGCGCCACACGGCTGTTGCGCAGTTCGAGAGACTTGTAATCGATATATCGCAGGCCGCTGATTGGAAGGACGTCGTCCTCGAGGTCAACAGCAAACTTGAGAGCCTTTCTTCAACGGTGTCAGCCGACCATCTCGTGGCGCGCGTTGAATTGATTGGAACCAATGACCTTGCGTGGAGACTGCGACGCGATACGGACCTGTTGCGGACGGAATTGGAATTGCGCGCAGCGTCGGCGGGCAACATCTGGATCGAGAAGGTGGTCGCTTCGCCCACGATACCGGGTCATAGCCGCGACCGCCAGTCCGGTGCGCTCCACGAGCTGGCATCGATTATCGACGAGGAGATCCTCGGTTCCACCGATTATGTCGGCGAACTGTGCTCCATCCTCGATGAACTGAGAGGGCAGCTTCCGGCCGAGCTTCGAGACACATTCGGCAGAGACGAAGCATCATTCGAGGCCCTGGCGTCTCAATTGGCCAGGAACGGCGCCTCGCAGGTTCTGGCGCGCCTACGCAGTGGCGAGGGAGAATAGCGTGCGCATCAATCGCCTTGATCTCACGCGCTATGGGAGATTCACCGACGCCATCCTCGATTTTGGGCCGCGCCCGGTCGGATCGGCTGACCTGCACATCATCTACGGACCGAACGAAGCAGGTAAGTCGACCACGCTCGATGCCATCCTCGATCTGATCTTCGGGATCGGCAACACGTCCAGATATGGCTTTCTGCATCCCTATAATACCATGCGTTTAGGCGCCAACGTCCAGGTTGCTGGCCAGGCGCGGGAGTTCGTGCGCATCAAACGGGCCCAGAACAGCCTGCTCGCCGGCGACGAGCGCAGCCTGGCTGACGCCGAAATCAGAGCCGATCTCGGAGGCATTGACCGCGATGCGTTCTCGACGATGTTCTCGCTGGACGACACCACGCTCGAGAAAGGTGGCGAGAACATCCTTGCAAGCAGAGGCGATCTCGGGGAACTGCTCTTTTCGGCCAGTGCCGGGCTTTCGGATCTCAGTCGACACCTTGTCGCGATCCGCGCGGATGCGGACGGTTTCTATAAATTCCGCGGACGCTCCGGCCTGCTGGGTGACCTTAAGGCCCGCTTGACGGAATTGAAGCAGAAACGCGAGGAGCTCGACCTCCAGGTCACGGAATATCGCAAGCGGTTGACGGAACTGAACCGCCTTGACGCGCTCTACGATCGAGCCCTGACGGAAAGGGCAAATACCAAGCGGCAGGCGGATGAGATCAATCGTGTCCTGAGCGCGCTCCCAACGATGAAAAGGCTCACAGCGTTGCGGGACCAGTTCGACGCCCTGGAGATCGTGTGCGAACCGCCCTCATCCTGGAGTTCGGAGCTTGTCGAAATTCGAAAGGGCGATATTGCCGTCCGCGTAAGGTTGGACGAGGTCGGCCGTTCGATTCAAGAGGTCGAAAAGGAGATAACGCAGACCGTAGATGACCGGGTCGCTCTTGGTCTTTCTGCGCGTGTCGCCGACCTTACGAAAATCCTGGAACCGCGATATCTGACAGCTTTGGTCGATATCCCCAAGCTCAGCGGCCGGATTGCAGAACTCTCCGTCAAAGCACTTCTTCTGCAGCTCGGAAAAGGCGATGAAATAACGCCGGCGAGATTGGTGCTGGATGCTGTCACCATCGGCAAGTTCAGGGCGTTGATAACCGAGCGGTCAGGCATCGACGCCCGCCTGTCATCTGCGTCGCAGGAGCTCAAACGAGCCCAGCGGGCACTTGAGGATGAGGGCGAGAGCGTCAGCCCGTTCGAAGAATTCGAGTCTCCCGGACGGATCAATGCGTTTAAGCTGCTCGCCGCGACAGTCAGGGCCCTGCCGCGATCGGACGACGCTCTTGCTCACCGGTCGTTGATGCGACGCTGCGAAAGCATGGATGTGGTCCTATCGCAGAACCTGGCACAGCTTGCGCCCTGGCGCGGAACCGCCGGCGAACTCGCGATGATGGCGATGCCATCGCCCGCAAAGCTGGACGACTGGAAAAGCCGATACAACGAAGGCCGAGATCGGGTGAAGGCGGCGCAAGCCGATCTCGGGCGGCTGGAGCCGGAAGTCCGGCGCATGGATGTTGAGATCGATCTCTTGCGCGCCAGAGCGGGCGAGATTGACGAGGCATCGGTCGCTGCAAGCCGGGCGGCGCGCGAGACGGCATGGATGTCACATCGCAAGACAATGGACGCGACCTCGGCCGCCGCTTTCGAGACGGCGATGAGGGCCGACGACCAACTCGTGACGCAGCGGCTTATCCACTTCGCTGAGGCAAGCAAACTGGCGCAATTGAAGCTCACGCGGGCATCTGTGGCATCGGATATCGAAATTGCGCGCGAGCGCCTTCATGCAGCCGAGCGTTGCCTCGCCGAAGTCAGAAGTGAGATGTCGGGAGCCTTGGCAGCGATTTCTTTTGGTGCCTCGCTCGATCCCGCGGAGCTTGAAGAATGGATCCGGAGGAGGGCAATTGCCCTTCGAACGCGCGAAGATCGATTGGCGATCGGGCAGGAAATTGCCGACATTCGCGATAGGGTAGAGCAATCGAAGAAACAGCTGCTCGCCGCCATGCAAGGAGCAGGCGTGGCGGGCAATGTCGATGCGGATCTGGCAACGCTTTTCTCCGCCGCAGAGCAAGAGCTGGACCTCTTCAACCTGGCCATGGATCATAGCGATCGCTTACGGCGTCTGACCGAAGAGATCACCGAGCGCACGAGCGCCAGGGACGACGCGATGAAAACCGCTCGTGAGTGGGACGCAAGCTGGCGCGAGCTTTGCGATGGTTGCTGGATCGGAGAAGAGCAGCAGGTCCCTGATGTCGGCGCCGTCAATGGGATCCTACAGGTTCTTGAAAAGCTCGCAACCGCTGTCGAAGCCAGGGACGGGTTGGTGGATCGCGTTCAGAAGATGGAAAAGGACCGCATGTCGTTCGAGGCAGCGGTCTTCGAACTGTGTGACAGGCTCAAGGTGGAGCACTCCGGTTCTCCAACCGAACTGGCGCGGATAATCGCCGAACGGGTCAAAGTGGCAGAGCGGAGCCAGGAGCAACGGCACAAGCTCGCGAAAGATCTCGAAAGGAAACGCGAGAGTGAACGAGCGCTTGTTGTTGAGAGAGACATTTTCGATGCCCGCATGAATGAGATGACGACATTTTTCGGGTGTGTGAACGCCGACGAGGTCGAGGCCCACATCAGTCTGTTCTCGAAGCGGCAGGCACTGCAGAGCTCGATTGTCGAACTGGAGCAAGGCCTGGTCGAGATCAGCAGGGCGAAAGGCATCGCCGAGGTCGAGCAGCAGCTCGCGCTGGCCGATCGAGAGGCATTGGAAGAACAACTCGAAGCCTTGACGCCCGCCCTGGAGGATCAGGACAAGACCTGTCGCGACTTATTTCATGAGCGAGCTACAGCGCAAAAGGCGATCGACGCGATCGGTGGGGATTCTGTGGTTGCGGAAATCGAGGAGCAGCGGCGAACGCTCCTGGTCGAAATCGAGGAACGTGCGGGGCGCTACCTGGAGCTTCGGGCAGGTGTTACGGCAGCCGAGCAGGCGCTAAAGCTATACAGGGATAGGCATCGCAGTGGAATGATGACGAAAGCCTCGGAGGCTTTCAGAACCATCAGTCGTGGAGCCTATACAGGCGTCGCTGCGCAGCCAAGCAGGGATGGCGAAGTACTGATCGCAATATCGGCGCACGGAGGGTCGAAGTCGGCCGATGAACTTTCGAAAGGGGCGCGTTTCCAGCTCTACCTCGCACTGCGCGTCGCCGGATATTTCGAGTTCGTCGCCAACCGGCCCCCGATTCCTTTCATTGCAGACGACATCATGGAAACATTCGACGATTTCCGGGCTGAGGAAGCCTTCCGACTGTTTGCGCAGATGGCGGAGCACGGGCAGGTAATCTATTTGACCCACCATCGTCATCTGACCGAGATCGCCCAAAAGGTCTGTCCAGGAGTCCTCCTTCACGACCTGGAAACAATCCAGTCGTCATTGCCTGTCAAGGCGATGGCGGCGGAGTAGGAATGCCACAGATTAACGTCAGCTTGCATTCTCCAAACTGAAGGCGCCTGCGCTGGATCGCCCCCTTTCGCTCTCGATATGTTCGAGGTGCGAGCTGGATGACTAGATCGAAGCACTCAGCTAACGTTACTCAAACGAAGGTTTCTGGGTTCCCCGATGTCATTGTCAGAGAAATTGATCGTCGTTCCATTCAAGCGCAACCGGCAGGATTGGTCCTGGGAAAAATGCGAGAGGCTTCCACCGGCATGTCCGCTGAGAAGATTGCATTACCGATGTCTGCAGGTCGATCGGGGTCGGTGCCTAATCCATCACGGTGGACGGCGAGACCGGTGAAACGAGTTCGCCACGCCTGCTTGCGAGCTTCGGCAAAGTGGGCGACTTGAGGCGGGATGGACCGAATGAGCGACGATCACCGCAGCATTGTCACGGGAAGGCTGACACAAAGAGGATTTGGCAACGGTGTGCGTTGTGTAAGGTCAACGGTGAACGATAACCTGTGTCCCCGGCTGCACCATCTCGTAGAGCTCCTCTACGTCTTGGCGATACATCCGAAAGCAACCGCTCGACGCGTTGGTCCCAATGGACGAGGGGTCGTTTGTTCCGTGGATGCGTAGAAGCCCATCGGCAAGATATATCGCGCGCGTGCCAAGAGGATTGTTCGGGCCAGGTTTGACGACGGCAGGCAGCTTTGGGTTCTTCTGACGCATGCTCGTAGTCGGTCGCCACTCCGGATGTTCTTTCTTCGAGACGACCCGGGTCATTCCGTACCATTGTTTGCCTTCACGACCCACGGCGATCGGATAGACGTACCGCTCTCCCCACGGTGTGGTGTAATAGAGAGCGTGTTGACCTGTAACGATCACGATCGATCCTGTCGATCTGGTGATGGGCGCCCGGTTTGGCGCCGGGTTTGGGTAGCGGGGACGTGGCTCGTATATCGGCGGCGGTAGGTACGGGCTGTACGGCTCGTCGTATCCGTAGCCGCCATAGTCATCATATCCGTCGTAAGGCGCATACACCTGAGCGTCAGACTGAACGGCGCTCAGCAAGAGAGTGGCGACCAGAATAGCAAGAAGCCTCATAATCCTCATCCGCTTGTTAAACAAGCGCTATTAGGACGAGCTCTGTGGCGGGACTATGTCAGCGCCTTGCCACCTCCTGGACTGTTGCCGGGCGAAAGGATTGAACTCGAATCGGTCGGCACGCGAGCATGCCTACGCCTGTCTCAGCGAAAACGGCGAGGCGCGCGGAGGCTCTGGCAGAGAGAGCGGTCCGGCGCGGCAGGCCCATTTGGGTGCATTCGTTCCTCGGATTTCACCGCGACCTTAGTACAAAAAGCCGATAGGATGTTTGACCGACGCTATGTCGACACTCACCGCCCTGGTCAGCCAGATTGGCGCTGACATTTACGGATGTCTGTGCTCATGGTCGGGTGAGGAGATGCGGGTCGTCGAGCATGATCGCGTCCGGGTCTGCAATGGCGATTTGCTTCAATCCCTCCGCATCGACCAGGCCGACAGGGTAGCGCGGATACTCCGGCAAGGGCACATCACGCGGCTGCCCCACCATGACCGCAAGCCGCATGCCAGCGCCTCTGAACGAAGCCGCACGTCCCGGAGACAGTTCGCCCTGCCACAGACGAAACCAATTGGCGCCCGCCTGCGCGGCGCTTTGGTGCAGCTCCGGATCGCTTGCAAGCGCGAGTATCGCAATGTCGGCTGCGGTGTCTCGGGCTGCTTTGACAAGAGCGATGTCACGAAGTCCAAGGAGAGTGCGCCCAGCCGCGTCAGCGCGAGAGATTTCCGCGAGGATTGAAGGCAGATACGTCCTGTCCATCAGCTTCACATCAAGCAGCAATCCGAGTGGCGCGGAAGAAGCTATCGCCTCCGCCAATGTCATGATCGCCGGAACGAGGGATTTCAACGTGCGGAAATCGATCTCGGCCACGCTTCGTCGATCGCCACAGAGCCGCTGCAGGTCAGCGTCGTGAAAGTTCACGAGGATCCCGTCTCGGGTAATGCGTACGTCGGTTTCGATCGCATCTGCATTTGCCTTTTCGGCGGCGCGAAAAGCTGCCCTGCTGTTTTCCTGCGCCAGCAGGGCGCCGCCCCGATGCGCGATCACAAGCGGCTTCTTGAAGACGCCGAGCCAACGATTGACTGCCACTACAAAACTACCCTTGCCAAAATCTCGTGGCCTCTGTCACGTCCCGACGAACCACGCGTGGCTGTTATTGCCGATAAAGACCGCGGTGTTAAGATGATTGAGGTGCTCGTCTGTTGACATGCCCAACGCACCCGCCGTGAACGCGATATTCGGTTCGTGTGTTTCCTTCAATATCGTGAATGGTCGTGGCCGCGCCGATGAGGGAAAGCCGGGTATTGCGCATGTGTTAACCACGCCGGCCTCGGTAAGTTGGTCTTTCAGACGGCTGGCTTGGGGAGAAATTACCGTTTGTTTCAGGGCATCGAGATCATTCGTCCGCTATCGTACTGCCCAGGTCCAAGGCTTGTGGTATGAGGTCGGACCTTCCATATAACGCTTGCCACCCAACATCGCGCAAACCTCCGCAGCGGCATCCGCCGGTCTCTGCGTTGACGGTCTGCGCGGGGTGAGAGGGCCGCTCCCTTCCTCGAGGTCGAGCGCCCTCGGAAGATTTCGAGACGCTCGAGGTCGAACCGGCAACGATGGTGGTGTCTTGTTCTGACGCCATCTTATGCCGCGCAGGTGCGAGCAGGTGAACTCCTTTTTTCCTTTTCTTTCGGGCTATCGCTCTAGAGGCGGTCTATATGCGTCGCTCTGACGACGATCTCCTGTTGGCGGAAGCGAAGTTCCAAATCCTGGCGGTAAGAATGCCACCACGCGTGATCGATGTCGCTGGTCATGACCTCAACCACAACGATATGGTCGCGTTCAAGGTAGCCATCATTCTCCCAGATGCCTTCTGCTGGGGCGTTAACATGGAGCGTCGCTCCACCAAACCTTTCGGTAAGTTCGTCGCGCACCGTCTGAAGATTTGTGCGGCTTCGACGCGAGCGTATGATGGGCAGCAGGATCTCGATCAGATAAGGCATGGTCCCCCCAACCACGACGCAAGCCCGTGGTTCCCGACCGCTGGCACCTGAAACCCCAAGGACGAGCCAACGCTGGCGCGGGCAAATGTCATCTGGGCCGGCGAGGAAAGAGCAGGGTGTCGCTTTTTTGCCTTGGCGCCGAACGCTTGAGCAGGCGGTGAGCAGCCGACAGTTGTCCGCATCGACAACATGTCCCTGATGGAGTTGATGTTACGCCGAGGATCAACGGCTTTGTTGAAGAACCGGCTATCCGCGGTGATCTCGCCCAGCCTTACGCCTCGATCGCAGACACAGGTTCGGAACAGCCGCGACGATCGGTTGACCGGTATCGAGACAGCCAGGACCTGATCGCAAGGTTGCGTCAGAGGCTCCAACGGGTGTCCTGTAACTCTCTCAGCAAATTAACGTTGTTTTAACTATGTGACATACGCCGCTCGTATCCTCGTGTATAAAGTTGCTTTCAATACATGGGTGAAGGCATGGCAGCGAATAAATATTCGGCCTTTGCGCCGGTCGGACTGAAGTTCCGCGACGAGCGACCCTTCGTTGTCCTTCGCACACTGGCCGATGTGGCGCGAATTCTCATGCAGGACTGGCCCCTGGACGACGGCGAGGACTATGTTGTCGCCATCAAAGCCTGCGCCGACGCTCTTACCGGCGCAACGAGCCCGGAGGAGCTGACACAGGCGCTGCTTCTCGCGGCCAAGGAAGCCGATATCTCCGCGTTCGCCCTGGTCCACGACAGAAATCTGGAAGAAGCCTTTTCGGGCGACCGTCTAAGCGTGCAGGGCTAATAAGCCCTTTGGGCTATCGCCGCTTTATAACGTTGTTGACACTTGCCCGGACGTGGAACAAATAGGAAACATTCGAGATGACAGAAGGAGGCCGCGATACTCGACAAGATTCAACAGCGCGCCAAAAGAAAGACCGCGTTCGACGCATGGTGGGAGCTTCAACCCCTCAAGCTTCGCCAAAACAATGATGTAGATTTCGCGCGGCGCTGCTTTCGCGCCGGACATCAGGTTGGCGCCCGCCCGCCAAAAACGAAATACACGTTCAAGACCGGCAAATTTCTGGTCTCAGTCTGGGCCCCGACCATAAGGGAAGCGCGCAAGGCGGCTCAGATCGAACTGAATTTTCGCGTCGCCGCGGGCGGAGGAATACCGCCAAGGGCTGGCTGGAAGCTCATCACGGTGAAGGCCGGCGATGCCTGAGATTCATCCGCTCAAAAGGCTACGGTCTTGGACGGTAAGAGCAGCGGCCGCCCAGGGACAAATCATTGTCGTCACCTGCGACTTCTGCCGGGTCACTCACAATTACCTACCAGGTGATCTTGAGACGCTGTGTGGAAACCTGTCCCTCGACCGGCTGCTCGGCAGGTTCAAATGCGAAGGCTGCGGCAAGAAGATATATCTGCGAATGACCCTTCACATCCCGCATGGGAGCGAATTCGGCTCCATGAAGATCCGGCGCCTGACGGGCGTGCGCACGCTCATTGTCCCGGTATGGTCGGAAGACATCCTGCGTTAGCGCATGCCTTTGGAACCAACGTCCGCGCAAACTGCTGAATCCGATTTTGGCGTGATCGCGCTCAAACGATCGCCGGTCGAGCTCTCCGATCGAACCGCACTAATCCACGGCTCTCAGGGAGGCCAGGAACACTGACTGCCATCATGTAGGCGAACTATCTGCCAGCCGCCGCGTCGCCTCAGTACTTTCAGTGAAAAAGACCTTGGCGAGCCGACTTCTCCACCAGCGCCTCGGCGGTTCCGATCAAACGACCAGCCCTCCCTAAAACAAGCGCACCTTGATCGCCGAACCCGATCTCTTGCGATATCGCTTCGATGGTGCGCGCCACGTCGCCAAGCTTCTCCGCCAGCTCTGACAGCTCGGCGCGTTGGGCCTGGCGTGCGAGGCGATGAAGACATTCGGCATATCTGGAGGCCACCATCATACGTGCGCCTATCTGGCAGGCGCCTTCGGAACTGGCTGTCAGCCTACCTTTCTGCCTTGTGGTCATCACGGCCTCCATGCATGTTTGCGGCTGACATCAGCCGCGCCGTCCTGGCCCCACATATGGTCGTCTACAGCCATCAGCGCGTCGAGGATATCCTGGCAGCGGATAGGCTCTCTGACGCCCGGGGGCAGCCGAAGGTCGGGCCGCGAATCCACCGCGAAGAGATCTGACGCCCAGGACGCCAGAATGGCTCGCTTCTCGCTCTTATCAAGAGCTGTGGCGAGCACGTCACGCGGGTGGTCGTAGCGCTGCTGCGTGTTGAGACGGCGCGCAGACACCGCCTCGCATGTTGATGCTTTTCGAGATCTGTTCCTTTCGATTGGCATGTTTTTGCCTCCTAAAAACCTTCAGCAAGGGAGTGAAAATCTCCAGGTGCAAATGAGATTGTTGCACCAATTTCGCCGTTCAAGGGGGGCAAGCCAGCCAGCAGAAAATTTTTCGGCTAGGGGTCTTGAATCAGAAAATCGGGCAAACCAGATCAATTTGCGTCGGCCGCCTGATGAGGGGTCGACAGGGCGGAGCCGACGGAATCGGCTCCTTCATTCCAACTCGCTTTACGGAGGTTTTGGTCATGAGAAACGAATTCGACTTCGCACCCTTGTTCCGGTCCAGCATCGGCTTTGATCGGGTCTTCAATCTTCTGGCAAACTCCCAGCGTTTGCAGTCCATCGAAACCTGGCCGCCTTACGATATCGTCAAGAGCGGTGAGGACAGCTATCGCATTCAGATGGCGGTCGCGGGCTTCGGAACGGAAGATCTCGATATCATGCAGGAGCGTAATGTCCTGGTCGTGAAAGCCCAGAAGGCGGAGGAAGCCGGTCAAGGCGAATATCTTCATCGCGGCATCGCAGGACGTTCCTTCGATCGTCGCTTCGAACTTGCCGATCATGTGCGCGTGGAAAGCGCTGGCCTCAAGAACGGCCTGCTTACCATCGAGCTGAAGCGGGAGGTTCCAGAAGCTATGAAGCCGCGAAAGATCGCGATCGGAGGCGGCGGAGACACGCAGGCGCCCCTCCAGATCGAGGGTGAAAAGAACGCAGCATGATGTTGAAGGGGCGCCAAGGCGCCCCTTCTTCCCGAGGCTCCTCAAATGTTTGTGTGCACTTCAGTGTAAGTCCCAGTGCGTTGCAATTGCCGTGCGAGTGCGTAAATCGAGCACGATTTCGGCCCTGGCGCGCGGGCCTAAAGCGAAATGTTGCGATGGATCGATCAACATCTTAAACCTTAGCTTGGCTGGACCATGCTCGTGGAGGATGTTGACACGGGGCAATGATCTCAACCTGGCGCTGCGCAACGCAAGTATTACTGGCGTGTTCTAGTGTTCCGAAAGCCATTAGGTTTATCAACGCAGCGAGCCGACCGATGATATTGTCGACCTGGGTTTGCGCAGCCATTCGTGAAAAAAAAGGCCTGCCGGGGTGGTGGCAGGCCAAGTTCTCTGATTGCGGGAACGGATCCCGCACGTGTTTGATCATGATTCTAGGCAGGCGCGGCGCTTGGTGCGCTATCGTACCGGCCTAGGCCGGCGCGGAATGGTCGTTTTCAAGAGCTTGGCGCACGCACCGCATCTGTCCACACCGAGCTTGCGCTGCGTGACAGATGGAACGTAATGACAATCTTGGAAATCCGCCGGTCCTTCCGGCGGGTTTCAGAAGAACAGCGGGTTAGTCAAGGAGCTGCTCTTCAGCAGAACGTTAAGGGCGTTTAGCAGTGGGAGATCTAAGGGACAGGCGGCGTTTTCCAGCAGCTCCGGAGGAAAATTCAGCCTAGGTAACGGCCAACAGTTCCAAATTCTCGCCCGCTCGATCGGCTAGCCCGGGCGTCAACCAGCACCAGCGACGGACAGTGGCCTGGCTCCGCTCGCGTCTATACGAAACTCGCGGACCGTTGGCGAGTGCGGAACCAGGACTGCTTGTCGAGCTTTCTGTTCCCAAGAAAGGAGAGGCACAATGGCTAATCCCTCGCAACCACTGGAATCCATGCGCGCGCATCCCGGTGCCCGTCGTCACAATAAGGAATTCCGGTACGACCTCGGCGAGAAGGGCTTTTGCGCCAATTCCACTGGCGAGCGCCGTCAGTCCCGTTCTCATCCAAGCTGCATATGTTCGCTCCGCAGCGTAGACCGTACGATCTGCCGCAAGCACGGTACGCCTGTCTGGACCTTGGGTGTCTTTTTCGCTCATGGCTCCGGCGGAGCCTCTATCCAAGGGCTACTTGCGACGCGGTTCGCGTTACGTCGCCCGGTCGGTGGCGGGCTGTTCGCGACGCGGCAGCCAGGAAATGATCGAGATCGACGCGATCGGCGCCGAAGCGGACGATATAACGGAGAGCCTGCTCCGGGCTTATCTGATACTTCTCAGCAAGCTCCTCGGTCGTGTATTCACCTTCATTCATAGCGCTTCTCCTTCGTTGAGAAAATTCCTCCCGGTTGAATGGGTTCCCTTAAACAGCCTTCCCAGCATGTGTCGTGAGCAAGCCTGTGGGCAGAGCCTCCCGTAGAGGGAACACAAAGGCGCCCTGTTTGTTTCGAAGCGACAGCCACCATCGGAATTCTCACGCATGACAATCAACGCAAAGCCCGCGCAGTTCCCGTCCCGGAAGCTGCCGGTAATCACGGCCTGGCTTCTCATTGGCTGCTCTCTTCCGGCCTGTGCAGCCGAAGGCCAGTCTTCAGGTCCCTCAGACGCTCTCTTTCTTGTCCAGATCGTCGTCCTGGTCGTCGTCGGTAGATTGTTCGGCGAGGCAATGGTGCGCATCGGTCAGCCTTCGATCATGGGACAGATCATCGGCGGCATCCTGCTCGGTCCTTCGGTATTCGGCTTTCTGCTCCCCAGCGCCCAGTCGGCAATCTTTCCTGACATCGACACGCTAAAGGCCATGACCGATGCGGTGGCACAGCTCGGCATTTTGTTTCTACTCCTGCTCGCCGGCATGGAGACCGACCTTTCGCTGGCGCTCCGGCTTCGCCGTGCTGCAGCCGGCGTTTCGCTGACCGGCATCGTCGTGCCGTTCACGCTTGGCTTCGGCCTCGGCGAATTCCTGCCCGCAAGTTTGTTGCCCGACCCGGACGCAAGACTTGTCACATCGCTTTTCCTGGGTACGGCGCTATCGATCTCCTCGGTCAAGATCGTCGCGACCGTCGTTCGAGAAATGGACTTCATGCGCCGCAATGTCGGTCAGCTGATTGTCGCCTCCGCCATCATTGACGACACAATCGGATGGGTGATTATCGCCGTGACCTTCAGCCTTGCGAAAGAAGGGGCCGTCGATTTCGCCACCTTGGCCAAGGGCGTCATCGGCACTATCCTTTTCATGGCCTTCTCCTTCACGATTGGTCGACGCCTGGTCTTCGAGATTATCCGCTGGACCAATGACAGGTTCAAAAGTGATCTTCCTGTCTTGAGCGCGATTATTGCAATCATGGGGGCAATGGCGATCGTCACCGACGCCATCGGGGTCCACACGGTGCTCGGCGCTTTCGTCGCGGGCATTCTGGTCGGCCAGTCGCCCATTCTGACCCGTCAGATCGAGGGGCAGCTCAGGGCGCTGACAACGGCTCTCTTCATGCCGGTCTTTTTTGGCCTCACTGGCCTCCACACCGATCTGAGTGTTCTTACCGATCCCTCGATAATGGTTCTGGCGGTCGGGCTGATTGTGATCGCCAGCCTAGGAAAATTTGGAGGCGCCTTTGCCGGGGCCAAATTCGGAGGCTTTTCCACTGCCGAGGCTGTCGCGCTGGGATGCGGCATGAATGCTCGCGGTTCCACCGAAGTCATCGTCGCGTCGATCGGACTTTCCGTCGGCGTGCTCGACGAGCGGCTTTTTTCCGTGATCGTCGCGATGGCAGTGGTAACGACGATGGCCATGCCGCCAACGCTGCGCTGGGCGCTCGCGCGCCTTCCGATGCGCGAGGAAGAAAAGGAGCGCCTCGAACTCGAAGCGTTCGAAGAGCGGAGCTTTGTATCGCAATTCGAGCGGATCCTGCTTGTAACCGACCACTCCGCAAGCAGCGATCTGGCGGCACGCATATCCGGGCATTTCGCGGCCCTGCGCAAAATGCCGGTGACGGTTCTCGACATCGGGGAGGAGGACGAGACTGCGGCCGATTTACAGGAACGGGAAAGAACAGACGCACCGCGTGCGCACCAGATCAGCGAGCGCGTGAAGGAAACCGCCGAGATGGCTGTCGAGACGCAGGAAAAGGGTGCAGAACTGGGTCAGGACAACCCAATCCATGTCTCTGTCCGCGACAGGGACGGCAAGCTGGCAGACGTTCTCGCCGAAAGTGCCGACAAGGGACATGACATCATGTTTGTCGGCATCCAGCCAACGAGCGGCGAAAGCGCCCACTATAGTGAAAAACTGTCGGCGATGATTGATGCCTTCAGCGGTACGACGGCGATCGTCACGTCCCGCGGCATGATCGCAAGAGAGGATCGAAACTTGCGCATACTCGTGCCGATCAGCGGCACCGAACGCTCCTTGAGGGCTGCGGAATTCGCGCTCGTCATCGCAAAGGCCACCGGCGCCGCGACGACTGCGGTTTATTTCCGCGACCCGAAGGAGGCCGTCTCGCCCTCCCGTGTCAGTGACACCGGCAATGCCCACAGAGCCGCTTTCGAACAACTGGACCGGATTGCATCCTTCTATGAGGTCGAGGTAGAGAAGGTTGCACCTCAGGCTTCCGTACCGGAACTCGCCATTCTCAGGCACGCCCGCAGCGGACGTTTCGATCTCATCATTCTCGGCGTGAGCCGTCGCGCAGGCAAGGAGCTTTCTTACGGAACTGTTGCTGATACACTGGCCGGAACCGCCGACCGCTCATTCGTCTTTGTCGAAACATAAGTCCTCGGGTTGGGCGAATCGGTTCACCCTTGGCTTGCCGGCAGGAGCATCAGCGAGCGCGCCAGGAAAGCAATCGGCCGCAACTCAGGCGTGTGCATCTTTCCCTCGGCCGCGAGATCAAAGGTGCCCGACACAGCGAGATTCAGAGGATCATCGCGGTCGCTAGGACTGGTGCTGACTCGCGCGGCAGGACCAGGTTCGAGCGACAACGATGAAACTGTCGGCGAGAAACCTGCCGAAATATCTTTTGGCTAGTCATTCGCGGCGATCTGTGCGGGGAGCCTGGCTTTGGGAGCCGGTCCAGTGGAGGTGCAAGCTCCAACTAACCGCGGCGAAGCAAGGGGCGTGTGGTGGAAAGTTTGGTGATCGCACTCCCCGTGCGGGGAACATAGTCTAAGACGTGCAGGCCCGGTGGCCCGACAACTCGGCGTTTTTTATGTGACGCATCGCGTCATCGCGATTGAGCGCGCCCAGGAACCTGCAGGCGTGTCGACGGGCGGCCAGCGACGACCAATATCACCGCAAGGGGCGGCGAGAAGAGCTCGGGCCGTCCGCCAATCGGGAGCCAAATCTGAGTTCATGTCTGCCGCCTTCCGTCACGACGAGAACAGGCGTGCCGGACAGGCTAATTTCCTTCACCATGGCGTCCGCTTCCAGCCGACCAATGAGCGAGGCCGAAAGACGCTTGTCGCCGACGATCCAGCCCTTACCGACGCGCCGCTGTCGGCGATATCTCGCAATCGCCCTAAGAGCGTCAAGTTTCGCTCTAGACAATGTCTTCGGTAGCTTATTGTGCATGGACCGTCCATTTCTGCTGACAGTCAGTTGTAAGTTGGTGATCGGGGATCGGTTCCACCAGAGGCAACACGTGAGCCATAAATTTGTCGCGCCCGGCAATAATGGTTGGTCTTGGCGACGCAGAGTATTCCGTCTGCCCCCTCTTTTCGGCCCGATCTTCCGGGATGCGCCCCCCAGGTCGACCGACCCAGGCTCGCGAGATGCAGTTTGCCTACATCACAGCAGGTGAGCCTCGGGGCCATAATTCTGCTCGTCGCGACCTCTGAACGGAGCGTCCAGGTGCGGACCGTTTAAGCAACAATGACTGCCCTGGATCATTGAAATCCCGTCGGCGCGGACCATTTTCCTCGTCAACGCGCGCCATCAGCTTAAAGCGCTGGTGACCCGCGCGAGCCTTGGCCGGATCCTCAAATGTTTTGGATTACAATATTATCAGCAGTCGCGGGCGCCTGGGCCTGCAGAAAGCACGTCACCCGGCTATTCACCAGTCCGCATGCCTGGGCAAAGGCGGACCTGAAGCGGCGGGCCAGGAAAGCTGGCGCCCGCACCGAGACCCTTCCCGAGGCGGCTTGGGACGAGCTGACCAGTCGGCTTATCGTGATCTCCCGAAGCGGGGCTTCGGAGCCGATGAGCCTTTTTGACTTTGGCTGGCGGGGCACGCTGCTAGAGCTATGCGCGGGCGCGGCGAGTGAGCTTGAGGAGGTTCTGCGGACGCAGGAAGGGCGGTCCAAGAGCGATCCCGTTTTCCAGATACTTCTGCGCCACAATGTGTTCAACCGGAAAAGTGTGGTTCTTGAACTCGAGCCTTATCGGACCGCGCTGCAGGGCAAGAGGCGGGCGAACCACCGATAGCGTGTAAGTGTTTGCTGCTGCCTGAAATTGATGTTCAGCCACGCGCAGGCCCTATTGCGCGTTCAACTGCCGTCCCTAGCAAACGCTGAAGTCGCGTACCCGAAAATGATCGGATCGGAAAAGGGAGCAGCCGACGAAATATCGGCCGCTCGCTCTTCCCCGGGCTTCGCGCCGCCGATGCGCGGGTGAAGACCACCTGAAGCTGGCAGCGCGGCCGAACCAAGGGCAGAAAAGAAGGCGCGGGAGCTGGGCTTCAAACGTTCTCGTTCGGCCGATTTGAGTTTATTTTCAACGGATTGAGCTGTGGACAAGCTGGGGACAACCTGTGCTCTAAGTTGCCCTTGACCAAGGCTCGTTCTTTTTCTGTTCTTAAGGCGACCACCGATCCACGTGCCAGACCCTGCTGTCAATCCCGCTTATGCTTGCTGGTGAAGGCCGCTATGGCCTCCCCTGGCGCAGATCGATGCCGGGTTCGCCTTCAATTCGACGGGCTCCGTTCCGCTCTTCGCGACACGACGGGACGCCTCCATCCAGCAAGGCTTGATCTTCCCCATAATGCTCGGTGCGTTGTCGAGGCCGCTTCGGCCGGACATCAGAAAATAAGCCTGGCTCATCCGGCGCAAACTTATCAAGATGCCCGGCGAAGATTTCGGGAGTTTGCTGCTTGGCGCATCGCGGCCAAAGATAGCGCGAGCCTCAAGACTTCGGTCTTTGCCAATCCCGGTCGATCGTGCCCTGCTCCGCCTTGTGAAAATATTGGGAGCAGACCAACCATCCTTTGAGCGGACGAAGCAAGAGCACGCAGGCCGCCAGGGTGATCGGCAAGGTCGTGAGGAGGTGGACCCAGACCGCCGGCTGGAATGTCGTCTGGAGCCAAAGGGCAAAGCCCAAAGCGGGAATAGCAACCGCGCTCATCGAAAAGAACGCCGGGCCGTCGGCGGGGTCGGCGAACGAATAGTCGAGCTCGCAAACCTCGCAACTCTTTGCCAGGGACAGATAGCCGCGAAACAGATGTCCGCGCTGACACCGCGGACACAATCCCCTGACGCCGGTCAGCATAGGGTTGTCGGTGGGGTTCCATTGCGTTCCTCGCCGATTGTGCTTGTTCATGTTAACGTTCCTTCCATCTCAGGCGCGCCTGCTGAGGCCCGTTCGACCTGCTGCGCGCCATCGCTTCGGCTCCAACCTTCAGCTTGCTTTTGCGCCGCCTTGATCCGCCGGCCCGAGGCATCGAGAAGGATAGAGCCGCTCATGGCGCCCGTCGAATCTGGCGGGCGGTCGTTGAACCCGCCTGTGGCGCGCCCTTGTCCTCGCTCCTTTCCGCGTACCGTGATCAACCTCGGGCCGAAGGAGGAGTTCCTGGCTTGGCGGGATTTTGCCTGGACGGCACTCAGGATACCCATTGCGACTTGTGCGATCCCTTGCTGCCCGTTTTGAGGTCCGTTGCGGAACAATTGCGGCGCGGCAAGATTTCGACAGGATAAAAGAAGGACCGAGAGATGGGCAACAACCAATTCGGCATGCAAAACCCGCTCCACCAGTATCCACAACCGGAGTTTCCCCAGCAGCCGCAGCCGGTTCCCGGTCTGGCAAGCAAGGTGCAGCCTGTTCCCGATCACGGCGAGACGTCCTATAAGGGCAGCGGTCGGCTCGCGGGGCGCAAGGCTCTGGTCACTGGGGGCGACTCCGGCATTGGTCGGGCTGCCGCCATCGCCTTTGCCCGCGAAGGCGCCGACGTCGTCATCAACTACCTACCGCAGGAGCAGAGCGACGCCGACGAGGTCATCAGTTTGATCGAAGCTGAGGGTCGCAGAGCGATCGGGATGTCCGGCGATCTCAAAAGTGAAGCCTTTTGCCAGGAGCTCGTCAAACAGGCCAGCACGGAGCTCGCCTGTCTTGATCTGTTGGCCAATGTCGCTGGCCGCCAGAAGGCGATCGCCGACATTTCGGAACTGACCACCGAGCAATTCGACGAGACGTTCAAGACGAATGTTTATGCGTTATTCTGGCTATGCAAAGCGGCTATTCCGTTCATGCCGGAGGGGTCGTCGATCATCAACACCGCGTCCATCCAGGCCTATCAGCCCTCTCCGACCCTGCTCGATTATGCCCCCACCAAATCGGCAATCGTTGCCTTCAGCAAGGCGCTGTCCAAGCAGGTGCTGCCGAAGGGCATCCGCGTCAATATCGTGGCGCCCGGCCCCTTCTGGACGCCGTTGCAGACATCGGGGGGGCAGACGCAGGACGTCATCGAGGATTTTGGCAGCGAGGTGCCGATGAAACGTCCCGGACAGCCGGCCGAATGTGCTCCGATCTACGTTTTCCTTGCATCCCAGGAATCCAGTTACATCACGGGCGAAAGCTTCGGGGTGACCGGTGGCAACACGCTGCCCTGATGCTGAGCTCCCTTACGCCCGAAAGAACGCAGGGTTTCCTGCCACTGGAACATTACGCTGCGCTGGGAGACGGCCGGTCCGTCGCACTTGTCGGTGCTGACGGCGCGATCGACTGGTGGTGCGCGCCGAACATGGATTCGCCGCCTCTGTTTAATCGACTTCATGACCGAAAAGGCGGCCATTTCACCGTCGCTCCAGTCGGCACGTTTCGCATCGAGCGCCAATATCGCAACGACAGCAATGTCCTTGAAACCCTGTTCATCACGAGCACTGGCTCTGCCAAGGTGACAGAGTCTCTCAACAGCGGCGTCGCCGGGCGCCTTCCGTGGTGCGAACTTGCCCGGCGCATCGAAGGTGTTTCGGGATCTGTCGATTTCGAAATCACGCTAGCGCCGATTTGTGCTCACGGCGGCTTGCGGCGTGTCAATCATCCGAATGCGGAGGTCCGCTACATCGGTGATTTGGCAACGACCTTCTGTCACGACGAGCAAATCAGCATTGTTGTCGATGATGATGAACGAACAACAGCGCGCTTTTTGGCTCGAGCCGGAACGAAAACCTGCCTTTTTTCTCGTGGCAGATCAGGCCCCTTTGCCCACGCCGAAGCTGAACGACATTGATCGTCGGATCGAGCTAAGCGATGAGGAATGGCGACGCTGGGCCAATGAACTGACCTATGACGGACCGTTCAAGGCCGACCTGGTGCGCTGCGCCTTGTCCTTGAAGTTTTTGGTTTATTCAAAGACCGGGACTATCGCCGCGGCCGCCACATCAGGTCTTCCCGAGCGGATCGGCGGCGACAAGAACTACGACTACCGTTACGCCTGGGTTCGTGACGCAGCCTACACGATCAAGGCACTGCTCCGGGCAGGCGCCCTCCAGGAGCCGGTGGGCGCATTTGGCTGGCTCGTGCGAACGATTGCCGGCGACGGCCCAGAACCCCAGGTCGTCTACACTTTGTCCGGTGGCGAGGTGCCGCAGGAGCGTATGGTGGACGTTCCCGGCTACAAGGGTTCGACCCCCGTGCGGATAGGCAACCGTGCCCGTGCGCAGACGCAGCTCAGCTGCTATGGAGACGTGCTCGAAACGGCGGCACTTTTCGCGCGGTCAGGTCACGTTCTCGATCCTCAGGCCGCGCGCCTCCTCGAAAATCTTGCCGAGCAGTGCGTCCGCCGCTGGCGTGAAAAGGATTGCGGCATCTGGGAACTGCAACACAAGCAGCACTACACCTTCTCTAAGATCGGCTGCTGGCTTGCGCTGACGAATGCGGCTGACCTTGCGAAGGAAGGCCATATCGGCGGCGATGCGAACCGTTGGCTCGCCGAAAGCCGCCGCATTCGCGACTGGATTGACAGCCATTGCTGGTCGCAGGAGAAGCAGGCCTACACATTCTATGCCGGCAGCGACAGGCTCGACGCGGCGCTGCTGCTGACGACCCGGTTCGGCTTTGAACATGATGGTCGGCTGAAACGGACCCGTGATGCCATCGAACGCGAGCTGGCGGTTGGCCCGCTCGTCTACCGCTACAGGGGGGTCGACAAGGAGGAAGGTGCATTTGTTGCCTGCTCCTGCTGGCTCGTCGAAGCTTATGCCTTCCTGGGCGAGGTCGATCGTGCCGAGGCGATGCTGAAGACCCTGCTGGAGCGGCTTGGCAACAATTTCGGTATTCTCAATGAGATGGTTGATCCCGCAACCGGCGCAGGTCTTGGCAATCTACCACAAGGCTTGAGCCACCTCGCCCTCCTGCATGCCATCTATTCGCTGCAGGAAAATCGGTCATGATCGATAGACTCCAATTACCGCCTCGCCATGGAAGTGCTTTGCCGACGGTGCCGTGAAATCGTCTGCGCAGCGTAGATTGATGGCCGGCGAAAGGACGCCCCGCGATCCGGACCTTCGAACCGAGCGGCGCGCGCTTTGGGCCACTCGTCGTCGTCGCCTTTTTTAGAAGCGCCTACTCCCTCTGGGTCGTAATCAGACTCAGTTGAGCGCGTTGAGACGGTCCTCGATCTCCATGCACTGAACGCCTTTTCGGCTTGTCCCCATTGTGTTGGCAGCTGATGGGCGAGCGGTTCGACAGGATCAAAAGGATCTGGCTGGCCGTCCCCGGCCCGCAGAAAAATTTGTTGTTACGGCGGGAACGATCAGGTGGCTTCAGAGTCCGGATGTCGGACCGCGCTCCTGGCTTATGTTGTCCCGTAACGCACCAGGCGCCCAAGGACGTGCGGTCCACCCTTTCCCGTTCCTAAACCGCCGTCGGCAGCTCTGAAAGCCCCGCGCTCTACGAGCGGGGCTTTCTTGATTATCCGCTGCTGGGGTCGATGTTTTGCGTTTCAATCAGGAGGACGGGAAGCCTCTACCCTGCCTCCTCGGGCGGCCGACCCGGTCGTTCTGCCGGGTCATTGTCTGCCTCAAGACGCGCTTGAGGAGCTTTCCTTATCGAAAGCCGAAGAAGCTCAGCACTGCCACGATGATGACGATAGCGCCTACAAGCCAGATGAGATTGTTCATCGCTTTTCCTTTCATTGGTCACTGCTGGGGCAGGATGACATTCTGCTCGGTCGTGCTCTTGACGGGCTTCTGGCCGGGCACGTGTGACATGGTCCGCGTCGTGCTCTGCAGCGATTGTCCGTCGGTGCTGGTCTTCGTCCTTGACTTGCTGAACGTTCCCTTGTCGACCGCTTGGGCGTTCGTCTGCGCCTTCAGCTTGTCGTCATTGTCGTTGAGTTGCGTCTTGCTCATCGCCTTGCCGTCGTCTGTTGCGGCACTGCCGCCAGATCCAATGGAGGAGGTCGTCCCATCGTCGGTCTGACACGCCCCGGCGGTTCCAACCGAGCTTGCCGAGGTGCCACCCGCCGACGCACTTCCTGCCGTCCCGATGGTTCCGGCAGCCTTACACTCCTGCGCCGGTGCGGCGGTGGTCAGAGAGAGGAGCGCGAGTGTCATCGCGCTGACCAATGTCGTGGTCTTCATGGTTTTCTCCTACTTCTTGGGCTTGGTCACCGAACAGGTGCCATCGGATCGCTTGGTGACGACAGTTCCGTCTGGCCGGGTCACGCTGGCCGTCGAGAAGCTATCGACGCTTCCCGATCCGTTCGCCGAGCCTGACGCGGATGACGAGGCCGAACTCGATGATCCGCTTCCCATCGTTGTTGATGAGGTCACCTTGCCGTTGCCGGCCGTTACCGTGGTGGACGTTCCCCCGGTATCGGGCTGTTTCTCAACCAGGGTACAGGTCGTTTGATCGTCGAGTTTGATGTCCTCGGCTCGTGCCTGAGTCGCGGCCAAAAGAGCGGCCCCGTAGATGAAAGCTTTCACTGTGTTTGACATTGTCTGGCCTCCGAAGCCAAAATGGCCGGCGTTGAAAAGCGCCGGCCATAACAAGCTAGCAGGATTGGGTGGAGCCGCTCTTCTTGGCTTGGCCGGGAGCGCAGCCCTTCTTTCCGTTGTTTTCGTGAGCGGAGCCTGCCTGGCTTGCGCCTGTACCGACGGAGCTAGCGCTGTTGCCGTCGCCTGCTGACGTTCCGCTTGCCCCGATCGAGGAAGCCGAACCGGCATCACCGGAGCCTGCAGCGGAGCCGCCGGTGCCGACGGAGCTGCCGGAGGTGCCGCCGCCAGCCGATGAACCGCCCGTTCCAAGCGTGGAAGACGAGCCCGAACCGGAGCCGGCCGAAGAACCGCCCGTGCCGACTGTGCTGCTGGAGGTACCGCCGCCAGCTGACGAGCCGCCGGTGCCCACTGTCGACGCGCTGCCCGACGGACAGTTGGTAGCACCCGCGGTGCAATCTCCGCCGGCAGAGCTTCCACCAGTTCCGACGGTGCTGCTGGAGGTTCCGCCGCCAGCCGATGAGCCGCCCGTGCCGAGCGTACTGGACGACTGGGCAAATGCGGTGCTGGCAAGAAGAGCTGCGGCGAAGGCGATGCCGGTTGCCTTGAACATGGGAACATTCCTCCATCGAATATTGAGCTATGGCCCGGTCGACACGACCTCAGGGCTGTCAGACGAACGACGGTTGATGCAGGCTGTTCCTGACCACGGACTTCAGTCGCAGCTATGCCGGACCTTGGTCCGATCCCGGCAGGTTCGAAAAGGAGTGATGCGGGTTTGGCTTCGATTTGTTGATTGGCCCATCGTCGTCGCCATCGTTTGCGGCCCCTATCGTTCCGGCTCCAACTGTCTTTCTGGTGCGAGCAAGAGAGGTCGAGAACACAGCGAACATCCTGCCTCGCTGCTTCCTAGGATTGCTTGTTTGCGTTGATCGAAATCAGAACGAGGCCACCATGCCGATCTATCTCCGGCAGGGCAGGGGGTCTTTATCAACATGATCTTTTTTGGCGGCGTTGCGGCCGCTCCCTTCACAACCGCCTATAGCGCCAGCAAGTTCGGGCTGCGCGGATTTTTGGAGGCATTGGCAGGCGGCTGAGCGCCCCGCTGCCCGCCCTTGATGCGCGCCGCGTTGCCGACGCCATCGTCCATGTGTGGCAAGATCGCCGCGACCAACCACTATGGTCGCATCCGTGACGACGGTGATGAGACTGGCCTATCTCCTTGCACCCAACTTGGCCGCGCGCCTGCTCAAGTCGGCTATGGCGACCAATCTGATGAGGGCGTCGCCGGCGAAGGCAAAAAGCGACGGCAATCTTCATACCCCTCGACAGATGCTGCTCATAGAGAAAGGGGTCAGGTCGCGCCATCAAGCATCGGTTCCGTTCGTTTTGGGACTTGCTGCAGTGTTCGCAATAGCGCTTGCTGCGAAGGCAAGATCATTGCCCGGCCGCGGCCCGGAGGTTGCCGACCAGATGCCGGCGTTCGATGTAATCGTCGGCTGGTGACCTCAGTCGTTGCGCACAGTCTTTCGCGCTGCACCTCGTGCGCCTTGCTTGAGCGTTCTCCAAGAGCTTTTCTTCGTGAACCGCCTGTCGAAAGCGCGGTGCCTGAGTTGCACCTCGCAAGAAAATCTGCCGTTCTCGAAAAGCGGGCTTTCCATTGAAAATAGCTGTGCTACCAGTTCCTGTCGGTTCCCGGAGACGTCGATTCGCATGGATCGGAAATCCTGTATTGATAAATGCTTTTTGCTTATCCTGGCTGTTGCAACGGGGAGCCTGGAAAGTTCTCCCGCACGAGCTCAAGATCAGCTCTTTGATGAGTTTCGTTTCGGCGTTTCGACATCGGTTCAAGGCGGCCGGTCGGGAGAAGACGGGGCTTTTCCGGAATTGACGGTGCTTTTTGATCCGTTCGGATACGAAGCTACCGGCAGCTGGAGGGAGCAGCTTCTGCATCCGCGAGTCCATCTTGGAACGTCGATCGGGTTGAGCGGCGAAGCAACGCAATTCTTCACAGGTTTTACCTGGACCGTTGATTTCAGCGACAAGCTCTTCGCCGAAGCGGGCTTTGGCGGTGTCATCCATACGGGCGATCTTGACGGAAACGACGGCGGCCCCAACCTCGGCTGCCGGGTTCTGTTCCACGAATATGTCGGAGGCGGCTATCGCCTCACAGAGCACTGGAACCTTTTAGCGCAGATCGCGCACTCTTCAAACGCCAACCTTTGCAGTCCGAACGACGGGATGACGCGGGCCGGCCTGCAGGTCGGTTACAAGTTCTAGATCTTTCTGCTCGATCTTATCGCCCGGCGCTCGCAAGGTGGCTACGTTTCGGTATTTTTCATGTGCCCGACGAAAGTCTCCAGGCGTTGCCGGAGGGGCAAACGATTCCGTCGAAACGTGTCTCGCCCTCGAGCGACTGCTGGCTGGTGACGAACTTCCGACAGCCGTTTGCAACTCCATTGGCAGGATCGATACGCTCAATCACACCGGCGCTGCCAGTGTCCGGGTTGGCCCATGCAAGAGCGTAAGTCCCGACCTCTCCGGTCCCCACGACAGCGGCGATCACCGCTTGGTCGCTAAAGGGTGCGGCTCGGGGCGCCGACGTCACGCTTCCTACTTCGAGCGGATCCGTATGGGAGCAACTGGTCAGCAAAGCGAGTGAGAGAACGGCCAAAACGCGGTTCATGATTTCACCTGTCTAGGTGCCGTCTTAGCGCTACGCGTTCAAGCTTGGTAGCGATTGTCTCCTGCGGCATGTTGATGATGTATTTTAGATGTTAGGAAAAGGTAAAGGAGCCGCCGCGCTTATGGCTTCTAGGAAGGCCTTCGGCATCGGCTTGTTCGCACGTCGTCGATCGGTCATTGCGCGTCATGGTCCGGCAAATCGCGAGGTGCCGACCCTTGTTCATTGGTGAGGCCCCAAGCATGCCCTCGCGTCAACGTGTGCTCTTTCCTTGGTCCTGGTTTCGCCGTGAACGAAGCCGCTTGGACCTCTCACGCGTGCCGCAACTCGCCTCCGAACACCATATCCGTCTGCCGCCTTTCGACCTGTCGAGAAACAGCCACCCGCAATTGTCGCCCTTGCATTCGCGTACGGGCCGACGCACGCTGGCATCTATAAGAAGTTCGACGACCTCCAGTGCAAACAGGTCGACAATATCGCGTCTCTCCTCAAGCGGCAGTTTCCACCGCAAGCCTTCAGGCGTCATTTTCAAAACCTCGCGAGCGCGTGCTTTGCGAGCAGCCTGCTCAAGAACCCGCAACTGCGATGTCAATGCGACACCTCCTCGGTCCTCAGCTTCGAAAACGCCATAGGCGGCTTCCCGCAAGTTGACCGCTTCGAGAAGGACGATCCCGGCATCCTGGGTATCTGCTGCCGCCACGCATTTCAGGTGTTCGCCTTCTAGAGGGTCCACAAGACCAAGTCTTTCGGCGAGGACGACAAGATCCCCGAGCGAGCCCAGCAGATCCGGGCCCCAGCGTCCCCGGCGGCTGTCGACCGTGTTGACAAAATCGAGGGCGGCATGGCCGCCACTCAGCGGCATATCAGAGGTCGTGCTGGCCATATTCCAAGGAACAAGTTCGTGTTTCGAAAGTTCGTCACGGTATAAGTACTCTTTACCCGTTGCATTCGCAAGGTTTTGATCATGACGGTATCACGACATCATCTCAAGTTCGTCGTCCTCTGTCTCGTCTGGGGGCTCACCTGGATTGCCGTAAAGACGGGGGTAGAGGCCGTGCCACCGAGCCTTTTTGCAGCAACGCGGTTCATCGCCGCGGGGTTGGTGATGCTCGCATGGGCCGGAAGAGGCAAAAGTCTCGAGTCTTTTTCTCCGGACAACCTCATACGGCTCCTAATCGTCAGCTTATTGATGATCGCCCTGTGCTATGGCCCGCTGTTCTGGGGTATGCAGTTCGTTTCCTCAGGCACGTCGGCAGTTGTCGAGATGTCGCTGACGCCCCTTGCGCTTCTGGCCTTCGGCGTTCTTGCGGGTGAAGAACGCTGGAATGCCGTCGGCGCTGGCGCCATGATGCTCGGGATTGCAGGTCTATGCATCCTCTTTATGCCGGCGCTGAGGCAGGCGGGGTCGGAAGGCCAATCTGTGCTCGGACTTCTGGCGATAGGCTGGGCGGCGATCTCCTCAGCATGGGGCTCAGTTATGGCGCGCCCGCTTGTTTCCCGTTACGGCAGCACGTTTCTATCGGGCTCGACGATGCTCATCGGCGGTTGCTTACTGCTTGCCTGGTCACTGGTATCCGAGCCAGACGCGTTATTGGCGATGACGCGGTTGGGGGCGTGGCATTCCGGCTCGCCAGTCATCGGCGCATGGCTTTTCCTCGTTATCTTCGGCTCTCTTCTCGGATACCGATATTATGTGCAGCTTTTGCGAGATATCGGGCCGGCCAAAGCGGGCAGCTTCGCCTTCGTGTCTCCCGCCATCGCGGTCGTGGTCGGAGCATTTCTGGCAGGAGAACCCGTTAGTCTCCGCAGCCTCCTCGGAATGTCCTTGATGCTAATCGCCGCGGCGACAAGTCTCTTTGCTGATACCATTGCTTCGGGCCTGAGAAAAACGTCGCGGACGCCGCCGACGTCATGACGTGCCTGCTACCGTCGGAACGACCGAAGATCTGAACCTTGAAAGTTGCAGCGCTGTCGACGTAGCAAAAGAAGAAATCTCGATATCTTCGGGTAGGCTTGAGGCGTTGGTCATACTGGACCCGAAAGGGTGCACACGAAAGGATGCGCCGCAACAGAAGGCTCCCGTCGATGCCGGGATCGAAGGTGCTTGTGGAGATCATGCTTAAGCCGAGCCGGTACGCTTGCGCACCAAGTCATTTGACGCAGGAACAACCGCCGTTCAACTTGGTTCGACCCCATCAAACCGCGATCAGGACCAGCTCAATGAGCAAGATTATCAATGTCGACTTCCATCTTATCTGGGAGCCGCCGGTGTTTGTCCGTACCGCCGACGGGCACCGCCAACGCATCGACGGATTGGAGGCAGCATTGCAGGTCCTCAACCGCACATGGTCTTCAGCGGTGCGGTCCCCTCTGCGATGCCGAAAGGCGCAGGTGCGTCGATGCAACCAGTCGGCTGGGCAACACCGACCTGGCGCGACGGACTTTCGCCGAGGCGGCCCATGCCGCGGAGGTTTATCCATGAACGCCGGCGTCGACGCGATGTCTCTTCCCGTGAATCCGACACTTTTAGAGCGAGAATATTTCCGGAGCCTACACGTGGCGCGAACATGTCTGAAAGAGGCGGGATGGGCGTCGATAGTCGCCTTCACGACCGTGGGATCATCACGGCCTTCTCCACGTCGTTGAGGGAGGGGCCATGCACGACGCGGTAACGCGCCTCGACGAGATTGTAGAGCCCGAATGCGGCTAGGCCTAGAGAAACCAAAATGTAGAGGAGCGCACCGAAGGGGAGCTGTCGCAACCATGTCAGCGCATCCGACATGCTGCCTGCCTGATCGGGGTCTACCGTAATACCCGCGTATGCGAAAAGCAGGCCTGTAAGGGCGAACACAATACCGCGAGCGACAAGGCCATAGATGCAAACGACACGCATGAACCCTTTCGCATCGGGCAAGCGGAGATATTTCTCGAATTTGCGCGTCAGCCCCTTCATCGACGTTATCACCCCGCCGATGATGAAGCCAAGCCCCACCACCATCGCTAAAGACGCACCGTAGGGTTGGGACATGATCCAACGTGCAAGACTTTGCTCGCCCGAGGACTGCCCGCCACCGCCCGCCGACAGGGCGTGACTGATGGCAAAACTCGCCAGCCCGATATAGGCCAAGGCGCTACCAAGGAGCGCGGCCCTGATGGCCAGTGCCTTGCTGCCTGATCCATGTCCATCGCTGTCTGCAAGCGACTGCGCAAGTCGCCAGGCCACGAAGCCGAGCAGACCGAGGCCAATGGTGCCAACCCAGACCCGTCCGAGGGGCTGATCAAGAAGTGTCGACAAAGCTGATTTTGTATCTGGCCTGCCGCCGGCCAAACCCGAGAAGAGGGCCATCGCAGCAACGAGCAGGAAGACGACGCCTCTCGCGGCATAGCCGGCTTTTGCCAAAGTTCGAACATTCAGTCTCGTCACCAGACACGCTCCATCGCCAATTTGTCACATCAACGCACAGGACGTGAAAAAGTTGTGCCTTATCCTCGTCTAGCCGGACGAGCACGCGGCCAAGATCGTCGGCCGGGCTTTCTTCAACGCTAGATCTTGGCTGGGTCGTTCCTCAAAAGAATAAACCTGCGGGAGCGGACAAAAGCCGACGTAAAAAAGAGGTGCCACGAAGGCGACATCAGGTCTGATGGACCGGAATGAACGCGCGAAGGAGCAATGATCAAGGTTTGATCAGATATCAGTTGGGGGCGTATCTCTTGTCAGCATTCGACGGGAACCCTTTCGGCAGCCAGAGCATCGGCAGTCGACAGTAACGAACGAGGCCCCTTGGCTGTGAGCTGTTACCAGTCAAACGCTTTGTCCTCCTGTCTTGGGGGTGAAGTTGTTCGATCAGGATCTTCAAGCTGGTGGGAACTTTCTGTCACGCCGCAGGTTTCAAAGGCGTCACTCGATTGCACGCCCCCAACCCACTATCGGGTGAACGTTTCAGAAAGACCGGAAAAGAGCCCCCGCTTATCACGGGGGCTTTTTGCTGCCGCCGAAGAACGTAATTTCGGGCCTCTGCGAGGTTGCGATGCCAATAAGGGGCAAGAGATGGCGTCGTGGCCCTGCTACGAGGACATTCTCCCACCGAGGTGGCAGGCGAGCGTTGTGTCGTCACCACCACCCCGAAGCGAGCAGGCAGGCCAAATCGCTGCTTCCTCTTGCCGGGGATCCGGAACAAGAATGAGGTCCTTTGCGTTTCCAATCCTCGTTGAACATCCGCGCTTCGATCGCTCCAACCCGACGCTTTGACCCGCTCATGCAGCCACATCAGCGCATCTTCTTCATCCAGTTCGCGGTCGCCTTCATGCTCGGAGCTTTGTTTTCACGCCTCCCCGACCTCCAGGCCCGATTTGCACTCTCCGAGGGCCAGCTCGGCATTCTGCTAGTGTCGATGTCCTCAGGGGTTCTATTCGGCCTGACCTTCTCCGTTCCGGTGATCGAAAGGTTCGGCGCCCGCACCATGGCTTTCCTGACAGTATTTGGCGCAAGCACCGGATTTGCCCTTGTTCCCTGGATGCCTTCGGCGGTCGCCGCCGCTCCGGTCCTGTTTGTGGCTGGTATCCTGACCGGCGCCTTCGAGATCAACGCGAACATCGAAACCGATCGCCACGAAGCCCGGCTTGGACGAAGGATTATGAGCCGCGCGCATGGCATGTGGAGCACCGGTTTCTTCATTACGGCTCTCGTCGGCGCGATCATGCGTCAAGCGACGATACCAGTCGAGATTCACATGGCGCTAGCGCTTGCGCTGATCCTGATCAGTGGAACGATCATCTTCACGCAGATCCAAACCGCGCCTCGCCGAGACAACACACCCAAAATCGGCAAGCACCTGATCGCGCTGCCGACCCTCGGCCTCCTACCTCTTTGCTTGATCGGCGCTGCACCCTTGCTCGCCGAAGGGGCAAGCGTGGATTGGTCGGCGATTTACATGCGCGACGTGTTCGCGGCATCTCCCTTCGTTGGGGGCCTTGGCGTCACGATATTCTCCCTCATGATTGCCATTGGCAGGCTCGTCATGGACAAGTTCGTTGACCGCTTTGATGCGCTCGCCGTCGCCAGGAGCCTGCTTCTCATCACCGCCGCGGGCCTGGTCATGGTGGCGACGGCCCCGCATGCGGTGGTTGCGCTCGCAGGCTTCGCACTGACCGGCATCGGATGTTCGGCTGTCTATCCACTGGCAATTTCCGCAGCGGCGGGGAGGGGTGATCGCGCACCGTCCGTCAATGTGGCAGCTCTGGGACAAACGACATTTCTGGTTTTTTTCGCGGGGCCGCCGCTGCTCGGCTTCGTCGCCGAGTATTTCGGCGTGCGCTGTTCTTACTGGACAGTCGTGCCGCTCGTAGCCGCCGCGCTGATATCGAGCAGGGCACTCGCGAAAACCCGGGTTCCGGTAGCCTGAGCGCTGAGGGAGAAAGCTTAGGATCTTGCCTGTTGCGCACGGTGAACTAAGTTGTCCGGTCGAATCTGCGTCGGACCGCAGGTGCGACGCAAGAGATGAGGGAAGATCTATGAGAACAGACGAACGTCAGCCTGAACAACATCCATTCGAAGCCGATGTCAGCCGCCTCCTGCACATGATGGTGCACTCGGTCTATTCGGACAAGGACGTTTTCTTACGCGAGTTGATCTCGAATGCTGCCGATGCCTGCGAGAAACTTCGCTACGAGTCGATTTCCCAGCCCAATCTCAGCGCAGACGGCGCGCAGCTGCAAATCCTCGTCAGCCTCGATGAAGACAAGCAGACACTGAGTGTGGAGGACAACGGCATTGGCATGAGCCGAGAGGAGATGATCGATGCGCTGGGCACGATCGCGCGGTCGGGCACCCGCGCCTTCATGGAACGGATCGAGGCCGCGAAAGGCGGGGAAAAGGCCGAGCTGATAGGCCAGTTCGGCGTCGGGTTCTACTCCTCCTTCATGGTTGCCGATCGCGTCGATGTCATTTCCAGGCGGGCCGGCGGTGAGGAGGCATGGAGGTGGTCGTCCGACGGCAAGGGCAGCTACGATATTGTCGGCGTCGATGGTAGTAGTGCTCCGACGAGAGGAACCCGCGTCGTGCTTCACCTGATGGGCGAGGCGAAGAAATACACTGCCCGGTGGACGGTAAAGAGCATCATCCGCGAGCAGTCCGGCCATGTCCCCGTGCCCATCCGCCTAGTCGAAAAGGAGGGAAGCGATCCGCAGCAGGTCACGGACGGCCTGGCGCTTTGGACAAAGCCCAAGACTGAAATTTCGAAACAGGAATATGACGATTTTTATCGAGGCGTGTCGGGCCAATACGACGAGCCCCTGCACACTGTGCACTTCCGCGCCGAAGGGCGCCAGGATTATACCGCGCTCGCCTTCATCCCGGGCTCGCAGCCTTTCGATCTTTTCGATCCAGACCGCCACGGTCGGATGAAGCTCTACGTCAAGCGGGTTTTCATCACGGACGAGGCCGAGTTGCTGCCGCGCTATCTGCGGTTTGTGCGGGGCATCGTCGACACGGCGGATATGCCGTTGAACATCTCACGTGAGATGATCCAGGAAAGCCCGATTCTCGCCGCGATCAGAAAGGGTGTGACCGGGCGTGTTCTCGCCGCACTGGAGAAGATGGCCGAGAATGACGCCCAGACCTTCAAGACGTTCTGGGACCTGTTCGGCGCGATCATCAAGGAGGGCATCTACGAGGATTTCGAACGGCGCGTCCAGCTGCTCAAGCTCGCGCGCTTTCGCACCACCTTTTCCGGTCAGGAGACACGCAGCCTGGCGGAGTACCTTGCCGACATGAAAGATCGACAGACCGCGATCTACTATATAAGTGGGTCCTCGATTGATCAGCTGAACGCGTCGCCCCAGCTGGAAGGTTTTCGAGCAAAAAATATTGAAGTGCTGCTTCTGACCGATTCAGTCGATAGCTTCTGGCCGACAAACGCCCCTGACTATGAAGGCAAAACCTTCAAATCGATAACTCAAGGTGCAGCCGATCTGGACGGCCTGGACGATGCGCTAAATAATCGCGACAACAGTTCCCAGTCGTCCGCGGACGTCGCCGCCTTTATCGATTTTGCGCGAGCCACTCTGGCCGAGGCTGTGGCCGATGTCCGTGTTTCCGCGCGCTTAACGCAAAGCGCGGTCTGCCTGGTTGCCCCTGAACATGGCCCCGATCGGCAGCTCGAAAAGATCCTTCAGGGTGCTGGCAGGCTGCAGACCGCTTCAAAGCCGATCCTGGAGATCAATGCTGGAAACGAACTGGTGCGAGAAATCGCGGCGATGAAGGATCAGGTATTCCGGCAGGATGCCGCATGGCTTTTGCTCGATGAGGCCCGCATCCTCGATGGCGACAGGCCAGTTGATCCCCGAGCCTTTGCCGACAGGCAGGCACGGCTGTTTTCGCTAGCGATGGGACGGCGCTCCTAACAAGGATTAGAGCTGGCCCTGGAGGTTCTGCCGCGCTGTTGATCTATACGCTAGCGCTACGTCCTGCGGCCAGTCTATCCTCTTGCTGGTTGTCGTCGTGGTCAATGCGAACCGGGACGCGCTTGCGAGGCGGATCAACGGAGAACTAGAATTTCCTTTCGGCGGCGGAGATCTCGACCTGGGTGCTGACACGTTCGTCGTTCATCAAGCTGCCTTTCAGCATGGCCTGCGTGATCTTTCCGTTCCGATAAGCCTCGATCACTTCCCGGTGGTCCTCTTCTAGCTCAGCGACCGACGCGGGCTCGACAATCCCGAGCTCCGTCATGAAGCTGCGCAACCAACCGGATTTTTCTGCTTCAATCTTCGACATCAATAGCGTCCTTTCATGATCCTGACACTAAAAGAGCTTTTTCTGCTCAAGTGTCATCAATGACATCCGTCGACGGACGATCTTCGCCGCTAACCTCCTGGGTCTGCCACGCGCCGGTTTCATCCTGAAAGGTGATTTCGGTTGATTCCCCGCTGAGGCGCTGCCGGCTCGCCGCTGCGCGCGCCGCCTGCAGAGCCTCTTCGTGAGACACGAAGGTCTCCGACCAGACGTCCTCCATCCGATAGGCAAATCCCTCATCGTGTTCTGCGACATGATAGATCACGGCCATTGCATTCTCCCTTTCTCCTAGCGACAACGATCAGAGAGAAAGGGAGTTCCCCTAAAGCCCGGACAGCCCGGCAGGAGCGAGCCAAAACACGGGATCGCGTCAAGGATGACCTTACGACCTGCCCAGCGGCGTGCGGCCACTAGCCCTACGCCCTATCTCGTCCATGACCCCCTGAAATCCGAGCAGGAGCACGCGGCATTGCCGGGCGGTAGAACCCAACCCTGCTGCCGGTAGACCTGGGCAAGCCTAGTGCCTTGTCAGGGTGACCTGTTGCGCTTCGACGTCAGTCATCGCGTTCTGATGCTCCAGCAAGAAGCGTTCGACATCTCCGCCACAAGCTTCCTTGATCTCTGCGACGCTGAAGCCTTCTTCCTTGCCCCTGTCGACCAGATGCTTCGCCTTATCCCGAAAATCCGACTTCTGGTGGTGGAAGCCCGGGGTGCCGATGATTTCCTGAACGCGATCATCCAGCCAGTCGTTTAGAATTGCCATTATCATCTCCCGTCCGATCAATTTGCCATTTAGGTCCCGTTGCGCAGGAGGCAAGAAGCCTGTGATAATCCTGTCGAAGCTCGCGCAGACCTGTTCCAGATTCGGGGAAAGTCATATCGACCTCGGGCCGCGGCCGGTCACCATCAGGTAAAACTTGCACCGCGCGCCCTTAGTCCGGTTCAGGACAAAGGCTGGTCTTGGGTCCGCTAGCGTACCGCATCCTCTGCGCCAAAAGCGCGTTCAGCCTTCTCAGGAGAAGGAGGCAACCATGCCAGACACTGAGATCGTGCGGAAGAGAAACACAATGAATGCAGAGCAGAGGATGGATGTCCTGGAGCGGACGAACCAAGCGGCACGGGAGGCACTTGAAGAAGAGCGTCGACAGCGCGACGCCAAGACCGCCAGACTTCGGCTCGCGCGCATGCAGGCTGCGGCGCAAGCCCGCCAGCTCTGAGAGCAAGCGAGCCCAGCGTTTTCGTGTTTTCGCAAGCACCCCGCAATCAGCCATTGACACGAACTCGCACCGCGCGCCACCCGCCTGTGTCGGTTCGATATTGCGCCTGGTTCAGTCGGCTGTGTCAGGAATCCTGGTGCTGGACTGTTTGGCTTGCCGTTGTCTTGCTTCCGCGCCCGGCCGTCCGTTCCGACTGTTGCTTCGCCTTGCGCGGGGTGCCGCTATCCAAAGGTGACGAGCTTAACCGCCTTTTCCGGAGCGAGTCGTGCTGCTTGTTGAGATTTACTCGCCATTGAGAAGGCGACCACCTGCCGGTACCGAAAAATTATAGTCCGAACAAGAGTGCCCACCTGGATCGCATCACCGTGGCGGGAGCGGGTTTTTAAGCCGCAGACTGGTAGGCACGGGGTGTAGTCATCAAGAAGGGCTGATCAATTCCGACCCTTGTACCGTTTTGGTTCGTGGGTACCTGGCTTCGTTGTCGATGAAGACGCGGTACCGTACCAGAACGAGAGGGGCACGCCGCGATCCGCCGTCTCACCGCGTCACGAAGAGGCTAAAACTTCGGGTGCCATTTCAAAAATTACACGTGGTCAGTCGAAGCAACCGCACCGCGGCGCGTCGTCCCTGAGGGAACCGAATCGATGGCTCCAAGTTACCGGCAGATGAACCACATCGTCACCGGCTTCGCTATCATCGGCGCGGAGGCAAAGCTTGCCTCTGGCCTCGTCTACGTCCCCGGTCTTGAAACGGGCATCACCCGGGAGAAGCGGGGGGACTTCTTCGACTATTACAGGCCGGACGGCAGGCGCATCACGGAACCGTCGGAGATCGAGCGGCTCAACGCCCTCGCGATTCCGCCCGCCTATGAGAATGTCATCATCTCGACCAACCCGTTTTCCCACCTGCAGGCTGTCGGAACCGATGCCCGCGGAAGGCGTCAGTATCGCTATCATCCCGAATGGCATGCGGAGCGGGGCAAGGCAAAGTTTGATCGCCTCGGCGAGTTTGCCCGCCGGCTTCCCGACCTGCGCGAGAGGGTTGATAGCGATCTTCGTTCACGCGGCTTTACCATGGACAAGGCATTGGCGACGGTCGTCTGGATGCTCGACAATCTTTACATTCGAATTGGCAACGCGGCCTACGCCAAGACGAACAAATCCTATGGACTGACCACGCTTCGAAGTCGTCACGTCGTCGTCGAGGGGGGTAGCGTCAGGTTCCGCTTCAAAGGCAAATCAGGCAAGGAGTGGAACCTTTCGCACAGCGACCGCCGGATCGCCAATGTGGTGCGCAAACTTCAGGAACTACCGGGGCAAAACCTGTTCCAGTATATGTGCGAGGACGGTGCATGCCGCCAGATCACGTCGCATGATGTGAACTGCTATATCAAGGACATTACGCGAGAAGATTTCAGTTCGAGACAATTCCGAACCTGGGGTGCCACATGCTTGGCGGTTGAGGCGCTTGCGTCGATCAAGGCGGCGTCCACCAAACGCGAGCTCTCCCGTCAGCTGAACCAAGCCATAGACGGGGTCGCCGCAACACTCGTCAACACGCGATCCGTCTGCCGCTCGTCCTACATTCATCCCGCGGTTTTCGAGGACTTCGAGGCCGGGTCGTTGAGCGATGTCCTCAAGCTGAGGACGCGGAGTACTCGGCTTCTGGATTGGATGGACTTGGACGAAATCAGAGTGCTGAAATGGCTAGGCAAGCGTTCAGCTGTTCCGTGCCAAACGAGCCTGCTTCCGGACATGTCCATGGTGACGGCGGAGGGTACGAACGATCCAGGATCAAGTTGACGACCACGGACTTGGGGGTTGAGCGGCATCACGGAGCGGACCGATCCGGTGGAAGAGCGCCGGCCAGGCGGATGACGTTGTTCGCAAGTGGTTCCGTGCTGCCTGTTCCCAGCGCAGGGGCGCGACCTCGAACGATGCGGAGATGCGAAGGCGCAAGCACGGCGAACGGATCGTTGAGAGTAATTCCCTCAGGTTCATTATAGCACATGATCTGGTCGGGTCCGCGAGCGACCTTAACTGGCGTCGACATGAGGGCGGCCATCGCTCCGAATCCAGGACGGGGTAGTTCCGTCCCGAACCACCCCGCCTCTTGGGCGTCGCCCCCCGGCGCTGCGCCCCTCCCTCACTGGAACACGAAGGTTGATCAATTCTCGCCTGAAATCAACAGGCAGAGGTAAGCTGGTACGCGAGCGTACCGAAACTGCCACCTCGCGGCCGGACTGGTGGCGCAGGCAACGAGCAAACGCCGCGGACTTGCAGCCGGTTTACCAGAAAACCTCAAAGGCCATATGCGACACCTGTTTGGAACAACCGGCGGCCATTTCGTCGAACACAAATCGTCCACGAGACGTGGAAGCTGACAATACGTAAGGAAGCGAGCACCTAGATTTGCCGCCCCTCCTCAGCAGCGACGCTGGTGCTCCTTCACCCCAGTTGCTGGGCGGGCCTGGTCCCCTCTGTCTTGATGCCGACGGGCTATGGCTGGAGGCCGTGATTGAATGGTAGACGGAGAAGACAAAGGCGACCACCCGCCCTGTAGCTAGGTATGGCGGGCTGAAGCCCGCCATTAACGTTACATCTGTTCGCTTTGGGCGCCGCTATTGGGGAGGGCTGGGCCGAGCGCCGGTTCAGGACCAAGCGGCTTCATCAGGGCGCTCACGAACTCGCCCTTGCCATCGACGGAAGGTCCCTGCGACCACCGGCCTGCAGCGGGTGCGCTGCCGTCTTGATGGAATCCGAGATAAGCGTAGCTGAATTCCTGGTTTTCCTGCTCCTGGGGGAAGCTGTTGGGGATTGGAAAGACGCCCGTGGATCCGCCGAGCTCCTCGAGGGCTGCCAGCCACTGGTTCTGGTGCATCGTGTCGCGGGCGATCAGGTAGGACAGCATCTCCTTCATGCCGCGGTCGTTAGTCAGGTTGTAAAGTCGCGTTGCCAGTACGCGGCCGGTCGACTCCGCAGCGACATTGGCGGTCATGTCTGCGGCGATGTTGCCGCTCGCGTAAATGTGGGACATGTTGAACGGAACACCGTCAGAGTCCACCGGCATTGCCGACAGACCGGCAGACAGCAGGTTCTTCAAATTGATGCCACCGAGGACCGCGCTTGCGACTGGATCGGCACCTACTTCGTCCTTGACCGAAACTGGAGCACCTTCAAGGTTGAGAGCAACCGCCGTCGCAAGCATCTCGATATGGCCCAGCTCTTCTGTGGCGGTGTTCATGAGAAGATCGCGAAACTTCGGATTGCCGCGCGCGCCACAGGCCTGGAAGAAATATTGCATGGCGACCCGGATTTCGCCCTCGACGCCGCCGATTGCCTGCTGCAACGCGCGGGCAAACTGCGGGTCAGGCGTTTCAACACGCACGGGAAATTGAAGCTTGTTGTCTGTATAGAACATTGACTTCTCCTTGGGTTGGCAAGGCCTGCTAACCATCCCATCACGCGATTGTTCCCGCCAGGATTGGAGCTTTCGCCGGCAATTCGGTGGCCCTTTCGCGATGGAGGCGATCTCAATAGCGAGGCACCGCCAGCGCTCCTGCCGCATGTGGAGATCTGCCCGAAGTGAAGGAACGCCGGCGAAGGACGCTTCCGGCGCAATTTGATCCGGCGTCGACCGCGTTTGCAGCGAGTATCTGCTTGGGCCGACGCTTTACCTGAAGAGCGGAGCGAAAAGCGGTCGGGACGGAGGGTCTGTCGCCCAGCGTACGCAGCAACACCGGGTGCTTGCGGCCAACGCGGTAGAGACACATTTACGGGCGTGCCCGAAAAGAAGCAGTTGGCATGGCCGCTGCAAAGTGGCGTTCTCACTCGGCTTCGTGTGTTGCGCCACGGCCGCCCCACCTTCCAATCGCAATATCTCAAGGATCCCATGACTTCGCGCGATAGTTTCGTCATTTTCTTCCATGGTATTGGTGCGTCAGGGGCTCAGATGATGCCGCTTGCCTCATCCTGGCGCTCGTCGCTTCCAAACGCGCGTTTCGTTGCTCTCGACGCGCCCTTTCCCCACCCGCGTGGCCATCAATGGTTCAACGTCGACGCTTATCAGCTCCAGCCCGAACGGATCGAGGCTGTGCGGGCCGCCTTTGATACAGTCGTTGGCGAGATCATCGACAGAGAAGGATTTCGCAACGCTCACTTTCGCGTCGCATTCGTTGGCGTGTCGCAAGGCGCGATCGTCGCCCTCGACGCGGTTGCCAGTGGCCGCTGGACCATTGGCGCGCTCGTTTCGTTCTCGGGTCTTCTGCCGCCCACGCCCGTCTCTTCCAAGAGCAACGAGACGCCGATTCTCCTGGTTCACGGAGAGGCCGACCAGACGATACCGGCTTTTGCCTCGACGATGGCTGCAGCCCGTCTCGGAGCCGCCGGATTTAAGGTCGAGCTCGAGGTAGAGGAGGGTGTCGGACATACGATTTCCACGCGGGGAGCTGCAAAAGCGTTAGGCTTTCTTCACAAGTTACTCCTCCCTGTGGGAGCTGAAAAGCGTTAGCCTCTTCCCGAGCTTTGTGAATGCCCACACGCGCAGCAATTTTTCGTCCGTGCCAAAGGCGTCTGTGGCATGGGCACCTTCTCGCTCTACCGTCGGCCCGCGCCTAATCAGCGGGCGAGATTACGCAGCCGACATGCTCTCAACGCGTAGTGCGCGGTATGACGCAGTTGGTGAGCAGCTCATGACGGGTCGCGAAGGCGCCAAACAGGCGGAGGAGGTCACGTGTTTGTTTGTCGTCGAGCTTGTGGTCGCTTGCAAAACGCTTGACGTCCAACACCTCGTTGGCCCGACCTGCGACAATGGTCCCGGGATGGAAATGGGTACTCATTTTGATATGCTCTCCGCATTGCGGCATTAGAACGCGGAAGACGACAAATCGTTCCGGCCGGAATGCCGCCAGTCTTCCTAGATCCGTGACGGCCGTCAAAGGTGAGGGTTCCTCCGGGGTCCGAGATGGGCGGACGTGACAGTGCGATTGCCCCGATTGCCATTGGCCAAACGGAGCAGCACTTGCCAGCCTGCGACGATGCGGCGAGCCTTGCCGTCGCCCGACCGCCGTGCGGTCGAATGAAAGGCAGGGATGTCCGCTGAAAGGCCGTACGATATTTGCCGGCGCCGAAGCCTCCGCTGCGCTTCCTTAGCCCATGACGCCGGTCGCACCGCCAGCCGCTTCCACTATCCTGCCGACATCATTGTCCATTGATAGCTTGCCACCGGTTTGGTCGCATTACCGCGAAGTCGATTGTAGCAAAAACCATGTGCCCGATCGACAGTCATTGCTTTTGCGCCGAAACGGCACGGCGGTAGATCGAACGGGTTTTCGGGCGGCTGCGCAAGCGGCAGACGGCCGGTAGTCGCGCTTCTTGCGCGCGCTGCCGAGCGCGCCGCCCGCCTTGCCTGTCCGTCCCGCGGATTGCGAGCTCCCGGAGACAGGCACTCTGAGGAGGTTGTCGCAAGCTCGGGCGTGATCGCAGCCGCGCGACGCCGACACGAACATTATTGGGCGTCTTGGTGGCCCGGTAACGCTCCGGGCTGTGCGGGCGCAGCAGGAAGTGCCTTGTCCGTGCCTTGACGATCAGGCGGTACGATGGGCGCGGTCGGCGCCCTGGAGACATAGAGCCCGCCAATCACGGCCAGAATCGCAATCAGGAAGGCCCCGATCATCGCGCCGACCGATCGTCGTGGATCCTGCCTGATCATGCCGAAGGCCAAGGCAAGCCCGAGCAAGGCTGCGCCTCCTGCCACGACGAAAAGCCAGATATAGTTCATGTCCACCCTCCAGTTGTTACCGGCTCAAAACCTGGTTGAGGCCGGCTTGTTCCAGAGCGTGCGTTAATCAGGATCAACGGCTGCGTCCCAACCGACCGAGAAGCGAAGTACTCGCGGCAGTAACACCCGATCGACACGGAACGAATTTGCTCGCCCGAAGTTGAACTGCGAGCCAATAACGGAGTGCCACGATGGTTGAACATCAGCTGCCGAGCCGCCAAGCGCCAGAACGGCCCGAAGGACCTCAGACGCAATATGCCGAAGGAGGCGATCCCGACTATCAAGCGGTCCCCGATGTCGCAATTGCGCAAGATCGCAGACAATCGTCACTGCCTGACTACACGCTTTTGATGAAACAAGCCCTCGAGGGGCGTGCTTAGGCGTACTGCAAACCGCCGGCCGTTCATGCTTATGCAATTCGGCCTTAACGATAGGCGCATGTACTGACGGGAGGCCCAGCATGAGAGAGGCCGTCACCTCGATCCGACGTCTGGCGAGGCAAAAAGGCATCGAGCTCGTTCGTCCCTCACCCGAGGGGCGTGTAGTGCGGGTCTCTGACGACAATCTGCGCACTATGCTTGTTGCGCTCGGCGAGACTGTCGACGGCATCCCTTCTGGGGAAGATAGCCGGTGTCATGCGCCTGCTGATCTTGTCGAACAACCGGCTTGGGGGCTCAGTCTGCAGCTTTACGAGCTGCGTTCCGGCCGCAATTGGGGCATTGGTGACTTCAAGGATCTTTGGACTGTCTGTGGCATGGCCGGCAGGCTCGGCGCGGATTTTGTTGGCCTTAATCCCCTGCATGCCGGTTTCCTTTACGATGCCGCGCGGTGCAGCCCTTATGAGCCCTCCAATCGCAGGTTTCTCAATCCCCTTTATATCGCCGTGGACGAGGTAGGCGGTTTCGTCAACGACCCTGCCATCGAGGCGCAGCTTTCAGAATTACGCGCGAGATCGCTCGTCGATTATGAAGCCGTGGCACGCCTGAAGCTCGGCGTCCTTCGCACGATTTTTGAAGCGGGTCGAAAAAGCCCTGACGTCGCATTCGAGGAGTTCGTCAGCAAGGGCAGTGAAAGCCTGCGCCTTCACGCCCTGTTCGAGACTTTGTCATCCGCTCAGTCCGCGAGAGGTTCAGGCGCCGGCTGGGGCTCTTGGCCATCGGAATATCGATCGCCCCACACCGGTGCCGTCGATGCTTTCGAAAAGGAGCATCATGCTGATATCGAGTTCCACCAATGGCTGCAGTGGCTCGCCCATGTGCAGCTATGCGAGGCCCAGGAATGCTGCCGCAAGGCCAATATGCGGATCGGCCTTTATCTTGATATCGCAGTTGGCGAAGCACTCGACGGATCGGCCACCTGGAGCGAGGAACCCTCCTATGTGGCCGGAGCAGCTGTTGGCAACCCGCCGGAGCCCTTCGCGACGCAGGGGCAGGACTGGAAACTGGCGGCTCTGCACCCCGATAGGATCACGGCCGGTGAACCCACCCCCTTTACCCGCCTGATGAGGGCTTCGATGCGGTATGCTGGCGCCATCAGGATCGATCATGCCGCCGCCTTCGCTAGACTGTATCTCGTTCCCACCAATGCCACCCCGGCAGACGGCGCCTATGTCCGTTATCCCGTCGATGACATGCTGGAACAACTGGCGAACATGTCGCGCCATTACAAATGCTTGGTCATCGGCGAAGACCTCGGCGAGATTGCAAATGGGCTTCGCGAGGACCTCGCCTTGGCCGGCGTCCTTTCCTATCGCATCCTGTCCTACGAGCAGACAGAGGAAGGCTTCGTTCTTCCGGAACACTACCCGCAGCTCGCGCTTGCCTGCGTCTCCACGCACGATCATCAGACTTTCGCCGGATGGTGGAAGGGCGCCGACATCGCTCTTCGACTGGAACATGAGCTTGTGTCGGAAGAAACAACCATTCAACATCAAGACAACCGCGTTAAAGAGCGCAAAAGGGTGCTGAAGGCTTTTTCAGCTTTGGGTCTCCTTGCCTCAGACGCTGGTCCACCGGCCAGCGAGCCGGAAGAGCTCGCCATGGCCGCGCATGAATTCATCGCCATGACGCCCTCGATGCTGGCCTCCGTTCGTCTGGCGGATCTGACGGATGAACCCGCACCGACCAATATTCCTGGCACCGACAGGACTTATCCGAACTGGAGGCCGAAGCTCTCGGTCGATCTCGAGATTCTCGAAAAACATCCGCGCGTTCGACGTGTCGCCGCAATCATGAACCGGTATCGTCCACGCCATGCCAGGAGATACAAGGGCGAGCCTACACCGATTTGATGGCCTCGTATCGTCTCGCGCTCGCCAGTCGAGGAGGGTGGATTGTTGGTGGGATTTGCGCACGCGATACCATCACCTGGCGTGATCGGCCAGCGAGATACCTGAAGGGAATATCGAAGCTTTGCTTCTGGTTGCCCTGCCGGCGCCGTAGCGACCGGACCTTGAAGGCCTCTGTTGTCGTAGGGGGCTCATCAAATGCACGCCACTGCCTTTTCTCCTGCCTCATGACCCTCGCGTTCGGTCCCGCGGGACCCAATTTCCTCGTGCGCTGGAGGCTGTCTCAGGGGGTCTGCGTCGCGATGTTGAGCCGTCCGCCGCCTCAGGCGTGGGATGTCCCGATCAAGGCGGCTCCTCCGCGACCGGCGCAATAATCGTCCGCATCCATTGGCGGGCGAACCTGTTGGTCTTGGCGGCGAGAGCCGTCGGCATTCTATTAAAGCCGTGCACCGCTTCAGGAACCAGGATACAGCGAACATCTCCTCCGGCGCGTCTCCAGCTTCGGAAGACCTCGATACTGTCATCGGCGATGGGATCGAGGCGGCCTGCGATCAGGAGGGCCTGGGGAAGTCCCTCGAAATTGCCCTCGGCCGGTCCGCCTCGCTTTTCCTCGGGCAGTGATGGCGTCAAGCGGCGCAGATTTTCAAGGGCTGAAGGTCCATCGATGAGCAGGCTTTCGGGGGTGCTTTGTCGAAGGCTGGGCGAACCCTTTAGATCGAACGCCCCGCATATAGCATAAAATCCCTTCACGACATGCCCGCAACCGACGGCACGGAGATGGAACAGGGCTTCCATTGCGAGATGAGCACCCGATGATTCACCCGAAAGCACGATATGTGGAACGCCGAAACGAGCAATGTCCGTCGCCAGCCACTGAGTGGCGGCCAGGGTGTCCTCAAGCGTTCTCGCAAGATTATCATCCGTCGCATTGCGGAAATCGATGACGGCAACGGCGGCACCACAGTCGGTGGCGATCTGGCTCGCCAACCGATCCTCCAGCCGCGCATCACCCATCACCCAGGCGCCACCATGGAAATGCACAACAAGCGCGCGCGCCCGACCAGAAGGATGGTAACACGGATGGACAGCGGGCGGTCCGGCATTGTGAGAACCGACACCTGCGAGCACAGGCGCCTGACATCAGGGGTCAGTGCATGCCAGGTTCTCGTCGCAATCTGAACGAGGCGCGCATTCCAGCGGCGGCCGGTTTTGAACCGGGGCATCCACGACAGAAGCCGGTTGAAGCGGCGCGCCTGTCGCAGATCCTCTTGCGATAGGTCGAAGGGGCAGTCCGCTCTACTCGTGGCCACATCATCAGCGACGGCCGAGCCTATGGCGTCATCACGACCTTTATGCATTTGTCCTTCTTGTCTCGGAACGTCTCATAGAGCGCCGGCCCCTCTTCAAGGGTCGCGCGATGAGTGATGATGAAACTCGGATCGATTTCGCCCTCTTCGATCCGGCGAAGCAGGTCAAGGGCGTAGCGATTGACGTGGGTCTGGCCCGTCCGGATCGTCAGTCCCTTGTTCATCGCGGCACCAAACGGGATCTTGTCAAGCAGGCCGCCGTATACGCCCGGCACCGAGACAATACCACCGGGCCGGCATGCCATGATGGCGGTTCGCAGCACATGAGGGCGGTCGGTCCCAAGTAAGGTGGCAGCCTTGACCTTGTCGATGACGGCATCGAACGACGCCGTGGCATGCGATTCTGCGCCCACTGCATCGATGCATTTGTCGGCGCCGTGGCCAGCTGTCATTTCCTTGAGAAGTTCGGGTATGGTATCGTCGATTTCGTCGAAATTGATCGTCTCGGCGCCCGCCTGCCGAGCAAGGGCGAGCCGCTCCGGCACATTGTCGATTGCGATGACCCTCGCGGCGCCCTGCATCAAAGCGCTTTTGATGCAGAACTGACCGACCGGGCCGCATCCCCAGATGGCCACGACATCGGTCGGCTCGATCTCGCAGTTGGCTGCGGCCATCCAGCCCGTGGGGAATATATCGCCAAGGAACAATGCCTGTTCATCGCTCATTCCATTGGGGATGACGATCGGAGAAACGTCAGCGTAGGGAACGCGCACGTATTCGGCTTGTCCACCCGCATAGGCGCCGGTTAGGTGCGAGTATCCGAACAGGCCTGCCGTCGGATAACCAAAGGCTTTCGTGGCATTTTCGGCATTGCGATTGGTCCGCTCACAGACCGACCAGTTGCCCTTCAGACACTGCTGGCATTCGCCGCAGCATATGGTGAAGGGCACGACGACGCGGTCGCCGACCTTCAGCTTCTTGTTGTCGGCGCCAACCGCCACGACCTCGCCCATGAATTCATGCCCGAGAACGTCACCTTTCTCCATGAAGGGAATATAGCCATCCATTAGATGAAGGTCGGATCCGCAGATGGCGCATGCTGTCATCTTGATGATCGCATCTCGTCCATCCTCTATCACCGGATCCGGCACCTCGTCGCAGCGGATGTCGCCCTTGCCGTGCCAGCACAATGCTTTCATGGTCTTGTTTCCCTATATTGAGAGTGAGTGCTCTACTCCCCCGCCGTGCCTTGAGCGCGGGTGCGGGTTGTTGCGCTCAAAAACAGCGCCAAGGCGCCGATGACATAGTAGGGCCACCGGGCCGGACCGGGCAGATCGGCGGCCACCGCCAGAAGTAACAGAATTGCCCCTGAAAGCGCGTCCAGAAACAAATGCAATCGGATGCGCAGAAAGCGGATCACGCCAAGCTCGTAGTCGGTTGCCAGACTGTAAAGAAGAACGACGAGGCCAAGAGACATCGTCAGCGCCCGAGCAGGGCCACCGATAGTGACCAGCAAGGGCAAACCAATCAAGAGTAGCCCGACGATGTAGTCGACGGTTGCATGAATGAGTGTCGGGATGAATCGCACGCGGTCTCCTGAAGCTTGGCGTCACGCTCTCGGAACCTGGAGGTCTTACGATTGTTCCTGATGCGCTGGCAAAAACCTCAGACGTGCGATTTGCCTGGACGTGCCGACCATGAGAGAGGAATCAAGAAAATCGCGAAGGCTGGCTCGACGGTTGGCGCGCAAAGGTCTGGGCCTGGCGCACGCCGTCGGCTCCGCACTGGCGTGATCGAAGTGCTGGTCGACATTATCATCGACGCTGATCGGGTGTCACAGATGACGGCAGGAGGCCATGATATCCCTCAAGCCTGGACGCTCTGGAACATCATTCGAAGGATCGCGATCACGCAGACAATGCATACCGACCAGGTAAAAAAGGAGTTGAGGAAGAGTAGCGCGAGCTTGCGCATGGGACCATGGATATAATCCTCGATGATTGCGCGCGTGCCGATATCCATATGGATCGCGCTGAGGACGATGAAGCCTGTGAGGACAGCGCGATCCAAAAACTGCCCATGGATGCGACCACGAACGCTCGGTCACGCCCGAATAGGTAAATCCCAACGCCGATCATATATGGCGTCAGAAGGCCGAGGGCGAGCCCGGACGCCTGTTTGAGTACATAGGATCGCGTCCCGCCTTTGGCAGAGCCCAGACCCCTAACCCGTCCGAGGGGTGTTGTCATCGCGTCCTCCCCTTGTGTCCCGCGCCATCTGGGACGCGGGCATGACAAACGCCTTCACCTGAGGCGTCAAGCCTTCTTTATGACCTCGCCCCTTTCGTACGGTGGCCGACAAAGCGAGAAATCTTTGGAGCATTCTCCCAGGCGGGCCGGCGGTTGAACGTCGCGCCTTCGGTCCGCGTCCAGCAATGCTCAGGAAGGCGACTGACGCCCTCTTGCAGGGATACAATATGTCCGGACGTTGCAGAGCCGGCAGCGAGTGCCTTGGCTTGAGCACATTGAACTGGCGGTCCGTCGTCTATTTGATTGCGATCTCCCTATCCTTCAGGCCTGACTTGAGCCTGTCGATCAGGTCATGGCGCGTCTCCGTCCATTCCCCGGTTGCCGCCCAATATTCAACCTTGAGCGTCGTCTTTTCGGCTGACAGGTCATCGGAATAGACGCGTGGCAACGGCTGGCGGCGAACACGAGTGTCGGAGGCGATGATGTCGAGCAGCGTTCGTTTCGCGAGATCGACATCGGCATCGTTGCTGACGGCGATAGACAGTTCCTGCCTCCTTTCCGGCTCCCGGCTGTGGTTGACGATCGGCGTGTTCCACAAGGTCGAATTGGGAGCGAGCAGATATAGACCATCGGCTGTCCGCAGCTCGGTGGCAAACAGCCCCACTTCGATGATCTTGCCCTTGATACTCGAAGTTTCGATATATTCCCCGACCCGAAAAGGACGCAGGACGAGAAGCATGATCCCGGCTGCGATGTTCTGCAGCGTGCCCTGAAGAGCAAGACCAATGGCAAGGCCGGCAGCGCCGAGAGCGGCGACGATAGAGGCGGTCTGAACGCCGAACTGTCCCAGGACCATCACGAAAACGAGGATCAGGAGGCCGTAATGCAGGACATTTTCAAAGAAGCGGGCCAAGGTCTCATCAATGCCGTGAATGCGTGAGAGGCCCTTATAGGCCCACCGGCTCACGAACCCCGAAAGTATCCATCCCCCCACGAGGAGCACCAGGGCACCCGCAAGTGATAGACCATAGTGAATGGCAAGCGTGCCCAACTGGGCGAGCGCCGTCGGCGTGGCGGCAATTGATTCCGCTGTTGTTTCCATAATCTGCCTTTCCATCGGCGCGACGCAGCCCTCGCGTGGCGGCCGGCGCCGCTAATCTGATTAGGGCCGCGCGCCCTGGTGATAAATTTCATGATAGGGCGCGGATGCCTCGCCAGAAACTTGAAGGCCCGCGGAAAAGTTCCGGCCCCGAAACCCGAGCGCCTGCGTATGCAGGTTGTCGAGCGCCAATGCCGCCGCCGCCCACCAGATGGGTTCGACGACTTCCAGATCCCCGTCGCAATGCCGGTGGCGCGTCCTAAGCAGGAGCTACTCTGCCCATAGAACCATAAAGGGATCATCCTCCCGCAGATCGACCGTAAGGGTCTTCGCGAGTTGAACCCTGGCGCTGCTCCACAGGTTGCGATAGGTGCGGTTCGCGAGGACCGGTGGCAGAGCAATCTCCGGCTGGGCCAGACGCAGCACCTGCGACGTTGCGGGTGCATGCAGGACGTTGAAGACAAGCCGGGGTGCGACGACGATCAGGGCATGATCTGAAACGGACCGCGCGAAGGCCACTATCCCTTGCGCGCCATCCCCAGTGGCAGCCAAGGGCAGGTAGTCACCTCTCCTAAAGAGACCGGGCGCCTGATGTCGAAGGCCAAGCAGGGCCGAGACGAGTTGCTGCTTGAAACCGGCTGTCTGCCAATCGGTGTTGCCGCCGTCTGATCCGAAAAATTGAGACGGGAGCTGCTCTTCTAACGCCGCGAATTCCGGCTCCCGGCGGTTATCTGGATCGACAAGGCTGAAATCGTGGCCCTCGCTTCCCTGGTAGATGTCGGCGACGCCCGGTGCCGCCAGTTTGATCAGCGTCTGGGTGAGGCTGTTTGCGAGCCCCGCGCGAATAAAGGGTTGCAGCGTTTCTACGAAATCGGTCTTGAACCCCCTGTTGTCAGGCGACAGGAGTGCGCGGGCGTAGTCGAGGACGGCTGCCTCGTAGGCGTCATTCACCTCACCCCAGTTCGTGCGCAGTTTGGCCTCCCGCAACGCCTTTTCGAGATAGGGCAGGAAGCGTTCTTGAAGAGCCTGAATGCCTTCGTCGTCATCCGCGACAAGGCCGACAGGCCAGGCCCCGGCGAGCGCCTGGTAGATCATCCATTCGACTGCCGGCTCCGGTGCCGGGCCCTCGGGTAGATGTTGGACGTTGGCCCGGCTCATGCCGCGCCAGCGGTCAACCGCCTCCACCCAGATGCCGGGAGCCTCGGTGAGGCTGTAAAGGCGCGCGCGGGCGTCTTCGCCCCGCTTGGTGTCGTGCGTCGACGTCGCGGACAGGCCATCGGGTTGGGTGGCGAGACGTTCCGACATCTCAGCATGGAAGCGTTCAACTGAGAAGCTGCGCGGCATCGGCTCCGCACCCACCTCGTTGAGCGCCAACACTGCATTGTGCCGGTAAAACAGTGTGTCTTCTAGCGATTTTGCCATCAACGGTCCGGTCAGCTGCTGGAACCGCGTGCGAAACTCCAGGGCTGCTGCCGATGCAAATCGGGCGTCATCTTCCTTCAGGATGCGTGCGATGAAGGCGACCGTCTCGAGATCGGCATCGCCGGGCTCGCGTCGAACCGCGCCCAGCACCTGGTCGAGCATGGAGCGACTTTCCGGCGGCAATCCACGGAAACTGCCATAAGTTCGATAAACGGGAAAAGCGACCAGCAGCTCGCGCAGCCCCCTCCGTAGCGCGCTGTCGGCAAGAGACGGATGGGGCGGCTCCTTCGAGCTGATTTCCAGCGCGAGAGCAAGGAGGGCGGAGAACTCGCCGGCGAAATTCTTGTCCACCATCAGCAGTTTTGCCTCGCGCAGCTCCTGCTTGACGTCAACCGACGCGCCCGTCGAACGGGCATAGGCGTCGCGCAGCTCGCTAAGGCCGGTGGCGTCGACCAGCGCCTGGCCGACGGACGAAATGAATTCATAACCGGTGGTGCCGGCGACCGGCCAGTCTCGCGGAAGGCGCTCGCCATGGCCGAGGATCTTTTCGACGGTAATATAGCAGGCCGGGCCCGTCTTCGATCGCAATCGGTGCAGATAGGGGGCTGGATCCGCCAGTCCGTCGATGTGATCGACGCGCAAGCCGTCCACCATCCCGTCACGAACCAGCTCCAGGACGAGACGATGGGCATCGTCAAAGACCATGTCGTCTTCAACCCGGAGCCCCACAAGCCCGGTGATCTCGAAAAAGCGGCGATAGGACAGGTCGCTGGCCGCATCCCGCCAGGACATCAGCCGATAGGGTTGCTGATCGTGGAGACGGGCAATGCCCGCCTTGTCCGATATCTGCAGGACGGCACTTTCGCGCCCGGCATAGCTGTCCGGCGTCATCGGATAGAAGTTGTCGAAATAGGCGAGCGCCGGCTTGCCGCTTCGAGGATCGGCTTTTACCGACACATCACCGGCCGCAAGGACCCTTTCGAAACTGTCGCCGAGAAATGGCAAGGTCAGGCGGCGCGACCAGTCAATGTCGAAGTAGCGGGCAAACCGGCTCTGTTCGCCAAACTCGATAACGTCGCGCCACCACGTATTCTCCAATGACGCTGCCATATGGTTCGGCACGATGTCGAGAATGAGCCCAAGCCCTTCTGCCCTAAGCGCCCCGATCATGCGGTCAAATCCGTCGCGGCCGCCGATCGCCGGGTCGATTTCATTGGCATCGGTCACGTCGTAACCATGCGTGGAGCCGGGCGCGGCCTTGAAGATCGGCGAGGCGTAAAGATGGCTGATGCCAAGCCGTCTGAGATAGGGCGCAAGCGCACCCGCGCGATCAAACGTCATGCCGTTGCGAAACTGAACTCGATAGGTAGCGGTCGGAATGGTCATGGAAAGCCTTCGGATGAGAATGAAGAAGGGTTGAAACCTGTCGCAGGAAACCCTCGGCGCGTGCTCTTGTTCCCGATCCAGGTGCTTCCAGGCGAAAGCCGAAACGTCGACGCGCAGCGGTGGGTCGCAGGTCGCCATCCGGCTAACGGCATGACGGGCGTTGCTTCAAGAAGAGGCTTCTGGCGTCGTCGTCGCACGGCCGAAGCTTCCTTGCGCTCGCCATAGCCTCGCCAGCCGAGTGACGCTGCGTACGCTAGCGAACGATAGCCAGCCTCCGGGAACCAGTCACGGGCACTCAGGTTCGGTGATCAGATGACAGGAGAACGACGATGCATGCGGCAGACTGGATGACGATCTTTTCATCTATCACGCTGGCGAGCTGGATGGCTGCCGGGGCGACGGCGATCTTCGGCGTTCACAAGGAGGTTAGGCATCCGGCCGCAACCCATGCGGCTGAATGGCTGATGGCGGGTTTCATGCTCATTGGCGCCACCTCCGTCACGATGATCATTCTGCTCTCGGCGCTGTCGTGACAAGTGTCAGCCCCCGTATCCCGCCGGTCTTTCCCTTCTCCGCAGGATTCTGTCTTGGTGTCGGTCTCGGCGGATATCTCGATGGCGTCGTGTTTCATCAACTCCTGCAATGGCACCATCTCTTCAGTTCCTGGTATCCGATCACGTCGGTCGAGAACCTGCAGTTCAACACATTCTGGGACGGCGTGTTCCACTCGATCGCCTACCTGTTCATCCTGGCCGGCCTTTTTCGCCTGTGGCGCGCGGCGCGTCTTGTTCACTTCAGGTGGTCGACCCGGTGTCTGACGGCCTCCATTTTGACCGGATTTGGCGCCTTCAATCTCATCGAAGGCCTTGTCGACCACCAGATGTTGGGTATCCACCACGTCAATGAGACCGTTCTGCGTACGAACTGGCTGTATTGGGATATCGCCTTCCTGGCCTGGGGCGGAGCCATGATGCTGATAGGCCTGTTGTCATGGAGGCACATCCATGCGTGAGATCGGAGCCGTCCTTTTGAAAGAGGCGCTGACAGCGTCGATCTGGTCATCCTTCGGCCTTGGGGTCCTTGCCGCCACGCGGCCGGTCTGGTCCCATTTTCTGTTCGCAGAAACCGTCTCGCTTGCCGACCAGCTTTCCCTTCGCTGTCTCGGCTTTTAAGTCGTGAATGCAGCCATTGCCCGCATCGCGAGCGTCAGCCCAGGCGCCCGGGCCATCCAACATGAGGCAGGCGGCGCCGCCGGCCGTTTGTTATCGCTCGATCGTGCCGTTTCTCCGTATCTTTCTTTGTAGAAGGAGGATGCCGTAAAGCAGTGCTTCGGCCGTGGGAGGACAGCCCGGCACGTAGATATCGACGGGCACGACGCGGTCGCAGCCGCGCACCACAGAATAGGAATAGTGGTAATAGCCGCCGCCATTGGCGCAGGATCCCATGGAGATGACGTAGCGCGGCTCAGGCATCTGGTCGTAGACCTTGCGCAGCGCCGGCGCCATCTTGTTGCAGAGCGTGCCGGCGACGATCATCAGATCCGACTGGCGCGGACTGCCGCGCGGGGCGATGCCGAACCGCTCGACATCGTAGCGCGGCATCGACATCTGCATCATCTCGATGGCGCAGCAGGCAAGACCGAATGTCATCCACATGAGCGAGCCGGTACGCGCCCAGGTGATGAGCTCGTCGGTACTGGTAACGAGAAAACCCTTATCGGCGAGCTCGGCGTTGATGATGCCCATCGTTGGATCGTCGCGCCGGCCTTCGCCCGGAAACTGGAATTTCGCGGGCGCCGGACCGGAACGATCGGGTTCATTTGACATGGTGGATCTCCTGCGTTGTCCACCAGACAAGCGTCGGTGTCGGAAGTTCCCGGATGAGGTGCCAAAGATCGGCTCGGCGCGGTGGGAACACGCGCGGGCGTTTTCAGTTGGAAGCCGTCAGATGCGACGTGCTCATGCGGTTTGTTCCTTCACTCGTGCACGGTGTTGCCGACTATGTTTCCGGCGCTGCGATATTAGCGGTACCTGTGATCGTTCAAGAGCCGGAGCCCGCGCGACACGTGATGATGATTATCGGCACCCTGATTCTTCTCAATGCTGTCCTGACCAATTACGAACTTGGCATCCTGCCCGTGATTTTGCTTCGCCTTCATCTGCGCATCGATGCTGTCTTCAGCGTCCTGATGATTGTCCTGCCGTTCATTGTCACGCTCAGCTTGTCGATGGCCGTCATGACGCGCGTGTTCGGCGTGATGTTTCTGGTGCTGGCGGCATCGACAGTGCTTTCAGGCAAATCTCTCGTCGGCCATGATCGTGCCGGGCCGCGGACGCGTCGATCAAGACAGGAATGAAGGACACGATCGTCGATCAATGCCGCTGGTCGTGACCCGACGCAGGCGAGGCGACCTCGCTCAGCGCCTTCGCGATCGCCAGGGCCAGGCTGGCGGCCGCTTGCGCGCGAGCCTCCGCGTTGGTCGAATTGGCAAGGCCATATCCGTGTCTGCGGACGATGGCGATGGCGCGCTCAAGCGCCCAGGATGGAGGAGCAGGGGCATGACCTAGCTCCGCGTCGCGTCCCGGATCACTTGCGCGCGTCATCATGGCTATGGTGGCGATCTCGTTCGCCGCCCCCGCCCGACACGCCGCTGCGTGTCCTGTTATCGGATTCGGCCGGAGGTTTTTTCACCTGAAGCGGCGCCTTGGCGTTTTCATGTGACGCGCCCGGCCCGCCTTGGCGAATGGTTGATGGGCTTCTCGATGATGTTGACATGGCTCCTCGCTCTACCGGTCCTGCTGATAGCCCTGATGGGTGGTGTTGACCTTGCTGTTACCCTGTTGTCCGATCTTGTCAGGGTTTTCCGCTGGCTTTTGCCCCGCTGATTTATTGTTCTCCCGGGGCGCCTGGCCGGAACCCTTGTCGGACCTGTTGGCAGCCGGGACGGGGGGAAGTTTGCTGTTCATGATATGCTCCTAGTCCGGATCTCGGTTGGCGGCATGATCCTGGTATTGTTCGCTCTGGACCGCCTTTCCATCGAGGCCGCGCTCGCGAGAGTGGCGCGCCTTGTCCCTGTTGGATAGGACCATGTTCTCGGGCAACACGTCCGGCTCCAGATCCGTCATTGCGCCCGATCCGTCTCTCTTGCCTTTGGCGCCGGCGCCGATGTGCTTGTGATCTGCGTTTGGCATAAAATCCTCCTATCGGGTGTTGGCTCACCTCCCAACAACCAACCCGGATTGAAGTTCCGCGACCAGTTGGCTGCAGCACGGTCAAATTGACAAAAGCCTGATGCGACGCCCAGGCAGAGCGAGGACGAGGAATATTGAAGATCCGATCTGCCGGCCTCGGTCGTGACCTCATCCCCTTGTTCTACGTTAGGAGCGAGCCCCCTGGAATGTTGGCAGGATCAAATGCTGCGGTTTGGAACATCACCTGTCGATAAATGTTATGACTTAGATGAAAGGAGATCGATCATGGGAATGAACAAGCCAAAGGATGGTGCCCCCGGCACGACGGATCAGTCGCCGCGCTGGGAAGGTCCGCAGGAAAACACCCCGAGAGGCTATCTCCCGGCCAAGGACAATCCGGACCTGGCTGAAGATGCCAATGGCGAAACCAATGCAGATCCCGAGGTGAAGAAGATCTCGGATGGATACAAGCAAAAGGGCGAATGATATGTCCGATGTCAGGAAAGATGCCCAGGGCCAGTTCGCACCGTCGCAGGCCGACCGCAAAGCAACAGGCGTTGCCAGTGCCAAGCCGACTGTGATCACCGGCTCCGAGGACGCGACCGCCCACAAGACCCCGCCGGGCGATAAGCCGGTGAAGGAGTGGGATGTCAATCACGATCCGTCGAGTTCGAATGAAGGCGACATGCGCTAGGTCGGACATCCGTTTCCGGCTCCGCGGGCCTGAGCCGCTCCGGGATCGATAGCCGTGCACCAAGGCTGGACCGATTTGCCACCAGCCCTAGGCTATCCCATTTTACTTTTGAAACCAGGCTCGGCAGGATTTTCAGGAGCATTTCATGTCAGACGGCAATCAGGGACCCGAATGGTGGTTCGCTTGGGTTGGAGCGACCAACACCAACCTTGGAATGGCACGGTTTTTGGCTCTTCCTCTTGTTTTCATCGCGATATTTGGAACGGTCATGTGGCTGGTTTTGCCCTCCACATGATCCACTGCTGCACGGAAGCGGTAGTGTAAGCGTCGATCCACCCATGGACCGCAGCTTTGTCACGGCGACCACACGTCGACGACGCCGATCGGCCGACCCCCTCAAAAGGGGAAGCGCTGTCAGGCACCGCAAATTCCATATGCGTGGGCGCGCCTGCTCACATCTGCCGCGGCGTGGTGCTGCACGCCCGATCGCAAAATGCTTTGCGACCGCACCATGGCAGGCGATCAAATCTTTGCGTTCTTTCCAGACATGCGCAAGGACAGAAATTTCTCTGTCAGCTGTGTGACATGGGCGTCGAGCCACTCGGCCATGGCTTTTTCCTCGCCAAGATTGGCTTTCAATCCAGCGACCGCGGACATGAATCCGCCCGCTTCCGCTACTGCCAGCAGAGATTTGTATGCGGCGATCTCGAAATTTTCAAAGGCGAAGTTGGCGAATGAGTCTTTCAGGATTTCATCACCCGCGACCGTATGGCCAAGTGCAGCCATCGATCCCGTGAAAGACAGAGCCATGTCCTTCAGTGTCGAATGGTCCTCATCAAGCCCCGCCAGGATTTCCTCGATGCGGCGGATCTGTCCTTGCGTCTCGGTGATGTGCTGGTCGAGCTTTCTGGCCACTTCCGGATAGTTCTCAATGCGGCCAAGCTGCGGCTTCATGATGCTGAGCGCCTGGTTTTCCATTGCATGGGCGTTGCGCAGGCCGACGATAAAAACGCTGCGGGTCTCGTTATCTGCCATTGAATGTCCCCATAAGTTTCAGCCGTCAAGGCGGGTTTCCAGCTCGAACTTGATCATGGCGCCCGTGTTCCCATGCCTGGAACAGACGACCGCGTGCGTCCGGTACCGTACCAATGGCGTCGCGGGCGCGGCGGTCTGGGGTCGAGCGGACCGGAGCGCGGGATGATGATCACGCCGAACCCCGCGCTGGAAGGCTTGGAGGAGGAGGACCAGGAACGCCTCATCGACATCGAGAAAGATGCACTCTCCACCTTGGTTTCGCGACCGCTGGAAAACCGTTCGCAGAACTTGCCGAGATGTCGGCCCGCCACACCGGTGACGGGCCAGAGGAGAACGAGATGCCACTGCCGCCGCGCAATCAGCAGGCGTTGGCGGCTCCAGATTGAGTGGAGCTGGTGGGAGCAGGGTTGCCGGTGCCGCTGTCTGTCGTGCGCTGGCAGTCGTTTGGATCGCCACCCGAAGCACCGGACGTGCTGGTATTGTCGGAGGGGTTGCCCGCATCCGCGCCGGAGCCCGTTGAGTTGGCGCCGGTGGAGTTGCCGTTCATGTTTGCGCCGCCCGTCGTGGCATTGCCCGAGCCGCCGCCGTTATTACTGGAGCCGCCGCTGTTGGTGCCGGATGCATTGCTACCCGAGGAGGAGTTGCTCCCGGACGTGGCGCCGCCGGCTCCTCCCGAGCTTCCAGAGGACTGGGCCATTGCCGAGGCGGCAAGACTGAGTGAGAGCGCGGATGTTGCAAGTATTTTCAAGATCATGAGTATCGCCTCTGGTTGTTCATCAATGCAGCGATTGATGGATGATCGTTGCATGGCACTAACCACAAGTCGGGGGCAGGGTTCCTTCGGTACAGGCGCCATCCGCCTGTATGTGCGCCAACGTACGAAACTCGGTCGGCTCGAGATCGCCGGACAGGTAGGACCCGTGACGCCCAAGCCACGAGCGCACGTGATGCGCCACATCTCTCCGGCCTTTTTCGTCGCTCTGACGATATGCGCACCACTCCAGGTCCCTAGTCGTTTCTGAAAACGTCGGGCAGGTAATGACGGTCGATGATGGCGAGGGTCCTGTCGGGGCGAATGACATAGGTCTCCTCGACCCGCCGTCCCCATTCGTCCGTAAAGTCGTGGGGAAAAGTGGACCCGACCGGCGAACGGGTCAATCTGCCGTTCGGCTGACCCCTGTAGGTGATGCTGCCGACAATAGGAGAGAGCCCCTCGCCGTTTAGGTTCGAGGTGCAGCCCGTCAGCCAACCAATGCACAGGATGGTGGTCGCGATGATTTTCATGATGACTTCCGGTGTGACTATGACTGGCTGGCGAGACGTAAGGGCACCCGTGCATCGCGGAAAGGGCAACCACCCGGTTTCGGTTCGCAGTTGGCGTTAGGACCGATGTTTTACCCCAGACACGGCGTCGTTTCGGGCCTCGACCTCTTTGGCGACAGGCGCCCCGGCCTGAGGGGAAACAAAGCCTCTAGGCCGCGGACCTTCAGATGCAGGAAGGGCCGCAGATTATCCTACCTGCGGCCTTTGTTGCTAGATCATCACTTCGCCACCCGTAACCGGGATGACGGCGCCCGTCATGTAGCTGCCGAGGTCGCTTGCCAGAAGCACGTAGGCACCCGCCAGTTCGGCGGGCTGGCCGGCGCGGCCGATCAGCGTTTGCTCACCGAACTTGGCCGCCTTTTCCGCCGGCATTGTCGAGGGGATGAGTGGCGTCCAGATTGGACCGGGCGCCACGGCATTAACCCGGATCCCCTTGTCGGCGACCATTTCAGCCAGGCCGGCGGTGAAATTCAGCACCGCGCCTTTCGTGGATGCATAGGCGAGGAGTTGCGGCGAGGGCTGGCGCGACTGGATCGAGGTCGTGTTGATGATGGCGCTTCCCGGCTGCATGTGCGGAACCGCTGCCTTCGACAGGAAGAAGGGGGCATAGATGTTGGTGCGGAAGGTTTCGTCCCATTCGGCGGCAGAAATATCGCCGATGTCCGCGTAGGTGCGCTGGAAAGCAGCGTTGTTGACAAGGATGTCGATCCTTCCCAATCCGGCGACCGCCTGTTCGATCAACGCCTTGCAATGGTCTTCCGACTTGATGTCTCCGGGCGCGAGAACCGGCCTGCGCCCCGCTTGCTCGACCCACCTGGCCGTGTCACGGGCGTCCTCCTCCTCGTCGAGGTAGGAGATGACAATATCTGCTCCCTCGCGCGCGAACGCGATCGCCACGGCTTTTCCGATACCGGAATCGGCGCCGGTGATCAGTGCGACCTTGCCCTCAAGCTTGCCGTTGCCTTTGTAGGACTGTTCACCGTGATCGGGCACAGGCTGCATCTTTGCCGTGCTGCCCGGCGGCTGTTGCTGTTGTTCCGGATAAGGGGGCTTCGATCGCCGGATTTCTTCTGACATGTCGATCTCCTCAAAGGTTGCACAGGTCAAACAGACGGGCTCTTCCAATGTTCCTTTCGCGCAAGAGCTCGCTCAACATTTACCGTCGGCTCTTGCCAGTAACGGTGTCCTTTTCGATGTGTCCCCCAACGTTCTGGGGGAGCGGCCCTATCGATCGTCTTGGGACCGACATCAAGTGCCGCGCAAACCGTGTTGGCGCCAGTCGTTTTGTTCCTTGGCTAAAACGGGACCTGCGTGATCAGCAGCAGGGCGTTAATGGCCAGCGCCGCGGCAAGCAGCATTGCAAAAAGGCGCGGATACTCTTCCATCCTGTCCGCCGATCTCTGTTGCGCGGCCGTGTCGTGATCAGGGAATGCAAATCTTTCGGGCCAGCCTTCTATGGTTGCATCTCTATCATCTTTTCCATCGGCATCATGTTCTGCGTCAGATGATCCATGATCCAGATCGAGCCGAGGACAATCAGAAAGACCACCATAACCCCGAAAACCAGGGCCAGGACATTATTGGTATTGTCCGGGCCCGTCGTGATGTGGAGGAAGAACACCAGATGGACGCCCATCTGGGCGATCGCCAGTACAATGAGAGCAACCGGCACGGCGGGCGGGTAGATGATGTCGGATCCTGCCAGGGCAAAGGCTGCCACCGTCAGCAGTACAGAAAACCCAAGCCCGAGGCTGGCGTTGCGGATCCAATGGCCGGCATCCTCGGCCGGTTCATCGCCCGGCGAATGATCATGCTCACCGTGTGACCACGAACCCTCCAGGGACTGATCGCGCTCCAGGTCGCTCATGCTACCGCTCCCATCAGATAGACGATCGTGAAGATGCCGATCCAGACAATGTCGAGTGCGTGCCAAAAAAGATTGAAGCAGATCAGCCGATGATTGATTTCGGGCCGGAAGCCCTTGACCTGGATCTGCGCCATCATGGTGGCAAGCCACAGCCCGCCCGCCGTCACATGCACTCCGTGCAGGCCGACAAGGCCGAAGAAGGACGTCAACATCGCGCTGCGTTGCGGGGTGATGCCGCGGCTGGCGAGATCGACGAACTCCTGCAGTTCGAGCAGCACGAAGACGAGCCCGAGCAGGCCGGTCAGGAGAAGCAGGATTTGGGTCCACAAAAGATTGCGAGCATTGCTGGCCGCAAAAGACAGCATGCAGGTGTAGCTCGACAGGAGGAGCACTGCTGTCTCCCATCCGACACGGGGAATATCGACGATATCGCCGACAGTTGGTCCCCCGGCCGTCGCATGGCGTTGCACCGCAAAGGCCGCGAAAAAACAGGAAAAGATCACGATATCGCTCAAAAGGTAGATCCAGAAGCCATAGCCGACCAGGATCCTCTTTGCAGCCGGGCCGGTGGCACCCTGACCCGTTCCGGGTCGCGGGTCTCTGGCACCATGAGCCCTGTGTCCAAGCCGATGCGGGTCCTGCTGGACCCGGTGTAGCGCCTCCACGCTGGCCGGCAATCCTGCATCGCTCATGACCCGACCTCCTGGCTGCTCAACCGCTCAAGAAGGGCTTCCCGGGATGCGCGCCGCGCCCTCTCGACGCGGGCCACCTCCTCGGCCGGAACCTCGAATTCGTGCACGTCACGCCAGGCAAAGACGACGAAGCCCGCAAAGGCGGCGACAAGCGCTGCAATCGCCAACCACCAGATGTACCAGATCATTGCAAAGCCGAAGACGGTCGAGAAGAACGCCGTATAGATGCCGACCGGACTGTTGATGGGCATCTCGATCGGGTGGTATTGCGGCTCGGGCGACAGCTGCTGTGTCTCGATAGCTTTCTGCTTGATGCCCCAGTAGGCCTCCTCTCCCTCGACATTGGGCATCACCGCGAAATTGAAGAAGGGCGGAGGTGAGGGCGTCGCCCATTCAAGGGACCGGCCATCCCATGGATCGCCCGTCGTGTCGCGGAGCCTGTCGCGGTTGCGGATACTGACCACCAGCTGCACGACCTGGCATATCACTCCGATGACGAGAATGACGATGCCAGCCACCGACACGTAGAGCCACGGTCGCCATTCCTCGAAATTGATGTGCTGCAAGCGGCGCGTCATGCCGTCGAGGCCAAGGACGTAAAGTGGTGTGAAGGTGACCCAGAAGCCAATGAACGCGCACCAGAAGGCAGCCTTGCCCCAGCCGGCATGAAGACGGAAGCCGAAGGCCTTTGGAAACCAGTATTCCATCCCGGCAAAGATGCCGAAGACGACGCCGCCGATGATCACATTGTGAAAATGGGCGACCAGGAACATGGAATTATGCGTCATGAAATCGGCGGGTGGCACTGCAAGCAGAACGCCCGTCAGCCCGCCGATGATGAAGGTGAAGATGAAGCCCATCGACCATAACATCGGCACTTCGAAGCGGATGCGTCCGCCATACATCGTGAAGATCCAGTTGTAGATCTTCACGCCGGTGCCGACCGCAATGATGCTCGACGAGATGCCGAAAAAAGTATTGACGGCGGCACCCGCGCCCATCGTGAAGAAGTGATGCAGCCAGACAAGCATCGAGACGACGCAGATGAACAGCGTCGCGGCGACCATCGAGCGGTAGCCGAACAGCGGCTTTCCCGAAAAGGTCGAGAAGATTTCGGAGAAGATTCCGAAGGCAGGGAGCACCAGGATGTAGACCTCCGGATGGCCCCATGCCCAGATCAGATTGACGAACATCATCGGATTGCCGCCGGCGGTGTTGGTGAAATAGTGCCAGCCGACATAGCGGTCGAGGGTGAGCATGGCGAGCGTCGCGGTCAGGATCGGGAAGGCGGCGACGATGAGCAGGCAGGAGGCAAGTGCGGTCCAGCAGAAGACCGGCATGCGCAGGTAATCCATCCCGCGGCAGCGCATTTTCAGAACGGTCGTGACGATGTTGATGCCGGTAATCAGCGTGCCGATGCCCGATATTTGAACGGCCCAGAGATAATAATCCACTCCAACGCCGGGACTATAGGTGGTCTGGCTGAGCGGCGGGTAGGGCAGCCAGCCGGTGCGGGCAAATTCGCCGATGAACAGAGACAGGTTGACGAGCAGGGCGCCGCTTGCTGTGAGCCAGAAGCCGACCTGGTTGAAGGTCGGGAATGCAACGTCGCGCACTCCGAGTTGCAGGGGCACGAGGAAATTCATGAAGCCGAGCACGAGCGGCATGGCGCCGAACAGGATCATGATCGTGCCATGCGCCGAAAAGATCTGATTATAGTGTTCGGGCGGCAGGTAGCCGGGCGCGTTGACGGCGATCGCCTGTTGCGTGCGCATCATGATCGCGTCCGCAAATCCGCGGATCAGCATCAAGACGCCAAGCAGACAGTACATGATGCCGATGCGCTTGTGATCGACGCTGGTGATCCATTCGCTCCAGAGATAAGGCCACCATCCCCTGACCGTCACCAGGGCAAGGATGCCGATCGCAATCAGAATGACGATCGCCGATGTGATCAGCGGGATAGGCTGGGACAGAGGAATTGCAGACAGGTCGAGCTTTCCGAACATGTCAATCCTTTCCGCCTGTCGAAACTTCGCGCCCGGCATGATCCGGCGCTTCGGGTTGCGGACCGGGGCCGGGCGGGATCATCTGACGGACAATGTCGTCAAACAGTCCTGGATCCTCAATCCGGTAGGTCGCTTGCTCGACACGCTGGCTCTGGTGCGTCAATGCGGTGTAGCTGTCGCGGTCGAGATTTTGTCCGCCCGACTTGATGCGATCGATCCAGGCGCCGAAATCGGCCGTTGCAAGACTGGAGACGTCGAACTGCATGTCGGAAAAGCCGTCTCCGGAAAATTGCGCGGATATGCCCCACATGGTTTCGGGCTGGTCGGCCTGCAGATGTAGCTGGGACACCATGCCTGGCATCGCATAGATCATCGATCCGAGCCGCGGGACGAAAAACGCGTTGAAGACGCTGGCAGAGGTGATGGAGAAGTGAACAGGCCGGCCCGACGGCACGACAAGCCGGTTGACGCTTGCAACGCCTTGCTCCGGGTAGATGAACAGCCACTTCCAGTCCAGGGAGACAACCTGGACTTCGAGCGGGGGGGCGTTCGAGGGAAGAGGCCGGAACGGGTCCAGCCGATGCGAACCGATCCAGATAAGCCCGCCGATGAACATGATTGTGAGGATCGGGATCGACCAGACGACCGCTTCGATACGACCTGAATAGGACCAGTAGGGCAGATACTCCGCGCTTGTGTTGGAGGCCCGATAGCGCCACGCCATCCAGAAAGCCAGGATAAGGGTCGGCACCACGATCGCCAGCATGACGACAGTCGCGTCGATGAGGATCGCCGCGTTGCCGCGACCGACCGGGCCTGCTGGATTTAGGATATTCAGTGAGCAGGAAGACAGCAATGATGAAATCACGCAAGGGGCGCAGCGTCGCGCCGCACCGCTGCCCCAAGGCCCGGGTAAAGTGAAACCGCTCATGCGCTCTCCCTCGGTTGAGGCCGGCCGAACCGGCCGAACGCGAAAAAGTTCCAGCAACCCGCGATTTTCGCTGCCGGTGCGCTTACGGCGCGCAAGAGCCGCTGGAGCCGGAGCGGCTGTCGCGAAGCGGCGCAAATGCGCAGTCGCTCAAGCCAGCAGCATCGACGCGGCTTTTTGTGTGGCTTGCACTTCTCCTGATGATGATCGCTCCTGTCCGCATTGGCGTTCTGTCGCGCCTGCGGTTTTTCAAAGGGATCGGTCCGGAACATTTTCCATCTGCGCCGGTTTGAGAAGCAGCAGGAGGAGGGCGCGCGGCTGTGGCCTATGTCGGATCGCAGGAAGGTAGCCGTCGAGACCGGCCAAGGCGCTTGGCAAGGCTGCGGTTCCGGCTTCTTTTGATCTGCACGCTTGTCGCAGTCGCCGCAGGCGCCGCAACCTGGCAGCTGACGGCGCCACGTCCGGCCTTTGAGCGTCCACCGCCAGATCTCGTCCCAGGCAATGTCGAGCGTGGCAGGACTGTTTTTTTTGCCGGCGGCTGCGCCTCCTGCCACGCTTCCCCCGGTCAACCGGACCGGTTGCGCCTGGGTGGCGGCTTCGCTTTGGCCTCGCCCTACGGCACCTTTCGGGTTCCCAATATCTCCCCTGACCGGCAAGCCGGGATCGGCGCCTGGTCGGTGACGGATCTCGCCAATGCGCTTCTGTCGGGCGTCTCGCCAGACAATGCCCATTATTATCCTGCATTCCCCTATTCAAGTTATACCGGCATGACGCTCGAGGACGTCAGGGATCTTTATGCCTTCCTGCAAAGTCTGGAGCCGGTGTCGGAGCGCTCGAAACCGCATGAGCTGGCGCTGCCTTTTCGCATCAGGCGCTTCGTCGGTTTCTGGAAACTGTTGTTTTTCAGGCCGCGCCATGTCGAAGACGCTCGCGCTGGCCAAACGGTCAGCGATCGTGGCAGATATCTGGTGGAGGTCCTTGGCCATTGCGCCGAATGCCATTCCACCCATAACGCCTTCGGAGCCGTCAAGCCGTCGACGCGCTTTGCCGGCGGAGCGAATGTCGACGGTGTCGGTTTCGTCCCCAACATCACGCCGCAGCGGCTGGCATCCTGGTCTGTCGAAGACATTGCCGAAATGCTCAAGAGCGGAAAGACGCCCGATCATGGCCAGATCGGATGGTCGATGGCGGACGTGGTCGAAAATACCGCCGAGTTGTCGCAGGACGATCGTCTCGCCATTGCGAGCTACCTGAAGTCGCTCCCGCCCAAGGATACGCCGAAGCCGTGAAAGGCAGCCTTCAGTGGGCGTAGAGATAGGCGGCAATATCACGGGCCTCGGCCGGCGTAATTCCCGTGACAGGCATGGCTGTTCTCGGGGAGTAAGCCGGCGGCGTGACAATCCAGCCAACGAGGTTGTCCGGTGTGTTGTTGAGAACGCCGGCTATATAGACCCGTTCGGATAGTCCGCCCAATGACCCGCCGACCTTGCCATCCGCGCCGGCAACGCCCGTAATAGTATGGCATCCGCTGCAGCCATATTGACGCAAGAGGGCCGGGGCCCGCCGCGGATCTCCACCTGTCATTGCGATCGCCGACGCCACCTGTTGCGAGCGTTTCTGGAAGCTGTTGACGCCGACCATGGCGCCAATGAAAACAAGGATGAGGGCGGCCGGCACGAATACGCCCAGCCGCAGGTCAATGGTGGGCTGCTTGGGTTCCATCGGGGCCTCCTTTGGCGGAATTGTGGATCCAGAGGGCCATCAGCGCCAGGGCTGCGCCAGCATAGACGATGCCAGCTGGCACCCACATGATCAGGCCGGCGATCTGCTGGTCCTCGAGCGGGGTCATGCCCCATGCCGACGCGTCGCGCGTTTCAAACTGATAGCGCACATCCGGCGCCAGCGTGATCAGCGCTCCAAGCAGGCTCATGTGCATCATGGTGACAAAAAGATGCCACACGGCCATCCCCCTGTTGGCGGTCCAGAGAACCGCCCACCAGAATATCAAGGCGCTCAGAAAGAAGCTCAGATGCTGCAGCCGGTGAAGACCAATGTTTGTGACCGCTGCGTCGAAAAGCGGCGGCGCGTGCCAGGCCCATATCGCCATGCCGTGCAGAAAGGTGGCGAGCGTACCGCTTGTCAGCCGTGACCAGGTTGAACGCAACGGCCTCGATCCGACAACCTTTGCGCATAATGCTCGGGCGGTTTGCGGCAGTCCCCAGAGCATGAGGGCGAGTGGACGCGAAAGCACCATCAAGGGGGCAGCGAGAGCCATGATGACCTCGTGTTCGATCATGTGCATGCTGAAAAGCTTCTCGCCAAGCTCGTGCAGCGGCGACACGAGGGCGAATGTGAGCACGCTCCAGCCGGACCAGAAGCTCAACGAGCTGCGAGCAAGCCTGCGCAGGCCGCGGCGGCTGCGGTGGCCGAGTTTGCGCTGCCCCTGACCATAGAGCAGTGCGATGATCACGAGCGGAGTGACGATCCACGGATCGAGCGTCAAGGACAGGGCCGGATGGGGATGACCGTCATGGGCAAACGCCGTCGCCGGGATCAGCATGTTGAATGGGACCGTCAAGGCCAAGATGACCGGACACCGTTTCATAGCCTTGGGATCCAGTAGATGCAGCCGTAGAGCGGCAGCCAGGTCGCAACCACGAAGTTCCAGTAGAGGGCGTTGTCCTCCACGTCCCCGTAGCGGCGCAGGTTGTCGCCGTGGCGCGAAAACATCAGGCAGGTCAAAACCAGCGTATCGGCGAGATCGGTCAGGATATGGGTCGTATGCAGGCCGAGCATCACCCACAGGATCGACCCGTAGGCATTGTCGTCCCAGCGTATGTTAAGGGCTGGGAACTCGAAGATGCGCGGCACGAGGGGCACGATGCCGAAGATCGACATGATCACGAGCCCGATCCTGACCTTGCGGAGGTCGCGCTGTCCGGCCCAGCGCGTGACAAGCAGGTTCGGAACAAGGCTTGCCAGAAGCAGAACCGTGAGAATGGTCCCAGGCAACAGGTCCGGCGGCGGCGCGTTCAACGGCCAGGACGGCGCGTTGGCCATGAGGTAGAGATAGACGGCGATCGCCAGGGCAAAACCGCTGCCCTCGATCAGCATGAAGGCGCTCGTACCCCAAAAGGTCAAGCTGGCCGTGCCGGTCGCATGCAGGGGAAGATGCGACAGATCGAGAACGACTTTCTCCTTCATGATTCATCCTCCGGCGTTCGCTTCGGCCAAAACCAGCAGGTCAGGGCGATTGCGATCGGAACAGCGCCCCAGACCACCGCCCAGGCGCTGAACATCGAACCGATCAGCATGACGGTCGTTGCGAGCGCCGCCACGAGCGGCCAGATCGAATCTGCCGGCGAGGATTCGCGCGCTTCAGGTTCGGCTGCAACGACGCTGCTGACGACGAGTTCGCGCCGGTCGACCCGCAGACCGGTGGCGACCGGCAGCTCCGATGATGCCTGCCAGAGGGGGTCGCGCGACTGCACGACCGGAATGCGTGCGAAGTTATAGGGCGGCGGCGGTGAGGCAGTTGCCCATTCGAGCGAAGCGCAATTCCAGGGATTGGGGCCGGCGACCTTTCCGCTGCGCAGACTGCGGATGGCATCGATGAAAAACAGGCCGAAACCAGCAGCCAGAACGAATGCGCTGACGCTGACAAAGAGGTTCATACCGGACCAGGGAAGTTCCGGCGGATAGGTATAGACCCTGCGTGGCATGCCCGCGAGGCCAAGAATATGCATCGGAAAGAAAGTCAGGTGAAAGCCCGCGAAAATCAGGCCAAAGACGATGCGCCCAAGCTTTTCGCTCATCATCCTGCCTGTCATCTTGGGAAACCAGTAATAAATGGCACCCACCAGCGGAAACACAGCGCCCCCAACGAGGACGTAATGAAAATGCGCTACGACGAAGTAGGTGTCGTGAACCTGCGTGTCGAGCGGCACGGATGCGACCATCACCCCGGTCATCCCGCCCATCACGAAGGTGATGAGAAAGCCGATGACGAACAGCATCGGCGTCTTGAAAAGCGGTCTGCCGCTCCACAAGGTCGCGAGGAAGCAGAAGATCTGGGTGCCGGCCGGGATGGCGATCGCCATGCTCGAAGCGGTAAAGAAGCTGCTTCCCGAGGGCGGCAGCCCGGCCACGAACATGTGATGCACCCAAAGGCCGAAAGACAGAAAACCTGTAGCGATCAGTGCCATGACAAGTGCCAGATATCCAAAGACAGGCCGCTGCGAAAACGGCGAGATCATCGCCGAGACCATGCCGACGGCCGGCAGGAAGATGATGTAGACTTCCGGGTGGCCGAAAAACCAGAAGAGGTGCTGCCACAAAAGCACGTCCCCCCCCTCGGCCGGATTGTAGAAATGCGTGCCGACCAGCCGGTCGAGGATAAGCGAGGAACTGGCGAACATGATCGCCGGCATCGCGATGATCACCAGGAAGGATGTTACCAGCATCGACCAGACAAAGACCGGAATGCGATCGAGGGACATGCCTGGCGCCCGCTGCTTGAACACGGTCACGACGATCTCGACGGCAACTGCAAGGGCCGACAGTTCGGTGAAGGTGATCATCTGAGCCCAGATGTCGGCGCGTTTTCCGGCACCATATTCAGGACCAGATAGTGGCACATAAGCGAACCAGCCGACATCGGGGGCCGCGTCGAGCGCCACGGCGATCCAGAGAACGAGACCGCCGGCGAGGAAGATCCAGTAGGAGAAGGCGTTGAGGCGTGGAAAGGCGATGTTGCGCGTGCCCACCATGAGTGGCACCAGATAGACACCCATCGCTTCCATGACCGGCACCGCAAACAGGAACATCATGTTCGAGCCGTGCGTCGTGAAGATCTGATTATAGCGGTCGGCGCTGAGAAAGCGTGCTTCCGGAAAGGCGAGCTGCACGCGCATGACCAGGGCCAGGACGCCGCCAAGCGCCAGAAAAACGAACGCGGTGACGATGTAACGCCGCGCGATGATCTTGTGATCGACGGTTGTCAGTGCGCCCCAGATGCCTTTTCCTGACTGCCATGTCCGGCGAAGGCGCGGTTCCAGATCTTCCCGCTCGACCTCGACATCCAGAACCTGCGCGGTGGATGAGCTGTTCATCGCAATGTCTCCAGGAAAGCCGTCACCTGTCGAAGTTCCTCGCTCGTCATGGGGACCAGCGGCATGTTGTTGCCGGGCTTGATCGTCTGCGGGTCGGCAATCCAGGCGGCAAGCGAGCCGGCGCTATTTTGCAATACGCCGGCCGCAAGCAGGCGCCTGGAGGCGACATGGGTCAGATCTGGACCCGATGTGCCCTTTGCCTCGGTGCCACGGATCGTATGGCAGGCGGCGCACGGCTTGCGCATGAAGACGTCGCGCCCGGCAATGACGGCGGCGTCCTGCGACACGACAGCGCTCCGGCGCTGGCTCTCCAGCCATTGACGATAAGCCTCCGGTTCCTGTGCGACAACTTCGAGTGCCATGTGGGCGTGCTGAAGGCCGCAGAATTCGGCGCATTGGCCCCGGTAGATGCCGGGCCTTTCAGCATGGAGCGTGATCGTATTGTCGCGGCCGGGCACAAGGTCCTGCTTGCCGGCAAGCGACGGAACCCAGAAGGAGTGGATGACGTCGGTGGCCTGCAAGCGCAGGCGCACATCCTGGCCGACGGGAATGTGCAGTTCGTTTGCCGTCTGAAATCCCGTCGACCTATCGTCGCCGTCATAGTCGAAACGCCACCACCATTGCTCGCCACGCACGAGGATGGCAGCGGAGGATGCCTCTTTATATTCCGGGAACCGGTCGGACGTGAAGCTTACGACGGTCAGCAGGACGATGATTGCCGCGGTCGAAACAACGGCCACCGTCACGACCACCGAGATCTGCCGCTCCTGCGCGCCCTCGCTGTCCTTCCGGCTTGGCTTGCGCAGAAGCGACCAGACCAGTGCCCCCATGACGAGGAGAAAGACGCTCGTGCAGACAAAGACGAAGAAGAGGATGATGCGGAGAAGGTCGGCGGCCGCCGGCCCCCTCGGATCGAGCGCCGACTGCACCCCCGTGCATCCTGCCGTAAAGACCGCAAGAAAGAGACACGATACGATCGATACCTGTTTCATTGTCGACGATCCAGTCGCCGCATGCCGACCGGCCCCTCCTGGAACAAACCCGCCGCAGGGGCCCTGTTTTCGGCCGGCCTGCTGTTCTTCTCGTCGTTGCGGGCCGGCGCGGTATATTTTGCCTGATAGGCTCCGACCGTTCTGAGATAACCGGCAAGCTGCCAGATCTCGTCGATGGTCATGCGATCTGCGAACGCCGGCATGCCATGCGGGCGGCCGTCGCGTATGGACGCCACCAATGTTTCCATCTCTGGTCCGTAGGACCACCATCCGTCGAGAAAGGACGGTCCGCTCAGTCCCCGGCCGTCGCCGTGGCAGGCCGGGCAGCCGAACCAGGTATAAAGCCGCTTGCCCTGGCTGAGATCATAGGCAGTGTTCTCATAGGGCATTCCGATTGCAAAATAGACCTCAGGGGGCGTGCCGCCAATACCATTTGCCATCAGCCGGACGTCATTCAAGGATGCAGAGACAGGGGGCGGCGCCCGATATTGACGTGATTGCCGCATCCAGCCGAGCATCGCCCCGGCACAAGCCGCGCCGAGAACGCAGGATGTCACCAGCAGCCAGCGCCGTGCGACCATTGGCATGGCTCATCTCGTTTGGCGTTGTCCCGCCGAAGCTGTCATCCGAACTGGCAACAGCTTATAGGACGGGGTCTTGGCCTTGGGATCGTGATGGTCCAGCGGAAACAGCGGATTGGCCTCCGGATAATAGGCAGCGCAGGAACCGGACGGGATCTGATAGGGAACCAGGGAAAAGCCCTCGACGCGGCGTAGCCGCTTTCCATCGACGGCAGTCGTCAGGTCGACGAGGTCGCCGGCGGCAAAGCCGAGACGCAGCATGTCGGCTTCGTTCACGAAGACCACACGCCGCGTGCCCTTGATGCCCCTGTAGCGGTCGGTAAAGCCGTAAATCGTCGTGTTGAACTGGTCGTTCGATCGCAATGTCAGTAGATTGAACGTCTCCTCGCTGCCTGGCGTCACTTCAAGCTCCGGAAAAAGCCGCTGCGGCGTGATGAAGTTTGCCTTGCCGTTCGGCGTCGTCCATTTACGTTCGCGCGCCGGAACCGATCGTGTGATGCCGCCCGGCTGGAACATCTTCAGATTGAAGTCCTTGAAGGTTTCCGGATAGGTCTGCTCGATGGCATCGCGAATGCGCGTGTAATCGCCGACCCAGCCATCCCAGTCGACGATGCCCCTGCGCAGGCTTGCCTTGGCGATGCCCGCAATGATTGCCGGCTCGGACAGGAGGTCGGGGCTTGCCGGCCTGGCACGACCGCGTGAACCGTGAAAGTGGGCCGTGGAGCTTTCCATCGACACGGCTTGCGGCCCGGACTCCTGTTCATCCACCTCGGTTCGCCCAAGACAGGGCAGGAGATAGGCGACCTCGCCGTGGATCACATGGCTGCGATTGAGCTTGGTGGCGATCTGGACGGTCAGGCGAAGCTTTCTCCAGCCCGCTTCGACGGCTTCGGTATCGGGGACGGCGCGCAGGAAGTTGCCGCCGAGGCCGATAAAGGCACGTGCCTTGCCCTCGATGATCGCCTTGCAGGTGTCGATCGTCGATCGCCCCTCCGAACGTGGCGGCTCGAACTGATAGAGCTGTGACAGCTTGTCGAGCGGCACGAGCCCTGGCTTTTCGGTGATCCCCACAGTACGTTGGCCCTGAACGTTCGAATGGCCGCGCACAGCACAGATATTGGCGCCGGGCTTGCCGATATTGCCGCGAAGAAGCGCAAGATTGGCGACCATCTGCACATTCTCGACCCCCATGACCTGCTGGGTCAGGCCCATGCCGTAGATGATGAGGACGGCCTTGGCATTGGCATAGATCTCTGCAGCCTGCCGCATCTGGGCCTGGCTGAGGCCGGACACATGTTCAAGCGCGCTCCAGTCGTGACGTCGACACGCTTGGGCGAATTCCTCAAACCCCGCCGTGTGATCGTCGATGAAAACGTGATCGAGAACATGTTTCTTGTCAGCGGCGGCCATCGAGGCGGCGAAAGCGACGTCGGCGGCATTGTCCGGATCCTTGGGAATAGCGTCTGTGCCGCTGATCCGGCTTGTCTTCGATTGCTTCAACGCGTCATCGGCCTCGACGAGAGCCTTGCAGACGCCGAAAAGCGCGGCGACGTCCCCGCCATTGCGCAGCTGATAGTAGTGAGAGGAAATCGGCGTCTTGTGCCCGGTCAACATCTGCGCCGGGTCCTGCGGGTTGATGAAATTTTCCAGCCCCGGTTCTGGCAGCGGGTTGAAGGTGACGATCTTCACGCCCCTTTCGACCGCCTCCTGCAGGTCATGCAGCATTCTCGGCGACGATGTGGCGACGTTCTGGGCAATATAGAAGATACAGTCGCAATTCTGGAAATCGGTGAGATCCGCGGTCCCGACGGTTGCTCCGATGCTCGTCGGCAGGCCGACGGACGTGCTTTCGTGGCACATGTTGGAGGAATCGGGCAGGTTGTTGGTGCCGTAAAGCCTTGCCAGCAGCTGGTACATGTAGGCCGTTTCCAGCGAGGCTCGCCCGGACGTATAGAAGTCCACTTCGTCAGCGGAAAGCGCCTGGAGCTCGGCACCGATTTCGGCGAAGGCCGCCTCCCAGGCAACCGGCTCATAGCGATCGGTCTCGGCGTTCCAGCGCATCGGCTGCGTCAGCCGGCCGCGCTCTTCCAGATCATAGTCGCTCCAGGCCTCGAGCTCCCGAAGAGTGGTCGAGGCGAAGAATTTTTGATCGGCGCGCCTGCTCGTCGCCTCCCAGGCGGTGGCCTTGGCGCCGCTTTCGCAAAATTCCAATGCGCGCGGCTTGGCGGGCTTTGCCCAGGCACAGCTTGCGCACATGTAGCCGTCAGGCTTGTTGTGGTGCGACAGCAGCGACATGCCGGAGGTTACGACATGTTCGCGCACAAGAATTTCAGTCAGCGCGCGTGCCGAGCCCCATCCTCCGGCCGTTCGGTCGTGCGGCCCCAAAAGCGGTTCATCGTCCTGGCGTACCGACATGACTTTCTCTCCCTCTGTTGCCGTTCCGGCGCATTCTGTCTCATGCCCGCAGGTGGCGTTTGCGCCACCGCGGGCTGCTTTCTCGTTCACGGGCAAACGGGGTTTGCCCGTGGCAGATCGCCGCCGTCATCGCCACCTTCCGCCCGTTTTCAAGGGGGCGGTCTCATGCCGCGTGACCGATGGCGCGATGCCGCACATCTCGCATCTCGACCTGTCCTAACCGGCCAGCCATCGAACTGTTCCGCGCAGTCAAAAAAATATCGGCGCACGATATAAAAGCGGCTCATGTTTTCGCTTCCGGCTGGTCGGGCCGCTCGTGCGGCGCCGCGCTGGCAAGCGCATCGATCTCCATTCGGATCAGAGATAGCGCTCGCTTACCAATGCCGGGTATCGCCAGGACCTCCCTGTCATCTAGTCTGGCGAGCGTGCTGAAGCGCCTGATCCCGCTTGTCCGCAACGCGCTGACGACCCAGCGGGGCAGGCTGCTTCTTGCGACGCGATCGCTTGGGGCGGCTCTTTTTGTTCCTTTCGAATGAAACTGTTCGGGCATGGGGACCTGGCGTTCTTCAATATTTAACGAAGGGCGGCGCAAGCAGGCCTGTTGGACGCTGCGCCGATCTCATCCTCAAGATCCCGCCCCATAGATGCGATCAATGGTTTCGGCGACGCTGACGATGGTCTCGCAATCCTCGTCGAAGCCCTTGTCCGCCGTCAGCTTTCTTGCCCAGGCAAGCGCTGCCCTGCCGCCCCAGTCGTCCGGCGGCGAAACGAGCGTGTGCATGTGCGTGCCGCAATAACGCTCCGCCGTCAGGTCGTAGAAGGACCCGTCGATGTTTCTAAGCCCGCACCCGCCGTTCGTTCCGAAGAATTTTGCTTCGATCACCGCGTCACGGCCGGCCTGCAGTCGCCATGAACAGGCAAGCCGCACCGTTGTGCCGTTATCAAGATCGAACGTCGCCGAGGCGAAATCCTCGACCTCCTCCGCCGCCGGCGTCAGCATCTTGCCGTCACGCAGCAGCCGGCTCGAAACATTGGAAACGGCCGGGTCAACAAGGCACCACATGACAAGATCGATCAAATGGACGCCGAGATCGATAAGGCATCCGCCTCCGGACAGGCGTCTGTCGTAGAACCAGGATTTGTCCGGCCCGTAGGCGTTGTGGAATGTCAGATCGACGAAGAAGATCTTCCCGAGTTCGCCGCTCTCGATGAGCGCACGGATGGCCTGCATGGCGCTTGTGTGGCGATAGGACAAGTCGACGCCGAGCAGCCGGTCGGCCGCTCTTGCGGCCGTCACGACGGCTTGCGCCTCGACGGCGGTGCGGCCAAGCGGTTTCTGGCAGAAGACCGCCTTCCCCGCTTTAAGGGCACGGATGGATTGGGCGGCGTGGTCGGCACTTGGCGTGGCGATGACAACGCCGTCCAGTTCGTCGGCAAGAAGATCGTCGAGCCCTTCGGCATGGCGTGCCTTGGGACTGAGCGCCATCGCCTCCTCGATCATGCGCGGCGATGGATCGACAATCGTGGTGGCCTCGGCAAGTCCGCTCTGGATCAGAGCCTGCATGCGATTGCGGCCGATCCAGCCCACTCCGACAAAACCGAGCCGCAGCGGCCTGACACGCGTGTCAGCTTGGTGCGAGAGCATCCTGTTCATCGGTAGATCACCAGCGCTTTGAGGAATTCACCTGGCCGGTCTCTCGTATCGTCGAGCGCCTTGTCGAGATTTGCGAGCTGATAAGAATGGGTATAGAGCGGGCGCGGATCGAGCTGGCCTGCCGCAATCGCCTCGATGGCTCGGCGCATGCCCTCCACATAGATTCGGGGATCGCGCTCATGAGCATTGATGACGTCGAGGCCGCGCCAGTTCCACATCTGCATGTTGACTTGGCGCGGGCCGTCCTGGTGATAGCCGGCAACGACGAGGCGCCCGCGCTCCATTGTCAGTTCCCCCGCAAGGTCGAGAGGCCATTGCTTGCCGACCGCTTCGATGACCCGGTCGCAGAAGCGCCCGCTTGTCAGCGAACGAACGTCCTCGATGATGCGCCAATGATCGTCCATGACAATCCCGTGGGTCGCCCCCATGCGCTCGGCGACGTCGAGCGATGCCTGACGTCGCGAAACGGCAATCACCCGCGCTCCGGCATTGACTGCAAGCTGGGTCAAGAGCGCACCCAGGAAGCCGATGCCGACGATGGCAACTGTCTGGCCGGCTCTGATGTCGGCGCGATTGAAAATATTCATCGCGCAGCCAAGCGGTTCTCCGGGAAACGGTTGGCCATCGAGCGAGGCAGGGAGCCGGACGACCATGTCTTCGTCGGCAAGGTCGTGGCTGGCATAGGCGTGGTAGCTGAGCGCAGCTACCCGGTCTCCGACACGGATGTCGCAGACCTCCGGCCCGATCGCGTCGACAAGGCCCCAGCCCTCGTGTCCGAGCCCGCCTGGCTCCGTCGGAAACTGCATCCAGTCGGGTCCAGACCAGGGCGTCAAGTTGGAAGCGCACACGCCGCAGCCCTCCAGCCGAATGCGGACCTGGCGCGCCGTCGGCCGCGGCAAGTCGCCTTCGACCAGCTCGATGCGGCCGGGGGCCGTCACGATCGCTGCCGTTAATACGGATGGTTTTGCTGCGCTCACGTCCATTCGTCTCTCCTGGTTTCAGTCCGGCCGTGCCGGCCGCACGAGCCGAGGTTATCGTCATGCCGAGGCAGCTCGCACTGGCGTAGACCTTTGAAGGGCTGCGGCGTGCTCGTCCCCGATGCTCACGCCCCGAACCGAGAAGTGGTCAAACTGTTCCGGAAGAAGTTGAAGTTCATGAAATAGAAGATGCTCGAGCCCAAGGGGCGGTCCGCGCACGAGTTTCTTATTGCCGCCACGCCTCATGGGCGGGCGAACTGTGCGGAGGCAAAAAATCGTCGATTTTGCTCAGCCGGGCCGGTGCCGCGGTGGTTCGCGGAGCGTTTCCGGCACGCAGGAAGGATTGATGAAGTTATAGATGACAAAGATGTCATTGATGAGGAACATTCGCAGCCAAGCGTTGTTGGGCGCCCTGTCACAGATGAGAAATGTGCAGAGGAAGCCATGACAAGAATACTCGTTACCGGCGGCTGCGGCTTTATCGGCCGGCATGTCACCGAAGAGCTTTTGAAGGCAAACTACGAGGTTCGTATCCTGGATGCCCTGATCGATCAGGTGCATGGGGATGTTGAAACTGACATGCCGCAGGCCGCCGAAATCCTGCGCGGCAATGTCTGCGACCGCGTCGCGGTCGTTGAAGCTCTTGACGATGTCGACGGCGTCATCCACCTGGCCGCGGAAGTCGGCGTTGGTCAGTCCATGTACGAGATCGCCCGATATGTGGGCGGAAACGACCTTGGCACGGCAGTTCTTCTTGAGGCCATGATCGGCAAGCCGATCAGACGGATCGTTGTCGCCTCCTCCATGAGCGTCTATGGCGAAGGCCGGTACCTGACGTCGACGGGCGAGCAGGTCGGCCTGGCCCGTCGCAGGAGCGAGCGTATCAAGGCCGGCTCGTGGAACCTGCGCGGTCCAGACGGCGAGGATCTCGTCCCCGTGGCGACCGACGAGGAAAAGCCCGTCGATCTTGCCTCGATCTATGCATTGACGAAATATGGCCAGGAGCGGCAGGTCCTGATTTTCGGGGAAGCCTATGGCGTCGACGCCGTGGCGCTGCGCCTCTTCAACGTTTTCGGAGCTGGCCAAGCGCTGTCCAATCCCTATACGGGAGTGCTGGCCAACTTTGCCTCCAGGCTCGCCAATCACCAGTCGCCGATGATTTTCGAAGATGGCGAGCAGCGACGCGATTTCGTCCATGTCCGTGACGTGGCTCGTGCCTTTCGGCTCGCCTTCGAGCAGAAGGCCGCTGCCGGCCATGTCATCAATATCGGCAGTGGCAACGCCTATACGATCACCGAGGTGGCGACGCTTCTCGCGGAGGCCATGGGTGTGCCCGAAATTGCCCCCGATATCATGAACAAGGCGCGCTCGGGGGACATCCGCAACTGTTTTGCCGACATCTCCAAGGCGCGCGATCTCCTCGGATTCGAGCCGGAGTTTCGCCTTGAACAGGCGCTCGGCCCATTCGTCGAATGGGTCAAGCTCACCGGCGCCATCGACCGTGGCGCGGAGATGAAGCGGCAGCTGGAAGCAAGGGGGCTCGTGTCATGACCGCGCAATCAACCCTTGCGGGGATCCAGCCGAGGCGGTTCGGCTTCGTAGAATGGTTCCGGCCCGGCGAATTTTCACGCACGGAGGAAATCCTGCCCGACATCCTGTCGAGTGGCGCAAGCTTCCTGCGCACGCATCTGTCCTGGGCCGAATACCTGGCGCCCGGGGGCCAGGACTGGTTTGACTGGCTGATCCCGAAGCTTGGCAGGAGCATCGATCTGCTGCCTTGCCTCCATTACACGCCGCCATCCCTGTCGCGCACCGGACGATCCTCCGGCGCACCGATCGACCTGAAGTCATACGCCGACTTCGTCGATCATGTTCTCGATCGGTATGGGCAGCACTTCACCCATGTGGAATTGTGGAACGAGCCCAACAACCTCCTCGACTGGGACTGGCGCGAAGACGGCGATTTCATGCTGTTTTGCCAGATGGTCGGTGGGGCAGCCTACTGGGCCAGAAAACGTGGCTTCAAGCCGGTGTTGGGCGGCCCCTGTCCCTTCGATCCCTACTGGCTGAACCTGATGGGCGAGCGTGGCGTGCTCAACGTCGTCGACGCGGTCGGCTTCCACGGCTTCCCAGGCACATGGGACAGCGAGGAGGGCGCCTGGGGCGGCTGGGACATGCATCTCGGCGAGATGCGAAAGATCCTCGGCCGCTTCAATCCGGCCGCCGAGATCTGGATCACCGAAACCGGCTATTCGACCTGGCGCAACGACGAGATGGAACAGGCGCGCCGCTTCATCAAGGCGTTGAGCGTACCCGCCGACCGGATGTACTGGTATTCCTGGCGTGACGTGCCGGCGGACGTGCCGGTTCAGGAAGGGTTATGGTTCGATCCTCGTCACTACCACCTCGGCGCCGTGACCGACGACAACCAGCCAAAGCTCCTGGCCCGCCTTCTGATGGAAGGGGGCGTGGCGCGCCTCGACGAAGTTAGCCGCCTTGCCAGCCCGAACCTTGCAACGGGCGCGGCGCCGATCGTCATTACCGGAGGCAGCGGCTTCATCGGATCGAACCTCGCCGATAGTTTCCTCAAGGACGGCAAGGATGTCGTCATCCTCGATAATCTTTCGAGGCCGGGCGTCGACCAGAACCTTGCCTGGCTGACGGCGCGGCATGGGCGGCGTGTCCATCCGCTGCTCGCCGACATCCGCGATCTGCGCAGCATCGAGGCGGGTTTTACCGATGCCGAAGCGGTCTTCCACTTCGCCGCCCAGACCGCCGTCACCACCAGCATCGAGCGACCGCTCGACGATTTCGAAACCAATGCGCGTGGCACGATCAACGTGCTGGAGGCGGTCCGCAAGGCCGGCCGCCAAGCGCCCGTCATCTTCGCCAGCACGAACAAGGTTTATGGAGCGCTCGATGATCTGAAAATGCTGGAGCGAGACCGTTGCTACGCCCCCGCCGTCGACGCGATAAGGCTGCGCGGCATTGGCGAGGATCGGCCTCTCGACTTCTGCACCCCGTACGGCTGCTCCAAAGGCGTCGCCGATCAATATATGCTCGATTATCTCAAATCCTTCTCCATCCCGACGGCCGTGCTGCGGATGAGCTGCATCTATGGACCGCGCCAGTTCGGCACGGAAGACCAGGGCTGGGTCGCCCATTTCCTCATCCGCGCGCTAAGCGGCGCGCCAATCTCGATCTATGGGGACGGCAGACAGGTCCGTGACATCCTCTTCGTCGACGACGCTGTCGCGGCCTATCGTGCCGTTCTCGACAATATCGACCGCGTCAGCGGGCAGGCCTTCAACCTGGGAGGGGGCCCCGGCAATGCCGTCAGTCTCCTGGACGTGCTGCAGGCAATTGAAACGCTGACCGGGCAGCGGCTCGAAACCTCCTTCGGCGATTGGCGTGCCGGTGACCAGCTTTATTTCGTTGCCGACACCAGGAAGCTCGAAACCAATGTCGGCTGGCGAGCCCGCATGGGCTGGAAAGACGGATTGCGAGCCCTCGGCAATTGGCTTGTCGACAACCGTTTCGAAGGTCAGGCTCTGATGGGTGAACGGCGCAAGGTGTCGGCATGAGGCAGGCCCTAGACATGGCTGCCCCGCCTCGCATCATGATGACCGTCGACGCGGTCGGAGGCGTCTGGCGCTACGCCATGGATCTCGCCGCGGGATTGCGCAGCGAAGGAATCGCCACCTGTTTCGTTGGACTTGGCCCGCCTCCGTCCCGACAGGAAAAAGCCGAGGCAATGGCAATCGGCGAAATAGACTGGCTCGACGAACCGCTCGACTGGATGGTTCAGGACGAGGGCGCCCTTAAGAAGGTACCACATGCGATCGCAGCGCTCGCCAAACGAAGGCAGGTTGACCTCCTGCATCTTAACCTGCCCTCGCAGGCGGCAGAGCTTGACATCGACATGCCGGTTGTCGCCGTCTCCCATTCCTGTGTCGTTACCTGGTTTGCGGCTGTGCGCCAAGCTGCGGTCCCCGACGGCTGGCGCTGGCAGCAGTCGCTGAACGCCCGCGGATTCGAACGGGCCGCGGCCGTGGTGGCGCCAAGCCATAGCCATGCCGCGATGCTGCGCGCGGCCTATGGCCCGATCCCGCATCTGACGGTGACCTACAATGCAAGTGGTGTCAGAGCCGCCGCCGACCCCCCCAAGGAAGACTTTGCTTTTGCGGCCGGACGCTGGTGGGACGAGGGCAAGAATGCTGCCGTCCTTGACGCCGCCGCCGCGCAGATGACCTGGCCGCTCCTGACCGTCGGAGCCGATCATGGACCGGACGGGCAGGGCATGACGATGTCAAAGACACGCCACCTCGGCATCCTTCCGCACGCCGAAGCGATGACGCTGATGCGTCGCGCGGCCATCTTCGTCTCGCCGTCGCTCTACGAGCCTTTCGGGCTTGCCGCCCTGGAGGCGGCGCGCTCCGGCGCTGGCCTCGTCCTCGCCGACATCGCGACCTATCGGGAACTCTGGGACGGCGCGGCGGTTTTTGCCAATCCGCATCGTCCAGTGGCCTTCGCCGACGCGGTCAATCATCTGGCAAGCGATGTCGTCTCGCGCCAGGCGCTTGCGGACAAGGCGCGGCTTCGCTCCAAACGCTTTTCGCTACAGGCGCAGGCAGCCTCCATGGCACGCGTCTATGCCAGCCTTCTCGAACATGGGCGCAAGATCAAGTTAGCGGAGTAGATCATGAAATTCGTCTTTTATACGCAGTCGCTCCTGTCCGATTGGAACCACGGCAACGCGCATTTCCTGCGTGGCCTCATGCGCGACCTCGTTCGCCGCGGCCACGACGCGCTGGCGCTCGAGCCGGAAGACTCATGGAGCCGGCGAAATCTCGTCGCCGACCAGGGGAAAGCTGCGATCGCGGGTTTTGCCGAAGCCTTTCCGGGCCTGCGCGCGCAGATCTACATGGATAGTTTCGACCATGAGGCAGCACTCGGAGATGCCGATGTGGTTATCGTCCACGAGTGGACGGATCCCGCGCTCGTAGCACGGCTCGGCAGGGCACGCGCCAATGGTGCCCGTTTCACGCTGCTCTTTCACGACACCCATCATCGCGCCGTATCGGCGCAAACCGATATTTCCGGCCTCTCGCTCGATGGCTATGACGGCGTCCTCGCCTTCGGCGAGACGCTGCGGCAGCGTTACCTCAAAGCCGGCTGGGCCAAGTCAGTGTTCACTTTCCACGAGGCGGCTGACGATGCCTTGTTCCGGCCGATGCCGAAGGTCGAAAAAACCGGCGATCTCATCTGGATCGGCAATTGGGGCGACGATGAGCGCTCCGAGGAAATCCTCGAGTATCTCGTGCGCCCTGCCAAAAGCCTTGGCCTTCGCACAAGCGTGCGTGGAGTTCGCTATCCCGCCGAGGCGCTGTCTGCGCTCAAAGATGCGGGCATCGCCTATGGCGGCTGGATCGCCAATGCTGACGCGCCGCTTGCTTTCGCCCGCAACCGGGTGACCGTTCATATTCCGCGCAGGCCCTATGTCAGCCACCTGCCGGGCATCCCGACCATCCGCGTCTTCGAGGCGCTTGCCTGCGGCATCCCCTTGATCTCGGCACCGTGGGATGATGCCGAAGGCTTGTTCAGGCCCGGCCGGGACTACCTCCTGGCCGAGGATGGATCGGCCATGCGCCGTCATCTGGGGGAGGTGCTTTCCAATCCCGAGCTTTCGGCCGAGCTCGCCGAGAGCGGGCTTCAGACGATCCAGGCGCGTCACACATGCCGTCACCGCATCGATGAACTCTTGGCCATCCTGGCCACCGTCGGCAGCCGCTCCGTCCTCGACCAGCTCGCGTCGAAGGAGGCAGCACAATGAAGATCGCTTTTTACGGGTCAAGCCTCCTATCGGCCTATTGGAATGGCGCGGCTACCTATTACCGCGGCCTGCTGCGGGCGCTTGCCGAGCGCGGCTACGATATCACCTTCTATGAGCCCGACGTCTACGAGCGCCAGAAGAACAGGGATATCGATCCCCCACGCTGGTGCAAGGTGGTCGTCTACGAGGCAACGGCCGATGACCTGCGGGCGGTCGCGGTCAAGGCGGGCGAAGCCGAGATCGTTGTCAAGGCAAGCGGCGTCGGTTTCGAGGACGATCGCCTGATGGAGGAGGTGCTTCGTCATGCGCGGCCCGAGGCCCTGAAAATCTTCTGGGATGTCGATGCACCGGCAACGCTGTCGGAGTTGCGCGACATCCCCGGCCATGCCGTGCGCCTTGCGCTCCAGAAGCTCGACCTTGTCCTGACCTATGGTGGTGGCGACCCTGTGGTTGAGGCCTATCGTGAGTTCGGCGCACGCGCGTGCATCCCCATCTATAACGCTCTCGATCCCGACACCCATCATCCGGTGGCGCCGGATGAGCGTTTCAGCGCCGATCTCGGCTTCCTCGGCAACCGGCTTCCCGACCGTGAGGCGCGCGTCGAGCATTTTTTCCTCGAGCCCGCCGCACGCCTTCCGCAGGCCCGCTTCCTCCTTGGTGGTTCCGGATGGCAGGACAAGCCCATGACCGGCAATGTCAGGCGGGTGGGACACGTTGCCACCCACGACCACAACGCCTTCAACGTCACGCCCAAGGCCGTTCTTAATATCTCTCGGGAAAGCATGGCCCGGAACGGCTTTTCACCGGCCACCCGCGTCTTTGAGGCGGCCGGCGCGGGGGCCTGTCTCGTCACCGACCACTGGGAAGGTATCGAACTCTTTCTCAAGCCGAACGAGGAGGTTCTTGTCGCGCGTGATGCACAGGACGTCATCGATCTCATGGCGGATCTGACGCCGCAACGGGCGGCAGCGATCGGTAAAAGAGCCATGGCGCGCGTCCTTGCCGACCACACCTACGCGCAGCGCGCCGAAATCGTCGATGCGCTCTTCCGTCAAAAGCTGCGGCGCCACGGGGAGGCAGCAGCATGAGGGTCCCTCTCAATCTCGTGGTCTTCGGCCTGTCACTGTCCTCGTCCTGGGGCAATGGCCACGCCACGACCTTCCGGGCACTTCTGCGGGGGCTGGCCGCATCGGGCCATAATGTCCTTTTTCTGGAAAGAGACGTGCCATGGTACGCGGGCCATCGCGATCTGCCCTCACCGGACTTCTGCACGCTTGCCTACTATGACACGATCGATGCCGTCCTTGCGACCCACGGCGCCCGCTTGAAGGAGGCCGATGCGGTAATCGTCGGTTCCTACGTCCCGGATGGGTGCGAGCTGATCGATCGGCTGGCGCATCTTGCACCCAGGCATCTGTGTTTCTACGACATCGACACGCCGGTGACGCTTGCCGCTCTCGAACGCGGCGAGGAACCCTATCTCGCCAGGCGGCAGATCCCGCTCTTCGACATTTATTTCTCGTTTTCGGGCGGTGCGGTTCTCGACATCTTGGAGCATCGCTTCCAAGCCAGGAAGGCGGCGGCGCTCTACTGCTCCGTCGATGCCGAGCGATACGTCAATACGCGCGAGCCCTTGCGGTGGGATCTTGGTTATCTTGGAACCTATAGTGCCGATCGCCAGCCGACGCTTGAAAGACTGTTGCTCGAACCGGCACGACGCCTGCCCGACCTGCGCTTCGTCGTCGCCGGGCCCCAATATCCCGGCGAAATCGAATGGCCCGAAAACGTCGAGCGGATCGACCATTTGCCGCCGCGCGAACACGCCAGCTTTTATAGCCGCCAGCGTTTCACGCTGAATGTGACGCGTGCCGACATGATCACGGCAGGCTGGTCGCCAAGCGTGCGCCTCTTCGAGGCAGCCGCCTGCTCGGCGCCGATCATCAGCGACGAGTGGCGCGGTCTTGACGAACTCCTGCCGGACGGGCAGGCGCTGGTCATTGCCCGCACCAGCGAGGATGTCGTTGCCGTGCTGACCCGCATGGACGACGCGACGCGCCGGATGATCGCAGAGGCGGCGCGAAGCGAAGTGCTCGCCAGCCACACCGGCCTCGCGCGCGCCCGACAAATGGCAGGGGCACTTGCCGCACTCGAGCAGACGCCATCCGCAACAATGACCCTTGATCCGCAGATTGACAGCGTAAGGAGATCGTAATGCTGCAGAAGAGCCGAAACGGCAAAGGAAGAAGCGTTCTTGTTGCCGGCGGTGCCGGCTTTGTCGGCTCGCATCTTTGCGATGCCTTGCTTTCGCGTGGGGACCGTGTGCTCTGCGTCGACAGTTTCATCACCGGATCCGTCACCAACGTTCAACCGCTCGCCAATCACCCCCAGTTCCGTCTCATCGAGGCGGATATCTGCGATCTACGCAGCATCGACGAGCCGCTCGACCAGATCTACAACCTGGCTTGCGCGGCCTCGCCTCCGCAATATCAAGCCGACCCGGTCCACACCATGATGACCTGCGTGGCCGGAACGGGAAACCTTCTGGCACTTGCCGAATATCATAATGCATCGTTTCTTCAGGCATCCACGAGCGAGGTCTATGGTGATCCCGCCGAACATCCGCAGCGCGAGGATTACCGTGGCAATGTCAGCTGCACCGGGCCACGCGCATGCTACGACGAAGGAAAGCGCGCCGCCGAGGCACTATGCTTCGATCTTGTCCGCGCCGGACGCGTCGATGCACGCGTCGCGCGCATCTTCAATACCTATGGACCGCGCATGCAGCCTCATGACGGCCGCATCATTTCCAATCTGCTGGTGCAGGCGATCACCGGCAAACCTCTGACGATCTACGGCAGTGGTCAGCAAACTCGCTCCTTTTGCTTCGTCAGCGATCTCGTGGCAGGTCTCATGGCCTTGATGAATGTCACTCCCAACCCGCAAGGGCCCGTCAATCTCGGCAATCCGGGAGAATTCACCATCAACCAGCTCGCCGAAATGGTTCATGCAATGGTCCCCACCGCGGCCAGGATCGTCTATCACCCCTTGCCGCAGGACGATCCGCAGCGCCGTCGGCCGGACATTTCCAAGGCGAAGGATCTCCTTGGCTGGGAGCCGCGGGTCCCTCTTGCCGAGGGCCTGCGCCAGACCGCCGCCTGGTTCATCGCAACGCTTGGCACGCAACCCGTCTCCGGCAAGAGGCGAGCGCCGCCGTCGGCACGAACAAGGCGCTCGAACGTCTCGATCGGGGTCTAGGACATGGAAGATCGCCGGCTGACTGATCAGACGGACTTGAAGGCGAAGATCGCTGAGTTGGGTCCTTGGTTCCACAATCTTGACATCAACGGCGTCAGGACCGCGCCCGACCATTTCCTCGGCGATTACCCGACCTTCAAGTGGCGGCGATTTTGCGATGTCATTCCTGAGGATCTTCAGGGTCGAAGCGTCCTCGATGTTGGCTGCAATGCCGGCTTTTACAGTCTCGAAATGAAACGGCGAAATGCCGGCCGGGTGCTCGGCATTGATGCGGATGCGCGCTATCTGAGACAGGCGCGCTTCGCCGCAGAGCAGGCAGGCCTGGACGTCCACTTCCGGCAGATGTCGGTCTATGAGGTCGGCAAGCTCGCCGAGCGCTTCGACCTCGTCATCTTCATGGGCGTGCTCTACCACCTGCGCCATCCGCTCCTGGCTCTTGACCTGCTCTACGAACACGCAGTCGGGGACAGCTTGCTCTTTCAATGCCTGCAGCGCGGCGATGAACGCCTGCCGATGCTACAGGAGGACTATCCGTTTGAGGAATGGGCAATCTTTGACCGTCCCGACTATCCCAAGCTCTTCTTCGTGGAGGAGCGCTATGCATCGGATCCGACCAACTGGTTCATTCCCAACAAGGCGGCGGTCGAGGCGATGTTGCGAAGCGCCGGTTTCGTCATCGAAGAAAACCCCGAACGAGAGGTCTACCTCTGTCGCCGAGGCGAACGTCATTACGCAGTCGAGCCTCCCGTCTGGGCTGAAGCGACATCCAGCGTCGCGGCCAGCAGAGGCAGCGACGAGACGATGAAAAGCAACGAAAGCGAAGCCGGTGCCTGGCGCTCGGATGACATCCGCCAATCCGCGGTTACACCCCCCAAGGAGGCTTAACCATGCCCGACCCCTCAGACAAGGATCCTGTGCAGGCACCGGCGACCTCCGCGTCGGGCAAGCGCCGTCGTCTCAATGCCGGGCGTGTCGGGCTGACGATTATCATCACCGTCGCCGTGATTGCCTTTTGCGTTTATGCCTTCATTGCAATCTATGGACTGACCAAGGCAGGATAGTGTTGTCTCGCGCGCCGGCGACTTCGCCGTCACGCCGCGCGCCCGACTGCACCCGCACGATCGAGTTGTCATGAGTTGTTCGAAACAACGAGGCACGTAAACCTTCGCGCTCGTTCCCAGGCTCGGGCAGCATGCGATCTTGAGACCACGCAGTGCCGTTTCTATGTTCACTTTGACGCCTGACCTGGTCGACGTTCCGAGCCATGGCAGATCGCCGTTCAGCATCGTTGCCCGACGCAGCCTTGAGGGCCCTCAGCATCAGCGATAGGTGTCATTGCCGCGTTTGCCCGGTTTCGCCGGGTCTAGTGCATAGGGTCGGCCCTCAGGGACTGCGATCTCTTTGAAATTATCCGCCAGCTGCTGCAGGCGCGCGCGCATGTTGGCACCGCGCACGGGCTGGCCGTGGCCCGTTATGACGAGCTCTGGTTTGAGCTCGGCGAGTTCAACGACGGAGCGCTGCGCCGCGTCCCAGTCGGGCGTCAGGTAGCGCGGTGGCCCGTGCATTTCGGGGCGCTGCGTCATCACCTCATAGACAGATTCCTGCCCGGTGGTGACGATTGCATCGCCGGCGATCAAGCACCTATCCGCCGCGCGCCATAAGGATACATGACCCGGCGCGTGACCGGGCGTATGCAGCCAGGTCCAACCCGGCATGAAGGGGACGCTCCGGTCCTGGGGCAGGGGCTGCAGCCGTTGCTCGACATTGACCGGCGAGCGCGGATAGAGCGGTGACAATAGCGCCATTGCGCCGCCTCCCACCAAGGGATCGGCGGGTGGATAGGATGCCTGGCCGTTCAGGTACGGGAATTCCAGCCAATGAGCGTAGACCGGCACATTCCAGTGTTGCGCAAGCGTTTCCAGCGAGCCGACGTGATCGAAATGGCCGTGGGTCAGGAGGATCGCCGATGGTGGCCTCATGACTCCGAACCTGTGTTCGGCGGCCTCGATGATAGCCTGTCGGGAGGTCGGAAGCCCGGTATCGATCAACACCCAGTCCGCGTCGGTTGCGGGGTCTCCATAAAATATGACGTTGACGATCGACATGCGACGAAAGGCAAGGTCTGGCAGGATTGCGGATATGCCCGATCCGGTCTCAGTGGTCGGGGCAAGATCGCTGTCTTCGAGCGGAAGCTGGACGGTCAAGATCAATTCCTCGTTGCTGTGGCGCCCGTGTCCCTTGTCGGTTCAAGCGCGTGTTGCTAGCGGTCGACTTCCCCGAATACGATGTCGAGCGAACCTAAAACCGCCGATATGTCTGCGAGCTGATGGCCTCTGCACAGGAAGTCCATCGCCTGGAGATGGGTGAAACCGGGCGCGCGGATCTTGCATCGATAGGGCGCGTTGGTTCCATCGGCGATCAGGTAGACGCCGAACTCCCCCTTCGGCGCCTCGACGGCCGCGTACACCTCGCCGGCAGGCACCCTGAAACCCTCTGTATAGAGCTTGAAATGATGAATGAGCGCCTCCATCGAGCGCTTCATTTCCCCGCGCTTTGGCGGCACGATCTTTCCGTCCCTTGACGAGACGGGACCGGTCGCCTGTTGCGACAACAATCGCTCCACGCATTGCGCCATGATGCGCACAGATTCCCGCATCTCCTGCATGCGGATCAGGTACCGGTCGTAACAGTCACCATTCTTGCCGATCGGAATATCGAACTCGAGGTCCGAATAACATTCGTAGGGCTGAGCGCGACGTAGGTCCCAGGCCGCGCCCGAGCCTCTTATCAGGACGCCCGTGAAGCCCCAGGCCCAAGCGTCCTGGAGACTGATGACGCCGATATCGACGTTGCGCTGCTTGAAGATGCGGTTGCCGGTCAGCAAATCGTCAATATCGTCAAGCGTAGCCGGGAAGGTCTCGCACCAGCGGCCGATATCTTCAATAAGGTCGACTGGCAGATCCTGATGAACGCCCCCTGGCCTGAAATAGGCCGCGTGCATGCGTGAGCCCGAGGCGCGCTCGTAAAAGACCATCAGCTTTTCACGTTCTTCAAATCCCCAGAGCGGCGGCGTGAGCGCTCCGACATCCATAGCCTGAGTGGTAACATTCAAGAGATGAGACAGAATTCGGCTGATCTCGGCATAAAGTACCCGGATCAGCTGCCCTCTGATCGGCACATCCAGTTCGAGGAGCCTCTCGACCGCCAGGCAATAGGCATGTTCCTGGATCATGGGCGCGACATAATCGAGCCGATCGAAATAGGGCAGGGCCTGAAGATATGTCTTCTTCTCGATCAATTTTTCCGTGCCGCGATGCAGTAGGCCGATATGCGGATCGACCCGCTCGACGATTTCGCCGTCAAGCTCGAGCACGAGCCGCAGCACGCCATGGGCGGCAGGATGTTGCGCCCGAAGTTGATGTTGAAGTTGCGAATGCTGTGTTCCCTCACCACGATCTCCGTCTGTTCGCCTTCATGCGCTGGTCTTTTCGTCGCCCGGCAACACGTAATCTGTTCCCTCCCAGGGCGAGAGGAAGTCGAAATCCCGGTATTCCTGCTTCAGCTCGACCGGTTCATAGATCACGCGTTTCGCTGCGTCGTCGTAACGGACCTCGACGAAACCGGTAAGCGGGAAATCCTTGCGAAGCGGGTGGCCTTCGAAACCGTAGTCGGTAAGGATCCGGCGCAGGTCGGGATGATCTTTAAACATGATGCCGTACAGGTCCCAGGCCTCGCGTTCGTACCAGTCCGCGCACGCAAAGACCGCGCAAGCCGATGGGACCGGCGTGTCCTCGTCGGTTGCAAGCTTGACGCGAAGCCTGAGATTGAGACTGGGTGATAGAAGATGGTAGACGACGTCGAAGCGGGCGGCCCTGGCCGGCCAGTCGACGCCGCAAATGTCGAGGAGGCAGATGAAGCGGCACTGCGGATCGTCCCGCAATGATCCAAGCAACTCGACGACATGATCGGCATCTGTGATCAGGGTCAACTCGTTCAACCGAAACTGTGTTGCGAGGACCGCTTCAGCCCGATTGGCAGAAAGGTGATCAAGCAGGGATGTAAACTGCACTTGCATTGTTTCTTGCATTGGAGCCTCCGGTTGCCGTCCAACAAGCGATGGCAGCACATGTTCCCGGCGGATCACGATTTCGATGTGGCGATGCGAACCACGCCGATGAGGCGGAGGCGACTTCCAACCAGGCAACACTGGCGGGCTGGGGTTGATCGGAATGAAGTTGACGTGTGCCGGTGAGGGTTGACGGCTTTGAGCGTCACTGTGGACGTTGAGGCATTCGCCAAAGCACGATACCCGCCCGCTCCCTCTCCTTGTCGTACGAGCACGGTAACGGCGATATGGCATTGCTGTTTTCGTGCTTGCAGCGACGAGGAGGCGGTCACCTCACTGGGCGATGTCGATGAGGCGGATGGGATCCAGCCATGCGGACTTGGCAGAGGCGAAAGATGCGCAGTGGAACAAAGAGGCCTTCGCGCGGTTCGAGCGGACAGACGAGGGCAACAATGTCCCGAAGCGGACAACGGGCCAACTGGCGGTCGCATGGCGAGCGACAGCAGGCTATGGCGCCGATCAGCTGAACTGGCTCGCCTCGCCGATATGCGAACGGCCCGACCTCCACCGGGCTGCCGAAATGACAAATGCGCAAGCACTCCCCGAACCGTAGGTGCTTGCGTTTGCACTCAGAGGCGGTAGGACGCTTGCTGTCTGTCCTCCAATGCAGAGACCAGAATGATCCTAACGCTGAAGGGCGTCACAAAGTCCTACCCGACCGCCGAGGGGCGGGTCGATATCCTCAAGGGGGTCGACCTTGACGTTGCAGCCGGAGAGGCGGTCGCGCTGACCGGCGAGTCTGGCAGCGGCAAGAGCACGCTTCTGCACCTTGCCGGCGGACTCGACCGGCCCGATGCCGGTCTTATCACCATGAACGGCGAAGATATCGGCGTCTTCGGCGATGCTGATAGGGCGAACTGCCGTCGAACCGGGGTCGGCCTTGTGTTTCAGCAGTTCAACCTCATTCCGTCGCTCAGCGTATCGGCCAATATCTCCTTTCACGCCAGACTTGCCGGCCGACATGATCGTGCCTGGGAGGAGCAACTCATTTCCGCACTTGGGCTCCAAGACTTCCTGGGGCGTTACCCCGAGCAACTGTCTGGAGGCCAGCAGCAGCGCGTCGCCATCGGCCGGACGCTTGCCGCTAGGCCGCCGCTGATCCTGGCCGACGAACCGACCGGCAATCTCGATGAAGAAACCGGCGATCGTGTTCTCGAGCTGATGCTGGCGCTGGCTCGATCCGCCGGCTCGGCGCTGCTCTTCGTCACGCACTCGACGAGGCTGGCCGATCGCCTTGACCGAAAGGTCGTTCTGCGCGGCGGAAGGATCGTATCATGATGCTCTGGGGCATCCTGGCGCTTCTGTCGCATTGGCGACGCAGACCGATCCAGTTTCTAACCCTCATCTTGGGAATCGCACTGGCGACCGCGCTCTGGTCGGGCGTTCAGGCAATCAACGCCGAGGCCCGCGCAAGCTATGCCCACGCTGCCGCGATGCTGGAGCAGGATGGGCTGTCGCAGCTCGTTTCGACGAGAGGCGAGGGGATTTCCATTGCCACATATGGCCGATTGCGACAGGCAGGGTGGAACGTCTCGCCGGTCATCGAAGGAATGGCGACGCTCGGCAAGGTGCGCCTGCGGCTTATCGGCATCGATCCCCTGACGATGCCGCAGACCGGCCTGGCGTCCTCGATCGTCGGCAAACCCGATCTGTCCGCATTTTTGTCAGGCGAGCGGCTGGTCGTCTCGCCAGCCACCGCCGAGAAGCTGCGGGGCGAGACCGAAATGATGGTCAGGATCGCAGATCAGGTTCCGGAGGGAGCGGCTTTTCTGGATATCTCGGCGGCCGACACATTGCTTGGTGCGCGAGGCGCCATCAGCTGCCTGGTGATCGCGCCCGATCAAAAACCCGATCTGGCGCCGCTTGGCGCACTCGCTCCCGATCTCAGCATTCGCCAGAGCGAACAGACAGATGTGGCGCGGCTGACCGACAGCTTTCATCTGAACCTGACGGCCTTCGGTTTCCTGTCCTTCACCGTCGGGCTATTTATCGTCTATTCGGCAACGGGCCTGGCTTTCGAACAGCGGCGGGGAACATTTCGCACGCTGGCTCGCTCGGCATTTCGCTCCGCGCGCTGACCGTCATGCTCGTGCTCGAGCTTGCAGCTTTCGCGTTGGTGTCTGGCCTGATCGGTGTCGTCTTCGGCTACTTCATCGCCTCTGCCTTGATGCCGGGCGTGGCCGCGACACTGCGAGGTCTTTACGGCGCCTCGGTCCCTGGCTCGCTTACGCTGCGCCCGGAATGGTGGCTTGCCGGCATGGTGATCGCGCTGGGAGGCACCGCCATCTCGTCGGCCCAGAGCCTGTGGCGTGTCTGGAGACTTCCCGTCCTGGCTGCCGCCCGGCCGCGAGCCTGGGCGCGCGCTTCCTCGACCGGACAGATGTACCAGGCTGGGGCCGCGGCTATTCTTCTGACTTCGGCGTTCTTTCTTGCATGGACGGGCTCGGGATTGCTAAGCGGATTTGCCGTTCTCGGCTGCCTGCTACTCGCTGCGGCTCTCATCTTTCCCCCGCTTCTGGCCCTTGCGCTCGCTTTCGCGCAGGCACAAGCGCGCGGTGCGCTCAGTGAGTGGTTTTGGGCAGATACGCGCCAGCAACTACCCGGATTGTCGCTTGCCTTGATGGCGCTGCTTCTGGCTCTCTCCGCCAATATCGGCGTCGGCACGATGGTCGCTAGCTTTCGGCTCACCTTCATCGGCTGGCTGGACCAAAGGCTTGCCGCCGAACTCTACGTGACAGCCGGCAACGAGGATGAAGCCAGGCGGCTGCGGGAGTGGCTGGCTTCCCGATCCACCGCCGTGTTGCCCATCTGGAACGTCGATGGAATGGTTGCGGGCGAGGAGATGCAGATTTTCGGCATCGCGGACGATCCAACTTACCGTGACCACTGGCCGCTCATCGCCGCGGCCAGTGACACTTGGGATAAGGTTGCAGGCGGACAAGGCGCGATCGTCAATGAACAGATGTGGCGCCGCGGCATGGCGGCGATCGGACAGACCCTTGCCTTGCCCGGCGGATGGCACGTCCCCGTCGTCGGGATCTATTCCGACTACGGCAATCCGAAAGGGCAGGTAATCGTCGGTCTGGATGCTCTGGTCGATCATTATCCGCAGGTGGCGAAACTTCGCTACGGGATCCGCGTTCCACCTGACGGGGCGATCAATCTGAAGCGCCAGCTCGTCGATGAATTCGGCCTGCCACCAGACGCGATCGTTGACCAGGCAAGCCTCAAGCAGCAGTCTAGAGCAATTTTCGAACAAACGTTCAAGGTGACCGGCGCGCTGAACGTCCTGACGCTTGCCGTGGCGGGCTTTGCGATGTTCTCAAGCCTATTGACGCTCTCCGCCATCCGGCTGCCACAGCTGGCGCCGGTATGGGCGCTCGGCTTGCGCCGGCGCGATCTCGCCCGATATGAAATTCTCAGAACGCTTGCGCTTTGGCTGGCGACCTTCGTCGCTGCCATTCCGGTCGGTCTCGCGCTGGCGTGGGTTTTGCTTGCACTCGTTAACGTCCAAGCCTTTGGCTGGCGGCTTCCCATGTCGGTCTTTCCGCTCGACTGGGCCTGGCTCGGCGCCACTGCGCTGCTTGCTGCGCTGGTCTCCGTCCTGGCGCCGGTGCGTCGGCTGGGCGTGACCGATCCGGCCGACCTGTTGAGGATATTTACCAATGAGCGCTAGAAGCTACGCCATCCTTCTTTTCGTATTGGGGGCGGGATGGCCGGCGCCGGCCGCGTGGCCGCAGGGATTTGCAGGTCTTGGATCCGACGCTCGCGGCTTTTCGGTCCCTCAGCGTGGTCATGAGCTAAGCTTTCCAGCCGACCATGGCCCGCATCCGGACTACCGCATAGAGTGGTGGTACGTGACAGCCAATCTGCAGGGCGAGGATGGGAAACAGTACGGCGCGCAATGGACCCTGTTTCGCTCGGCGCTCGCCCCCGTCGAGCGGGAAGGTTTTGCTGACCCGCAAGTCTGGATTGGCCATGCCGCGGTAACCTCGAACACGGGCCAATTCGTTGCCGAAAAAATTGCCCGTGGTGGTGTCGGACAGGCGGGTGTGACGCTCGCACCATTTCGAGCATGGATCGACGATTGGGAGATGAAAGGCACCAAGTCAGCGCTCGACGCCGATTTGCTGAGCACACTTTCGCTGAGCGCGGCCGGAAACGGCTTCAGCTTCAGCTTAGGCCTTAAGACGGATAAGGCGCCGATCCTCCAGGGCGACCACGGATATTCTGTCAAATCTGGCGAAGGTCAGGCAAGCTACTATTACTCACAGCCTTTCTTCGATGTCGATGGCGCCATTATGATTGCGGGCTCAAAGATCAACGTGACGGGCAAAGCCTGGCTGGACAGGGAATGGTCATCGCAGCCGCTTTCCGCCAGCCAGACAGGCTGGGACTGGTTTTCACTGCATCTCGACAGCGGCGAGAAGGTCATGGCCTTCCGTTTGCGCGACGGGAAAGCAGGCTTCATGTCCGCGACGTGGATTTCGCCCGACGGCCGACCTGAACCACTCCCGCCAAGCGCGATCAGATTGGATCCGATACGCCAGGCCTTTGTCCAAGGGCGGCAGGTACCGGTTGCCTGGCGCGTTCGTGTTGCCGACAAAGGCCTCGATGTCCTGACTGAGCCACTTAACGACCAGGCGTGGATGGCGACGTCCACTCCCTATTGGGAAGGTCCGATCACGGTGAAGGGCTCACGATCGGGCAGAGGGTACCTGGAAATGACAGGCTATTGAGACAAACGAGTAGAACATCCCCGGTCTTGGGTGCAGCCCGGGGATTGCCGATATGTAGTGTGGACGCGGCGACCGCTGGAGAGCGGTCAAACCCTTGCTGGAGAGCATGGCTGCCGCGCCAGCAAGAAAACACGTTGAAGGAAGGATTGTTCCGGACGGTGCAGGTTCAATGAGCGGGATCGGCTTGACGCGCAGCCATCGCAAGGCCCGCAAGGATGCTTTCGTCCGTGAAGGGCTTGGCAATGACCGCAACCGATCCGGCCAATCCGTTGCCGACTTCGGTTGGATTTGCGGTTACGAAAACGACCTTCATATGAAATCGATCGATCAAACGGCGACCAAGCGCGGCGCCGCTCGATCCGTCCGCAAGTCCAAGATCGACCAGCGCCACATCCGCTCTCGGCGCATGTGCAAGCGCCTGTTCAACCGTGGCGACCGGGCCGACCGGACGGTATCCGGCATCGGCCACGATGCGTTCGAGCTCCAGCGCAATGATGGACTCGTCTTCAACTATCAGAACCCGCATGCAACTCCTCCAAGTGAACCCGATGAGATAGAAGGCGCGAGCCGGATGTCGAGGCGCATCACGCTTGCTTGATCGCAACCGAGGTCTGGCAAAAGGGCAAACAATGGGCCGATGGTTCAACCATACCTGCTCCTGGCATGCCTGGGCTTCAGTCCAGCGCATCGGTTTATCGTGGCGCGATCGCTCAGGAACGATTTGCTGGATTGGCCGTTTCGATCGTGTTGCAGGTTATCAATGGAGATTTCGACATGGGCAGCACAGCTGACAAGGTAGGCGGCAAGGCAAACGAACTGGCCGGCAAGGTCCGCCAGGGCGTGGGCGACGCCATAAACGACAGGGATATGCAGGCCAAAGGCCTGGCGCAGGAAGCAAAAGGCGATGCCCAGCAGGCCAAGGGCAAAGCCAAGGACGCTGTCAAAAACGTCGTTGACCGGGCCTGATCTGGCCGAGCTCGTCGACCAAAAGAACCCGCCGTGCATCGGCGGGTTTATCGTTTTTGAAATCCACCGATCTCATGCCGACATGAGGATGTAATGGAAAATGAATCGAAAGCGCTTGCCGATCAGTATCGGCGTCTTGGCGGCCGCCGCATCGCGGTCATGGACGACAATCTCGCCTCGACACGAGACTGGGATGGCGACCCTTCACAAGCCGCGACTTTCTGGCGCGAGCGTATTGCGTCGCTGCCCGAACGTGACAGACGAGATGTGATCTCGTTCCTTCCTTCACTCAATGACGAAAGTGGCGAGCCGGGGCCGTCTTAGGGAAGAGTTGAAACGAGTGCTTGAAGGAGTGGTTGCGCCAAGCGGCCTGTGCCAAGCGACGCGAGGCTCGCGCCCCATCAACCTACACATAGTGGAAGGCGGGTTTCACGTTCTCTTGCAACGGAGGGATAGGATCTGGGGGAGGGCATATTCGATTGTCGACATTGCCATAACGGAGCCCATGGTCATCGGCATGGCGCGCAATTTGGCGCTGCCCCAGGCTGATGTCGTTGAAGGCGGCGAGAATCTTCCCCGGTTTTGTCAGCTACGGCCCCGCGCAAAAGGCCGCGCCCCTTATTCATCCCTCAGTCGAAACCGTCCGTCTTGCCAGTGCGGTAGATGATGACAGGATCTCCTTCCTGACCGAGGGCTGGAATACCGTCGCGGCGCGCGACGAGGACCCCGGCATAAGCGCGGGCAATTGACTTGGCCTCTTTGATGGCATCAATCTCCGAGCCGTCGCTGACTGTTTCCCAGGCCTGAACGGGTTGACCATGCTCATTCAAAACGAAGGCGAAGATACTGATTGATCTTAATGTTTCAGGCATGGCAGGCTTATGTCCGCAATCTGCTTTCACAGACGATTAATCAGGCGACTATCACGATCCCTAGTCCGATACGGCCGGCCGCGGCGGAGCGCGAAACCCGGGGCTGCTGCGGCTGGAACGATGAGCTTCGGCTTGGCCAACGCGCTTGCCGTCGGCGGGACGCGGTGAGATAGTATCGTCCGCTTGTAATTCTGCGGGCTCGGCAAAACGATCCTTGTCGTCCATGGCGTCACTTTCGGTTCGAGAACTGCGGCGCAGGCATGCGACCATTGGCGTTGGTGCGGCCCGTTTGCGGATCGGCTTGCGTGACGCCCCCATTGCTCTGCCGGCTGTTGCCCATGTTCACCGGCGGCGCGCGCTGATCATCGACATTGGTCTCGGGCAGCTCATCGTCTTGACTGTCCTCGTTCAGGGACTTGGGCGGCAACTTGGCTGAAGCGGGGATGGGGTTGTTCGACATCGCAGGTCTCCTTTGCAATTAACAACTCGGCTGGCCCGCCTCGGTTCCACTCTCGCCGATGAGAAGCAATCCGGTTTCTCGGATTAGACGGCGTCGCCCGATGCCGATGCCAACCTGCCCCGCCTACCGAAACCATTTTCGAGACGACACGTTTGCTGTTGGAGAAAATCTAGAGGTGAGCGTGTCCGATCCGCATTCGTCCCACATCAGCGGCGACCATTCCGCCGCCCCATCCCATACGGGCTTCACCGATAAGTTGGAGCTGTCGGCATTCGCCTTCCAGCGTACCCGCTTGCCGATGGTGGTGGCAGACGCCAGACAAGACGATTTACCGCTCGTTCTCGTCAATGATGCATTCCTGGAGCTTACGGGCTATGGTTCGGAGGAGGTTCTGGGACGAAATTGTCGGTTCCTCCAGGGGGAAGGAACTGCGCGCGCGGCAGTTGCCGAAATTCGCGATGCGATCATGACAGAGAGGGAAGCCATCGTCGAAATCCTCAACTACAAGAAGGATGGGACACCCTTCTGGAATGAGCTCCACCTGAGCCCGCTTCACGACGAGCAAGGGCAACTGACCTATGTCTTCGCCTCCCAGGTTGACGTCACAAATTATCGGCGCGTGCAGGCTTTTGAAGAAGCCGAACGCCGCCTCCTGCTGGAGATCGATCACCGCACGAAAAACGTTCTGGCCATTGTCGACAGCATCGTCCGGCTATCGAAGGCCGACGATGTAAAGGTCTATTCCACGGCCGTGCAGCGACGGATACAAGCGCTTTCGCGCATCCACATGCTTCTCGCCGACAATGGTTGGAAAAGGGTATCGCTCGCCGATATCGTGCACACACAGACCGAAGCCTTCGGCGCGGAAAAGATCGAAGTCCTTGGCCCCGATGTGATGGTGGCAGCAGCATCCGTCCAGCCGCTTGGGCTTGCCATTCACGAATTGGCGGTCAATGCAGCCGTTCATGGATCGCTGGCCCGCGAAAGGGGCGCGCTCCGGGTCAGTTGGAACTGCGTGGGCGAGGGCATTTCGCTGGAGTGGAGGGAAGAAGGACCACCCGTCCCGTCAAAGAGATCGGGTCGAGGCTTTGGCAATATTTTACTTGCCGCCGTCGTCGAAAACCAGCTCGGGGGCAAGATTCGACGGCAGTGGTGTCCAGACGGTCTGCGCCTGACGATTGAACTCCCGTCCTTGGAAAGGATCGCCGGCAGTCTCAGGCGTCTTCCCTGAGCAGCCAGATGACGCCCTGCCTTCGACCGCCACCTTCGTCCCGATCACTATCCGGCGGACCTGGCGGTGACAAAACAGCTAAACCCTCGGGACTTCGTGCTAATCCCAACGGTTCACTGCCACCCCGTGCATCCGCAACGTGAACCGGCAAATGGCCTATGCGATCGCAATATCAGGGTGATCGGCTTTTCGAACAAATTACGAGGTTTCCTCCCAAGCTGACGAGGAACCGTTATCTTGTTTCCTCAGTGACGATGTCTATCGCCATCGCCTCATCATCGCGAGCTGGCGCTACGAACCGTCGATCGCGGGAGGGCAACGGCGTTCTCTACAATCTGACTGTTGGCCTGGAGCTGCGAGATCCCGAGTTGCACGACCTTGATCATATCGGTCATACGTTGGCCGAAAGCGTCCTGATATTCGTCTAACGTTGGTGTCTCCTGTGCAACGTGAATGAGTGCAGAAATCCGGTTCTCTTTGATTGCTTTGGCGCCGACAGCCCAAACACGGTTGAATAAAGTTCTGTCATAATCATTAATTGACATATTGATCCATTGATTTGCGCCCTCTACGAGAAAAGCCCCGCGAGGCGGGGCAAGTCGAGTGCATATGGAAAAGCGAGAAACAGCGCATTGTTTCCCGCGTCGCTAACGCAACCCACCGGTAAAAGTTCCTTAAGACTTGCTCGATTGTCGGTCCCCCTCGACCTATCACTAGCTCTGTAGAACCGTCTAGTTTCAGCCGCCGGGGTAACTCCTTCTCGCGACCAAAGTAAGAAGCCCACCTCGTTGCGCTTCCGATAGAACAATTCCATCACTCTGTTCTTTTGAGAGCAAAGCACCGCTGCCATATCGTCCAACTGCGAACAGTGGGCGAAAAGGTGCCCGCCGAAGCGGGCTAGTTTTTTGGGGGAACAACAGGGAGCGGATCGCGCAACGCTGCTGGGACGCAGAGCCTGGGTGACTTGCCGCACGATCCAAGCCTTTAACCGGGGAGCAACAAAAATGTTCCAGACGTCTTTCAGGCAGTGGCTGCATCTCTCGCGAAATTCATCAACGAATTCCTCAAGCAAAAACATGATGTCATTTGCCGATGATCATTACGGGATCCCGCGCTATCGGTTAAGCAAATCGAGCAAGTTGAGCTGCATCTCAGGCAGCCTGTACGGGCCGGAGTTGCGAAGATCGGGGCGCCATATATTCGGAGGATCGCAAGTCCACCGACAGCCTGGCAGCTGGCGGCATAGCGAGAAAAGAAAACCCGCCGGGGTTTGCGGCGGGTTTTCAGAAGAGCAGCGTATCAGGGTCAGGCGAACGGCTGCTCTCCAGCTGATGGCTCTTCAGCAGAATGAGATTTATGGAACGAGCAGAGCTTTTCCAGCGCCCTCGGATGAAAAGTTTTGGCTAGGTTAACGCCATTCGCACCGCCTGATGATCGAGGCTCCGGCCTCGCGCACCAGCGACGGTTGGGTGTGGCGTCGACTGGTCCTAAGTTGGAGCCGGCTCCAGATTATCGTTAGCCCGAACCGCGTCGGACAAGTCGCCACCGGGCGTAACCTTTCTGCCCCAGGTACTGGAAAAGCAATGAATCACGAGGGATTTTTTGCCGGGCGCGAGGCGCGCCAGGTCGCAAGTTCCGAACGCTTCTTCTCTTGTGCGAGGTAACTGATGAATTCCTCGATGGAAAGCATGATGTCATCGCCTATGATCAACGCGGGGTTTTCTGAAATAAGCTCAGAAGCAACACGGGCAAGTTGAGCTGCATTCTCCTCGTCTTGGCAGTACACCTTTGCGATGCCGGCCAGATCTGCGGAAGCGGGAGGCGGAGAGAGATTCATGGATGAGTTATTCGAACAGGTAATTTACGAAAAAGGATCGCGCTGTCGGCACCGACCTTTTTCATCGACTTCTGCAAGTTGCGACGTTTGAGAAATGAGAAATACGCGAACTGCGGTGAAGGGATGGTGAAGCTGTCACTGTCTGGCAACAGACCATCGGCGCGTGCGCTAGCGCGTTGATGCGGCTGATACTCGAAGTCTCCATCCGCCCTATCATCAACGACGTGCGTGCGCCCTGTGACAGACGAAATCATTCACGTTGCTGAGCAATTCGTTGAACAAGAGCAAACAATACTTTCTCGAAATCCGGATCATCCAGAAGGGTCGGATCGCTTGCAACTGTTTGTAGCGCACGCTCTGCAAGACGAGCAGCATCAGCCTCTGTCTTCGCGTAGCGCCTCGCATGCCGATGCAATGTCTGGAATGCAGAGGGTAGATGTTCAGTAAGCACGAGACACCCTTCCTGTCCGGTCAGCGGGTGCACGTATGAACACTCAGTCATCAGCGCCAACGATAAGTCTGCTGGTGATAACCACATCTTATGACCGAGCGCGGCTTATGGAAAGGTCGCTGGAGGTTTGGTATGCTGGCGTACGGTTCACGGCCAGTAGTCAGCATCTTGATCAGCGCATTTTTCGGGACCTAACTCTTGTCCCATCTCGCGCCAATAAACAGGAGCAACCATCTCCCCGTACCTTTCGGGCTCCTTCCCGAACGGGTCGCGACCGCCTCGGCAATGCAGCTTCAAGCGCTCAATGAACCGCTCGCAAAATTCCTCTTCGCTCATGGTGGATAAGCTACTACACACACGAATTCCGTCAATAAATCGTGCGATATCGTACAGAATCCGGTCGTCAAGGAAGGGCACTGGCTGTGCTAACTTTGTTCTTGTTCCTCGTCCGAACTCTATTCCCGCAGATCCTTTCGGATCTTTTACACTTGCTGAAGTTGCTCGTTAGGTCTCAGCTCCTGAACTGACTGGCCTATGATTCTCAGCACCGAACTCTCTACGCGAATTACAGAAAAATTAACTTTATACGCGTGCAGTGCCGGAACATTTGATATTGCTAATAAGTTGAATTCTCGATTGGCTTTGGCAGTACCCACCTTAGGGTAATGAAAAAATGCCAGTCCTGGAGTGCGCGCCCTCCTCATTTTTGTCATCGAGGTTTTTCGGTCAAAGGTAGGAGAATTCCATGCAGAGTTACAGAAGGGCCATGGTTGCCATGGCGCTGGGTTGCGTAGGCGTAATTGCGTCAGCGCCGGCGATGGCTTTAGATATCGGCGGACGGAATGGCGTCAGTGTCGGACGCAATGGAAGTGGTGGTCTGGGCGTTTCGGTCGGCGGAAGTAGCGGCGTAAACGCTAGCGTGGGAGGCCGTTCCACAGGCGGACTCGGTGTCGACGCTTCGGTTGGCGGGGCAAGGGGAGTCAACAGCAACACAACGGTCGGCGGGGGTAGCGGGCTCGGCGTGGGGACCAGAGCCAGCGTCGGTGGCGCCAGCGGGGTCAATGCGAATGTCGGTGCCAGGGTCGGCGGTTCGAACCTTGCTACCGCAAACGCTAATGCCACGGTGGGCGGTGTTGATGGGGTTGCCGCTGACGTGGATGTCAAGGCAGGGGGATCCAGACTTGGAACTGCACGGGCCAGCATCGGCGCCGGCGGGACCACACTGGCCGACATCCTCTTAGGAAGCGCTTCGGACACTGACGCGGACAGTGCAGGCCGTGTCGGTCAAGCCCCGAATGCCGTCGGTCGATCCATCGGCTCGGTAAATCCGAGCGCGGCACGCGCCTTCAACGACATGTCACCGGGTGAACGAGCCAAGGCGAAACTTCGTTGCAAGGATGTCCTGCGTTCGGGCGGCTACGATGCAAGCTTGACTAAGCTCTGCAAGATGGTCGTTTCTATGTGATAGCCATACATTAACAGGAGAATGCTCAGGAGCATTCTCCTCTTTAACAACAATTCATCCGCTGGAAACTGTTTCATCCCTGTTTCTTGTCCGGGTTCTCTTCCCGCAGTTCCTTTCGGATCTTTTGCATTTCTTCGTCAGCATCTTTCTTGAGCTCCTCGCGGTTCGCATCGGCGACCTTTGGGTCACTTCGCTCGGAATCACTTGAAGCGTCTCTATTCTTGTCCGTCATAGACCTATTCGCTCAATAGAGGGATGGTGGGCCGCGGGGCGCGTCATGTTGTGCAAGATTGATCCGAAAGGAATCCGCGCCCCACGATCCGACATTCGAACCAAGCTAGGCAAAGATTGTTCCCATCCGTTCTTTGTGCACCTTCTGCAAGCGCTGGCCGGTCGAAACGGCATTGGAAGGGCTGGGCAAGGCAGAGGATGTCGGACGACATGAGCAACAAAATGACGCCCATAGGGTCTATCACCGCCCAGCTTGGTGAGCGGGTCACGAAACTTGGCCGCCGGCAAAACCGATCTCGAGACAGAGGGGCGATCCGGCTTCATGCGAACCAAACGCGAGCCTCGATCGCGGCCTATCGACGAACCTTGCCGAGCGCAACAAGCCGCAATGGCGGGCGCTGCAGTGGCATTGTGTTCACTCCTAGGCTCGGCGGCCTGGCGCAACTGCCGATCCGCGAGGAGACCGCCGAGCTGAGGCTTCCCTCAATATCCTGGTGACAAGATGGTTACCCAGCAGGAATTGGAGCGGCGAACCGCTCGATCGGCGGCGAATCGGGCCCGAGCCGGTCCAAATGTGAACGGCCTTCGCGATGCAGAGGCACCGCGGAAGGAGCGCGATCGCGTGTTTGACAGGTACGATCAACGGTACATAGATCAGCAGCGCCAGATGGACGAACTGGAACGCGCCCAAGGAAGCGTCTACAGCCCTCGGGATGTGGTTTGAACGATGGCGAGCGACTGGACCGGCTTGAGCGTCTGCGCTCAAACGATGGAGGCTGAACCCCGCCCGACTAGCGACTGCTCAACCTATCTTGGGCTAGTCTGTGAACGATTACGGCCAATGACTTTCTTAAGTCGCCGCCGTCGATGCACCAAGGATCTGAAGAAATCATTTCCAGGGCTTGTTCGGCTACCTGCTTCGCGTCGGCGTTGCTTTTGAAATAGCGTCGTCCGATTTTCATCAGTTCGTCGTTGATTGGGAACGGGCGTTCCTGAAGCATGGTCGCCCTCCTTTTTTAGCAAGCGAGAGCGCGTAGGAACCCTCAGCCGTCAGCGCCTGCAGATAGATGGCTGTCGGTTTTGTGACGCTATGCTCCATAGGTAGTTGTGTCTATATCAGGCCGCTAGCGAAGCCTGTTGCGTACGGTGGCGCACCAAAGGGCGAAAAGCAGAGAGCGCAGGGAACTACGCTGCTGTGGTGAGGGTGCGACACAGACCAGAGGAGCTTGCCGCCCAAGGTGGAGACCGGCGATCGCAGCCAAAGCAGCGATGATAAGCGGCGGGCCGATGTTCGATGACAGGATCTCGCTTATAAATCGAACCATGAGATGGCTCCAACTCAAGAAATCGCCAGAGGCAAGGACGGGTCGGAATGACCTGGGCGCTGCCGTGGGGCGGCGAAAGGAAACTTCGGTTTACTGCTCACCCGCCCCTTCCTATATGGCCATTCAGGCGGAGAGGGAAGTCACTTAACTGCCTGAAAAGACTGGTATTCCCGACTCGGCTGTGACCTTTGGAATCACCAACTTCTACCGCGTGGGAAATCCGCTTTGCAGACACCCTCATTATACCGGTCTGCATGTGGGCTCCAACGGCGCGGACTCGAAGCCCGATCATCCCGCGTCGTAGTCCCCCTCCGGCGATACGAAGGCTTCTCGATCCCTCGTCCGGGACGCGTTGACCTATTTCGAGGCAATAGCCTCAACGCGCGTCAGATGCATGTGAAGGTCTGGCAAGATTTTGTTCGCTGTTTTCTTGAGCTCGCCATCCGGACCGTCTTTTGAGAAGCGATCGAAGAGTTCAACCGCTTGCTGATGGGCCGTGACCTGTGTCGACAGATAGGCCTGATCCAGGTTCTCCGGATCGGCACTTTGCAGAGCTTCGATTTTCTGACGATGTTCGCTATCGAGTTCCGACGGTAGCGCAATGCCGTCCTTTCTAGCTGCCTCGGCTAACAATGGCCCGGCTTTGCCATGATCCACCAGCATGTCCTGAGCGAACTGCCTGGCGTCGGTGGCCTTGCCTTTGGCGATCTCGATCTTGGCAGCTTCGATCTCGAACTGGTTCGAAAGCGCAGCCTTCGTGGCGAAATCGGCGGCGTGCTTGGTCGCTGCGTCGTCGGCAGCCATTACCGGGATAGCCGAGATGATGATCAGTGTGGAAGCGAATAAGATCTTCATGGTGCTCTCAATCAATGGGACCTGTCGCTAACATGGGCGCGGGCCAGAAGTTCCCGACCTGTCGCATGAAGGTCGATGCGGTTGAATGGGGAACATGCAGGAGCGACGGGGGTTGGAGGAGGTCATCAAGCAAGGAGACCACGTGATGGATTTGGGCGAACGACAGAAGGACGCAGAGCAGATTACCGAAAGTGCAACGCAGGCAAGACAGGGTCATCGAGGTCGTCCGGTTCTCGTCGTGCTCGTGAGCGCGCTTGCCCTTGCGGCTGTAGCTTGGAGCGTCTCGGAGTTCTGGGGCGAAAGCATCGATAAGGATCCACAGGCGACCGCCTCGACAAAACCTGACCCTATCAATTCCCAGCCGAGTGGCCCCAACGCCTTTGACGACAACCCAGCAGCCGGCGCAGGCAGGCCACCGCAGGCCAGCGACCGCGATCCCACCCCCACGGGAAATGGCGGCGGCCCGACAATGGTGACAACACCGAGCGGGACCGAGAAGGTCCGTTGACGCGGGCTTCCTTGATAAACTAATCGCGGGACAGCAGGTTCTCCAAGGTGGCGAATTGGCAGCTTGCGCCCGCCGCCGCAGCTAACCGCTATTTCGAGTGGCCGCTGAGAACGAGGTTCCGCGCGGGCGTTTGCATGGTGGTCGGGTCATAAGGGATTAGCCACCTCCGGCCACGCGCTCGGAAGACGGCGTTCGGACTGCGTAGATCGCGAAAGCCGTTCTCCGCGTGCAGCGGAGCGGGAAACATTCAGCCTGGTCTAGACGCGAGAGCGGTTCTCTGCGGGATGGCTTTCGCCGTGTTGGTGGCGCGAAGTGCAGCGAATGGCCAAGGCGGTAGGTGAAGCAGAACGAGCCCCTGAGCATGGCTTTATCGTTGGCTAGACCTGCTCCTCTCGCAAAAGCTTGGACAGTTCGGCGGTATCGCGAACGCCGAATTCAAACCAGTTAAAGAGTGCCCTCGCTGCTGCCTGTCCACGATCACTCGACGTATCGCAATTATGTTCAGTACACCAATCTTCGAGGATGCGGTCCAGTTGCTGCAGTATCTCGTTTGTCAGCGGCTCTTTCGGCCAGTCAGTCTTACTCATAAGGTGTTCCTCATTGATCTGCTGCTTTGTGGCCGCTCCATCGCGGCCGAGGCGCCGGTGGAGGGTTGGCGCGGGCGCGCGCAAAAGGTTTCCACACAATGTGGTGTGGCGAACTGTGGCGGGGGCTGAATGCCTCTCGAGATCGGTTTGCAAAATTGCACAGCAGGCGGGTCCCCGCTGACAAGGGACCTTGCCACCCAGTCGAGATCTTTGAGGTTCTGGAGCCGCTAGACGGCCTCTTCAGCATTCCCTGAATCGGTCCGCACGGCGGCACAACATTCGTCACCGGTCCCGCGCAAACGGGAAAAGCCGGAACAATCCTGTCCGATCGAGGTTGGTAGACATCCAAACAGCAGACAAAAAGGGAGCAAGACCATGCCGGAAGATGTCAAATCTCCGCAGGATCATCCAACAACCCGTAGCACCACGGGAGACCCTGATGCGCCAGGCTCTACACAGCCGGCGCCGTCGCTCAACGATCTGAAACAGAGGGTATCTGAAGATCTGAACCAGGCAAGGGACGCCGTCTCGGAAAGCAAGGCGACCGTCATGGGCAAAGTCGAGGAGACGGTCGTCGATCAGAAAAACTTTGCAGCACGGCAGGTCGGGGGCATCGCAAGTGCGCTCGAGAAAGTTGGCGACGAGCTGGAGAGCGGCGATCAACGCGATGTCGGGCGCTTTGCCAAGCGTATCGGTCGCGACATTCAGGCAATCGCCACCGACATGGAAGGAAGGGATCTCGGTGAGATCGCCGGCATGGCGGAAGATTTCGGTCGAAGAGAACCGGTCGCCTTTCTAGGCGCTGCAGCCTTGGTCGGTCTCGTCGCAAGCCGGTTTCTAACCGCCTCGGCAAAACGGTCGAGGACGCCGACTGCATCCGATCAATCAGGAGGAAGCAACAATGGCTAAGGCAAATGAGAACACGCCGCTATCGGAATTGATTGGCGGTCTTCTCTCCGATGTCACGGGACTGCTGCGAAAGGAAATCGATCTGGCAAAGACCGAGGTTTCCGAAAAGGTCAAGAAGGCCCTGAGTGGCGTAGAGTTCCTGATGATCGGTCTCGTTCTGGCTATTGGTGCCGTCGGCGTGCTTCTCAGCGCGCTGGTAAGCGGGCTGGCAGTCGTGCTTTCGCGATACGGTATCAGTGAGGTGAGCGCCAACGCGCTTGCAGCCGTCATCGTCGGCTTGGTCATCGGTGCAATCGCCTGGCTTCTCATCGCCAGGGGCGTCACCGCCCTGCGAGGCACGGAGCTCACGCTCGACCGCACCACGGCATCTCTTCGTCGCGATGCCGAAATCGTTAAGGAGAAAGTGTAATGGCGCATTCTTCCGACAAATCTTCGGCCGACCTGCAACGCGAGATCGACACCGATCGCCAACGGATCGAAGCCCGTATCGACGCCATCCAGGAGCGCATGTCGCCCGGACAGCTCGTTGACGAGGTGATCGCCTATGCAAAGGGCAGTGGCGGCGCCGACTATATCACCAATCTTGGAAAAGCGGTTAAGGCCAATCCCTTGCCTGTCGCCTTGATGGGCGTCAGCCTGGCCTGGCTCGTCGCCAAGCAGGGAACGGCATCGCAACAGACCCCAGCAGCCGTCGACAGACAGAACCTGCCTCTCTATCCCGCCCGCGGAACGATCAGGCGGGTGGGGCCGCCGGAGGAGATTGGCGGGGTACGCTACAGCCATTTTACCGACGAGGCCGGAGAGCGGTTCAAGGCCTTGACGGATGAAACGGGCCGGCGCGCCGGCGATTTTCTCGATTCGACCGGAAAGGCTTATCGCGGCTTCTCAGATGCCGCTGGCGAACGCGTGTCGGCCATTCGCGATGAAGCCGGGTCGATACTCGATGCCTCTCTCGGCTGGGCGTCCGATACGTGGAGCACCGTCAAGGACGCCGTTGGCGGCGCCGCGCAGTCAATTGGCGACGCCGCGGGATCGATATCGAGTACCGCAACATCCACGGGAACGGCACTGCGAGAGCAATCGGGCCGATTGAACGATGCCATCCTCTCCCACTTCCGCGATCAGCCTCTCGTCGGTGGCGCTCTGGCATTTGCGGTCGGTGCCGCAATCGGAGCGGCGCTGCCACACTCACAGCAGGAGGACGAGGTTCTCGGCGAGGCGGCAGACGCAATCAAAGCGAAAGCTGCGACCCAGATTGATCAAGCCGTAGACCGAGGCAAAGAGGTTGCTTCGGATATGGTCGATAAAGCTGTATCGCTGACGGCCGACGTTCACGATGCCGCAAAGGACCGCCTTGGCGAGGAGATCAATGCTCTGAAAAACAAGGATGCCGCTCGATAGGCTGCGGCAGAGTGCTGAAGCGCGATGTTCCGGCTCGCGTGTCAGCACGCTCATCCTTGGCACGCTCTTTTTCCGCGCGGACCTGTGCAATTGCCGCACTGACACCGGGCAGTCCACGCAGCCAATTGACGAATCAGGTGCGACAGGGTCGCCAGCTGTGGGCGCCGACAAGCGTCTGCGGCCGGGTTCGCTTCAGCTTTCAACAAGCCTGCGCGACCGAGACATCGTCGCTGGTAAAGCGATGAATGGTTGCGGATAAATTCCCCAGTCAGTTTGTATGAACCCCACCCAATAACTTCGCCGAGATGGAAGGAATGGAAGACGTCTCCGCCGTCTCTTCATGAAGAGGCAGTGCCATCAGCCGCGAATATTCAACTTCCGGGATACCATAGGCTGGACCCGCAAGAACGGCGAGCTTATTGCGATCGCGGATGACGATCTGATTTCGAGTTGATCTTATCATGCCGTCACCCTCCAGGATGTGAAGGGCGTCCGTCACAGACGATCTTCTGACGCCGAGCATCGTTGCGAGGTACTCGTGGGTCAGGTTGAAACTGAAGCCGCGAACGCGATCGTGCACCATGAGCAGCCGGCGCGCCAGACGCTGGCGAAGATCAAACTTGCCATTCGCAAGTGCAGTATAGCTGACCTGGACAGCCAACGCTCGCGCGAAGCGTGAGGCCAGAAGGCGGAGGTCTGGCATCTGTGCCGCCGCCTGACGAGAATCCTCCGCCGCCATCACCACCGAATAGCCCTCAATCTGCATGAGCAATTCATAGGGCGTCTGCGGATCACCCACGGCAAGTCCGCAACCGGTCATGCCTTCATGACCGATAAGGCCGCTCTCGATCCGCGTTCCGTCCGGCGCAATAACAATAACCGAAGCGATGCAATCCAAAGGAAAATAGACACGTGAAACCGCCTGGTTCTGGAGCTCCATCAGTGATCCGCGCGGGACAAACACCTTTTGCATCAGCGGTGCCAGCGTGTTCAGTTGATCAGCGGACAAGGCGCTAAGAAGGCGATTTTCGCGCGCCTCCTTTTGACTGACCGATTCTCGATAAGTTGCATTCAGCAATGCGGATGCCAGGGCATCATCTTCAAGCGGTTTTCGAAGAAGAATCTTGTCTCCGTGCCTGGCCGGAACGACTTGAGGGTCGTAGCCGGTTGCGAAAATAAACGGCAGCGCGAGCCTCTCCAGCTCGTCCGCTACCGGAAAAACCATCTCTCCGCCAAGAGAGATATCGAGTATTGCCCCGGCAAGAAGCTTGGCATCCTGGATTTCCCTCAAGGCGCTCCTTACGTCGGCGACCGGCCCGATCACATCGATGCCCATCGTGCCAAGACGCGAAGCGAGATCGGACGCGATATAATAATCGTCCTCGACAATCAGAACACGTTTGCCGGAAAGGGTCTGTGGCTGTTCCATCTCGCACACGGTCCAAGTTAATGGTGGCGCCTGCAACGCTTGCCGACCGCCAGCCGGCGCAGCTGCTCCCGAAACAAACGGTCGCAAAGGCAAGGAAGTTCCGTAATTCTGCACGTTGATTGGGGCTCTTGGCGGCCCTTTCGTCACTGCGAGGCCCCGGTTGCCGGTTGCAAAACGATCCGCTCTCCTCCGAGTGGATCACACCGAAGCGCTTCCCGATACAATCATCGTCCACAAAGATCACAAAGCCACCGTGCTTCTCCAGTCGGCCAGGCCGGCCGCAGCCAGGACGCTTACCGAGGATTGTGGCAGCGATGTGCGGGGGGCGCCGAACTTAGGGGCACCCGTGACGGCCAGGGGAGGTGCTTTCGACCGATAGCCGGAACGGGTCTAGAGGCGCGTTGGCATTGCGCACTGCCAGACATCAAAGAGCGAGTGTTGATCGGAGATTCTTGTTTGCCGGGGGGCCTCGCTTCAAGCCTTGTTGGAAAAATCGATCGCTGTGAGGGGAACCTTGCGGGCATGGTGCTGTTTGGGGGCGGTCTATCCGGGGGGCATGGTTGCGTGTGTGAGCCCACTGGAGGTGATTAATGCGACGAGTTTTCATTGTAGGCATTCTGACCGGCCTTTCCTGTGCGACATATGCCCATCAAGCACCGTCCGGCTTTCAATACGCCCCCTACTGCTGCAATGGCGACGGCGAGAGCGGGGATTGCCAGCCGATCCCGTCGGAGGATGTCAAGATCAACGGTGCCAACTATGAGATCGCACTCAAACCAGGAGACCATCGAATGGCGACCCGCCTGCACTTATTTTCCGTTCCCCAAGCGAAGGCGATGATGTCTGTGGATGGCTTCTATCACCTCTGCCTCTTTCCCAATGAAGATGTCGTACGTTGCTTTTACGCGCCTCAAATGAACTTCTGAAACCCCCCGAGGCCCGCGGTCTGATGAAGACAAAGCGAAAGAGGATCTGCCGCTCATTCGTGTCGATGGCGTTGCGCCCGGCCCCATCTCGACCCTGCGGCAAGTCAGCGGAGGGGCAACGATGGAAAAGCTCGAGACTTTCGGCTCCGACACGCCGATGAGCCCAGCCGGCGGAGGCGGCGAGCCTTAGCCCGGCGGGCGCAGGCGCGTCGATAGAAACCATCACGTTAGCCGGATGACGTCCCGGAACCGGATCGTAGCGACGAGCCTACCGGCTTCGTCCGTGATCTCGAAGCGCATTCCGTCAATATGTTCTTCCTGCAGTATCATTTCGGCTACCATTTCTCTGGCCGAGCGACGCGCTTCCGATCGCGCGGCCTCGAGCGAGGGCAGGTCCATGCCATCTTGGTCAACATCCTCGACGTTTTTTGATCGAATATTGAAGAAAAACAGCATTTTCGGCTCCTTGCCTGCAAAACGGCAGACACCTCAACTGGTTCCCCTCCGCTCTGCAGGAACTCACCGCGTGTCGCAAACACCCTGCACCTTTTGTCTATTGGGCAGCCGAGCTGGCGCCAACGGTGAGGCGCTGATCACGATGCTGATCGGGGACTTTATTGGACGCGGGGCGAGGCGCGTCAACGCGCTACCTCCAACCCGAGTACACCAACGGGATCGACTGGCCTGGTTCGATTCCCCTGGTTCGAACATGAAGCATCAGGTGTCAGGCAACATGCCTTAGCGGTATTTGCGGGAAACGAACCGGCAAACGCCGTCATTGGCATGATCATATCATTGTGAATGTCTGTAGCTTGGGGGAACGCCCGTTCCATGGAACGGCTCACTCAATTTGGTCGATTGACCGGCAATCATGACGATAAGATTAGTCTTCCGCAGAACTCTCGGGTCCGTTCTGCGTTTTCAAGATCAAAGCGGGGTGTCAAGGATGCGCGTGCTGATCGTCGAGGATGAGCTGGAAATTGCCGTTGTGATCGAGGACGTTGCCCTTAAGCTCGGGTTCGACGTGATTGGACTTGCGAAAAATGCAGCCGAGGCCATTCAGATGGCGGGCGATGCGGATATCGCAGTCGTTGACGTCCGCCTCGCCGACGGCTTGTCAGGTCCACAAATTGCGCAGGAGCTAGTCAGCCGCTACGGTGTTGGTGTGGTCTTCCTGACTGGTAATCCGGAACTGGTTGCAACCGACCTTCGCATATCCGTCGTGACGAAATCGCCGGATCCAGGCGCTATCGCGAAAGCCTTGAGCGATGCCGCAGCGTCGCGGCGGTCGCGATCAAATCTTAGATCTTAAATAAAGATTTCTTGAGCATGTTGTCTGCTACCGTACAGAACATTCAAACGGCGAAATCCCGCAACACTTCATAATCTTTCGTCAATACTGCCATGGTCTATTTCCCCTAAATTCATGGGGAGCAACATGCCGGCAATCCTTCGTTTCTTGATCCTCGTTTTTTTTGTGCCTGTTGCAGCGATCGCGGCGGACGAGGATTGGCGTGTCTCCAGAACCTCGGGCCAAGTCAGGTACACGCTCGACCGCGCGACCTGGGTCGATCTGCATGCTGGCGACGCCGTTCCCAACGCGGCGTGGATATTGACGGGGCCTCGGGGCCGCGCGCAGCTCGTCCGTGGCGTTGAAAGCATAGCTTTCCAACCGGGCACGATGGCTTCGATCACCACGACCTCGGGCTTCTTCTCCAGGAAGACACAGGTCGTCCAGCAGGTTGGCGCGCTGGATCTGGAGATTGAAAAGCGCAGCCAGCCTCATACCACGGTGCAAACCCCCTTTCTTGCGGCCGTGGTGAAGGGCACAATATTCCATGTCAGCGTTGGCAAGACGAAGGCTTCGGTATCCGTGGATCGAGGGCTTGTGCAGGTCACGTCTTTTGCCAGCGGCCAGCGATCGAACGTCGGGCCTCGCCAGAGTGCCACAGTCGACGGAGCACGCGGTATGACGGTAGCAGGCAAGGCTTCCGCTCCATCGGTGACTTCGGTTGCACCGTCTGTCGCCCTGGTCCCGGCTGTCGGAGCTGCAAAGCTCTCCGGTAAGGCGGCAAAGGAGGCAAAAAGCGGCGTGTCCAGCTCGGATGCGACGTCCGAGGCACCCGCCGGCAATGGCAAAGGCAAAGGTGATAGTCGTGCCAGCGGAAATGACGGCCGCAGTTCCAGCAGCGGCAATGGAGGCGGCAACAGCAATAGCGGCGGCAATGGCAGCGGTCATGGCGGTGGCAGCGGCAATTCCGGCAATGGCAACGGACATAGCGGCGGCAGCGGCAGTTCCAGCAGCGGCAACGGAAATAACGGCGGCAGCGGCGGCAATTCCGGCAATGGCAATGGCGGCGGCCAAGCCAACGGCGGCAAGGGAGCGAGCGGCAACAACGGCAGCGGCAACAATGTACATGGCCAGGGCGGCGGCAACAGTGGAAAGGGAAACAACGGCAACGGAAATGGGCAGGGCAAGAACAAGTGAGAGCGATCGCGTGCTTGCGGTGGCTAAACGTCTTGCCTATCTCCGGTACGTCGGTCGTGCGGGCCGCCGTCGTGCTCATGATGCTGGCACTGCCACTGGCCGCTCCCAGCATCACGCCGCTTAAACAGATCAATGACAATCTCATTGCCGAGCGTTTTCGCTGGGCACCGCGTCACGCGAGCGGAAAGATCGTCTTCATTGCTATCGATAAGCGCAGCCTGGACGCAGTCGGCGTCTGGCCTTGGCCGCGAAGCACCTACGCAAAGCTGCTCGACAACTTGGCCGCTGCTCAGGCCAAGGACATCTTCTTGGACATCGACTTCTCGACCCCCTCGGTCGGGGAGGAGGATCAGGCCCTCGCATTGGCACTCTCCAATGCGGGCGGGGTCCTATTGCCGGTTTTCCGCCAGCAGCTCGCAGCGGGCTCAGCGCAGACGACATTCTCCAAGCCGATCCCCGATTTCCTTCAGGCCACGTGGCCCGTACTCGCCAACGTTTACCTTGATGCCGACGGCTCGGTCCGTAAGTTCGACCTTGGTGGGCAGCTGGACGGCAGTCCAACTTCATCAGGTGCTGTCGCTTTGGCGGGTCGTTCGGAAACGTCCGGAACCCTGCCGATCGATTATTCGATCGCACCTGACACCATTCCGAGCTACTCTCTTTCAGACGTGCTGAATGGCAGGGTCGCGGAAGCGCAGCTCAAAGGGCGAGCCGTCATCGTTGGCGCTTCTGCCGCCGAACTCAAGGATTTTTTCTCCGTACCGGTTTACGGGACGCTTCCCGGTCCGCTCATTCATGTTCTCGCTGCCGAAACGCTGCTGCAGAACCGGATCCTGGCCCATCCTGACGCAATGCCTTTGGAGCTTCTGCTCGCTGCGGTTTTGATCGCCGTTATCTTGGCGACGCGCTTTGTGTCCATGATCGTCATCACAGGCCTCGCCGGTATCGTGCTCATTTCAACAGAAGTCGTCGCATTCCGCCTCCAGGCCGATGCCGGCTTGCTCGTGGGGACGGCAGAGTGCTGGGTACTTGTCGGGCTGGCTTGGGTGCTGGCCCTCAACGAGCGGGTCGACCTCAGCCAGATGCTTGCCCTGCTGGCAAGCAGCGAAAGCAGGAATGCCCGATGGCTGATGCGGTCCATCATTGCCGGCAGTTCTGACGGCGTTATCGCCTTCGACAGCGCGCTTAGGGTTGTGGAAATCAACCAATCTGCGAAGTCAAGCCTCGGCATAGAAAAACACGCGTTTCTTCCCGACAGCCTCGATCCGGTCACGGCCGCCGCGCTTGGAGATTTGCTTCTGCGGCGCGACAAGGAGCCAGACAAGGTCCAATCCGCGGGCGTCGAATTTCGCCGACACACGGGCGATGGAGATGCGTTTTTCGAGGCTTCGATAACCGTTTCTCCCATCGACATGTCTCCTACGAAGCCGGCATCGTCCTTTGCCGGATGCGCAATCATTCGCGACATCACCGCCAGGAAGCGCTACGAAGATAATCTGAAGAGGCTCGCTGAGCGCGACGAGCTGACGGGTCTCCTGAACCGTCGCGAATTTCTGGCGCGCCTGACAGGTGCTGACGGAACTATTGCGGTCATCGACGTCGAACGCTTCTCGACGATCTGCGCAACCCTTGGGCGCAATGTCGGTGATTCCCTTCTGAACGCGGTTGCCTCCAGGCTTGCGTCAACTTTCCGAGAGGCTCCGCTGGCGCGGATCGATGGCGATCTCTTTGCCGTTTTTCTTGCAGGAACGGAGACACCGGCCGCGCAGGTCGAATGCGTTCTCGGAGTGTTCGAAGAAGCGATCGTACTTGACACCCTGTCCTTGACGGTTGCGGTCCGGCTCGGGCTGGCCCGATCGATCGCCGACGATCCGGTGGCGGCATTGCATGCAGCAGAATCCGCGCTGCACGCAACAAAGCAAGCAGCCGGTCGTTGGTCCGAATTTGACCCGGCAACCGCCTTGCGACAGCTGCGTTCACGTCGGTTGGAGATCGAGATGCGCGATGCGCTGAGGAAACGAGAATTTTTCCTGCTCTTCCAGTCGCAGGTCGACCTGGCAAGCGGAGACTTCGTCGGCGCAGAAGCGCTGCTTCGGTGGCAGCATCCAGAACTTGGAGCGATCTCGCCCGCGGAATTCATTCCCATTGCCGAGTCCTCTGGTTTGATCTGCGAGATCGGCCGCTGGGTTCTGATGGAAGCTTGTGCAGAGGCGGCGAGATGGCCGGCCGGAATTATTTCGGTCAACGCCTCATCGATCCAATTCGAGCGTTCAGATATGGCCGCGGAGATCGAGGCGGCACTGACGTCGAGCGGTCTACCGCCGTCGCGCCTCTGTGTGGAACTGACGGAGTCAGCCTTTATTGGCGATGGCGGGCGCTCCAGGACGAAGATGGCCGCCATCCGGCAGACCGGTGTGCGGATCGCGCTTGACGATTTCGGAACCGGCTATTCCTCCATGCGCTATCTCGCCGACCTGCCGCTCGACAAGCTGAAGATCGATCAGTCCTTTGTCCGAAGAATGACCGGGGAGGCTGGGGTCCTGGAGATCGTCAAGGCGATCATGTCGATGGCGCATGGCTTAGGTCTGGATGTCATCGCCGAAGGAATTGAAGGGAAGAACGAGCTGGATGTGCTGCGTCAGCTCGGATGTAGAACAGGGCAAGGCTATTTCTTCGCAAAACCGCAATTTCCAAATCAAATGCTGAGGCAATATGGTCTATCTCTTGCGTCACAGGTTTCAGCCTGAGCTTCTCAGGTGGTGCCAACCACGCTTCGAAAACCGCGAACTGATGAACGTGCACGTGAACTTTGGCTGGGCGTGACCAGGTGGCAGCACCGCCTGTCACAATCTCACGCCAGCCGTCACAAACGCTGATCATAAGGCCAATTTCGTCAACTGATCTAGCCGCCTAAGAGCACGCTTTTCGCGAAGTTTCGGCTGCGAGCTTGAAGGATCAGCTCAAGGCACGCGGCTACCGTTGAGCCGGTGGCAATGACAGAAGCCGAAGGCCTGGTGGATCGATCTTGCAGAAGCCAGGCTCGAAGAGCAGCAGCATATCTTCGCTCCGAGATCTATTGCTGGGGCGAGGCCGATCCGCTGTCGAGGAGGCTTACCGCGTTCGATCCTTTCAAGGCCGCTTTCGCAGTGGACCGGGACATTGTGGCCTGACATTCCTCTATGCGCGCAAGGATCGAAAATTCCTCGGGCATCTTGTGTTGGTCTGATCCGACCAATGCAAGCGTCCAATATTCGCGATCCTCGCCAAAGACGGTCGAAACCTGAACCACAACTGGTTGCGCCTCCGGTTGTCTGGCGACAGCCCAGTAATAGGCGCCGGGTTCCAACCCAATCATTTTATCGGTCCTCATTTATTGATCGGCCAAAAGCGATCCGTTGTGTGAGAGAGGCCATGATGGTTCGACCTCTGTCGAGAGGAGACCACGATTCGGGTCGCAAGCCGGCATTTGTCCGCTGGCGTACGGTGGGCGCTCCGATTGAAGAAAAAAAGCTCTTCTCGAATAGGAGCGTGCCAATTTTCATCGGTTCGTTAAATTCCTGTGACAAGCGAGCGAGGACCGAAATGACAGGGGAACCAATGACAAGGCGCTGGACCGAAAGCTGTAGCCCGATTGCCGCCACGCAGCGTGATGTCGATAAAGCGGGGGCGATCAACGCGCTTCTCGTTCGACCGATCAACGTCTTGCCGCAGAAGGCTGGTGATCCCATCCGACCCTTTGCGCGGGGTATCTTCGAGGACATCCGGCCTCTACTGAAGCCAGAGGTCGGCGTGACGAAGCTGAGACGGGCAACTGCAGTCTATGTCCGGCTGAAGCGCTACTATTTTGCGAGCGCCCAGCCCGACGCGATGCGACATGATCTGGAAGGCGCCGTCGTTGAAGCAGTGTCCGAGGCTGATCGCCTAGAAGCGCAACGCCGCTTCCTCGAAATGAAACAGGGCGGGCTTGCGGTCGAAAAAACGCCAGACTCTGAGCCCCCACAACCAACTAAGAACGAGCTCATCAGGGCCGCCCTTCTTAAGCGCCGTTCTTCGCTCTCGAAATAGACGGCTGCCAAGACGGATCGAACCTTGAGGAACAAGCGAAAGGATGCAAATCGATCCTTCACTTCGGTGGGATGACGAGCTGATCCATCGGCAATGGCGGTGCGCCTTGATCGGTCGCCAACGGCGGCTCCTCCATTAGTACGCTGGGCCACGGCGCTGCCATCTTGTCGGCAGCCGGACGAAGGTCATTCAAAACCGATGAAGCGCACCGTGCATTCTCCATAGGAATGAATGATGCGAAAGAGGCCGCTCGCCGCATTGGTATTGATGTGCTTTTGCGGCGTGTGCACGACGATGCGAAGATGTGCTTTCCTCGGCCGGTCCGTTACATAGGACATCTGCCCTTCTTCACTGACCAGCACGTCGAAGATTTCGGGCGCATCTGCCCCTTGCCTGAAAATCTCGATCAGCATAGCGCCTCGCCATTAAGGTCTCACGGAGGGGAGGTTAGCCGACTTTCGGTCAGGTTGAATCACCCTAATCCCTACCCTTTTGGGGGGGCGGGACCTACGCCCGCGGGCTGTCGGCCGTGTTATCAGCCGACGTGGCGGCATCGTCTGGGCAAATCTCAAGACGCCCGAAGGCAAAAGCCGCCCAGCAGAACGTATGTTTGAATAAGACCCACCATCAGTCACCGCCGGTTCTCGTTCGCCGAAGTCGACATTGGCAAGATAGCTCCTTTCGCCCCTCACGGCTCCTGTTCCGGTTGGCAGCGTCACCGTTCTGCGTAGGCAAGCGCAATCAAGGTCATGACAAGTGGCCTTCGCTCCTGCACCGAAAAAAGCGCTGCCTTGGCGCCGAACTCCCTCCAATGATGTTGCACTATGCGGCAACAGCATGCGGCAACATCGTCCAGCGCTTTTCAACAACTCAGAAGCGGAGGTCTTCCGTTATCGCATGGATGGAAGGCGTGCGTTTCTTCGCCGCCATCAAAAGGTCGAGTTCGATCGACGACGGGCCGAAACGCTCAAAAATGGCCTTGGCGCTCTCTCGATCGAGAGCATATTTTTGTTCGAATTCTTCGAGGGAATAGGGCTGGCCGCGCACAGGGCGCTTGCGCTCGGATGTCGTCGCCACGGTCATTCGAAACTCCACAGTTTATTGGGGGCGTAATGGAACAGCTTCTTGATTGTTCCGCCCCCGCGACGTGATCGGTCGCACGGAGAATCCCAGGTTTGCGCGGTCAGGGAGGAAGCTGCAAGAGAAGGCCACGATGATCGACGGCGCGTCTTCCAAGTCGGCAGAATAACGAGCCTTCGGTGTTCTTAAACCAACCCTAAGCCGGCCGGCCGCGCGGGAACGTACCCCGCGCGGTTTGATCGAAGTCTAGCCGTGCGCTCCGCTGACCAGAGAACGCTGGAACTTGCTTATCGGCATTCCTCCTTCAACGTGCCATCGGCCCTCTGTGCACGCCACTCTCGCGTTCCCTGCTGCGGGCATTCTGCCTTTGGGGGGCGCACGACAGTGACGCTACCTGTTTCGACGGGGTCGATCGGAATTGACATCCCACCCTGATCATAATCCTGCCGGTACCGGTCGGTGCCTGGCGGCATGCCACCGAAGCGGCCACTGGAGTCCATGTCGCCGAACGTCTGGGCGAGTGCGGGAACGGCCCCGGAGGCGGTGAGAATGATCGAGATAGCTGCGATGAACCTGCGCATAACGGTCTTCCTTTTTTGCTTGCTCGACTAGAGAAATCGCCGTCGGCCGTGCTTGTTCCAGGCGCGTGCTCTGCTGCTGCACATATTGGACCTGATAGACATACCTGGTGCCCGCGCGGGTCTTCGTCACTGTCGCCGCTTTGTCCCACGTCCGGCATTTCAAATCGCCTTCCGCAGCGGTCTTGAACGAAAGCCTATGGGTTGCTGGGGTTAGAAAAAGAGGCCGTAAGTTTGTTCAAGGTGATTGAGGGCGGACTTTATGGCGCGGCGGCACTTTATGCCGGGGCCGACCAAGTTTCAAAGCTTCGTGTGGAAGGGCAAAGGCGTTTGCAACAAGCCGATCTCGAAGGCTTCGAGGCTCGCGAACGTGTGACGGGCATTGCTATCCCCTCATCCGTGGGGTTCTTCAAACTTCAGATCGGTTTTGCAATCCATTTCTCTGTCGCAGTTGTCGCCACTACCGGCCCGATTATATGACCGACCATTATTGGCCGTCGTGCGTCAACAGGTCTGCCATCGCCTGAAAAGCCCTTGGTATCAGGCGCTTTTAGCGTTGCCGCTGACGTCGGCGGCCGTCTCGACGAGCGCGTGAGTTTCTTGTCTGTTGCTTCCTCTTCGTCAAGTTGGCTTTGCGCAGCGGAACGGCGCCCTTCAGACCGACCTGTTTGCCCAGGCATTCAGCGTGCCGTGACAGGCGATCTCGTCATGCTTGACCGAATGGGCGGAGCAGATCAGCCCTGTGGCGGAAATCAGGGCACTAAATCACCGCCGGCAGCCAAACGTGTCGGCGACCATGACAAAGTGCCCCTCTTTTTTGTGATCTGGTTTTCCTGGGCTGCGTAACATTCGCATGAACACATATCTGCGGATTGGATCCCGTCGAGCTGACTGCGCCAAGGCAATCGTGCGGCCAAAGCTGGGCAGGGAGCGAAAGGCCAGAGTTTTGGAGGATGAGAGGCTTGCTCTCGGCGCGGACCAGATGATTGGTTTGATGTCGGCGATAGCGAACTCGCGTGATGTTGGCGCATTCGAAATCCTATACGGGCATTTCTATCCGCGAGTGCGTTCTTACATGATGCGGATGACGAAGGGTGATCGCGTTCTGGCCGAGGAATTGGCTCAGGAGACTATGATGCGCGTTTGGCACAAGGCTGCGCTCTTCGATGCCGCCAAGGCGCAGGCGTCGACGTGGATCTACACGATTGCAAGAAACCAGATGATTGACTCTGTTCGTAGAGGCACGCGACCGGCGTTCGACGAGAACGATCCAGCTCTCGTGCCGGATGAGCTTGAAACGGCAGACGCGAAGATCGAGCGAGAGCAGGACGCGGCAGCATTGAACCGCGCAATGATTGCCCTGAGCGGTAAGCACATGGAGGTTTTGCGGATGTCGTTCTTCGACGGTCTCACGCATTCGATGATAGCTGACAGACTAAACCTCCCTATTGGAACAGTGAAATCGAGGATCCGACTTGCATGCGAGAAACTACGCCTAGCGCTTCAGGAACAAGCCAAATGATCGCACATCATCTGGATGGTGACATGCTGATGCAATACTGCGCGGGCACCCTTGCCGAGGGATGGAGTGTTGCCGTCGCTACCCATCTCGCCTTATGCCCCGCATGCCGATCAGAAATGCGGACGCTCGAAAGCGTGGGGGGGTACTTTCTTGAACGCGAAAATGCGGAAAGAGACGATGTCACTGAAAGCTGGCGTCGTATTAAGGACAGGATCGAGGCAGGGCACATGGAAAAAGCCGTTCGAATGAAAAAGCGTTCCTCGTCCGATCTTACCTACCCGGAACCGCTCAGAACCTATATCGACGCTGCAGGTGGCTTAAGGTGGCGCTCACTGGGCCGGGGTGCCGCGCAAATGATAATTCCGATCGGGGACAAAACGACGTCAGTTAGATTGCTTAAGATCCCCGCCGGTCAGCCGGTCCCGGAGCATTCGCACGGCGGGCTGGAACTCACGCTTGTCCTCGATGGGAGCTTTAGCGACGAAATCTCGACTTTTGGAAGAGGGGACATAGAGATCGCTGACGGCAATCTAACGCATCAGCCGAGAGCCAACCCTGGGAGAGACTGCATTTGTCTCGCCGTCACCGATGCCCCGCTCCGATTCAAGAGCAGATTGTTGCGGCTCATACAGCCATTGCTGGGGATCTGACTTCTGACCAGGAGAGACCCTCGTCGCTCCTGCTGATACAAAACCGCTAGGTTGAAATGTCTCGGCATAAATCGCGAATACCTGACCAAGTATAAATTACATCTGATCGAGACTTATAACCGGCCCTTCCTCAGTTGAGCCGTCGACCTCGCCGCCCAAAAAAATGGCGCCCACGCCCGCGATCTGGAAAGCGTCGACGGTCGCTCCTATCTCATGCTCCATAGGAACTAAGGGACGTCATCATGCCAGAACCCATCGATCGTCTGGAAGAAAGTCCTCTTGCCGAGATCCTGCCCCCGGCGAGACTCTCGAACCGCGGAACCGTCCTCTGCGATTGCTGCCGTCAAAGAAAGAGCACGTGCGACTTCGACGAGGATGGTTTCGGCATCTGTTCAGAATGTTTCTGCTCCGACGTAGCCCCGATGGATCTCATGGCTCGGTTCCGAGACGACTAGCTGATTCTTCCGAGCGCGTACCGACGCTGAGATAAGCCGTGTTCTTCATCGCAGCTGGTCATCGCTCCTGATTGAGCAATCAAGGGCTCGGTGCGCCAGCGTACTCAAATGCGTGCGACCTTCCTAAAGGCTGCGCTATCGCGTAGAAATGTCGTCATCATCAGCATACGGAGATCGTTGGCGCTGAAGGCTAAGTGTTCGTAGGTGCACCCCTCGACCCGAAAATGAACGGGTATATCGTGCTTCACTTCCGAAATCGTTCTATGTGACAGCAGACCAGGGGACGGAGCGGCTTGCCGAACGCGCGCTCCAGGTCCTCTCCGATAATCCTTCGCTCCTCGATGGGCGCGACGTTAACGGGGCAATGATTGCGCTCGTTCACGAGCTTGCTCAGGAACAGCTCCAAATAACTGGCATCCTGTCAAGATGCGCGAACGGGGACGCCACTTAAGAACCCTGAACGAACCCTCATCTACCGTGCGGGTGCAGCGGTCCAAGTTTGCGTTTGGCACGATATGAGCAAAAAAAGAGGGACGGCATGGTTGTTGCAACGACCAATTTCGAAGACACCATGTATGGCATCGAAGCGAATCTGTTGGTTCTGCGAGCTGCCTCGGCTTTAACGGCTGCAGGTATTCCGATAACGCGCCGAAGTATTGAAGAATATATGGGCCGATATTTTTCGAGGGATCTGGTAGACAAGCACCGGGTCGAGATCAATTTCATTATTGTTGACATCCTGGCGAGTGTTAAAGACCTCGACAAAGGATTCGCCTGGAATATGGATGGCTGACGCTATGAATGGTCGCTGCCCGCGTCATTCGGCGTCTCGCCTATCTGGTCAGCACATGTGACGATAGCCTATATGAGCTCGACAATCGAAGTGTCGCCGGTCTCCTCATGATAACGAGGCATCGGAGACGAGCAGCTTTGCGCGCGATCATTCCTAAGCGTGCCGCTGATCCTGGGGCTGCATGCTATTTTGCGGCCTGAGCTGACTTGTATCCGGTGCGGGTGTCCTGGATGCTTTCAGTCTTTCTCTCAGCAACAATAGCAATATCCCGGATGCAATGAAGCCCTGTAGGGACAAGTAGGCGCAGAAGATCCACCAGAACATGTTTCACCCATTTTTCAAACTCGGCGGATGTGACATCGGACAGCGGATATCGAGGAAAACAGGGACCAAAGTCTGATGCTGTCGCCCCAAACGGTCGCCGATCGCGGCGCGTGTTCAGGATGGTGAATAAAGCAGGATGGAGCGCCCTGTTAGCGCGCAGTGATGATAGGAAGCGAACAGCACGGCTTTGTTGCCTGCGGACAATGCCGACCGAAAAAGTGTAGAACGACAATGGCAATGGCTCCTGAAGCTCACCGCAAACGGTTCGGCGGGACGCTCCCGCGAGCGCCGATCCGGCCCCCACTGCGCATGACGGCGATCTCTTCGATCAGCGTTGGCTGGATCGACAGGGTATAGTGGCGCGCCGTGTTTTGCGCCTCGTCGAACGATGGGAGTAGAGCTGGTAGCAATGGGTTGTCATGCACGCAGGATCGCCAGCTTTACGCTGCGCATCCAACGACAAGTTCGAATCGATCCGGCTGCACCGATTCACGACGATGATGAATGGCGACCAAAGCCAGATCTTTTTGTCAGCTCGGGCCGGCGCGAGCTGATTGAAGGCCAGATCGGGGATCACGTCGTTTCGTTCACTATGAGCAGCAGCAAGCGGTAGTTGATGTAATGTGGCGGCCGTTCCTTCGCGTTTTCCGTTAGGCGTAACTGAAGGGAGGGGCGCTTGAGCTTGGTCGGATCCGCAGCCGAAGGGCCTGATGAGGGGAGCGATCGGATGTTCTTTGTTCAATTCACGGGTCAATTAGCTGAAGTAGCTTTTTCTCAAGACAGATTGTCGGGAGCCACTAGCTCAACATGACTTACGCCGAGTGCCTGAGCAAGCTCGTAAAGCGTGACGACGGTCGGGTTTCGCTGTCCGCGCTCTAGCCCGCTGAGGTATTGCTGGCTGTAGCCAGACCGCGCCTCGACATCTTCCTGCGTCAGGCCTTTCTCCCGACGCAGGCGAGCAAAATTGCGACCGACCAGCTTACGCATATCCATAGCCAAGAGATCGCAGTTTACACGCCTGGAGTTTATCAACTATAATATGTAAATGAGCTTGAACGACCTTCGTTGAGAGGAACAATGGAGAATGGACTTACGACAGCTAACCTACTTCGTGGCGGTGGCCCAGGAGCTGCACTTCGGTCGTGCGGCAGCGAGGGTTAACATTACCCAGTCAGGCCTGTCGGATGCGATCCTGGCCCTGGAGAAGGAACTCGGCGTGCAGTTGTTGCTGCGAACGACGCGTCGGGTGGAGCTGACGAGGGCAGGGGCCTCCTTCTACGAGCGCTCGGTCAGGATGATCAGCGAGCTGGAACTGTCGAAGGAGATCGTCCGCTCAATCGCCGGCAAGACGTCCCGCAAGATTGCGATCGGTACCGTCTATCCGGCAACGATCGGCGTGCTGCCGTCCTTCCTGGCGCGCATCGGCAGGAAGTATCCCGATATCCGCATGCATATCGAAAGCGGCACCACCGATGACATCATCCGTCATATCGAGGCGGGCCGCATCAATCTCGGCTTCATTCGGCCGGTGGAGAATATCGGCTCGCTTCGCTTCTTCTCGATTGCGCATGAGCGCTATCTCTTGGCCGTGGCTAAGGAAAGCGCGCTGTCTGCCAGAAGCGAGATCGATCTCGAGGATCTGCGCTCTGAAAAGATCATCTCCTTTTCACGCCAGAACCGCTCCTACAGCGAGCAGTATTTTGCCGAGAAGTTCGAGGAGCATGATCTGACCGACAATGTTGCCTATACCTGTGACGACACCTTCTCGCTGGTGTCACTGGTTTCGGCCGGTCTTGGCATCGGCTTCGTGCCGGAATGGACGCAGGATCTGCCGAACCGCGGCTTTGAGTTGAAGAAGGTGAGGGGGATCGATTTCAAGATCGGACTGGGTGTCGCCTGGAACCGGGAAGACCCAACCGCCGGCCGTGACGATATCATCGATATCGCACGGTCGCTGGTGCGGCCGGGCAGGTGATTCTGTAGTGGGATCGCGAGAGTTAGGATTTAAGGCCGCTAAGCGGAACTCGAGCGCGGGGCGGTCGGTGCCGTGTCGGATCATGCCGACGCCCTCCCGGCTCCTTTTTAAGCCTTCGATCGATGGCGCCCGACAGCCTCCCATGCCTTTGTATTGCCGGTGATCTGGCGCTACCAAAACCCCAAGGTTGCCTTAAGAAACGCGCGGGACAGATTCGTCTAAACACAGTCCGGTAGGGATGTCGCGAAAACCTTAAAGGGCCCGGATGCGTCCTTGTTACGTCGATACATCAACGTGGCCGGTCATTCGCCTCCTTATAAATTCGCTGATTTAATTATTAGGAATCATCCCTTTTTCGGGCTTCGGATCGATGAGACGCACTAGCGGTTCTCGATTCACTATTACCCCCTCGGCTATCCAGAATGCGATTCATCGATAGCTAGTCAAAGAAGCCTTTAAGGAGCTATAATGACGCTGGCACTGCCCACCATCCCAAAGCCAATAGGCTTTGGAGTCATTCTTAGAACGGAAATTCGAAAGCACGGCGACACGATACGTGGATTGTCCGCGGCCTTGAAAGAAGGTGGAGCATCAATTTCGACGGCGCAACTGAGTCAATGGTGCCGCGATCGAAACTTCCCCTCGAAAACGAGAAGCATACGGGCATTGTACATGATCGAGGCGCGCTACGGCTTGCCTCATGGCCACCTCGTACAGAAATTGTATTCGCTGACGGGCTATGTCTCCTGCTACGCCATCCGAGACATACCGCATCAGCGAAGGACCTTGTTCGCCTGGCACTTGCCGCACAACTTCCTCGAGCTTCCCGCTACGAAACAGGCCGAGATCAAGTCGTGGATCGCGCAAAACGTTTTTTATGGCTTGACGGAATTTCGAAAATACCAGTCTAAGGCAGTCAAACACTCCTTCAAAATGAAATTTCTAGTCCCTGATGGTCAGGGATTACGGCAGCCTCAGAAGCGACGTTCCTCTGTTTCCCCTGATCATTTGGGTCGGCCAACGCGTCAACTCGCAGAAGAGATTGATGCTCTGATTTCATTCAAAACCGCAACGCTGCCACCGGAAGGCAAAGACCGTCTAGGTCGATGGAACGCGGCGAGCGCAGAAACGGCGAGGAGAAACCTCGGATTGTTCTTTGGCGCGCTGGCTTCGTCTCCGGATGGCCGAGTTGGGGGCTTTGGGGTCCCCGTGAAAGACCTTACGATTGCTATCCTGGTCTTTCCGGCGGTGTGGGACTGGTACGTGATGTGGCGCGAAAAGCGGCGTGGTTTCTACACCGCCTATGAGCGCAGCATGATTTCCTTTGCAAAAAGCCTGGTTCGTAATGGAACGGGATGGCTTAGGCAAAACCGATGGCTTGCTTCTCGTTTGAAGCCGATTGCGGGTCTGATATCCGCTGCCGATATTCGCAAAGCGCAGTGTGCCTGGGATCAGGTATGCGATGCGATGCAATTGCACGCCTATCGTCGGGGCCGCGCACTGTTAGATGTCGAGCAGGTCCACCGTAGTTCCTTCGAAGCCATCGAAACCATCCTCGCTACCGACAACCCGATCAGAGAATACCGCAAAATCACGAAGGAAATCATCACGCATGTTGAGAAAGGGGGATTGAGCGCATATGAGGAGGCACAAGCAATCCGCGCTTTTCTCATGATGCAGTTTGGTCTCCATCTCGGATTGCGGCAGAAAAACCTTCGTGAACTCCTCGTCGGCACATCAGATCGTCCGACATCTGTCTTGTCACTTGTTCAAAAGCGTCGAGGTGAGTTGCGGTGGCGATCAGACACCGGAAAGTGGGAAGTTCTCGTGCCCGCAATCGCATTCAAGAACGGCCATTCACGGTTTTTCGATGGCGGAAAACCTTATCTTTGCGTGGTTCCCGATGTCGACAATCTCTATGCCTTGATCGCCGCTTATTTGGAAAAACATCGCCCATTGCTCGTCAGAGCACACAGCGACCCTGGCACTTTTTTTGTAAAGGGAAACATCAAGAGGAAGGGCCGTCTCGATTATGATCAGGCGTCATTCTACACTGATTGGCGCGAGGCGGTCGCAAAATATGGCATATACAACCCCTACACCGAGAGAGGTGCGATAAAAGGACTGCTGCCCCATGGGCCACATTGTATTCGAGATGTCCTGGCAACGTACGTGCTAAAGAGGACGGGATCCATCGAGCTCGCCGCGCTCGCGATCCACGACTCTGTTCCGATGATCCAAAAATACTATGGCCGCTTTCTCCCTTCAGAAAAGACAGCCCTCGTCATGAGGACGATAGGCGAGGCATGGTGCGATTAGGAAGCCGCGACGCCGTCCAGACAATTGGAACGGCAGGCTCGGTCATGGGTCTGGAAGGCCCCCGTCGGTCGGACGGGGCAGTTGAACTTGCCGAACCCGCAGCTTGCGCCGCCAGCAGTATCGCCTGCGTATCTGACCGCTTGGAATCAAGCACGAACAAGGGTAGGTCTGGTTTGACCGCCCCTTGATGATCTCAGGCGATTGCCGGAGCCGGACGGAGTACGACCTTTTCCAAGAACTTTCTGGCTCGAACTTCAAAGAGTGAGTAGCTCACCGAGGCACACGCTACCGAGAAGACCAAATAGATTAGCAGTGCTGAAAAATAGGCGGCCGGATAACCGATCTTTGTCGTAAGGAGCGGCACCAGCTTGACAAATACGGTGATCAGGAGCGAGTGGATAAGGTAGAGAGAATAGGAAACCTTTCCCAGAAAATGGGAAACAGGGTTTCCGAACAACATTTGAGAGGCCGAACTCGGAGTCGCTGTAAGGATCACAGCGGCTGCGATGAAAACGTAAAGCGCAATATCTGGCGCACCGATCGCCGCCGCCAGCCCCAGCCCGACCAATGCCACACAAAGATACGTGCCGGATTTGGTGTCGCTGACCAAACGGGAGTTGGCCCAAAGATAGAAGCCAGCAATGCCGATCGAAAAGCCGCACAGCGCCCTCAGGACCGGATAGAAAGTATTTCCAAAAACGACGTCCAACTCACCGCCCGCGCCCTCGCCGGACCGAGAAACCACAATGATCCCGATGAAGCCTATCAGCATCGTAAGGAGCGCGCTGGGGCGCGATCTTGCGATAATCATGATCAGGAGTGGGAACAAGAGGTAGCAGAATATTTCAACGCACACTGACCACGAGGGACCGATAATCGCCTTCGCGTCGATCGCCCACGTATTGAGCATGAGAAAATTCGAAAAATAGTCGGTTGTGGTGAACTTCGCTCCGGCTCCATCGCCACTTATGTTCACAGTTATTTTGGCGACATATATGAGCAATATGCAGAAATAAGCAGGATATATTCGGAAAAAGCGTTTGAGCAGGAAGCTGCGGTAGTTTTCGCCTGTAATGACCCCGGAAAATGATCTGGCATAGCTCAGAGCCAAAACAAAGCCGCTGAGTATAAAGAAGGCGTCAACGGCAAGGTAAGCGCCATCCAAAGAAATCAGATTATGGAGATTGCCAGTCTTAGTAGTTGAAAAGTGATAAGCGGCGATCAAAAGCGCTGCAATGCCTCTGATCCCCGTAAGCGGCTTTAATTCTTTGGTCACAACCGCCTCCAGCGCGAGAAACGTTCCGCACTTCATGAACGAAAACTATGAAGAGTCAATAACGGTTGGCTTCGCGAAGAAGTATTGCAAAGGGTGTGGCGAAGATATCGCGGCCTCCGCCTTGCCAAGCGGCGAGCTGCCTAAAAATCAAGCAAATCGGTTGATCTAACGCACGGGACGCATTGTCGCGTGAACATGGAAAAAACCTCGATTTTGGTGGCCTGATAGCCGAGCGATTGGGCTCAGATGAGGTTTGCATACGATGGCGTGGGACGTTGCGTTGCCGCCGGTACCCTTTCCAGATGTGACTGGCGTTCGTCTCGCATGCTGTCGTCACCAGCCGCAGCATGAAGCGAAGTTCACCGGGAATGTCCGGATAAGGAAAACTTCCAAGTGGTTTTGGAGCGCCTTCGTCCCGGCTCGATGATGAATGCGGTGGGCAGATCGGGTTGTCTTGAAGCCGAAACACCTGGCACCTTGGCGAACGATGGCGCGACAGATGGATGTCGAGATCGAAGCTTTGTGCAGAAGGACCCGCGCGGGCGTCACAGATGAGAGCTCTTCGTGCCGGTCGACGCATTCAGGATGCAGGCTCGCGCTTTTCCATCGCGCGAAACCTCCCGCGTGCGTGATTTCGTCGGCAGCAGGCTTAAGCGCTACGGCGACACGCTATCCAACCGCCCCGCGTTTTCCAGGCTGGAGCTCAGCTCCGCGTCGATCCTAGCTAGCCGCATCAGATGGCGCTCTGACCCCGCGTTCCGTTCTGGGGGGTCAACACGCGACGGGACAATCTCATCGTCGAATTTAGATCCATCCAATCTTGGCGGATCTGAACTTCCTGCAACTTTCGCTCTATAAGGACGGTAGGATCGTACTGCACGCAGTCCTTCCTGAATTGCAAGCCGAAGCATGAAGCGCGGATCGTTTCGGAGGATTTTGCAAACGGTCATGAGCGCGAGATATCGACTATCAGCCCATTTTAGCTCTCGAAGTGCGTATTTTAGAGTAGAGGCGGTCGCACTCCTGGCCGCGTATCGGGGAAGCTGCGGATTTGCGGCTAGCGATCGCCCGACCACTTCCAACGCGCCTTTGGCCATCTGGATGTGATTGGATGACATGTTGCCGGGGTAGTTCCTGTATCCAACCAAGCGCTCAGGGATGACTTCCATGCGATAGCGCGCGGCAAGCCTGAGTTCGAAATCGAGGTCCTCGCAGCCGCCAATTCCTGCCGCTGCATATGAACTATCAAACCCACCGATCTCAAGTGCCGCGTCCCGACGGACAAGAAGGGTGCTTCCGTTGCCTATATATTTGAACGTCAAATGCCGAGCGTAGATATATCCCCTCGCAACATTGGACCGGCCCGGGCAAATGATCTCATCGTCACTATCGATGACATGATGCAGTGCGTAAACTGCAGCCCATTGCAGAGGTAAGCGATCGAGGGCATTTACCTGCTTTTCGATCTTCGTCTGATGCCAGAGATCATCGGCGTCAAGGAATGCCACAAATCGGCCCGACGAAAGCTGGATGCCGGTATTTCTTGCCGAAGCAACACCGCGATTTGACGTCGTTAACAGGCGGATCCGGGGATCCGACAACGCCATCCGTTCGACCAGTCTTGCCGTGTCATCGGTGGACCCGTCATCGACAACAATGATCTCCAAAGCAGCATAGGTCTGGCGTGAAGCGGACCGAAGCGTGCGCTCAATATAGGGGGCGGCATTGAAGGCTGGAATGACCACTGAAACCAACGGCTTGGTCGAATTAACATCGTCGACTAAATCCTCACCTGAACATGAAAGCATCAGATCTCTCACGACGCCAAACGCATTGATGTCATCTTCAAAGAGGTGAGTTCGATTTTGCCGTGCTCTCACATGCAGCTGAAACGTTGGGTGACGTGGGTTCCATTCAATCAGTTGCCGTGACGCGAAGCTGTCTTTTAGCGTCCCCGCTGGTCATGCAAAACGGACTTTGGTCTGATGTGGCCTTCTTCTTACGACGTAGCTCGAAATCGAAGCCGACAATGTGCCAGTCGCAACAGACATGATTTCCGAATCGGTTCCCCGAGAAATCGAGCATTGACTCGACACCAGGCGCGGTCGCGTCGGCGCGGGTCGTCGGGCGTCCTCACCCATCGGCCGCGCAGCCAGTCCAGGTTTCATTTTGGCTTAGCGACAGAAGCTTGGCCGGTCATACGCTCAATGATTCGGGGCAATGACCGTGAGGCTTCCTCATCTGACCGATCGACGAACGTCACGAAATTGAAGGCGGCTGCGGTCCCTCTCGCAAGACCACGGACTTAGCCGACGCCCGCTCGTCAGGACCCGGCAAATCGACAAGACGTTTGCCTAAACTTCGATTCCATCCTGCGACCGCACTGAAGTTAGTTCCGGATCAAATCTGAACCAATCAGCGCCGCATAACATCGGATCGTCTCCAACGCAGCGTTTAGCAGTCGTATTGCGGACAATACAATATGGTTAACGCAATCATAACTTTGGCGGATTCTACTGTAAATCAGGCCCTACTTTTGAAGGGAATCACTATACCATCGAAGTAATGTTTTCTACTTCCAGGCGAGGAGGATGAAATGGCCCAAGCTACTAGAATTACTGACGTAATCGATTCATTCGGGATCGACACACATATCGACTACACCGACGGGAAATATTCCAATATCGCGGAAGTTGTTAAAGCCCTGGGCTACCTTGGTCTCGACACAGTTCGAGATCATGCCCCTACCCCTGTCTCTGACCCCTACGGTCAAGGCCATCTTGGGGATGCGGCCGATGCGGGTGTCAAATTCGTTTTTGTTTCCGGGCGAGATGACACTCCCGCCACCGTCGTCCAGCGGCTGCATGCCTTCGTCGAAGCGCATCCGGGTTCGATCGTCGGCATCGAAGGCCCGAACGAGGTCAACAACTGGCCGGTGGCTTATAAAGGTCTGTCGGGTGAGGCTGCGGCAGTTGCCTACCAGAAGGACCTGTTCAATGCAGTCAATGCCGATCCGCTGTTGAAGGATATTCCGGTTCTCGGCTTTACCGGTTACACGGTTGCCTCTTCCAACGATTACACGACGATCCACACCTATGCGAAGGAGGGCGACCAGCCCTTCTCCTGGCTCTCGCGTGAATCCGGCAACCAGATGCAGGCCGATCCCGGCAAGCCGCTTACCATCACCGAGATCGGCTATCACACGTCGCTGACCGCCGATACCAACGGCGGATGGGAAGGCGTCGACGAGACGACGCAGGCAAAACTGCTTCTCAACACTCTGATGGACGGCGCCTTTCTGGGATCCAAGGGAACCTTCATCTACCAGCTTCTCGATGCCTATTCGGATCCGCAGGGTTCCGATCAGGAAAAGCATTTCGGGCTGTTTCGCCTGGATTACACGCCGAAACCGGCAGCAACGGCGATCCACAATCTGACCGAAATTCTCGAAGACGACGGCGCGACCCAGACGAGCTTCAATCCGGGCACGCTCAATTACTCCATCAACGGACTGCCTTCCACGGCGCGCAGTTACCTGACGGAAAAATCCGACGGAAGCTATCAGATCATCATCTGGAACGAGCCGGATATATGGAACCAGACGACCGACAAGGCGATCCAGGCGGCTGCGACCAACGTCAGCGTCAACCTGGGCGGAGCTTTCGGGACCGTGCAGGTCTACGACCCGCTGGCGGGCGATACGCCGGTCAAAAGCTTCAGCAACATATCCTCGCTCAACCTGGACGTTGTCGACCATCCCATCATTATCAACATAGCCGCGGGGGGCGCCGCACGTCCGGACGCCAGCCACGCCCACGGCGGCACCGGAAATGACACGTATACGGTCACTTCCCCGACCGACATTGTCGATGAAAGCCGCGGCGGCGGAACCGATACCGTCATGTCATCGATCAGCTTCAGTCTGGCCGATGCAGCACATGCGATCGGTAAAATAGAGAACCTGACCCTGACCGGCAACGCCAATACCAACGCCACTGGCAATGCGCTTTCAAATGTTCTCACCGGAAACGCGGGCAACAATATCCTTGATGGCGGCACGGGCGCTGACAGTATGAAGGGCGGCGCCGGCAACGACACGTACAAAGTGGATTCGATGGGGGATACTGTCGACGAAACCAACGGGGGCGGTGTCGATACCGTGATTGCTTCCGTTTCGTTCAATCTGTCGAAAGCAGGCGGTACCGTCGAAAATGTCACACTCACGGGTTCTACGACCATTACAGCAACGGGCAACAACCAGGACAACGTCCTGACTGGCAATGACGGATATAACTGGCTCACTGGCGGGGCAGGAAATGACCGCCTGATCGGCGGAAACGGCAACGACGTCCTGAGAGGTGGCGCGGGCGCCGACCATTTTGTCTTCGACTTTAAACCCGGCGCGTATAACAATATCGACAAGATTGAGGACTTCTCGGAAAGCGCCGCTGACAAGATCGTACTCGATCAGGATATTTTCACTGCGATCGATCCGGCGAGTTTCTCTGCCGAAAACTTCGTGCTCGGCACAAAGGCTTTGGATTCGAACGACCGTTTGATCTACGATCAGACGACCGGAAAGCTTTTCTATGATGCAGACGGAAGCGGGCGTGGCACGCCCCTACAGATCGCAACGCTGACCAATCTGGCAGCGCTTCATCACGACGATTTCCTGTTCCTTTGAGTGGTGGCCGGTTCGACGAGATATTTGGATAGAGCGCTGGCAAGATATTTTCTGTTAGGAGATAGCGCCTTGCGCAGGCGATGATGCGCAGATGATTCCCGCGTATGAACGCTCGTCGTCTGGTTCGGATCCTGTCCCGCTTGCGGGACGAGATTGCTGGCCTATCGGTGGGCCTGTGGGATTCGAAAACGATCGCTAGGAGATAAAGAGCGATCATAAGTAGGGTCTCCGTTCCGCATCTGCCACCGGGCGACCCGCCCAGGCCCGTTAGCGGTTTTCCAGTCCTCCGCTTTGGGCGTGATCTCGCATAGTGCAGATGTCAGTGCTTCAAAGTCGGACAGTTGGAACACCAGATGTGTAGCTAGGAACTACTGATTGCTTAACCATACTGTGAATGCTCAACGCCTTCGCAAACTCTCGCCCTGATTTGCACATAAAGATTGATCTGCGCGCGTTTAACGGAGCTTCGATTTGAACGAACTTGGCAGCCCGCCGGCTCAGCAACGCGGGAACAACCTCGCAGCAGATGCGATTGCGCGCAGCCGTGGCGGCTTGATCGCCGCCGCTGTCGCAAGCGCACTGGTCAATCTTTTATATCTCACCAGCTCCTTTTTTATGCTGCAGGTCTACGACCGGATCATACCGAGCCGCAGCATCCCATCGTTGATCGCGCTCGCGCTGCTGGCCCTCCTGCTCTACGCTTTCCAGGGCGCCTTTGATCTGGTGCGCGGCCGCATTCTGGTTCGCATATCGGGAGTCTTCGACGAAGTTATGAGCCGCCGCATCTTCAAGGCGACTCTGAAAGCGCCCCTCAAGGGCCAGGTGGCCAGCGACGGGCTTTCCGTGCTGCGGGATTTCGATCAGGTTCGCGGCTTCCTGTCCAGCCCCGGTCCCTCGGCCTTCTTCGATTTGCCATGGGTTCCGCTTTATGTCGGCATCTGCTTCCTGTTCCACCCGGTGATCGGCATCATCACCGTCTGCGGCGCGTTGATTCTGACGATGCTGACCTATTTGACGAACCGCAGCTCACAGTCCTCAGCCAGGCAGGTCTACGAACTCGCGACTGAAAGGAACGCGCTGGCAAGCGCTGCCCAGCGCAATGCTGAGGTTGTCCAGGCCATGGGCATGGCTGACGAATTCGCCGATCGCTGGTTGGCGCGCAACGATGCATATCGCAATGTCCAGTGCAGCAATGCCGACACGGTCAACGGATATTCGATCGTCTCGAAAATCTTCCGCATGGCGTTGCAGTCGGGAGTGCTTGCCGCAGGCGCGGTTCTCGTGATCGAAAATATGGCTTCGGGCGGGATCATTATTGCCGCCTCGATCCTCACATCACGGGCATTGGCACCGGTGGAGCAGGCGATCGCAAACTGGAAGAACTTTGTTGCCGCTCAGCAATCCTGGAGCCGGCTGCGCCGGATATTGGTCCTGCTGCCCGAGAGCTTGTCTCCGCTTACGCTGCCGGCGCCTTCTCGTGAGCTTGCCGCAGAGGCGGTTTCGAGCGGCCCGCCCGGCAAGCAAGAGCTCATTGTAAAGGACATCAGTTTCACGCTGCGGGCGGGGAATGCACTCGGCATTATCGGACCGAGCGCGTCCGGCAAATCCTCGCTCGTGCGGGCAGTGGTGGGGCTTTGGCCGGTATATCGGGGATCGGTGCGCATCGACGGAGCTGCCCTCGATCAGTGGGGCGATGCCGCGCTTGGACCCCATATCGGCTATCTCCCGCAGGATGTCGAGTTGTTTGCCGGCACCGTTGCCGAGAATATCGCGCGCTTTCGCAAAGATGCGAAAGCAGACGAAATTATCTCGGCAGCCCGCAACGCGGGTGTCCATGAGTTGATCCTGCGACTATCGAAGGGGTACGACACAGAAATAGGGCCTGGCGGATCCATGCTATCGGCTGGTCAGCGTCAACGCATTGCGCTTGCCCGTGCACTCTACCGTGATCCTTTCCTCGTCGTTCTCGACGAGCCGAATTCGAATCTCGACATTGACGGGGAAACCGCGCTCGCCGGCGCGATATCAAGCGTTCGTCAGCGCAACGGCATCGTTATCGTTGTCGCCCATCGGCCGAGCACGCTTGCCAGCGTCGATCTGGTGCTCGCCATGCGCGACGGCCAGGCTATCGCCTTCGGGCCGAAGGACCTGGTACTTGCAAAGGTCATTCGCAACGACAATCCGATCGAGCAGCCGAAACAGGCGTCTTTGAAAGTTGTCGGAGACAGTTCGGAGCAGGGTCGATGATGATGCAATCGCAGCGCTCGCTGAATCGGCACATTCTCTCCGTCTGGGCGCTTTCTGTCGCGCTTATCGGCGGCATGGGCGGCTGGGCGGCTTCGACGGCGCTCTCAAATGCGGTGGTCGGGCAAGGTACGGTCATTATCGACCAGAACGTTAAGAAGGTCCAACATCTTACCGGCGGCATCGTCTCTGAGTTGATGGCGAGGGAAGGGGCTCATGTCCAGGCCGGCGATGTCCTCCTGCGTCTCGACAGTGCATCCGTAAAGGCCAATCTCGCCATCATCGACAGCAATCTCGCCCAGCTTTACGTGCGACGCGCCCGCTTGCAGGCCGAACGCAGCGGAGCCGCAGATTTCTCCGTGGATGGCGTTGCCGCAAATGGTGTCGACGTCAGTGTCAGCAAGAATCTGATAGAAGGTGAACTCCAACTCTTCAACGCACGCCGTTCGTCCTTGGTCGGTATGCGCAAACAGTTGGAAGAACGTAAGGCGCAGCTTGCCGAGGAGATACAGGGCGAAACGCTGCAGCTTGCATCGATTGATGAAGCCACCCGCCTGGTCGACCAGGAATATGACGCAGCCAGGAAACTCTACGACCAGCAGATCGTCACCATGCAGCGGGTCAACAGCCTGAAGCGACAGCGCGTCGAGCTAGACGGAAATCGCGGCGAGCGCCTGTCGTCCCGCGCGCAGGCCGAAGGCAAGATCGCCGAAATCAATTTGCAGATTCTCCAGCTCGATGAAGATCGGAGAACCGAGAATTCCAAGGACCTGACAGACATCGAGGCCAAGATTTCTGAGATGCAGGAGCGCCGCATCGCGGCCGTCGATCAGTTGAACCGCCTGGAGCTGCGCGCGCCGATGAGCGGGCGCATCTACCAGCTTGCCGTTCATACCGTCGGCGGCGTCGTAAATCCCGGTGAAGTGCTCATGCTGCTGGCGCCTGATCAGCGCGACCTCACAATCGAGGCAAAGATTGCAACACGCGATATCGACCAGCTCACGCTCGGTCAGAAGGTCGACATTCGGTTCAGTGCTTTTGACCAGAGAACGACACCGGAAGTGCAGGGTGACGTCGTGTCGATTTCACCTGATGTCGTAACCGAACAGCGAAGCGGCGCCGAATATTATCCTGTCCGCATCAAGCCAGAGCGGGCGAGCCTCGGCAATCTTACCAATATGACACTCTATCCCGGCATGCCCGCGGAAGTGTTCATCAAGGTCGCAGACCGTTCCGTTATTTCCTACATGACCAAACCGCTGATGGATCAGATCAGCCACACATTCCGCGAGCAGTGATTTCCTGCAAGCTGTCTTCAAAATGAGGCCTTCGAGACTGGCGGCAGATTTCCGCTCGTGCGGAATGATCGACGCGATACGGCCAACAGTCGCATCGCTGCGAAAGAACTTCTGGAAGCCTGCGAAAAATTTCTCGCGGCGGGGGACCATCCTAAACACTGAGGGTTGTTCAGTTATTTCAAATCGACCAGACGCTGCAGAAAAAAACATTAAATTTTAAGCTTTTTGTTTTCGGCCTCCTTAACGTTCCTTTGGGACCCTGTTGGCATTCCTCCAACAACAAAAGGCAGCGGGGAAATGGTTACCACCATTCAGCCGGAAGATTGGAACAGCTCCCTTACAGGCTATTATTCCATTGAAGTGGACGATCAACCCTTCGAATATCAAGGCGGAGGCAAGGATTATTCCTTGTCCGTGCCGCGGAACGGCGCCATCCGCTTCGAGCTGCACGACGGCGATCAAGCCCCATGGGATGCGGCCAACAACCACGCCTCCGAGCGCATAGAGATCGCTGACAGGGAACCGATCACCTACGGCACGCCGCTCCAAGTTTCCTATGATTTCATGCTCGAACCCGGCCAGCCCAATACGGCCTATTTCATGGTGCTCGGCCAGCTTCATCAGAATGTACACGAGGATGCGCTGGTCGTCCCGCCACCGTTCTCCGTCACGCTAACAGGCGAGAAGATGGGCATCAGCATCGGCTTCAGCGATGCTGACGGAAACCCGGTTCAACAGGTGATCTTCACTGACGCCTACGATATCCAGCGCGGACATAACTATGACATGGATATCAAAGCTACGTTCGATCCTGACGGAAACGGCCGACTTGTTGTAACGCGCGACGGGGTGACAATTGTCGACTATACCGGGCCGCTTGGTTACATTCAGGACCAGGGGGTCTACTGGGCCGAAGGCATTTATCGCCATTCCAACGCGACGGAATCCGTTGCGGCCGTCTACGGCGATCTGGATATCGAGACCGGCTCCACAGTTAACTTCCCCGATCCGGATGCGTATATCGGCGCCCCTTCTGTCCTGGTCGGCAATGCCGCGCACGATCCATCGGGATTCAACTCGGCAACGATCAGCGGTACCGCCAAGCTTGGTACGACCGTCGTGATCTACGAAAACGGCAAGGTGATCGCCACGGCCGAAACAGATGCCATGGGACGGTATACAACCGATATAGTCTTTACGACAACGGGCGAGCATAGCCTGAGTGCGGTCGCGGTCGACTCAACTGGTCGCTACGGTATTATAGCTGCGCCTGCGGGCATCGAGATCGGCACGGCTGCGGAGATCGTCGCACGCATGGACAGCATCATGAAGGATGTGAGTGTCCAGTCGATCATCCTCACCGACACGCATATGCTGACGGTTCCTTCTGATTATGTGATGCGCCTCTATATAAATTCGGGCGTCCTGAACAAGATCGCGGGCGACGATGTTACATTCAAGACCAGCACGCCGGTCTCCGGCGGCACCTACGACCGGCAGGTCTATATCTACAACGAGCAAGGCAAGGTGATAGAATCCGAGCGCTATCTCGGAAGCAAGCTCGTGTTTGATCAGAAAATCGGTGCCGACGGCGTTACCGTGACCCAAACATGGAAGACCGACGGTTCCTCGGATATCAATATCACCAAGAACGGCGTCCTGATCGAGTACGAGCAATATGATTCATTGAACCGACTGAAGTTCGAGCAGACCTTCAACGACGATGGTTCCCGCAAGACTGTCACCTATTTCGATCCAGCCTCCGGGGCAAAAACGATCGAAACAATCTATGACGCAGACAAGAGTTATACCCGCACCACCTACGGCATCACCGGCAAAGACTATGTCGAAGAAGCCTATAGGTACGACCCGGCGGGCAAACTGATCCTTCAGGAGCGTTTCGCGCCTGGGCACATAAAGATCATGTCCGCCAGCTGGGAACCGGATGGGACAATCGAGACACACCGTTATAACACCGCCGGTCAGGAAACGAGTTTTTCGATCGTGCACCCGGACAAGTCGCATGTCGAAGGCACGTTCGGTATCACCGGTCAGTCCTATTCAGGCCAGATCGTCACCTATAACGCCAGCAACGCGATGATCTCGAAGGATCTGCTTGACCAGAACGGCAGGCTTATCAGCACCGAGACATTCGGAACAAACCCGACGCTGAAGGTATTTGCCTATGCGAACAGCACCGGTCCGGCAACGGGCTATACGCTCTATGCCGCCGACCATTCCTATGACGTAGCCACCTATGTTGCCGGCACGACGACTGTGGCCAGGATCAGCCATTTCGATGCCACCGGCAAGCTCATCGGAACGGATATCCTTGTGCCAGATCCCTCCCTTGGCACCTACGACCCCGTAACCAACACCTATTACCAGGAGATTCGAAACAGCGACGGATCGACAGAAACCCATCGCTATGATGCCGACAGCGGCAAGGAACTCAGCTATTCGATCCGCAATGCCGACGGTAGTCGCGTGATGGCCAATTTGGCTATCATGGGCAAGGATTATGCCGAGCAGATCATCAGCTACGATTCCAAGGGTAAGGTCACCGATCTCGTACGCAAGTATGGCGACCCGGCTCATACGGTCGCCCATACTGAGCATTTCGACAGTACCGGCGCGGGAGAGATCCGCAATTTCGACATCGCAGGCCAGCTTACAACTGCGCTTTTCTACGCAGCAGGCCAGAAACTGATCAAAACGGAAACTTATGCGCCCGGCGAGCATCTCAAGGAGTTTTCAGCTTATAATGCCGATGGCTCGAAGGAGACACATTGGTATGATCCCGCCACGGGCCACGAGACCGGCTACAGCATCCGCTATGCAGACGGCGGGCGCGTCGAGGCAAGTCTTGCGATTTCCGGCAGGGACTACACACAACAAATTCAGACTTATGACGCTGCCGGCAAGCTCATCGATAGCGTCCGCAAGTACGGAGATGCTGCGCACACAATTTCTCAATCATACCATCTCAATGCGGATGGATCGCAGGAGAGCGGCAATTTCGACATCAAGGGGAGACAGACGGTCTCGGACACGACGCATACCGACCATTCCCGAGACTATATCCTGTTCACGTATGCCGGGGACGGAGCGTCACCAAGCACGGTCGAGCAGTCGCACTATGGTATCGACGGCAAGAAACAATGGACCGACAAGACGAATGTCGACGGCTCCCATACACAGACGGCCTTTGCACAAGGTGTGACCCTGACATCACATGAGGGCGTGAAAGACACGCTCGTCGGATCGAGCATTGCCAACGACACCTTCATGTTCCACGCTCAGGCTGGCCAGGATACGATCTCCGGCTTTCAGGCGCATGGCGGGACCGTTCATGACCGAATTGCCTTCGACAGTTCGCTGGTGGACGATTACGCGAGCCTGCGTGCATTGATGAGTTCTACCTCCGCAGGAACGCTCATCACCTTCGACGATCACAACAGTGTATTGGTCGCTAAGGTTGCGATGGCGAACCTGTCTTCCGAGGATTTCCTGTTCCTATAACAGATGCCGCAAGGGCGATGGCGCCCCGGAAACGCGCCCACGCAGATTGAGGTGGAGCGTGATCTGTCTGCTCGCTGAATGGGTCTCGTCCGACCCCGGGCGTACAACAACCTCACTCGTCACTTCTCGCAAGGGGAGAGGCAGACATCCGCATGCGATGACACTAGCAAGGCGACCCCCGTCAACAGTGGTCGCCTTATACTCCTGCTGTATCGTCTACACGGGCCAGGTTGGAGCCACCCATCCGGAATCCCGGTACGATCTATCACTCCTAGCGTTTTTCGGGCTTTCTGCCGATGGCAAAATAACCGAAGCCGTATTTGGCTGCTTCAGCCGCCGGATAAATGTTCCTCAGGTCGACAATGACCGGATCCTTCATGACGGTTTTGAGGCGCTTGAGGTCGAGGGCGCGGAATTCATCCCATTCGGTGACGATGACGATTGCGTCTGCATCGACGGCGATCTCATAAGGATCTTTGCCGTAGGCAATCGGACCGAGCACGTCTTTTGCTGCGTCCATGCCTTCCGGATCGTAGGCGTGGACCGTCGCACCGCCATCGAGCAGAGCCTGAACAATGGTGATCGAGGGTGCATCGCGCATGTCGTCGGTGTTCGGCTTGAACGTGAGACCGAGGACGGCAATCTTCTTGCCACGCACGTCGCCATTGCAGGCGGCGATGACCTTGCGCCCCATGGCGCGCTTGCGATTATCGTTGATCGCAACTGTCGTCTCGATGAGGCGTACCGGGCTGTCAAAGTCCTGTGCGGTCTTGACGAGGGCGAGTGTATCCTTGGGGAAACAAGAGCCGCCGTAGCCGGGTCCGGCATGCAGGAACTTGTCGCCGATGCGCTTGTCCATGCCGATCCCCTTGGCGACCTTCTGGACGTCGGCGCCGATCTTCTCGGAGAGGTCAGCAATTTCGTTGATGAAGGTGATCTTCATCGCGAGGAAGGCGTTGGCCGCGTATTTGATGAGTTCGGAAGTGCGACGTTCGCAGAAATAGAGCGGCGCTTCATTGAGGTAAAGCGGACGGTAGACTTCGCGCATGACCTCGATGGCGCGCGCATCCTCAGTGCCGATGACGATACGGTCGGGACGCTTGAAGTCGGTGATGGCCGCACCTTCCCGGAGGAATTCGGGATTGGAGACGACGGCTATATCTTTCTCCGGGAACTCCTCACGGAAGATGCGTTCGATCTCGTCGCCCGTTCCAACCGGGACGGTGGACTTTGTCACGACGACCGTGAAACCCTTGACAGCTGCAGCGATTTCGCGTGCGGCAGCATAGACATAGGTTAGGTCCGCGTGGCCGTCGCCACGTCGGGAGGGTGTGCCGACGGCGATGAAGACGACATCTGCCTCACCAACGGAAGGGGCGAGGTTTTTCGAGAAATCAAGGCGTCCGGCTTCGCGATTCTGTTCGATGATCGCGTCAAGCCCAGGTTCGAAAATCGGGACCTCGCCGGCTTCGAGCGCCGCAATTTTTGCTTCGGACTTGTCGACGCAAGTCACGTGATGACCAAAGTCGGCAAAGCAGGCACCTGAAACAAGACCGACATAGCCAGAACCAATCATAACGATACGCATGAAGCGATCTCCAAGTTAGAAAATAACTGCATCTGGGCTATATGCTGCAACGCAACAAATCAAGCCTAAATGGCTTTTGAAGAGCAATGTCAGGAGCGGCCTAACTCGTCGACAATACGAATGATGTCGTCCTCGCCAAGGTAGGAACCGGTTTGGACCTCGATGAGCTCCAGGAGGATCTTGCCGGGATTTGCGAGGCGATGGACCTCGCCGAGCGGGATATAGACCGACTCGTTTTCGCGCAGCATCTGAACATTATCGCCGATAGTTACTTCGGCTGTGCCCTTCACTACGATCCAGTGCTCGGAACGGTGATGGTGCTTCTGCAGCGACAGCTTCTTGCCAGGCGTGACAAAGATACGCTTCACCTGGAACCTATCTCCGTTGAAGATAGAGGTGTAACCACCCCACGGACGGTAGGATGTTGGATGCGTCTCGGTCAGCTTAGACGTCATCTTCTGACCCGCAAGCAGCTTGACCAGGGCGCCGACTTGCTGGCTTTCCTTGAGCGGGCCGACATAAACAGCGTCTTCGCTGGCGATGACGGCGACATCATCCATGCCTTGGACAGCGAGATGCACCCCGTGAGTCATGACGAGCGAGTTGCGGGTGTTGACAACAGTCGTGTTCGCTGCGGCAATGTTGCCATTTTCATCCTGGACGCCGGTTTTCCATATGGCGTCCCAACTACCGAGATCCGACCATTTGAAGACGGAGGGCACGACAACCGCTTTCGATGTCTTTTCCATGATTGCGTAGTCGATCGAGATGTCCGGACTTTTTGCGAAGTGTTCGGCATCGAGACGCGTGAAATCGAGATCACGCGTTGCCTTGGAGAGTGCCGTGTCCGCCGCCTTCAGCACATCTGGTGCATATTCCTGCATTTCGGAAAGCAGTTCGGCGACCGGGAACATGAAGATGCCGGAATTCCAATAAAAGGCACCGGCGGCCAGCATCTGCTCGGCCTTCTCGCGTGCCGGTTTTTCGACAAAGCGCTTGACCTCGTGCGCGCCGCCCGGAAGTTGCTTTCCGGCCTCGATATACCCATAGCCAGTCGCCGGCTCCGTTGGCGTAATGCCGAAAGTGACCAGCTTGCCTTTGAGGGCTGCATCGCGCGCCATGCGGATGGCCTCAAAATAAGCCTCGTCGGCAAGAATCTCATGATCGGAAGCCAACATCTGAATGATAGTGTCTTTGCCGAAGTGTTCGGAAGCCAGGCTCGCGGCAGCGGCCACTGCCGCTGCTGTGTTGCGAGCGACGGGCTCCAGCAAGACTGACGCGAGCCGAATATCGAGTTCGCGGGCCTGTTCCGCGACGAGGAAACGAAATTCCTCATTCGTTACGACGATGGGAGCTTCGTAAAGCGCCCGATCGGAAACGCGGACCAGGGTTTCCTGAAACAGCGTCTTGTCCCCAACGAACTGGATGAACTGTTTGGGGGCGGTTGCGCGCGAGAGTGGCCAAAGGCGCGTGCCCTTGCCGCCAGCCATGATCACGGGGACGATTTTCTGTGTCATCGGATGCTCTTCCTCGAAATGAATGGCCAAGTTTGTCGCATGCTTACAGGGCTTCTGCCCACCCCTTAATTCGGGTCAATCCCGCATTCAAGAGTTGTAAGGCGGCTGCCTCGCTTTCGGCTTCCACATAGCAACGCATTTCCGGCGCATTGCCGGACGGCCGAAAATGAATGATGCGGCCATCGCGCAACGTCACGCGCAAGCCGTCAATATCGCTTTTCAACCTGACCTCGCCAACAGGCTGCAGGAATTCTGCGAGGTTGGCGTCGGATTCACGCAGGTAAGCCATCAAGGCTACGCTGGTTTCGACCGGGAAGTTCTCGAGACGATCGGCCGCCGCAAAGGGCAGTTTGTATGAAGCCGCAACGATCGAAAGCGGCTCCTTGCGGATTGCGGCAAGCGAAAGCGTTGCCAGCATAGGCAGGAAGCAGTCGCGCGTGGGCAATGCTCGCACGCTGCGGCCGTTGATATCGAAGGTTGTTGCCGTCAGGAGCCCGCCGTTCGCTTCGAAGCCCATCACCAGATTCTTGCCTGCGGCAACGGCCTCTTCCATGCCGGCAATCACGAAGGGAGAGCCGACACGGGTACGAATGACTCTGAAGGATCCTGCGGCTTCAATTCCCGAATTGGAGGTGACCGGCGTGACGACGGTACCGGCACCGAGGAAATTGGCTGAAATCAATCCCAGAAGATCTCCGCGCAACGGCGTTCCGGTTTCATCGGCAACCAGCGGACGGTCGCCATCGCCATCCGTGGAAACAATCGCGTCAAGGCCATGTGTAGAGGCCCAGCTCCTCAGAAGGGCGATTGTCTCTTCGGAAACGGCTTCGGTGTCGACCGGGATAAACGTTTCGGACCGACCAAGAGCGACGACCTCGGCGCCATAATGGGCGAAAATATCGACCATCAAGTCGCGAGCGACCGTGCTGTGCTGATAGATGCCGATCTTCATGCCCAGAAGCGCACGTGCAGGCAAGAGACCCGCGTTGCGCTCAAAGAAGAGCTGCAGGCACGGTGCAGAGTGATCCTCGACAGCTACAGGTTCGCTAACGACCGATTCGCCGGAGGCTTCGATTTCGGCGGCAAATCGGGTAATCGCTGCTTCGTCCGCTTTGTCGATCTCGCCGTCTGGGCGGTAGAATTTGATGCCGTTGCGGTCCGCCGGGATATGCGAACCCGTTATCATCAGGCAAGCGGCCTTTCTTTCCAGGCCGTAAAGCGCGAGCGCCGGTGTCGGGACGGTGCCGCAGTCTAGAACTCTAAAGCCGAGGCTTGCGAGCGCGCCGGCGCAGTTGCCGGCAATCTCCGGGCTGGAATCCCGGAAATCACGGCCGATCAGAATGACATCGCCGCGGTCCGCTTTGTTGCTCTGCAGCAAATATCTACCGAAAGCCGTGGCATAAAGCGCCGATGCACGTCCTGTGAGATCCACCGAGAGACCACGAAGGCCGCTTGTCCCAAACTTCATGCGAAACACCCTCGCGCTGTGAACAAACCGATTTCTACTGTGCTGATTTGCTTGGGTAAACAGCAAAATCCGGACATAGTTAAGCTGGCGCACGGCATCGCCAAGTATTGCCATCATTTCCGCATCGTTGCCAGAGATTTCGCTAATATTGCTGGTTTTTCGATTTGTGACAGGTTTTCGCGTTTGCGAGGTAGACGATTTGCACGGATGCTGCGGCTCGTTGCGCGCGTAGATATTTTTGTTAGAACAGCTCCAATACCAAATGCATCGATCCGGGAGGTGCGTCGTGAACGACACGTCAGTCACTCTTGAAGAGAGTTGGAAAGCGGCGCTCGCGGGCGAGTTTGCAAGTCCCTACATGCAGCAGCTCAAGATCTTTCTCGTCGAGCAGAAGCAGCTTGGCAGACAGATTTTCCCCAAAGGCGGGGAGTATTTCCGCGCCCTGGATCTGACACCGCTTGCGAAAGTCAAAGTCGTCATCCTCGGGCAAGATCCTTATCACGGCATCGGCCAGGCTCATGGACTCTGCTTCAGCGTTCGCCCGGGCGTGCGTATTCCGCCATCACTCGTCAATATCTACAAGGAAATGGCGACCGATCTGGGGATCTCGCCGGCCCGGCACGGCTTCCTTGAACATTGGGCCCAACAGGGCGTGCTTCTCCTCAACAGTGTGCTGACCGTGGAGGAATCTCAGGCGGCCTCGCATCAGGGCAAAGGCTGGGAACGTTTCACCGATGCGGTCATCCGCAAGGTGAACGACGAATGTGAAGGCGTCGTTTTCATGCTCTGGGGCTCCTATGCCCAAAAGAAGGCGGCTTTTGTCGACGCAAGGCGGCATCTGGTGTTGAAGGCGCCGCATCCGTCGCCGCTTTCCGCCCATAACGGCTTTTTCGGATCGCGGCATTTCTCCAAGGCGAATGCGTTTCTTAAGTCGCATGGCCGTGAACCTATTGATTGGCAGCTTCCAGTCAATCCTTGAACGCTGCCGCATTGTCGTTCACAAAATGGAGACAATGCGTGTCAGCTTGCCGGACTATGAGAACCGGCTCGAAAAGCTCATCTATGACCCATCGAAAGCCCGCCTGTTGCGGGCAGAAAGAGGTCTCAAATGCTCGATCAAATCAAGGGTCTGCACCACGTTACATCGATGGCCGAGGACGCCCGGACCAACAACCAGTTCTTCACCAATGCGCTGGGCCTGCGCCGCGTCAAGAAGACCGTCAATTTCGACGCTCCCGATGTCTATCACCTGTACTACGGCGACGAAACCGGTTCGCCGGGCACGATCATGACCTATTTCCCGTTCCCGAAGATGGCGCAGGGGCGTCCGGGCACAGGTGAAGTCGGCACCACAGTCTACTCGGTTCCGCAAGGGTCGCTGGGCTTCTGGAGCGATCGCCTGACCAAGCTCAATGTCACCGGCCTGAAGACGGAAGAATCCTTTGGTGAGAAACGCCTGAGTTTTGCTGGTCCCGATGGCGACGGCTTCGCACTTGTCGAGGTCAAGGATGACGCCCGTGCTCCATGGACGCACGGTGGCGTCAGCGAGGATCATGCCATCAGAGGCTTCCACTCCGTTGCCATGCGGCTGAGAGATGATGGTGCCACGGCCGAACTTCTGAAGTTCATGGGTTATGAAGTTCAGGAAGAACGCGACGGCGTCAAGCGTCTTACCATTCCCGGCGGGAACGGTGCGCATCTCGTCGATCTCGAAACCATGCCCAATATTGCCCGTGCGCTTCCGGGCGCCGGTTCCGTCCACCATGTCGCTTTCGCCGTCGAAAACCGCGAGAAGCAACTCGAAGTGCGCAAGGCGCTGATGGACACGGGCTATCAGGTCACCCCGGTCATCGACCGCGATTACTTCTGGGCAATCTATTTCCGTACGCCCGGCGGCGTACTGTTCGAGATCGCCACCAACGAACCCGGCTTCGACCGCGACGAGGATACGGCTCACCTCGGCGAAGCATTGAAGCTGCCGCAGCAGCATGCGCATCTGCGTGCCCTTATCGAGCAGCATCTCCAGCCGCTCGAAGCCTAGGCGGAGACAGAACGATGACTGACAATGGTTATGTGCACCGGTTGCATGCCGGTGCACCTGGAAAGCCCATTCTTTTCGTGCTTCACGGGACGGGCGGTGACGAGAACCAGTTCTTCGATTTCGGCAGGCGATTGCTGCCGGAGGCGACGATCGTTTCGCCGCGCGGCGACGTATCCGAGTATGGGGCGGCACGCTTCTTTAAGCGAACCGGCGAGGGTGTCTACGACATGGCTGACCTCGCTCGGGCGACGGACAAGATTAGCGATTACGTCCAGGATCTGGCCTCGACGCATGGTGCATCCAGGATTCTCGGGCTAGGATTTTCGAATGGCGCCAACATTCTGGCGAACGTGCTTATCGAGAAGGGCCTGTTCGATGCGGCAGCTCTGCTTCATCCGCTTATCCCTTTTCGACCGCGCGCCAATCCCGATCTCGGCGGCCGCAGAATATTGATTACGGCAGGTCAGCGTGATCCGATTTCGCCTGTCGCGCTGACCGAAGCGCTTTCCGCCTATTTCGAGAGCCAGAATGCCCAGGTGCAGACGGAATGGCATTCGGGAGGCCATGACATCCGACCGAATGAGATCGAGACCATCGGGAAGTTCTTTGCGGAATCGGCGTGATACAAAAGACTATGCGGCGAAAATCGCCGCATAGTTCATTTCCGATCCTGTGGGAAAAGGACGCCTACGCTTCGTGATAATAGGCGGAGTAGCGGTTGTAATAATACTCGCCAGAACCATAGGAACGATAAAGCTTCAGCTTTTCGGTATCGACCTTGTTCAACACGACGCCGATGCACTTCTGCATGACCTCGGGTTGAACCGCGAACGTCGTGCGAACGACGCGTCGAGAGGTGCGACCCCACTCGATGACGGCCAGCGAAGCGTCGAGCATCGGGCTGATCGCACGGGCATCGACAACCGGTCCGAGCGGCGGCAAGTCGAGGACGATATAGTCGAAATGAGTCTTCAGCTCATCCAGCATGTTGACCATGATGGACGACGAGAGAAGGTCGGAAGAGTGCGGTACGCGGCGCTTGACGACGGCGGGCAGGAAAGCAAGCTTGGTCTTGTTGTCGAGTAGCAGCACATCCTTCAGAGGCCTACCTTCCAGCAGCACTTCCAGAATGCCCTGTTCCGCATGGCGGCCGATCGCGCGCGTCGCACCCGGGTTGCGAAGGTCGGCGTCGATCAACAGTGTGCGTGAACCTTGCATTGCCAGGAGCTGCGCCAGGTTGACGGCAATAGTCGACTTGCCCTCGCCAGGAAGGCAGGAGATGACGCCGATGACCTTGCAGCGTGAGCTGGCATTTTCCATGTCGACGGCGATCTTGGCGCTGCGCATCGTCTCGGCGAAGGCTGACAGCGGATGGTTGACCACGTAGTTGGTGATCCCGTTGCCGTTTTGCAGTCCGCGGACCGATTCTGGGTCCTTGTTGCCGCTGCCTGCTTCCTTCGCATCAATGGCCGGTACATGACCGATATATTCGAGCGACAAAACGTCTCGAACCTGTTCGCCCGTGCGGAAGAAGCGATCGCGGTATTCACGGAAGGCGCCGATGCCACCGCCGAAGGCTGCACCGAGAGCCATGGCCAGCGCAAGGATGAGCGGCTTCTTCGGGGCACTCGGAGCCGTTGGCACCTGGGCCCTGGTGATGATGCGCGCGTCCGTGATCGGGAAGGATTGTTGCTGTGTTGCTTCCTGGAAGCGGGCAAGGAAGGTCTGATAGAGGTTGCGATAGGTATCTGCCGTGCGTTCGAGTTCGCGCAGCTGCACCTGCGTCTCGCCGGCGGCAGCCGTAACGCTGCTCGCTTGCGTGACACTGTCCTGAAGGGACTTTTCGCGAGTCTGCGCGACCTGAAGTTCGCTTTGATAGCTTTCGGCGATTCGGTTCAATTCTTCGAACATCAGCCGCTGATATTCGGCCATCTCGCTGCGAAGGCGAACGGCCTGGACGTGATCCGGCCCGAGACGGGCAGATATTTCTGCTTCAAGCTTGGAAGCTTCAAGGTATTTCTTGCGCAGATCGTTAGAGATCGAATTATCGAGAACGTCGGTTACGATGGCGTCCGTGCGCTTATTGTCGATAATCGATTTGACGCGCTCGTATTTTGCCCGAGCTCTTGCGGTATCAGCCTGCGCGCCGATCAACTGGGTCGTCAGTTCGGAGAGCTGCTGGTCGCTAATGAGCTGATATTGACCGCCGGTGGAAAGAAGCCCGTGTGCAGTTCGGAACTTTTGGACCGAAAGGTCAGAATCGAGTGCCTTCTGCTTGAGTTCGTCGATACGCTCCTGAAGCCAATCGGATGCACGACGGGTAGCATCGTATTTCGAGTTCAGTTTATCGACAAGATAGGCCTCGGCGATAGAGGTCGCAATCTTCGATGCCAGCTCCGGAGATGTCGAGGTGTAGCTGATTGAAAGTGCGTAGGAGCGTCCGATACGATCGACGTCCATGTCGGCAACAACCTTGTCGGCTGCATTATGGCGCAAGGTGTCAATATCGTCGGCCGCGACGTCATCGCTGGCAAACCAGGTCCGAAAGTTCAAAAGTGAGCGAAGCATGCTGATTGGCGAACGCGCCGGCGAAGTAAATTCCGGAATGTCCAGGAGCTTCAGCTTGTCGACGACCGCTAGACCGATCGAGTCTGATTTGAAAAGCTCGACCTCGCTCAGCACCGACGCGTCGTCCTCAATTGGGAGAGCAGCGGCGACACTGGCCTGCATCTGGTTCGCAAGTTGACTGTTGCCGCGATCAATGAGAACGCTTGTCGATGCAGTGTATTTAGGTACCGCCGTCAGGATATAGACGAGGCCAAGGACTGCGAAGACACCCACGCAGAGCGCAACGACACGCCACTGACGGCGCACGACTGCGACGAGCCTTTCAACATCGATCGTATCGCCAGCTCCGGCGTTTTCCCAATCTTCGTCGGCATGCGCCGAGACCTTATCTGGCGACAGCAATCCGGGCCTCCGTTAGTTAACAAGCTCAACTGAATATGCGTGTGAACACATTAAAAGCGCCCAGCATGCAATGCAATTGTGTGAAGCATCAATACGCGCGATGGAATATGCCAACTTTTTACTAAGCACCAGTCTGGAGACTAACTTCTTCTTGCTTAAGGAATCGAGAATAAGCTGTAACGTATTTCTGGGCTTCGTGATCCCAATTGAAGTCGGCGTCCGCCAGGGCTTTTGCGCGGTGACCTGCTTCTGCTCGGGCCATGTCATCCCTAATGAGCGTCAAACAGGCTTTCGCGAGAGCTTCCGGGGTTGGGGCGTCAGCGTAACGCCCTGCCGATTTGAGCAGGCGTTTTGTTTCGCGCAAGTCATATGAAACGGACGGTATTCCAAGGGCGGAATATTCGAAAACCTTGTTCATGCTGATCTTGTCGTTGTATTCATTTACCGGATCCGGGATGATACCAATATCAAAGGTACTTAAAGCAGCAAGCAGCTGCTCCCCGCGCAAATATCCAGTAAACTTGACAAAGTCTTCTATCTGTAGTTCTGCAGCAAGACTTCTAACCGACTCCAGTGCCGGGCCATCCCCTACAACAACTGCCTTGATATCATGAACTGCGTGAACCTTCACGAGTTGATGCAGGCAACGGACCAGATGATCGACACCATCTTGATCTGCGATGATCCCTACATAGCCCAAAACGACGCGCGCACCGCCACGTAGCTCCAAATTCGGTGCTACACGGCGAATTCTCGATTTGTCCGGAATGCTGTAGACAGAGACGACATCGTCCGCCTTCTTTCCACCGCGCGACATAGCCAGCTCCCGATGTGTCTCGTTAGAGGAGATAACGAGGTCCGCCGTGAGGAAGGTCAACCGTTCGGCAAGTTTGAGCAGATGATAAAAGAAGCCGCGTCTCTCGTATTTTGCAACATAGAGTTCCGGGCTTACGTCGTGGTGATCAAAGACAAAGCTCTTGCCCAACAGCTTGAAAGGGAATGCCACAAGAAATATCAGATCCGGGGGATTGCAAGCCTGAATGACATCAAATCCTCTTCTCCGAAGCACTTTGAAAAGAAGAGTGAATTCGTAGAACAGTGCCACGCTGTACTCGGCAATGAAGGCAAGCTTTCCGCGTGCTTCGAGTGGAAGCGGATGACGGAAAATCTCAATATCATCAATGATCTCGAATTTCTCAGGATATTGTTCTGTTTTCGGGCATATCACAGATACCTGCCAGCCCGCATCCCGCAACGCGCATGCTTCTTGCCACACCCGTCGATCAAATGGGACAGGAAGATTTTCAACGACAATTACGCAGGAAGGCATATCTGGTCCTATCATTCGAGTTGAAGAGGGGCTGATTTGAAGCTGCAGTACTTGGCCTCCATGGCCACCCATCACATCAGGGAAAAGCCTCGGATTTTATTATCAGGAGACACGATGCAGCGTGTTCGTTTCACCAATTGACTTGCGTATCCATCTGTTCACAACGCCCAACGTCAACAATTAAACAAGTCCCACCACCGACCGGACGAACTCCGTTGCAAAAAAAGCCCTTCACACCCAACTGAGCCCGACGTTATCGTATTCTTCGCTGCAGTGCAAAAAAAATGCCATCGAAGTGAGGCTTTTTTTGGGGTGGGGGATTATGGTGCCACCGGGCCGCCTACAACAATCTCATCCCGTGGGGCCCGCTGACAGCTGTGAAAACTGGAAGGATCAAACGAGATTACTCGCAAAAAGGTGCGGAGATGACGCAGAAACGGCTCGGAATCGGCCTTTGTTTCGCGCTCGCGCTGGGTGTGATTTCTGGTCAGTCCGCCACATTCGCCAAAGCAGATGAGATGACCTATAAAATCGTGACTTTTGGAACGTCCCTGACAGAGCGAGGCGGGTGGCAGTTGCCCTTGCAGCAGGCGCTGAGTAAATGTCTTGGCCGTCCCGTCCTGGTGGATTCCGTTGCCCGCAGTGGCGCAACATCCGAATGGGCCGTGGAAAAGACTGAGGACGTCATAGCCGCCAAGCCTGATATCGTGCTCGTTGAATTCTATGCCAACGACGCAGCATTCAATCGCTTCATGACTGTCGGGCGCAGTCGCAAGAACATGGCCATAGTCCTCGCGCGGCTGAAGCGGGAGCTGCCGTCCACGCGCATCATCGTCATGGGAATGAACCCGATTTTTGGAATGCGAGGTTTCATTCGTCCGTTCATCAATAGCTATATCGATGCCCATCGCCAGCTTGCCAAGGAGATGGGTCTTGACTTCTACGACAACCAACCGGCCTGGGCTAAGCTTACCGCGGATGAACTTGCAGCAGCTATTCCTGATGGCTCGCATCCCCTGCCGCAGGCCGCATCCGCCGTCATCGTTCCTGGTTTGACCCAGGAGATCGCATCGGGCAAATGTCAAAATTAAACCAATCTGCCGTATCGAAGGGATAAGCTAATGAAGATTATGGTTTGGTGCGCCGCGCGCGGCGGCATGCGCAGCGTCGTCGAAGCCTATGAGCGTGACGGCTTCCTCGAAAAGGAAGATGTTCGTCTCGTCGCCTCTTATGTGGACGGCAATTTTCTTACAAAGCAGGCTGTGCTGTTGCGAGCACTCATCGTCTATCTATGGCTGCTGGCGACCAGACGTGTCGAACTTGTGCACGCTCATTCGGCAATGCGCGGCAGCTTTTGGCGCAAGGGGCTCTTCACGTCGATCGCCAGGGTGTTCGGCATACCGGTGGTGTTGCATCTCCATGGTTCGGAGATGAAGCCGTTTTACGAGAGCCAGCGCCCGTTTCTGCGCAGACTTATCCGGCATCACCTGGAGAAGGCAACACGGGTCATCGTGCTTTCGGAAAGTTGGCGCGAATTCGTTGGCGGGATCGCACCGGCGGCGCGTATCGTCGTCGTTCCGAACTATGTGATCGTGCCTCCTTCTGCAGATCCGCAGTTGAGGAGGCCGCATGATCTTCTCTTCCTCGGCCTGATTGGACCGCGCAAGGGAACGTTCGACCTCATACCGGCTTTCGCCAGCATAGCTCAAGACCATCCGGATGCCAGACTGGTGATCGGCGGCAATGGTCAGATCGAAGCGGCGGACAAGCTCCTGAGAGACCTCTCAATGGAAGACAGGGTTATATTGGCTGGTTGGGTCGACGGGCAAAAGAAAGAAGCGCTGCTGGAGACCAGCGGCATCTATATTCTTCCCTCCTACAACGAAGGGCTGCCGATGAGCGTGCTCGAGGCAATGGCCGCAGGTGTTGCCGTCATCACCACGCGTGTCGGGGGGATACCCGAGCTGATCACCGACGGTGTTGATGGCCTGCTGGTGGACGCCGGCGACAAGGAGGGGCTTGCCAGTGCGATCTTTGCTCTCCTCAGTGACGAAGGCCTTCGCATGCGTCTTGCCCAAGCTGGTAGAATGCGGGTTGAGAACCACTACAGCGATCGCGTCATACTGCCTCTGCTTCACCGCATCTATGAGGACGCCTCAGGCGTTAGAAAACGGAAGGGGGCCAGCCGTAGAACGCTGGAAAACCGTTCGTAGGTCGCCTTTCGAGCGAGCATTGCATCAGCCGGGCAGCGGCTGATTGACTGTCGTCTATTTTAGCCGCGGATCGGTGATCTTCCTGACGATGAAACGGGACAGCCTGACTGTGAAAGGTTCGCCGGCCTTGTCTGAAGTGATATCGAAATCGCATTTCAGGTTGTCGAAAGGCAGGTCGGGCATCAGAAAGGGGTTGGTCTTAATCCACCAGCCCTCCCTGGCCGCTCCGACCGGACGCGCGAATTCGCCGGATGAAGTCCAAAGCCCTCCAACGCTTTGAAGGATGGTTGAGCCCTGCTGCAATTTAAAGACAATCCGCGCCGTCCCCAACTGATCGCCGTCCACCTGTTCGATGAACATCGCGGCATATATCCAGTCGCCTGGCGCGAGTTTCCCTACAGTTTCGATCGGATCTGCGTTGAACTGCACATGCGTATAGGCTGCAGCATTATCGTCGGTCGGCGTCACCGCAAGGCGTGCGCCTCTGATAGCGCTCCCAAGTTCGTCAATGGTGCAGTCTACGGTCGCAGCGTTGCGCCCGATGCCGCACCTGAAACCGCTCGGAATTTGCCCGGTAATCCCCCAACCGGCTTTGGCGCCTGCAGCTCCGTCCAATCGTCCCATGCTCGCTCCCGCAAGGTTTTCAGCGGCTGGATCAAAATTGAAGGTGACTCCGGCACTGATAGCGCTCTGAAGGATTGGCAGCAGTTTCTCCTTGCCGATCTTCCGCGCCCCTTTCGGCGAAAGATGAATCTTGTCGGACTGATACAAAGTGAGATCCTGGACGCCACCGGGTGCAAGAATATCGTCGTAGCCATCGACAATACCGAGTACACCATCGCGTGCTTGCTGGCCCCTGATCCAGTTGTTTGAATCGATGATGGCCTTGTGACGGGGGTCGCCTTTGGGCCAATCGCCGCGCGGATAAATTGTCATGAGGATAACCCATGTACCGCCGGCCCGTGCTAGCTGCAGCGCCTTGTCGAGTTTTTCTACAATCTCCGATGACGCTGCGGGGCGGTTCCTTCCGGCAATATCGCCCGAGTTTATAGAATTTGTCCCTCCTTCCAGAATGATGACGGCAGGCCGTTTAGCAAGCAGGGCGGGAAGGCGGGTCAGAATGCCTGTGGGCGCATCGTTGCTCCATTCGAGATGGGCTCCGAATATGCCCTGATTTGCTCCTGATATATTGCGGCCGGTCGGATCGGCGGTGTCGTACCAGCTGTCATGGTCAAAGCGAGGATCAAGGGCGCGGGCCCATTCGATGAACCCATTTGCCATGCTGTAGCCTACAGCGAACGTGTTGCCTCGAGTTGGAACGAGAGGCGTTCCCGCATAAACACCGTAGCCTATATGGCTATCGCCAATGGCCGCCACCCGAGTTCCCGCTGGCAGGGGAAGAGCTGGCAATGGACGCTTGTCGCCGGTAGTAGCGGTGTCTGAGTGGCGGTCCACATTGGTGCCTGACAGTGGCAGGTTGGAAGATGCAGCGATCGCTGCCCCTGGACCCAGCGTCGCGCCGATCCCGATAATGGAGGCACCTGCTTGCAGGATTTCGCGGCGTGTCGCAGGTCGTCGGCTCATCTGAAAATTCCAGCCCTTGGTTTTTTGGAAGAGGCAGTTTATTCGCAGTGCAATCGTTGACGCGCAAGGAAATATCCTGTCGAATGCTGCTCGATGAAAACGACATTTATCTGTCGATTTTCCCCTATGCTGAACATGATGACTCAAATAGCGCTTTTGAGATAAGGCTTTGCATAAGCACGCAGACAATACGCCTGGCCAGTCGGCCGTCGCTCCAAAATGCGGGCACCTATTGTGCAGACCGACTTTCCGTTTTCGATCAGGAGGATATTCACATTGAAAGAGAACAAGGGTCGATGGACCATCGTCCTCTTAACCTGCCGTGATCCGGCCAAGGATTTCCGCCTGCCGCTTGCAGAAGAATTGCATCGGCTTGGACATAAGGTCTTCTACATCTTCTTAAAGCGGCGCCCGGTCGTCATCGACATGGACAAGAGCGAGGATAAGCAGGTTTTCTCGCTGCCCAAGTTCCTGCGCTTCATGAGGCATAACTTCCGCCGCCGCGAACCATTGCTTTTCGTCAATTCGACCAACCTTGTCTTTCCGGCAATAAGCCGAATGCTGCGGATGCTCTGTGGCGGCCTCTGGTGCCTGGACATGCATGACGACCTGCTTTACGGGCGCACCGGCTATTCGCGTGTAAAGGCGCAGATCGCGCAGTCTATCCTTCTTGGCGGCTCGGATCTCGTCGTTCATGCTGCTCCGACACTAAAGCAACTTTTCCCGAACTCGCGGCATCTCGGCAATGCATCGTCAGTTACGGCGATCGATCGGTCCATGCCGGATTGGAAGAAAATTCTAATCCTGGCTAGCGTGGACGAACGGCTTGATTTCGATTTTCTGGGAGCTGCTGCATCAGCAAATCCGGATCTGGTTTTCGAGATAAGGGGACACATAGCGAGCGACGACCCGAAGGTTAAGCGGAAGGTCGATCAACTGACCGCGGCCCATGCCAACATTCATTATCTTGGGCCTTATGTTAACAGCGAATTGCCCACGATCCTCGGCGCCTATGCCGTTACTCTTGCGCCTTACGTCGTAGGCTCCCCTCTGACTGACTACATCGACCCGCTCCGCTACTATCATTGCTTGAATTCCGGCATGGAAGTCATATCGACCGGGATCCCCAAGGCTCATGATTTCGGCAACGTGCTTCATTGCGTCAGAAACCCCGCTGAGGTGGGTCCGCTGGTTCGTGGGCTCTCCGGGGGTACGATCGCGCGCCGTAATAGCGGATCGACTGCCTCGGTGTATAACTGGAGAAATCGGGCGATTAAGCTGCTGGATATTGTGGGTGCAGAGAGCTCGGATGCCGAGGGGTTAGCAGCGTGATTTCAACCACCAGACCGTTCGCTGCCAGCGGACAGGTCTGTCGTTTTGATCGGCGTAAAACTCGAGGCACGTTGATCGGACATTCCCTGGCCATTTTGTTGCTTCAAGCTGAGCTACGTGTTATCTGAAAGAGAATGCTGCGTTGCACCATCGGGGCGAAGCCACCGTCCTGCGATGCTATGACTTGGCTGTTTCCTGATTTCGCCCGAACTCGCTCCTCTGCTAAAGACAAATTAACATCTGACGACACCGTTTCCGACAATATATTGGAAGGTAGAAAGAATTAGGAGAGCATCGAATTGCCTGGTTTGAACCGATTTTTGAAGCTTCGCCGGGTCGTGGTCGACGCACGGCGCTTTTATCTGAACCGTTTCTGGGGAATGCACATCCACCCGACGGCTGATTTCTCGCTCTCTGCACGCTTTGATAAGACACATCCGAAGGGCATTTATATCGGCGAGGAAAGCTATGTCGCGTTCGACGCAGCCATTCTCGCCCATGACACAACGCGGAGAATGTACCGCGACACACGCATCGGCAAGCGCTGCTTCATTGGTGCCAGAAGCATCATTTTGCCTGGCGTGACGATCGGCGATCATTGCATCGTCGGTTCCGGCAGCGTCGTAACAAAGGACATGCCACCCTATTCGATCATCGCCGGCAATCCCGCTCGTGTCATACGTTCCAACAGTGGTCTTGATCCCTACGGCCGTATTCCAAGGGTCTTGGAGCCAAGCTCCGATGAGGCTGAAGCCAACGAGCGTCAAAGCCGGCAGGCGTGAATTCGTGACGATTCGCAGGGATAGGCCAGTCGTTGGAGTCTGGCAGGATAACACCCTCAATGCTGTGAAAGCGAGAAGCATGACCGAGAACGGCGCAAAGCGGGCTTCCCTGGCCATCTATCTTCCCGATCTCTCCGGCGGTGGGGCGGAGCGTTTGCATGCGCGTCTTCTGCCGCAATTCTCTCACGCAGGCTTCAACGTCACTTTTCTCCTCGACCGCGAGGGAGGCGAATTGACCGGCCCGGTCAAGGAGCAGGGCGCGCGCATAATTGCCCTCGATGCCAAACGGCAGCTCAGCGCCTTGCCGAAACTCGTCCGATACCTCAAAGAAGAAAAGCCTGACGTTCTTATCGCGAATATGGAGCACATGAACGTCATGGCGGTGTTGGCCCGACGACTGGCCGGTGTTCACACACGCATTGTTGTTACTCAGCACAATACCTTTTCTGAGCAGGTAAAGCGCCGCTCCTGGCAATTTCGAGTGCTGCCTGCGCTATATCGTATGGCGATGCCGTTCGCAGACGTTATCGTCGCCGTGTCGGCAGGTGTTGCCGACGACCTTGCAGTTAGGGCGGGCATCAAACGTTCGAAGATCCGCGTCATCTACAATGGCGTCGTCTCAGAGGATTTCGACGAGCGTACATCGAGGGTGCCGGAACACCCATGGTTTGCTGATCCCCAGCCGGTTGTTTTGGCAATGGGACGGTTGGTGCCGCAAAAGGACTTCGCGACCCTCATCAAGGCCTTTTCTGGTGTAGCCAGGCAGAGTGGTGCAAGGCTTCTCATCCTAGGAGACGGCCCGATGCGCCGAGAGTTGGAGGCGCTCGTCAAAGATCTTGACCTCCAAGAGCGCATTTCCATGCCGGGCTTCAGCGAGAATGCGCTTGCCTATTTGAAACGCGCGAAGCTGTTTGTGCTCTCCTCTCGATTTGAAGGATTCGGTAACGTGGTTGCCGAGGCGCTCGCATGCGGCACACCGGTCGTCAGTACGGATTGTCCGCATGGTCCGTCCGAGATCCTGGATGGCGGCCGTTTTGGCTCTCTCGTTCCCGTCGGCGACGTTGCTGCCTTGGAGAAGGCGATCCTCGACAGTTTGGGGCGCCCAGTTGATGTTGCGGGACTGCAGGTGCGGGGGCAAACGTTCACCGTCGCCAGATGTGCTGAATCCTATTGTGAGGTGCTTGCATGAGCGGCGTTAGCAAGAATGCCAATCGCGACAAATTCGGCAGCATCGAAGTCGGGCGTGGTGTCGCCGCTCTGCTCGTCGTTCTTCACCACACCGGCAGCATCATGTCTGAACCGCGGTTTTTTGGTGCGGAGCCATTTAATAGCCATTTCAATAACTTCAACGTCGGCGTGGATTTCTTTTTCGTACTCAGCGGCTTCATCATCACTTGGATTCACTGGGACGACATAGGCCGTAAAGAGCAGATTCGCACTTTTGCTGCCAAGCGATTTGTCCGCATTTATCCTCCCTATTGGTTCATCCTAGCTCCGCTTGTCATCCTCTATCTGATCTTCACAGGGGCAGGGCAGCCCAGTCAACGCGACCCGATCAACATTATCCTATCTATTCTGCTCCTGCCTAACCCCGTTCAACCAGTCCTTGGTGTTGCCTGGACATTGACACATGAGATCTTCTTCTACGCCCTTTTCGCCGTGATCATATGGTGTGGCCGGAGGGCATTATGGATTTTGCCAGCGTGGGCCCTAGCGATCGTCGCAGCAAATCTGTTGGTGACGTTTCAGGCGATAGAGCCGCTGCCCTTTCCCCTCTCGTTCGTTTTCAGTCCGTTCAATATTGAATTTATCATGGGCGTGGGCGTGGCGATGATATTACGGCATGCGAAAATACCAGCTCCCTACGCATTCGCCTCGCTGGGTGTCCTCTCCTTCTTCATCTTGACATGGTTCTTTGTCACTATTCAGGACGACCCGCTGATTGGACGTCTGGCTTTCGGTACGGCGTCCATATTGTTCGTGCTTGGAGCAGTAGAAATTGAACGCCAACGTCCGTTGAACGTGCCGGGATTTCTCCTCGCCTTCGGTGCCTCTTCCTACGCCGTTTATCTCGTGCATCCTGTGGTGCTTTCTTTTTCGATAAACCTGTCGTCACGGCTCGGAATGTCGACATATTTCTCGTTGAATATTATCGCGCTGGTGATGGCGTTCATCGCCGCGGCGTTTGGAATTTCTTACCACTACCTTGTCGAACGCCGGCTGATACGAGTTGCGCGTCGTATCGTGGAGCCGCGGAGAAAAATCCAGGTTCCGGATCGCCACCCCGCGGAAAATGACCAAACAGCCGGTATTAGACCAGAGCAGAAGGCATCGAGGATCGAAGCATGAATGCTGCCCGGCAAACGCAGGCTTCTCCCTATCGTCTTTCGCCGCGAGAACTTGCACTCGTTTTCGTCATTACGTTTCCTCTGATTGGCACGCTCTTTCCGCTGGACTCGTATCTTGGCTGGAAATCGCCAGCGCTTGCAGCCATCGTAGTGAAAAGTCCGCTCAACACGACGATAATACTTACCGTCATCTTGAGCTATGTGATATGGCTCTTTAGTCGGAGCCCGCAAAAGTCCATTTCTGCGCTGAAGCGCAATTGGATATTATTTGCTTTTCTTCTATGGGCGTTTTGCACATCCCGTTGGATGCCCGAGCCGGGGCAGTCGTTCAATAGAACGGGGCGTATGCTGGTTTTCACACTCTATGCCGTTTATCTGATAGAATTTGTGCCTTATCGACGTGTGCTCCAGCTTCTGGCGATCAGCCTGGCGATTTCATGCACCATTTCACTGGTTATGATCGTCGCGGCGCCATCGCTATCATATAGCGCCGAGGATCTGCGCGGCGCTTGGCGTGGCGCGATGATTCACAAGAACGTTATGGGTGGTACGGCGTCGATGACATTCCTCGTCGCGGTTGTGTCGTGGCGCATGAAGCTGCTGAACCCGTACCATATTGTGGTTATTGCGTTCCTGGCTATCTTTTTGCTGCTCATCGCGAATTCGGCAACAGCGCTTCTGGCCGCATTCATTATCGCGAGCCTTCTCGCTTATCTAATCTATGTCGTTAATAGGGTCCCATATCCATTGGTCCTGTTGTTCTTCACGGGGCTTGTGGCTTCAGTCGCCGGCGTCATAATTATCTCAAGTGGCATCGTTTACACCCTTCTAGGGCGCGACGCCGGCCTGACCGGGCGTGCCGAAGTGTGGGAGTTTGCTTCCTTTATGATCGACCAGAACCCCTTTTGGGGATATGGCAACGGGATCTGGACAACAGATTACTTCAAACCAATCGTTTTGCAGGAGCTGCACTGGCCTGCACCTCACGCACATAATGCCTGGCTGGATTTCCGACTGCAGTTGGGATTGCCGGGCTTTTGCTTTGCTGTTGCGATTTGGGCGATCACCGGCATGAGGCTATTCTACGCTATTTCTATTCGGCGCATCCCAGAAATGGCACTTCCGACGGCCATATTTTTATTGCTGAGCATTCGTTCCTACTCTGAGACGATCATTGTCGATCCTTCATTGAACGATATGTTCTGGCTCGCCTTTTCCTACGCTGCGTTTGCATCTCTGCCGGTACGCGAGCGACTTCGGCGGCGCCAGCAGGCGCCCGCTCGCAGGCTTTGGAAAGAAGCAGCGCGGACAATGCCCAAGCAGGCGTTCACGCGTGAACGGACCGTGCCGCCGCTCAGTTGACGTCACGGGCTTCACAACGAAGTACCGGTTCCCAAAAAGCACCGCGATCGACACCATAGACTAATTGCGCTTGCGAACTTAGCGGGAGGGTGCGCGGTCGAACGCCTCAGCAATTGCGTACCACATTGGCTTCTTGGCGAAATTCTCATCCAACGGCAAGCACCTTTGCGTCAAGCGATCCTTTCTAGGCCATCCCTCGTGAAGCCAGCTAAAGCGATCCGTCATGCCCCAGGTGACAAGCCCTATGACGGCGGGTTCGTCAAAGAGTACATCGAGGTACAGTTTGGTGTGAGCCGCGACGATTGCATCTCTTAAGTCTATGTCAGGCCCGAGTCTGACGTCGCTTACGTCGAGCTCCGTAGCGCGTATCTTCAAGCCGAGATCGGCGACCTGTGAGAGAAAGCGTCGATAGACATTCTCATCAAACTCCGCGTTTGCGATCAGATGGCTCTGAATGCCGAACCCATCAATCGGCGCTCCCCTGGATTTGAGTTTTTCCAGAAAACTCAGGATCGCATCTCGCCGACGTCCTTGGCTCTGATAGTAGACGCTATAATCGTTGTAATAGAGGTTAGCCTTGGGGTCGGCCTCTCTGGCGGCGTGAAAACAATCCGCGATGAAGTCAATGCCTCCCTTATTGTAGGGTGGCCAGTTGCGGAGATTGTCTGGCATTCCATCTTCCGGTGCGATCGCCTCGTTCACCACATCCCATTCCATGACGCGCCCGCGAAAGTGTCCGATAAGTTCGCGTGCATGATCGAGTACGACCGTCTGCCCTTCATCGCTGGTGATAATGTCTTTCGTCCACACGGGTGGGTTTTGATGCCATACTGCGGTATGGCCGCGCAACAGGAGTGCATTGTCTTCGGCAAATCTCGCAATCCGATCGGCGTTGAAATAATTGGACTGGCGTTCCGTTGGCTGGGTCGGCCTCCATTTCATCTCGTTTTCGGGGACGATCATTGAGGCATCGCGCAGCACGGCGTCATGGTACGGTTTGAGGCTAAACAGTGGCCCAGAATTGACCTGAGTACCAAAAGAGAGTCCCTTCTTTTCGGCTCTCTGCGACAGAGATGTCTCGTTCGGCTCGTCGGCTCTGCTGACTTGAGCGGAAGCCAGTGCGGCGCTGGCAGCTAGCAGGAAAGTTCGCCGATAAATGCTCTTTGCAGGCCAATCGCCATAATTTTTTCGCATAAATGTCTCCGCGTAGAATTGCCTGTATAGTTCAGGTTCAATGTGTCAGGACAGGGCCGAGGCCAAAGGAATTTTGCTTTCATGGGCGCCCCTTTTGTGTAACTTCAATCCGCAGAATGGCCGTGAAATACAGGAGCGCGAGGATGTCAAAACCTGAATATCCGATTGAGGTCTCGGTGGTAATATGCACCAGGAATCGGCACGACCAACTCGAGGAGACGTTGGATTCCCTGACGAAACTGCAATCCAGTTTTCCATGGGAGGCCATCATCCTCGACAATGCCTCCACGGACCGAACGAAGGAAGTTATCAAGGCTTTCGAGGAGATTTGCCCGAATGCACACTATGCCTACGAAGCTCAACGCGGACTGGGTGCAGCGCGCGATACGGCATGGCGGTCAACTCGAGGCAAGATCGTTGCGTTTACCGACGACGATTGCATACTGCCAGCTGACTATATCGACCGCGTGGTGGAGGTTTTCCGCGAAGATCCGGAACTGGGGTTTATGGGGGGACGTATCGAGCTCTTCGATCCGGACGACGCGCCAGTTACCATCGACCTGCGGGACCATAGGGTCGAGATCCCTGCCAAGGCCTACGTCTCCGCAGGCATGCTTCAAGGTGCCAATATGGCAATCAGACGTGATGTTTTGGTCAAGATTGGTGGGTTTGATCGCCGGCTCGGTGCTGGCACACCATTCCCCTGCGAGGATATCGATGCCGTCGCTGCGGCAGTATGGGCCGGATATCGAGGTGCTTACGATCCACGCCCGGTAATTCTACATCATCATCGTCGAAAAGCGGCTGATGTACCCGATATCATGCTGAGCTACGACAAAGGTCGTGGCGCCTATTACATGAAGTATCTCTTAAAGACCGAGACGCGCGCGGCCTATATCCGAGGCTGGTGGGAGACGTCAGGCCCAGCGCACAGGCCGATCACGTGGCGACGCCTTGGGCGCGAGATTGCGAGCGCGAGGGCGTTTCTCGCGCAAACCACGAATCACTCAAAAAAGATCCTGTGGGCAGGTTTGCTCGGCCTGTCTGAGCATTTCGCGAAGTTTGCTGCCGAGCTTGTAAGGATTGTCCGTTTCCAGAAGCGCGTACTGCCGTGATCGATTCTAGAGTATAAGCTCCGGGTGATGCAAAAGTGCATGGTGAGGCTCACTACTATCCTCTCGAACGTGAGCCTCGGCATCACAATGTGGCCTAGGGAGGACAAGGGCCGGCTTCGTCCTTTCCTATTGCGACACAAAGCAATGCAGGAACATCAGCCGAGATCGCAACGCTGTCGATCCGCAACACATGATGTGCTCATTTTGACCGGACCCGGATGGCATGTCACGCCGAACTCATGGTGCCGGACAATGACACCTCGATGTTTCGGCCGCCGCCGACCCCGGAACTGGGCTCAGTTGAAGTTGCATGGCAGACGCGAGAGACAATGGGGTGTCCAGCCGTATCTTTAAGGGCTCCGACGACATCGTCGCTCAGTACCGTACCGCTTGGAACAAGCTTCTCGATCAGACCTGGAAGATCTTGTCCATCGGACCGTACGATCGAGTTCATTGGTCATGAACAGCTCACGGCGGTATAGCTTATCGTGCAGCTGAGATCGGGGCCTTTGCTCTGCGGATGATTCCCTGCATGAATTCGCTTTCACGGCACCAAAGCACGATATAACGCTCAGCAATAGAGTAAGCCCGAGCAACACACACACCACCGAACAGTGCAGCGATGACCGAAATCGCCGGTTCTTCGAAACCGATCAATTTCGTAACGACAGCCGCTACCTGGAAATGAGTGAGATAGATGAACAGCGATGCCGCAGCGATTTCGGCGACCGGGCGTCTCAAGAAAGCAGGAATCGGCAGCGACGGGACATACACAACAAGCGCGACACCGATACACATGCTGACCGTCCAACTCAGCAATGGCATGAGCGTATAGGTCGCCACACAGAAGAGGAGCACCACGATTGCCCGCGTGATTTGACTGTTTGCTTGCGAAATCATCACGCCGGACGCGACGAGCCACAGCATCATATGCGGCACGCGGTTATCTATGTCGGATGCATCCCAAACCAGGGGCAATAGCCACTGAAGCAGCATCGCTACTACAAAAAAGCCGAGACTGCTCGCAAACGGCGCCTTTCGCATAATGTTCCTGAGAGAAGGAATCGCGAGAAGTGCTGCAATGATCAGGAATAATTGGATATATACTTCCAGGAACCATTCATCGAAACCTGATTTCAAAGGCCAGTAGTTTCCTATTAGGAAGACGCCAGGCAGGAAAGGTTCACGGTGAAGCGTCTGATTCAAAACCACCCAGCCGGTCATCGGTATGACGACACGGACGATCGAGAGGAGAATGCCTTTTATCTGGTTGGTTCGCAGGACTTCCGGCATCTGAAAACGGCCAAGACTAATACCCGCGAGCACAAGTAACAGGTTCGACCCATTTGGCGTCCACCACCACAAATCCAAGTGATGCGTCACGACGCAAATGATCGCGTAGGCACGCAGGACGGTGCCGGTGTCCAGATATTTTATTATCGGCGACGGGGCTGGTTTTTCGCTTTGTGCTTGCTGGGCAAGCAAGGTCCGAAATTCCCCGACCGTCAACCGTTCCCATTCGGCCGGCAACTGCCCAAACATGGTTTCAAGTTCAATAGAAAACTGCACAAATTTCAGGGAGTCGCCTCCCAGACTTGCGAAGCTATCGCTTTCGGAAACCGATGCGCCGGGGAAGAATTCCTCAAACAACGCGGTCAAATTGGCTGGACCAGCCTTTTCCGAAACCTTTGAGGCATCCTCTTCCTCAAACCGGCGCTTTAGGGACTGGTAGTCGACTTTACCGGAGGCGCTGCGCGGAATCTTGGTAATCTGCCGCCCCAGGACACTGGAAGGCGGCAATTTCAGCCAGGCCGCCAACTCGCCAGCGAAATCGCCGACAAGCGCTGACTCACTAAAGACTGCGAGCTTGGTATCATTGCCGACAGCCGCAGCGACAATACTACGTCCAGCGAACCAGCGCTCCACCTCATCGAGGCTGATCCGCAACCCGAATGGCTTGATGAATCTGCTTCGCCTGCCGACAATCTTGAAAAGGCCGTCAGAATTCTGGATCGCGAGGTCTCCTGTTCGGAGTTCGTTCGGACCACCCCCAAGCGGCAACTCTTCATAGGTTTCGGCATAGCCCATCATCACGTTTGGCCCGGAATAAACGAGTTCGCCAGCGCCATCCGGCAAGGCATCGTCGCGGTCCAACCTGAATTCCCCGCCGGGAATGGCGACGCCGATAGCGTCAGGATATTTGAGCACCAGATCTGGCGGTACGTAGGACATGCGCGGAGATGCCTCCGTCTGGCCATACATCACATAAAAGCGCCAGCCGTCTCGCCGTGCCATCTGCCCAAAATAGCTTACCAGATCCGCAGAGAGGTGGCCGCCAGCCTGAGTGGCATATCGCAAATTGGGAAAGTCGTCTGAGCTAAAACCATTGCGCTCAAGCATCTGGTAAATATGGGGAACACCGGGAAAACTCGTGCATTCCAGCCTTTTGAAATCTTGCCAGAAGGCGCCATCCGTCACGGGGGCGTCAGCCAGCCAAATTGAAGCGCCAATGCTTAGATGAGAATTCAGTACGGAAAGCCCATATGAATAGTGCAGTGGCAGCGTAAGAGCGGCGCGCTCGTCGGGCGCAAGCTGCAAATATTCGGCGATGGAACGCGCGTTTGATACAACGTTGGTCTGCGAGAGCCGAACAGCTTTCGCAGCGCCTGTTGACCCGGAGGTCAAAAGCAGCAGCGCAAGTTCCGGATGGATATTTGTCGCCGCGTCCTCGCGTACTACAGGTGCTGCTCCTCCGGCATTCTGGACATACCTCGCCTTGAACGTTTTTGCGAGGTTCTCGATGACATCGTCACGAGCCCCATCAACGAGCATTACAGGGCAATTCGCACGTAACGCACCCAGGTAGGCGACTACGGTTGGGATGTCGTTGCGGCAGCCGAGGATCAGAAGGCCGCGCGCGTCGCGCAAGCCTGAGGCATAGGCGGAGACGAGGGCATCTACCTCACTATAGGAAAACGACTCACCGTCCGAACCGACCAGACAAGGTGAATCCCCATACAAAGACAGGTCAATCACATATATCTCCAAAGAAAATTAGCCAATTTAAGGTAAGCTTTCTCAAAAGCAGGATCCGATTTAGCAATCCAACGAACCCGTCATTGATTCAGAGTTTTTTGATTAAGCTCTCTCTGTCAGAGAGCCAATTGCGAAAATAAAAATTGTTGAGACAACCCATGCTCCCTCAATTGCTTCGACATCATTTGCATAGTCGAATTTAAATATAAACGAGATTACCGCCGTCAAAATAATAGACGCGATGATTCTCACAAACGCTAAAAATAACCCCATTCCTCTGTGCCTATTTCTCCAACCGTGGCAGTTTTGTTCTATAGAGAGATATTTCCGACATGAAAAGGCAATCTCTGTTAGTAGCGTTAATATCGTAAGTTTTGCGGCATTGATGCAATTCTGCAACATCTATCATGGATATGTACAGTTAATTTACGCACTGACTTGCGTATAGATCTACTCGGAATCGATTTAATTAGATGTGGAGCGTAATAGCTGGATCCAGGCCGTGGCCGTGGCCGTGGCCGTGGCCGAGACGACTGAAGGTTACTATCTTTAGACTGCCGTGCGGGCCATGCAATTGTGCATGTGGAACCGGCTGGACAAGTGAGCGTTTCGATGCCCTGTGAGAGGGATCGAGTCCCGGACCGTACACCGCAGGATCGGCTCTACCGGCAAGGTCCGGATGCAACAGGCAGGCCCGCCCGAGAGCGTGGTACGGGCGAGTGTTCGAGGCGATATGCTCGCCCATGAGCCGTTGCCTGCGACGATGGACGATGCGCTCGCACAAAGCGTAATCCGTCTGGCGGCCGGTGGATCGGACGAACGATCCATTGCTGCCGCTTGATGCGTCCGGCTTTCCGAAAATCGATTCGGATTTTCGGCTGACGCTGTCGGCTGGAGCAATGACTTCCGGCTGCTAGAATCCAGGCCTCGCTGAGCGCTCAAGCGGTATAACGTGCGGCTTTCACGGGAGGCCTCTCACCCGTCGGTCAAAACCGACATGACCCCATTGCGTGCAGGAGCAAGACGGGGCAAGCACCTTCACGCCAAGGCTCCCCTCGGCAGGTGAAACGCCCAAACCTCCATGGCCGGCCTGCGCTGCGATGCCATGGCCGCCTCCTTCGTCGTCGAGGGCGCCATGGACGGCTACGAGTGCGACAGTCACCTGCGCGCACAGCCCGCCCCCACCATCAAACCATGCGACATTTGTCATCTGGGACAAGGTCAACGCCGCAAAAGCCTAAGAGCGGCCGCCGCCATCGCTGTAAAGAAGGCGCGGATCTTGTTTCTGTAGCGATACTCGCCAGACCTCTTGCATTGAGTTGTCCTTACAAACTCAAGTCACTCCTGCGAAGGCAAAATGGCAAGAACCTGCGACCGGCAAAGCCGTGAGAAAATGTTCTCACGGCAGGAGTGCTGCAAAGACCTCAAGGGAGCCGGATGGGGCAAATCGATCGCCAGACCGCTTCAGATCGCCAGGTTTTGCCGTTCTTTGAGGACGGAAATTGCCTCATCGAGCGACTGAGCGAAGTAACGATTTTCACTAAACGTTCCCCACGCTTTGGCAAAGCCGCTGATTTTGCCATAGCTGTTGTCGATGACAACGTGCGGAATATCCAGAAGGGTGCAAAGAATATGCCCGTGAAGGCGGTCTGTGATAACAGTACGCCCCTTAGACAGCAGTTCAGTGCCAGTTTTCAAGCGGGTACGGGCGACCATCTCCAGCAGATTGCCTCTGCGATGATGCTTGTTACCGGGGAGCAGCAGCCACGGTTCATGCGCATTGGCCGAGAGATATGATCTGATCTTATTAAGTTTCGAATTGTCGGAAACCTCTTCCGGCCAGTCAACGACAAGAACACGATCCTTCGGATATTGATGCTTCGATGTGTCGACACCGCGCGTCTCTTTGTCCTGCCGCAAAAGCATCAATAGCTCATGCGTAGGCGCGAGCCGGTCTCGTTTCTCGATCATGAAAGCGCTGTCGGGGCACAGCCTGATATCCGCTTTGAAATTTTCTTTCGCAAAATCAAAGCTACGCTGATCGCGTACCAGCAATACGAAATTCTTATGCGCTTCGCACAACGCGGCCATGCTGGCAGCCTTCGCGGGGTCCTGGTAAAAGATGGTTTGAGGAAGCTGGATCACTCTTCTGTTCGGGTAGCGCCTCAGAATTTCTTCGTGAAAATCATTGAATTCCGGCCATAGGTCGCCAAAATTTCCTCCGCCGTGAATGAAAATGGGACCGTCACCAATGGCGTTTTCCATGTCCGTCCAATTGGTGTGATGGACTGACGAAATATAGGCAGGCCGCAACGAAAACCGCTTAAATAGATCGGACTCACCCACGTAAATAGCACTATCACCTACGTTATTGTGGTCCGGAAAGTCCACCAAAGCAAATTTCCCGTCCTTCGGGATAAGATCACTCATATTCGAGAGTATCGTTTTTTGCAAATGAGGCACGATGCTCATGTTATATTCTCCGTGGACAGGAATTATAATTCCGATTTTAGTTTGTCAGGGCGGTGGATTGCTTGCGTTTCAAGAGGATATTCTTTGTATTGCTTGCGGCGGCTCGTGCGATGTTTTCCAGTGACGGTTGCAGCGCAAAGGCTTCGGAGAGCTTGCCAAGCTTCAATAAGCGCAAAGCTGTTTTGCCTTTCAGTCGGCTTATTTCCCGCTTGTTCTGTGCGGACAAGGTTACTTGGCGGAGAGCTTCACCGATGAAGGTGCAATCCTGATGATCGGGAACATAAGGTCTATACTCCATCAATGAGAGGAGTTTTGCAGAACTGGCAGCCTTTAGGTAGCTGCGTTCATCCGCTGACAGAGATTGTCCAGCAATTTCCAGTATGTTGCTGAGTGTCTTCGCGCGCTCATAGTCCGCACGCAGCCCGGGCGAGAAATCGATATCCGGCAGCCCTTGGAGACGACGCTTATAGGAAATTGCCGCCATTTGCGAAGCAACTGCGGCCACGCGGCCGTTGACGATAGACGCGCTGGAAATGCTGCCACTATGGATGCGGTACTCCCCGTGAATATCACGCAAATTATGCAGGCGGCCGAAGTCCAACAGGCGCCAATAGAGATCCGTATCCTCCGCATGGACAACGTAGCGGTAACCTCCGGCCTTCCTTATCGCATCCAGGCGGACCATCAGAAAAGGGTGCATAAGGTAAGGCTCTTTTGACGGCAACCAATCGGGGTCCGGCCGAACATCACCGTAAAGCCTCGACTGTGTGCCGATTAAATTCCCGGATTGATCGATATGTCGAATGTTTGAACCTACCGCTACGTAGTCTTTCTCGCCCTGCAGAAACCTCAGTTGCGCTTCAAAACGATCGGGGTAGGCCAGATCGTCGGCATCATGCCGAGCAATGAACTCAGCGTTGCAAACCGCCAGTCCCGCATTCAGTGCCGATACGATACCTCCGTTGACGGTCGTCAAAACCTGAATGCGCTCATCGCTCTCCGCGATCTTGTTTAGAATTTCCCGCGTTCGGTCGGTCGAACCGTCGTTGACGATAATGATCCTGACATCGCGGATCGTCTGGGACTGGATGCTGGCAACAGCGGACTCGATTGTTGTCTCTGCGTTATACGCCGGAATGAGAACGTCTATCTGAGCCCTATGGAGCGATGTGCCATCCATCCTCGATCTCCTCTTGTTGCTTGAGCCGGTTGAACTACCGAATGCAGATTGCTGTTTACCTATCTGCGAACGGCGCTGCGAAGAAACAGTACGTTTTCGCGGCCAATATCAAAGGCGAGAAGTGCAACGGATGCCGCGTATGCGGCTGTGAAAATTGCACCAAACAGCAATAGGCTGAGTACAATATTCAATTCGCCCAGGCCCGCCCATGTGCGGGTGGCTTCGACGGCAAAAAAGGCCATCCCGCAGGCCAGCATAGGCACGCCTACAGGCCGGACCATGGCCTTCCAATTGAGCGAAAGCGCTCTGAGCGTCGCACCAAAGGAGAACGGTGTCAGACAAACAAGGCTAATGCAGTAGAGCATTGCCGTACCAGCCACGCTATCCATACGTATAAAATAAAGAGGAGGCAGCACCAATGCAGCTTTCAGAATGACTAGCCACAACAGAGCTTGAGGACGGCCGAGCGCGGTCAGGTAGGACGCATTGATAAACTGTACGCAATGAATCCCGCCCATCAGCAGCAAAGGAACCATGACGTGCTCCGCACCAGCCCACTTTTGGCCAAACATGATATGATTGACCTCTGGAGCAAGGGCAGCGAGAGCGCAGAACACGGGCGTACCGAAAAATGCTCCGATTGAAGAGCTACGAAGGTACAGACGCTGCAAGCGTGCTTTATCGTCGGAGACCTTGGACAGCATGGTCAATCCAACATTTGAAATACTGGATTGAAGAAGCTGCAACAGCAATTGGTATAGGCGCGAAGACACCGTGAAGAGCGCGAGCGACGTTGGACCGTAAACAAGCAAAATAACGAAATCGATGCTCCTCAACGTGAAGAAATCGATAAGGCGCTGTCCGACGACGTTGGCACCGAACTTGCTGAGCCCTGTCAACGTGCCCCAGCCCAGATCGCCGCTCGGCTTCCACACGGGCTTCGCCCAAAGCCAAACGACACTCGTCAGTGTCTGGGCGCCGAACTGACCGATCAATGCCCATGTTCCTAAGCCCATGAGGGCCATGGCGACACCGACAACACCACCGATGATGATCCCGGCAAGAGTGCGCATAGCCAGCGCGCGGAATTGGACATGACGCCGGTACATCGCATCCTGAAAGCTTGCGAGCGTGAGGAATGGGCAGATTGCAGCCGTCCCGATCAGATAAGGCGCCAATCCTTCAACCTTCATCAGACGCGCAATGTCCTCGGACATGAAGGCGGCAATGCCTGCAAGTGCCGTAGAAAGGATCATGGATGCATAGAACGGTATGTTTACGTCGCTGTCCTTCAGGCCCTGCTTTTGGATGAGCGCGTCGCCGTATCCAAATTCGGCAACAAGAGAGAGCATTGTCATCACGAGGAATGCAGAAGAGGCAATACCGAACTGCGCAGGTGCAAGCAGACGAGCGAGAAGGACAAATACGACCATACTGAGCGCGCGACCGCCCCAGTTCTGGAAGAGTGACCAGAAGAGAGCGCTAACCGCACGACGACGAAAGTTGCTCATATCATTCATGGCGGTCACTCTTGTCGGAACACTCCTGGTAAAGTTTTGGCGGAGAGATGCTTTTGAGGTACGATCGGACGACCAACTGGTTTTCCCGCATCAATCTTCGGCCTCTTTCCATCATAGCCCGATGTGAAAAAAGTTCGAGCGGAGGAACATCTTTCCGCGCCAACTATCGAACAACCTGTCAAACTTAGGGATCAGGCACAAACTCTTTTGCAGAGCAGCATATTTTCCGCAAAGCAATATATGGCCGTTCTCACGAGGTCAATCCGCCAGCATTCATCAATTCCACCGTGGGAAGGAGGAGTTCTCGACTATGCTACTCCTTAATCCGGCCGCCACCAAATTGTCGCCATTGGCGTTCGCGATCACCTGCTAGGTTCGGATTAATCTGCGTAAGAAGCCGTCTCACCCTCTCACCAATTACGGGTGAAATGATGCAAACGAGGCGATAAAGGGTCCAGCGGCTCAGGAAGGCTTCTTTGTAGTGCCTTGAAAAGATTATCCGGATCGCACTGCGTCGGCGACCCGCGCGCGCGGCGTCAAGCACGGCGGCCACGGCAATGCGTTCCAGAAACCCGGTCCTGGCTCTCTCGTCGTCGCGGGGAATTTTCAGACCCTCGATATACTCATACAGCGCATCCTCCCGGCGATTAAGCGTCAACGATTGGGAAATCGAGTCGGGATTGAGCCTGTATTCCGAAACAAAACGATCAACGTAAACGAAAGAGTGTTTGTTGGCGGCGAGCGCGATACGAATACCGAAGTCCGCATCGACTGCATGGCCAATCTCCTTTTCGGATCGATAGCGTGTCGTCCGGGCAAGCTCGCTTGTCACGAGGAAACCGTTGTTGGGAATCTGCTGCGAGAGAGCGGCCGAGAGGTTCGATGTCTGCCGGCCAGTAAACTCACGCGTACGAAAGTAGCGATGGTTCCAGCTGTCTGTACGATCTGGTAATATATTGCCGATATAATCGGTCAGATATTGCTTTCCGTAGAAGCATTGCGCACCAGGGTACTTTAACCACGCTTCGTAAAGGGTTTTGGTAGCGTCTGCGCAAAGCCGGTCGTCATCATGCAGGAATATCAGGTATTGCGAGTTTGCGTTGTCGATCAGCCAGTTCAGATTGGCCGCCTGGCCAATCGTTTCGGAATGTTTCCAATATTTTATCTCGACATGAGGTTGCCGTGAAAACCGGTTCACAATCGCCGCGCTTTTTTGATCCTGCGAATCATCGCCAACCAAAATCTCTGCGGGAAGCAACGGTTGTCTAAGACAGCTAGCCAGCGCCGCCTCGAGCATTTTCGGGCGATTGCAAGTTGGAATGCATACGGAAACGATGAAATCGGCCACGTGGCAATCCCAATTCTGTTGGCGGTAGTGTCCGTCCTTTTGATATTCGAACGATCGAAGATTCAACTTGGTGGTTTTGGGTGTCGTATCCAAATAACTGTGTATCCGTCAGGATTAATCCTTACGGATTTAGTAAATAACATTGAAAATACATGGCCAGGAAGATTCAATACAAGGATGGCGAAATAAAGATGAAATTATTCGTTGAATTTTCCCTCGAGCAGCAACCGTTATGATTGTAGCATCGCGTCAGACCACAACCCTTGGAGCATGGTCAGCGCGATTTGATCGCGACCATCGCCTGCAGATCTACCCAGGCCAATAAACCTTAATAAGCTAGTGACCATGAACAAAGCATCGAAAGCCGAAAGAAAGCGGACGCATAGCATTCCAAGAACCGGCGCCTATGGCTTGCTGCAAAAGCTGATGGGAAAGGAGGCCTCGCCGGCAGACAGCGTGGTCCAGCCTATGCGTTCGAGACCAAACGTTGAACCGGGCGAATTCCCTGTGATTTATGCAATCGGTGACGTGCATGGGTGCTATGACCAACTGCTCGACGCAGAACGACGCATCCGGGAAGATAGTGCGATCCATGCTGAGAAGACGCTCGTTGTGTTGCTGGGCGACTATTTGGACCGCGGACGCCGCTCGCGAGATGTGATTGAGCATTTGTGCCGCCCACCAGCCGCTGGAGATAAGCGGATTACGCTCTGCGGCAATCACGAAGAAGCATTTCGGCGGTTCCTTCAAAAGCCGGACGCTTTCCCAGAGTGGTCGCGCTTTGCAGGTCCGGAAACCTTGTCCTCCTATGGTGTCGATGGCACTTATCTGATGCGGCACGGCGGAACGCCCGCACTGGATCGCGCGTTGCGGGATGCTGTTCCGGCCCATCATCGCAACTTCATCGAGGAACTACCCTCCATGTTGACAGTTGGCGATATTGTCTTCGTCCATGCCGGCCTGAGGCCAGGAGTACCTTTGTCTCAGCAGCGAGATTCGGACTTGCTCTGGATGCGCGAGCCGTTTCTTAGTCGAGGACCGGAACTACCGATGCTGGTTGTCCATGGGCACACACCGGTTCACCGGCCGTTCTTTGGAAACGGTCGCATCGGCATAGATACTGGCGCTTTCGCGACGGGTAGGCTTACTGTGCTGAGGATTATGAACCGCCAGGCCGTCATCATTAACTAGACCCAGCATCGTAGATCGGCAAATAGCCCATATTCCTGGGCCGCCGCGAGGCTCATATCGGTCAGTGCGGTTTGTTGACCGCGCCGGACCACCGTATGAAGTCGAAGGCGCCGCATGCCCCCACAGGCGTAGCTTGATCCTCAATGTGCCCAAAAAAGGCAGATCAAACCAGTCCCTAGAAAAATTACAATCAGCGCTAGGTAGGGGGACGTCATCGACTTTCGTTCCAAAGGCCTATCGCCCCGAAACCCGAACTCGCGACGTTCTTCCACGAATCCTGCAAAGACTTCATCATATTCGATGTACACAGCCCAAATCCTCCCGACCAATACAGAGAGCAGAAGCGTTGCGGGACACTTCGCCACGCGGTCGTCAAAATCCTAAGCTGTTGACTGGCGATAGCAATTAGCTCAATGGTCGTAACCCCACTACCCTGCGATCCCGTCTCGGTCGGGTGGCTTGCGGAACTCGAAAGCGCTCGCGGCAAATCCGCTGTCGCAAGACAGAAATCGACGCAGCCTGGCAACGCTTCGAGCCAAACGAAAATAATTCGGTATTTGTTGACCCTGCTCCTGCCTCGTTGATTCATGACAGAAGCCTAACGAGCCCGACCGATGCATCCCAAAGCTGCCAGTGGGACGAACGTCACCTACGTGAGCGGCCTGTCAATCATGACCAACTCGAACGTCGGTGATCTTGTCCATCCAAACGACCTGGGCGGGGGCGAGATTGCGGCGAGTCTGGCCGCTATCGTGGCCTCACGACTTGGCTGGACTTCGGCAGCCAAACCGATGCATCGGCAATACGTGCCATCGCGTCCAGCGGATGTGCAGAAGGCATTCGGTGAAACGGGCAGGGGTCATAGCGGGCTCCAGTTCACATTGCTCGATACAACACACGCCTCGCGTACGCGTCAATCAGACAGACGCTAGCTTTGTCGCATATCACCTGTTCGCCAACTGGCCAGGGCTCAAGTCAATCTCTACCGCTCCCTCATTGCCTCGGACTGCACCTCGGCGATAGGCGAGAACAGATATTCCAGTATCCGCAGGCTTCCCGTCTTGACCTCGACCGACACGGCCATGCCGGGAGACAGCGGTTCGGAGATGCCATCGACATTGATCGCGCCAACATCAGGAACGACTGTGATCGGAAACACCACGTTCTGAACCCTCTGTGCGTTGCCGATCGGCATTGAGCTCTGCAGCTGCTTGTCCGGCTGCCCCTCTAGCTGCTGCGCATCGGGTTCCGGAATAGCATCCGTCGCGACCCGTGTGACCTTTCCTTCGATCACTCCGTAACGCGTGAACGGGAAGGCCTGAACCTTGATCACGGCCAGCTGACCGGGCGCGACGAAGCCGATGTCCTGGTTGGGTAAGTAGGCCTCGATCTCCAGCGCTGCATTTTCCGGAACGACCCGCATCAGTTCCGATCCGGCCATGACCCCCTGGCCGACGGTCGTAATGGCGGATGTCTGCACCGTCCCGTTAATCGGGCTTTTGATCGTCATGGCGTCCAGCTTCTTCTCAGCCCGGATAAGCTGCTGCTCCTGCTCGTCGATCTGCCGCTGCGCCTCAGTCTGCTTTTCGACATTCTCCGCAATGAACGCCTTAATCGCTTTCTCGCCCTCTGTAGCGGCAACCGCTAGGGCGGCTGGTGCTTCATCGGCCTAAGAATTTTATGATACGTTGCTACTTTAGGACTGGCTACTTTGCTGAGCGCCAATGCGAATACGGTGGATGATACTAGCTACCCTAACAAGCCTGTTGATGTGGGCCGGTCTAATCGAGGTCGCCTCCGTGCTCCTCCCAAGCCAAGGTGCGTCAGAACCTGGAAAATGCACCAACGGAGTGCAGGTTTTACGAAACTTCACCTAACGCCGGATCATCAACTGCCCGCACAACGGCAACATTCGCCATTGCGCTGGCCGAAACATAACATTAGGGGATTGATCGCTCTCTACCCCGAGGGCAAAAAGGGGAGTGCGGTCATCTGCGCACACTTTTGACGGCGCTCCCCACCTCCAGCTTCCGGGCCGTCGCTATTTCCGAGTTACGCCGGCCCGAGGCCGAAGCCTACGCGTGGTAACGACCCATTCTCGACGCATCGACAAAGTGCGGTGACTGGTTTTAAAAGATGGCCACGATTTGACGTGGCTTCGTCAGCCTCAACCTGCGTCATACCTCTTGCGGAAGCATGGGTTTCGAACTTGCTCACTTGCAGAGATCCGAATTTTCTGAGCATCCTTGCAGAATGAGTATTTCTGCCATCAATGCCGATGCCTTCGTCAAAGAAGTGCTGAGAGGCGCACAGGTTTGGGGCATCAGAGACAGTGACGGGTTCCCGACCTCCACCAACGCGTCCGGCGAAACCGCAATGCCGTTTTGGTCTTCTGAAAAGAGGGCATTATCGATCATCAAAAACGTTCCAGCGTACAGCGACTTCAAGCCGGAGCCTATTCCCTTGTCTGTATTCATCGACCGGTGGCTGGCGGGCTTGCAAACGGATGGCCTCTACTGCGGTCTTAACTGGTCAGGTGAGAGAGCAACGGGATACGATCTAGCTCCCATGAATTTGATGGCTCGATTGGCGGCTGCCGATCATCCGAAAAAAATCGTATCGTGAAGACTCGACGCGTTCACTTGGAGGCGGTGATGATCGCGTTTGGCATCCAGACTGGTGGACCTGAACGGAACGGGTGATCAAATACGATCTGCTGCAACAATCGCCCACCGCCCCGTCATCAAACGACGGCTTCAATTCGCGGTCGATGGCGGCTGCGGCTTCTGAGCCTCTTCGCTGCAGCTCGATAGCTGAAGCCTTTTGCAACTCTCCTGCGGGTCTTCAACCCGCGGGCCTATCGCATGACCAAGGGATATCAATAACGCCAGAACGCATTTGAATAGAATCACGGATGCTCCCTCGGCAACCGGTGAATTGTCGAGGCGTATCGAGGCTGTTGCAAGGCAGCTATTTGCAGGCGCCGACCCCTAGTTATTCCGAGTGACCATTGGGTGTGGTGTCGCCCAGTCCAAGGAGCCGGCGCCAGAATATGGTCCAGACGAGCTTTTTGGAGCAAGTCGCCAATACGGCTTAACCCACCGCCCCATCATCTTATGCCTCACGCCTTGGCAGAAAAATGCGGGCGTATTACGGTCGGCGTAATGCAGTCGGGACGCGAGCGCATCGACACAGGGGCGAGATGACACTAGAAGAAAAAGCCTTGGTAATATTCGGCCTTGGTCTTTCAGGCTACTTCATGATCTACGGATGGTATTGGTACCTCCGGTCGCTCAAGTTCTACTACCAGCGTGACTGGGATCTGACCGAGGATTTCGGTCCGACGATATACAAAGCCGACCCCGGTGATGAAGATAACGAGGCTGGCCCGAAGCTCAAATTCCTAGTGTTCCTACCGATGATTGCTGTGTTAGGCACAATATTGTTCGTAGGCCTAACCTTAGGCGTCCTCGGCGTGATCCCTCGCTATCAATAGTTCGCAGGATGATTTGTAGGCGGCAAGAAAACGCCAGCGCCTAAGTCGTAGGCACCGGCCATGCGTATCTACAAGGTGCCTCGCCTGGTATTCGCGATTTGACGCGGTTTTCGTAATCGGAACCCACCGCCCATCATCAAAAGCGTGCCGCTCGTCGATCCCACGATCAGGCCACACGCGGAGTTGTCAACCACACCTTGACGTGCAACCTTGTCGAACAATTCTTTCCGATATGGGGCAGTTCGAGATGCCAGTAAATACTGTCCCATCTCCGCCTTGGTGGAGAATAGTGATTGCGTTAATCGTGGCCCCCCTGATCGCTTCTGTCGCATTTGCGGTTTACAGGCCGGCGTACGAGGGCCTTGCGGATATGTCGGAGCGCATTATCCGAACGTATGCTTGATGCACACGAGCGTGACGCTTTTCGAGCGTAAGTATCGCTGCGTCGCAGAGCTTCACGACTTTTTCGCGGAATCCCTCGTCGCCCATCAACCGATCGGCTCTACGCACGAAATCGACGATAGAAGTAGCGAGGGACGAGGTGGGGCCGCGCGATTTATGATCCGCCAAGGACGATATGAAATACTCGTGCCCCTCTTGCGCAAACTCGAACATCGAGCCAGGGAAATACGCGTCCAGCGCTTCGATGAACGCAAGCAATGATCCTTGAAGACCGGCATTCGATAATCTTGGGTGTTCCGTAAATACTCAACCGCGGACTGTACCTGCGGATATAACTCGCTGCGAGCTTGAGCGAGTTTCCGTCGATACTCTAAAAATTCGTGAAACCTTGCTTTCGCTTCAGTGCCATTCTTCGCCAGAGCAAAGCCTGCACGGAGTTCGGCGATCCCATCGGCGTATGTCCTGAAAACCGGTTGCAGGGCTACGAACATCGGCTCGATATATGCAGTGAAGATCCTCTTTCGTTTCGTTTCTTGATTGGGAAATGCGGCTCGCCACTTACTAAGGATATCTAAAGTCTTGGTTAGACCATCTATCGCCGCTCCTATGGATGCCATTGTCAGCAGGACCATGTCTTCGCCTCCACGATCAGGCCGAAATAATGAACGAATAGTCCCTCGACCACAATGTCTGAAGCGTTCGCTGCGCTGGCGATGATCTTAGGGGCAAAAAGAAGCCCGCCGAAGCGGGCGAGTTAGGGGTCACAACAGGAAAGTGGACCGCACGGCGAGGGCCGCGGATGGGCACTGTTGGAGACAGTTTCACCACGCGATCCAGCGCTTCAACTGAGATCTATCGCAAATGTTCCCGGCCGTTCGATTAGGCCGGCTTTTCGTTATCCGCATGCCGGCACTTGCCCGGTCGAAATGGCATTGAAAGGGCAGAGCAGGGACAAGGATGGCAGATGACATGAGCAACAACAACGATGCCCACCGCGTATATACCGACGCCATCACCGCCCAGCTCGGCGAGCGGGTCACCAATCTCGGGCGCCGGCAGACAGATCTCGAAACTGAGGTTCGGTCAGGCTTCAAGAACATCGACACCGCCGTAACATCGCTTGCGAACGAAACGCGTGCCTCGATCGCCGCGCTGTCGACGAACCTTGCGGAGCGCAACAAGCCGCAATGGCAGGCCTTGGGCGTAGCTCTGACCTTCGCTGCCATGCTGGGCGGCCTGGCATACCTTCCGATCCGAGAGGCGACCAGCGACCTTAAGGCCTCGGTTAACATCCTGGCTGACAAGATGGTTACGCAGCAGGAATTGGAGTGGCGTACCGCTCGATCGGCAGAGGATCGCGCTAGGACTGACGCTGCGGTGAAGGATCTGCGCAATGCCCAAGTCCGCGGGAAGAGCTCGGTCGGGTGTTCGGCAGCTACGACCAGCGCATCACCGATCAGCAAAGACAGATCGACGAGGTGAAGACTGCACAGGGAGCGATTTACGGCGCCCGGGATGTGCTGATTGAATTGCGGGAGAACCAGCAGCGGTTGGAGCGAGAATGTCCTCGCTAAGAGCTATCTCCGGGGCTTCTTCGTCCCGTTGACAATCGAACTTACGGAGTGGTGCGTAGGATGTCCTGCATGCTCTTGTGAAACATGTAGAAACTCATGAACAGCGCGTAAAGCAGAGCCAAAAAGATTGTTGTCTCTGTCCCTGCCATAGACGAAGTCAATGATGCTTGCTGAACCGGGGCCGCCTGTGCGGCATTTGCGACGGGAAACGATGCCTCGTACGATGCGTAGAGGATATTGAAGATAATGCATGCCAACGGCACCACCGACATACCATTGGCAAACATGCCGAGAAACATGTTAATCGGCATGCTCCATTTCTTGCAGGTAAACTTGAACCACGCCCAAAAAACCACGCCAATAAATGGCCCGGCGGTAATAGTTGCGAACGTGATCTGCTGAGCTGAAAGCATGTCTATACGAGATGCGAAACCTTCGCACCGAACACGCCCAACGCACCAATGATTGCGCTAACCGTCAACTGTTCAATTGGCGTCGAAAAGAAGTTACTAGCCCACAGCTCGATTACGCCCGAGGAGAACAGGGCGAAGAGGAAAAATATCCTGATTATCGTAATGGCTCTGGTCACCTGGTTAACCTGTCGTTTCCGAGAAGGTCCCCCTAAGAATGCTTCTCTGCTCATGATGTTCCCCCCCCCGAGCGTGGAAATATGGTTAAGGAAATGGCGAAAGTTAGGGTGCCAAGCCAAATTTTCGTCAGTGGTGCGGTTGTGGACGTATATTGTAGTATCAACCTTTTGCCAAGGTTGCGTCGCGGTAAAATTCAACTGTATCAACAATAGCGACGAGTGGGGTAGCGTAAAAGCTGTCTGTTGGTATGTATCAGCAGCAACCAATGGGCATAATCCGGAGTAGTCTTCAGAATTGGAATTGACTGCTTCCCTCCGTTTTTGCGCACCGTCGTTTTTGCTTATCGGTCGTGCGCTGCCTTCGTCTGCTCGTAATGCTCCTCGGCCATCCGTGGAGCCTCGCGCAAAGTTCTACACCGTCGCTGCAGGCCTTGATTTCTTGGCTCACCACTGCCAACTCATTTACAGGGAGGGCGACGGAGACTCCAGTGCTGCAAGCGTACACTGTGACGATCGACCCATTTCATAAGAATTGGCGAGGACAGGGCGAGCCGCCTGTCTGGCACACTTGGGTAACCGCGTCATCTGTCGAAGACGCCGTCCGTATCGGTAGGCGGACGCGAGACGCGTTCGGGACTCCGTTGCCAAGAGATGCGAAGGTCACGGCGGAACTTCGGTTTATGTAGCTGGCGGATCTAGCTAGCTTCGACCGCTCCCAAGCTTTCGAAAGAACTTATCTGCTCACCCGTCGCGTTGAGTGGAGCGCGAACTCTCGCAATCTTTCCGGCGTCGCAGATTGCCTTTACCGCATCGAACGCTTCCCCATAACTATCGTAGGTCTTCGCGGTATCCGCCGCTGTTCCATCGACGGCATAGCTTTCGACGTACCAGTTCCTAGACATCTCACTCTCTCCTCAGAATCATGTCCACGCCCACGGTATGTCTGAGGGACTCCCGCGGCCTCATGGCACTGAGCAAGCGTTTCCAGCCAGGCAGCCAAGCCGGACGGCACTTCAGCATTCCCTGCTTCCAGCGCTTCCACCCACGACAGATCGCATTGCAGCGCACTGGCCAGATTAATTGGCGTCCAGCGTATGTGCAGAAGGCATTCGGTGAAACGAGCGGGGGTCATGGTGGCTCCTGTTTGCATTGCTCGATACAATACACGCCTCGCATGCGCGTCAATCCAGACTGACACTGGTTTTGTCGCAGATCACCTGTTCGTCAAATGGACAAGGCTCACACCGTCTCTACCGCTCCTTCATCGCCTCTGAAGAAACCTCGGCAATGGGTGAGAACAGGTATTCAAGAATGCGCCGGCTACCCGTCTTAACCTCGACCGACACCGCCATGCCGGGAGAGAGCGCCACGGAGGTGCCATCGACATTGATCACGCCGACATCAGGAACGACTGTGATAGGAAACACTAGGTTCTGAACTCTCTGTGCGTTACCGATGGGCATTGAGCTCTGCAGCTGCTTGTCCGGCTGCCCCTCTAGCTGCTGCGCATCGGGCTCTGGAATGGCATCCGTCGCAACTCGCGTCACTTTCCCTTCGATCACCCCGTAGCGCGTGAACGGGAAGGCCTGAACCTTGATCACCGCTTGCTGCCCCGGCGCGACGAAGCCGATGTCCTGGTTAGGCAAGTATGCTTCGATTTCCAGCGCTGCATTTTCCGGCACGATCCGCATCAGTTCCGATCCGGCCATGACCACCTGGCCGACGGTCGTAATGGCAGATGTCTGCACGGTCCCGCTGATCGGACTTTTGATCGTCATGGCGTCCAGCTTTTTCTGGGCGCGGATAAGCTGCTGCTCCTGCTCGTCGATCTGCCGCTCCGCCTCAGTCTGCTTTTCGACATTCTCCGCAATGAACGCCTTGATCGCCTTCTCGCCCTCTGTCGTGGCAACTGCTAGCGCGGCTGCTGCTTCATCGGCCTGACCGATCTGCTCGGCGAGGTCCGCCTCGACCCGCTGCTTGGCTTCCATCGCATCAATTACCCCTGCACGTGGACCAGCACTGGACTCCATGAGCTGCGATCGCATCGTCACGCGATCATCCATCGTCGCAATCAGGTTTTTCTGAGCCGCGACCATCCGGTTGAACCGGCCAAGCGTTGCAAGCTGCTGCTCTCTTTGCGAGGAGAGATTGGCAAGCGACGAAGCCAGTTGTTCCAGCGATGACTGGAACTGCGCTTCCTCACGGGTTCTGATGGACGGAGGGATATCCTCACCGAAAACAAGAGGCATCGAGATCGACGGCGTATTTGTCCAGAGACCGGCACGCTGCCAAGCCTCGACCTGCGCTCTCGCAGTCGTTCGTCGAGTGACTTCGGCCCGCAGCGACCGGAGGCTCGCGAGCAGTGCGTTGACTTCTGCCCTGATCTCCGTCGGATCGAGTTCGACGACGATATCGCCTGCCTTGACCTTCGAGCCGTTGGCGACAGGGATCGCGGCCGTCTTGCCGGTCTCCAGCGACTGAATGACCTTCACTCGCCCCGTCGGCTGTAGCTTACCTTGAGCGGTCGCAACGATGTCGAACCGGCCAAAATAGCTCCAGACGATTGCCAGGATCACGAATACCGAGATGAACCAGATGAGGGCCGCCCTGATCGGCGAAGCGGGTGTTTCGAGGATCTCAAGTGCCGCCGGCAGGAATGCGGTATGGTCGCGCGGCTTACGCGGCGGCTTCTTCGGCACCTTGGGCGGACGGACGGTCTGGTTCATGGTTGGACCGGTGCCGTCTGCAATTGCCACAGATGCGCATAAAGGCCGTTCTCGCGGGTAAGAAGCGTCTCATGCGTGCCTTCCTCGACGATGCGGCCATCCTTCATGCCAATAATGCGGTCGCAGTGGCGCACCGTCGCAAGCCGGTGAGCAATGATGATGACGGTGCGGCCGCGCACGATCTCGCGCATGTTGGCGAGGATAATTCGCTCGCTCTCGTAGTCGAGCGCGCTGGTCGCCTCGTCGAGAATGAGGATAGGCGGGTTGGTGGCCAGCGCTCTGGCGATCGCTAGCCGCTGCCGTTGGCCGCCGGAGAGATTGGCGCCGCGTTCCTCGATGATGGTGTCATAGCCGCGCGGCAGCTTCGAAATGAACTCGTCGGCACCGGACAGCCTTGCCATCTGCATGGCGGCGGCCCGCGACATTGCCGGATTGACCAGACAGATATTGTCGTGGATCGTCCTGTTGAACAGCATGTTCTCCTGCAGCACCACGCCGATGTTTGAACGCAGCCAGGCAGGATCGACCTGGGCGATATCCTGGCCGTCGACGAAAACCTGGCCGCTGTTCGGAATGTAGAAACGCTGCACGAGCTTGGTGAGCGTCGACTTGCCGGAGCCGGATGGCCCAACGATGCCGATCACTTCGCCGGGTCGGACGGCGAAATTGATGTTCTTCAGCACATCCTGTGCTTCGGGCGTATAGCGGAAGTTCACGCCCTTGAAGGCGATCGCGCCTCTCGGCTTTGGCAGACTGATGGCAACGGCAGGACGCGGTTCAGCTGGCGCATTGAGAATGTCCGACAGCCGGTCGATCGAGACCTGAACCTGCTGCACATCCTGCCAGAGCTGCGACAATCTGAGGATCGGCTGGGAAACCTGGCCGGCGATCATATTGAAGGCGACGAGCGCGCCAACCGTCAGCTCCCCGTCGATGACGGCTTGCGCCCCGAGGAAGAGAAGCGCGGCGGAGGTGATCTTGTTGACATATTGAATGGCGTTCTGGCCCTTTGCGGCAAGCATGGTTGCGGCAAACGAGGATTGAACATAGGCGGCAAGCCGCTCCTCCCATTGGGCCGCCACGACTGGCTCGACGGCGGCAGCCTTCATCGTCTGGATGCCGACCACCGTTTCGACCAGCATCTGCTGGCTAAAGGCGCCTCGCTCGAACTTCTCGTCGATGCGGTCTTTCAGAAGCGGACGTATCAGAACGCCGATGGTGATATAGACCGGGATCGATGCCACCACGATCCAGGCGAGTTTCGACGAATAGGAAAACAGAACCGCGATAAAGACGATGGTGAAGATAAGGTCGAGCCCTGAGAACAGGCCCTGGCCGGTCAAGAAGGCTCGGATCGTCTCAAGCTCGCGCACGCGTGCGATCGTCTGTCCCGTGGCTCTCGTCTCGAAATAGCTGAGCGGCAGATTGAGCAGGTGACGGAACAGGCGTCGCCCGAGTTCCACGTCGATCCTGTTTGTGGTGTGCGACAGTGCATAGGTCCTGAGGTATTGCAGCACAACGTCGAAGAGGCCGACGGCCGCCAATCCCACGACCAGCACAATCAGCGTCGAATAGCTGCGATGGGCGAGAACCTTGTCGACAACGACCTGGAAGAACAGCGGCGTGATCAGCGCAAATATCTGCACGATCAGCGAAGCGATCAGGACATGGCCGAAGGCATGGCGGTAGCGCCAGATCGCCGGCAGGAACCATCGCAGACCGAAGCTCTTGGGTGAGGCGCCCGGTCCAGAGAACCGGCGCTGGACGAGGATGAACCGACCGCCGGTTTCAGCAAGCAGTTCCTCAGCCGAAACACTGCGAGCGGAAAAGGCAACTGGATCGACGAGACGGAACGTTCCGTCGCCTATCGGGCCACCAAAGACGGCGAACGATCCGTCTGCGAGCATGGCAATGGACGGGGCGGGAAGTGTGGCGAGTTTGGCGGCATCACGAACCGGCACGACGCGCGCCTTGAACCCGAGACCCTTCGCGGCCCGTAGCAGATCGTTTGAGCCGGTAGAACCAGTGACCGCCAGATCGCGTGCAAGCGTGGCTGGCTGAGCTGCAATCCGGAAATAACCGGCAATCGCGCACAGTGCCGCAAGTCCGCTGTCGATGATCTCGGCGGCGGGTTCATGCTCTACGGTTTTGGCTGTTTCTGCGACGGCCGGATCAGCGGTGACGATCACGGACGCTGCCCTGCGCATCGATCGGAGAAACGACGCACATCAATCGAATGTGCGTCGCCATGGTGCGAGCGGTCATTGCTAAGCTCACGCAGCCACACCGTTGGTGTTCTTCTGCCAAGCAAGCGTCGCGTCTGCCACGAGGTGGGTCTGACCGTTTGTCGTCTCGTAGCTGCTCGTGCCGGTGATCGCCGAACCGTCGTCGAATGCCTGCGCACCGGCCGGGTTCGGGATCAGGTTGACGAGCTTGATGCCGGCCTCTGACATGGTCAGCAATTCGCCGGCATCGCTGACGCCGTTCTGGTTGCCATCGCGCCAGATCCGGAATTCGCTCCAGCGGGCATCATTGGCATCGAGAACATTGTCATGGTTCGAATCAAAGGCAACTCGGAGGCCGTCGAGGTCGGACAAACCTAAGCTACCATCCGGATCAGCCCAGAGGGCAAATGACAGTTCTCGCGTTTGATCGATTGAGCCATCAGGTCCTGATGCGCCATCAGCACCAAGATCGATTGTCAGGAAACCATCGCCAGGACCTGCCCAAGCGGTGTGATCGGCTATTCCGTCACGGTCCCAATCGAACATGGCGGTACCAGCAGTCAGGTCCAACGGACGCAAATCGATATGCCCGTCGCCGTCGAGATCCAGCAGAACGGGATTCTTCGGCCAATAGTCCTTTACGCCACCCTTATCGTTGTAAAGTGTCCATCCAGTCACGTTTCCGTTGCCGTCGTACCTTACGTCACGCTTGTAGTTGTTATCGTAGTAGATCATTTGGGATTGCGGTACGTTCCATTTGTATTTCGTATATATACTGCTGTAATCAAACTGCCCGAGATAATCGTATTCAGTGCTATCATACTTTGTCGCATTATCGTCGTTATATGCAATGTTGTATTTTAGGATATGTTTGTCAGTTGCTGCGTTGTAATAGTATGAATATAAAGTGTACCCGCCATTGACGTAGTCGTGCGGGTCATAGTTATAGTCATCGTATCCCCCGTTGTCTAAGTAATTCACCTGACGAGTCGTGAGCTTCGATGCATCTTGAACGACGAGGTAGTAAGACCACGCGGCCGAATTAGCAGCATCGTAGGTATAGTAGTATGTATACCCGTTATCGTAATGAACGTTGCGGGTTGTCTGCCTGCCGCCAGTGTCATACGACTCCTCGATATATGACCAATCGCTCGCGTTTGCCCGGTCATATTGCGCGGTGATCCGCGAGTTATCGTCGTTCGTCTGTTCGACCTTCGTCACTAGTCCTGCCGAGTTGATATTCTGCAGATAACGTGACCAGGTCTTAATGTTGCCCGGGTCCAGGCTGTCGCTAACCTTGGTGCCATCGTCCTGATAGGTTGTAGTGTTGGTCAAGCGATTGCTCGTGTCGTAATATTCCTCGACGCGGCTCCAGGTCTGGCTGTTGTTGGCATCGTACTTTACGGCGACGCGGGAGCCATCGTCGTTAGCCTGATCGACAGCTAGTTGCTTCCCGTTACCATCGAAGACTTGCTTGTAGGTTGACCAGCTCTGCGTATTGCCGTTGTCGATAGTGATGCGCGACGTCAGCACACCGAGTGCATTCACCTGATCGACGACCGTTTGCGTCGTCGCTCCGACAGTATTGAGATCAAGCTTTGTCAGCGTGATCGAGCCGTCGATGTGTTTGACCGAAGTCTCGATATGATCCGCAGTACCGTTGTTGTCGGCATCCTTGCTGAGCTTGGTGATCAAGCCGTCGGCACTTGTCGACAGCGTGCCCTTGCCGACGGGGGCGCCGGCCGCAGTGGTTTCGGTCACCACCGTCTCGACGGAACCGTCGATTTGCTGGGTCGACTGCATGACGACCTCGAAGACGCCATCGCCATCATAGTCATAGCGGGTCGTTTTAGTCCTGCCGTCGGCAGAGGTCGCAGTTTCCAGACGGGCTGCAATCGCTGGTTTCCAGTACACGCCGCCAGGCGACAGATAGGAGACGTCGCGCGCGGTAGCGTTGTTGGTCGTTACGCTCGTGATGTTGCCGAACAGGTCCTTCGTGACCGTCTCCGTCTGATCGACCGTATTGTCGCCGTTGACGTCTCTCGTCGTGGTGGTTTTCTGCCCATCCGCAGACCATTCGATTGTTGCGGTCGACGCCACCTTGTTGGTCGCGAGATCGGTATCGGTGCTGACCTGGGTGCGGCCGCCGTCGGCGCGGATCGCATCGTTCACGATCCGCTGGCGATCATTGGTGCCGTTGCCATCAAAATCCCAGAGGATTGTCGTCTGGCGCCCGTCGGCCGAGACCGTTGTGGTGGTCTTGTCGGCAAGAGTGCCCTCTGCCTTGAGATCGGTGATGACGGAGGTCTGGACGCCGGTATTGGCCGTCGTTACCTGCTGACGCTGATCGACGATACCGTCGCCGTTGATGTCGCGCTCGATCGTGACGCGAGCCTTGTCGGCGCTGGTCAGCGTCACGGTCCTGTCGGTTAGGACGTTGTTGGCATCCGTCCCGGTGATGGTCACGCTGGTTGCGCCATCGGCAAGCACCGTCGTTTCGCTCTTCGTCCCCTTGTCGCCGAAGCCCGGCCTGGTCTCGGCGGTGCGAACGACATTGCCGGACTTGTCGACGGTCGTTACCGACTTGGAAATGACCGAGCCATCGGCGCGAAGGTTCGTCACCGTGCGCACCTTGGTGCCGTCGGCATTGAGCGCCGTAACATCGGTGGAGATCTGCGAATAGGTACCCGAGCCGGCCGCATCCCACTCTCGGCGGACGGAAAGGCCGTTGGCACTGGTCGTCGTTAGATAGCGGCTGGTGAGTGTGGTGCCATTGAAGCTCTTCACCTCCTGGGTGCGCGAACCGTCGGCATTCAACGTCGTCGTATCGGTGCTCGATTGATCGACCCCATCGCCGCCCTTGTCGAAGTCTCGCTGGATCACGAGCCCCTTACCGTCCACCGTCGTCGTCAAACTATTGGCAAGCGCCAATCCGCTTGAGCCGGCTACGGATTCCTGGACGACGGTCGTGCGTACGCCCTTGGTGCTGATCGAGGTCGCCGATGCAATCCGCTTGTCAACCGTGCCATCGCCATTGCTGTCATAGTCGACGGTCGTGCTGAGGGCGTTGCCCGACGTTGTCACCGTAGTCGAGCTCTTGACCGCGCCGGTCGAGGTAAGATCCTCGAACTTCTGTGTCTTGAAACCGTTGTTGGCGACGGTCTCGGTGATCCGCTGGTCGATGACGCCGTTGCCGTCGATGTCTTTGGTAGTCGTTCTCAAGACGCCATGCGCATCGGTCGTCATGATCGTCCGGCTTTCCAGCGATCCGTCGGCCTTCAGATAGGACAGTGTCTCAGTTGTCGTGCCGTTCTGGGCGAGGACGATTGTATCGGTCATCGAACGCTTCGTCGTGCCGGACGCATCTGCCCAGCTCGTCGACTTTGTCTTTCCATCCGCTGAGGTGACTGTCGTCGTCTTCTCGACGAGTGCACTATTGACATCGAAGCGGGAGAATACTTCGGTGATCGCGCCATTGGCGCCGACCGAGCGCGTGCTTGAGGTCGATTCCTCGAAGGTCCCATTGCCGTCGAGGTCGGACTTGCTGGTTTTTGTGAGGCCGTTGGCCGACACGGTCGAGACCGCGCGGCTCGCGAGTGTCCCGTCCGGCTTGTAGGTCTCGACGGTATCGGTCGACAGACCGTTCGCTGCGACCGATATAGTCTCCTTGAGATCAATGACACCATCGCCGCCAATGTCATAGGTGGCCTGGCTAGTCTTGCCGTCGACGCTGACCGTCGTGATCGACTTCGCGATCAGGCTGGCGTCGCCTGCGGTGACGGTATTGGTCTGTGTGATCGAACCATCGCTATTGAGGGTCTTGGCAGACAGCATGCTACGCTCGAACGTGCCGTCACCATTTGCATCAACATCGGCCCGCACCTGGAGGCCGTTGGCACTTGTTACCGTTCTCGTCTGGCTGGAGAGCGTGGTGTCGGCGCTCTTCCTTGTCACCGTCTGGGTGCGAGAGCCGTCCGTTCCGAGAACGGTCGTATCCTGTACGACAATATCGAAAGTATTGTCGCCGTTGAGATCCTGACGGGTAAGGACGGAAAGACCGTTGCCGCTGGTCTGGACGACCTGCCGGCTCAGCAGACTGCCATCGCCGGATTGGATATAATGAGTGTCCGTTCTGCCGCCGTCGGTACCGAATGACGTCGTATTCTGGATTGCACTATCTCTGACGCCATCGCCATTCAGATCGGTGTCGATTTGCGTGGTCAGACCGGTTGCGCTGACCGAAGTCGTAACCTTGCTGATCAGGCTGCCGTCGGCGGCCAGATTGCTCGTGGTTATCCCGACGCGGCCGTCTACGTTCTTTGTGGTGCTCTCGATCTTGTCATAGACGCCGTCGCCATTGGCGTCGGTGTTGACCGTCGTGTTCTGTCGGTTGGCGTAGGTGACCGTATAGGTTTGGCTGAGCAGCGTTCCGTCGTTGCTCGTCGTCTTTACCGTCTCCGTTCGCTTGCCGTCTGCAAGCTTGGCGAGCGTATCGGTGATCTTGAGGTCGATGACGCCATCGCCATTGCCGTCGATCGTAGCCGTCTGCGTGAGGCTATCGGCAGAGGTCGTCGTCCGCGTCGAGTTCAACAGCGTTCCGTCAGCGCTTCTCGACTGGACCAGTTCGGTCTTGCTGCCATCGGCATTGGCGGTGGTCACATCGGTGGTGACAAGCTCGAAGGTACCGTCACCATCTGCATCGATGCTCGTCGTCTTCGACAGACCGTCGGCGGCGGTGAGCACTGTGACCTTGGAAACGAGCGATCCATCCGCGTTCCGAATGGCAACCGCGTTATTCCGGTAGCCGTTGCTGAGGGTGCTGATTGCAGTAATGTGGTCGGCGGCGCCGTCGCCGTCCGTATCGGCCGATTCATTGATAGTCTTACCGTCGGCGCTGCGTGTCGTCACGACCTTCGACAGCAGGCTGCCGTTGGCGGAGGTCCGCTGAACCGTCTGTGTGATCGAGCCGTCAGCAGCGACCACGCTGATATCACTCTCGACAAGGTCATAGACCCCGTCGCCCGTCACGTCAGTGGACGTCGTCTTCGATCGTCCGCTAGTCGACGAGGTCGTCAGAGACTTACCGCGCAGTGTGCCGTCACCGTTATAGACCGAGGTCGCGACCGAGATGTCGCCTCCGCTGCCAACCGTCGTCTGCGCTACCGTCTTGGTGTCCACATCGCCATCGCCGTCTTCGTCGGATGACAGCGTGCTGGTCTTGTTGTCGGCGCTGGTCACCGTGACGTCCCGGCTGAGCAGCTTTCCGCTCGAGCTCTTGTCGTCGACGGTCTTCGTGCGGGTGCCATCGCTGCCGATGACGGTCTTTTCCGTAACAATGTCTTCGACCGTGCCGTTGGCATCCACGTCAATTGATGTCGTCTTCGTCAGGCCGTCGGCGCTGGTCTGCACCGTCGTCCTGGTCAGCACCGTGCCATTGATACTTTGCTGTACCGTCGTAGTTGTGTTCGATCCGTCCGCATTGCGGACATACGTCTGTTTTTGATCGGTAGCCGTATCGCCGTCCTGGTCCACCGACGTCGTCACCGTGGCGCGATCGGCGCTCGTCACCGTCGCCGTTTTATCGGAGAGCGTTCCGTCGGCGTTAAAGTTCGAAACGGTCTTTGTGATCACGCCGCCGGCGACCGTCGTAACATTGGTCTGTGAGCGGTCGAAGGTGCCATTGCCGTCATCGTCGAACTGGGTCGAGATGCTTGTGCCATCAGCGCTGGCAGTGATCTGATTGTGGAATGCCAGGCTGCCATCGACGTTGGAGCCGTAAATATCCTTGGTCACCGAGCCATCGGCGTTCGTGACCGTTTCGGTGCGAATCTTGTACTGAGCGTCGTCTGTAGCCAGCACCGCATCGCCGACGGCGCCGGTCGTGCCATCGGCACGGGTAAAGGTTGTGGTGCCGGTAATGGCTGATCCGTCGGAGAACGTTTGGCCGCTGCCGGTCGGCGTCAGGTCGATCGACGTGATACCGAGGCTTGAAAGCGTCACCAACTGGCCGTTGACTTCGACGCGGAATTCCGACCACCGTGCGTCGCCGGCGTCCAGCTTGCCGTTGCCATTCGTGTCGAAGACGTGCCTCAGCGCCTCAAGGTCAGTAGTGGCTGACGAATCCCATTCTGTGAATGCAAACTCGCTCGAACGGCTAATCTTGCCGTCACCGTCCGCGTCCAACACCAAGACGCCGTTGCCCTGACCAGCCCAGGCAGTCTGTTGTTGGTAACCATTGCCGTCAAGATCGAGGTATTTGGAGGATTCGTTTAAAGAACTAATCGACAATCCGCTGCCCGCAATATCAAGGATGACCGGATTCGATCGTTGGCCCCAACCTCCAGACGAATTCGTCCAAACTCGGGTCACTCCTCCCTCGATTGAGATGGTCGTAACACCGGTATCAGGGTATGAATTTTTTGCAGGCCCCCAATTTCCGACACGAACGTCAATCCAGCCCCCCCGGGAGTAGGAATCCTCTTTGCTCGCGGAGCTATAGCCATTAGACCATTGGACTCCATCTCGAGAAGAGGCGTCGTTCGAATACCGTGAAAAGTCTGGCAATGAGGAAAAATCAGTCGGCTTCACCTGCGCAAGTGGCGAGACTGGTGCTATCGGCTGCGGAGCAGACAAAGTGCTCAAGGATATTGTGGGCGGCGCTACGGGAGTGATCGGTGAGGGCGCTGGAGTCCCGTACGGCAATAAACTTCCCGGAAGTCCAAGTTGCATGCCCGCGTTGATAAGGCCTAGGTTGTTCAGATGTTGTTGCCCACCATCTCCACGCGGGTTAAAATCGAATCGGGCACCGGCTTGGTTCGCATCGGCAATACGTCGATCAATCGTTTGCGAAAGGATGTCAGGCCCAATCTTGTAAAACATGACACGGGCGGCGTCTTGTTCATCTGATGTCAATCGACTCCAGGCTGCCGGGTCTTTAGAGCGGAAGAAATTGTCAGCCTTGGCAATGACAAGTCCCGCGATCGCGAAGGTTGCATCGGTGGTGACAAAGTCCTCCATATCCATTGCAAGCTTGTAGTAGTTTCTGTCATATTGCCTGAGGTTGAGCGGATCCTCGCTGAGGCCTTGGTGCGCGGCAAGATAGTCATTGAGGACATCGATAGCGGTGGCAATTTTGATATTGCCAGGCCCTACGTCCATCATGGCAGGGTTGCCAAACTTGCCGAAGGCATTAGTCACGCCTATTTTCAAATTGTTGTAATTGTCAATTATATCTTGATTATTAAAGAACCCTGCCAAAAACGCATCTGCGGACGCCTGTATGGTACCACCTCGCATGTCAAAAATGAGATCCTGGTTGAACCTCGTGTCATGCTCGTTGGCAATCGCCCCCATTAGGGCGTTGGCTGAGATCCCGAGTTTCTTGGATACGTCATCGGCCCTAAATGCATTGCGCACAATAAAGTCTGTCGTTGCGCCTGTGAACAGGGATACGGGCTCTGCCATAGTATATCCTCCTTGACGAGTTAGCTGTTAGCAATTGCGAAGATGAAAAAAGCGGTCCACGCTGAGCCAATGGTAAATATTATTATCCATGCCCAAATTAGTTTTTTCAAAGAACTTCCTGACTTCTTGAAAAAAATTATGAGGGAAATTAAAAGCAAAGCATAAGCATGGGGAGACGCGAAGACCATCATAAGCAACGGCCCCCTAAAGCTTAGAGAATCTGAGAGCTCTTCTGCTATTCCGTGATAGGATTTGGGTGTCCTGAAAATATTATAGCATAGGAGAAGATTTGAAGTCGAAAGCAACGGAAATATTATATTCACGACGCTATTTTTATTCATGGCAATGTCTCTCTGATTATAAGTTTCATTATTTATAAATCGCCATTTCCATTGTCTGTTAAGTATATGCGGTGGTGCGCAATGTTCCATTCTCGTATTGCTGCAAAATGGAAAGCCTAAAAAAGCATAAAAGCTCCAAAGGTGGCATGGCCTGCCGGGATCTTTCATTCAGTACTTACAACCTCACCTAGTGATTTATGAATGCTTAGCTTGCGAAGAGATGTCAATGCCCGCGACGGCTGTATGCGAAATAATTCGAGACTCATCTCGATCTTAAGTTTTCTCCCTTCTGACGTGTGGCTAGCAGAGACAAATATTCCGCGAACTTTGGCAAGCTCTCTGCCTCCGGCACCTTTTGTTTAGGTTGTTTGGAAAGGCGGGAAAGAGCTTGAGCTGAGCAAACTGATGCGCCTCCTCACCATCAGAACGGGTCCGTTTGTAGGTTACCTTGTGGGAGGCAATCCTGATAATTTGGCTGATGGCTGCTCCCACTATTCGCACGGCACGGAATTATAGTTCCGTTTGCCAGGCAGCGAGCAGCCGATCGCCGTGGGGGAATCTGCCGTAGCCTTTGGTGCCGGCGCGTATTGAGCCGTGTCTCGCGCTGCTGAAGTCGAAGCCGCCAAAAGGCCGGCAATGGGCCTTTGAGGTGAAGTGGGACGGATACCGGATTGCGGTTCATATCGAGCCGAAGGGAGTTCGCATCCTGACACGCACCGCTTTCCCGCCATCGCCGCCGAGGCGGCGCAGCTTGGAGCGCAACTGCGATACTCGACGGTGAGGCCGTGGTTCTCGATGAGCGGGGGCGCTCGGATTTCGGTATGCTGCAGCAGTCGCTGGGCGGCCGCGGCGGGAAACTAAACTCCGGTGCATCCGTGCTGATGTCTTTCGAACTCTTATATTACGACGGCCATGATCTGACGCAGACCGAGCTTTCCACCCGCCGGCATTTGCTCGAGGGTTTGATCGGGCCTGGCCGGGAAAGTGCGATCCGGCTTTCGGAGGAGGTCGAGGCAGACGGAGAGCAGTTGATCCGCATCGCTTGCGAGCATGGCCTCGAAGGGATCATCGCCAAGGATCGTAACAGCACATATCGCGCCGGCAGACTCGGCGACTGGCTGAAGATAAAATGCATCCAGAGTGACAGCTTCGCGATCGTCGGCTGGGAGCAGTCCATGGTGGCGCGAGGCCACATCGGCTCATTGCTGCTTGGCGCTTACGGCGGGGATGGGCTCGTCTATGTTGGCTCAGTCGGCACCGGCATCAAAGAGCGGGATTGACTGCAACTGCGCGAGATGATGGACAAGCTGAAGGCGACGAGGGCGCCCGTCGAGTACAAGGGAAGCCGGAAGAATGTCGTGTGGGTACAGCCTACTCTAATCGCCGAAATCGAATATTGCGCGTAGACGCATGACGGCAAGCTGCGGCATCCGTCTTACAAAAGGCCTGCGGGAAAAGCAGGACAATGCGGCGGTTTATCGGGTTGCGGAAAATAACCGCGCCTACGAGACGCGAACAACCTCGTTGGACACCAACAGCAGAAAAGTTCCGTCATCGAGACGCTCAGCTACGTCGCCATCTTCGGTAACGTAATCGGTCCGCGGGTTTTTCGAGAAGCGAGAACTCCGCATCTGTTCGATTACAGTATAATTTCTGCCTGCAGCGTTGGAACAGTGGAAGCGCTGTGTTTCAACGTATTTCGTCATGTCCAAGGAGCCTCAGCGAGTGTGGTAGCATCTAATACTTTGGCACTCACGCTGATGAGTCAATAACTGCGGCCGACGTTTCTCAAAGCTCGCAATGTATTCCGGACATGCCCTGTTCCAAAGCAAGGCCTGGCCGGGGATCGATCCCGCGCCGGAAGGGCCTAACCAACCCCACCGACGCATGATAATCATGGCGTTGCGCTATCCGTAAAAAGACGGGTGTCTTGGCTTTTTGTTTGGTCGCAATTTGTGGGATCATTCGCTGCTTCCAACTTTTCAATGGCCCGCCTCGCCAACTCTTCTTTACCGCCGAGATAGTGGGCATCGAGGATCTCCGCGACATCCCGCATCGAATGCCCCGTGATCGCTCCGATTTCGGCTGCTGTGCAGCCGGCGATGGCTAACCGCGTGACGGTAGTGCCGCGCAAATCATGAAATGTCAGCCCCTCGATGCGGGCCTCAGTGCAAGCTTTCCGCCAGCTGGTGCTGAAGCCGGCGGACGTCCACGCGTCACCTCTAGAATTTACTAGGATAGTGTCGGCCGCCCTTGGCGCCGCTTTGAGTGCGGTCCGCAGGGCTGTCGTCAATGGTATGACAAGTTTAGCTCCTGTCTTGCTCTGTCGAAACCGGATGACTTCGCCGTCATACGCGCTCCATTTTGCCGCCAGTAAGTCGCCCTTTCTTTGACCCGTGGCCAGTGCAAGTGTGATCGCGAGGCGAAGCGCTGGAGATGCTACTGCCACGAATTTCGCAACGTCGGCTTCGGTCCAAATCTTTTCACGGCGATCGGCCCGGTAAAGCTTACCGCCTCGTTCCGCGATGTTTGTTGACAGCAGGCCGCGGTCTTTCCCGAACGATAAAAGGCGGGCGAGGGTGGTCCACGCGTAGTCTGCAGTACGTGGGTGTTCAGCGTAGAGATCCCGCCAGGCTTTGAATTTTCCTCTGGTAGCCTTAGCTTCGAGGTGCCGGATGGTAAGAACGCCGAACTTTGCGCGCACGTCGTCAAGATAGCGATCGTATTCACGCTGGGTGCTGGCCGACTTCGATTTGAAATCAGACGAGGCGCGGAAAGCCGTTACCAGGCCCGCCAGCGTCGTAGGTACAGGGTTTCGCCGAGCCTCGCGGGCCGTGATATAAGCTGCGGACAGAGCTGCGTCATCCGGCTGTATCGGCGATCCATCTTCGTGCTTCAGAAGAGGTGCGCCTTTGCCGCGCCAAGGGTAGCAGTAGTAGAGGGTCTTTCCGTCCGCCAGCGTCTTGCGGACCTTTGTGAGGCCTTTGAGGAGAACGGTCATCGGTTTGCCACTCCCCTTGCGCGGCGAGCGCGGTGCAGGGCGGACAGCGCCTGCGCACCCGTCAGAACTGGCCGCTTCGTCTTCGTTTCTTCCTTCAACAGCAAAGGAATGTCGTCGACCGACACCAGCATCGCGCGGCCGATCTTCCTGGCAACGCCAAGGCGCCTGGCTTTCTCCCATACGGCTCTTGCCGTGATGTGCGCGCCGCTGGCCGCATTGATGCGCTCGGCGATCTGCTGGGGAGTTCGTAGGATGTCGGTCATTTATGAAGCCGCCCGTTCGCAATACGATCATCAATCCAAGCAACGACCTCCGTTCGCAAAAACGCCGCCCTCCTTGCACCCATCGTGATCGCCTTGGGGAACCGGCCTTGATCACGATACTTGTTGATCATGGTGCGCGACAAGCTGGTCATCCTGGCGGCGTCGTTGAGCGACACCAGAATCGCTTCCTCTATCTGCTTTTTCATTGTCTCTCCGTTTTTTGCGGGGGCGTTAGACACAGAAAACGCAGTGGTCAACAGCGTTGCGGAGGTTTTCTTGACAAATTTATCAACTCATTCAATGGCTTACAAATTTGTCAAGCCGGATCGCGAAGCCGGACGCCGACTCCACCTGATGTCGTTTCTCCGTCTGAAAGAAAGATGACGTCCCTCTCGAGGACGGCCCGAAGAGCATCAAGCGTCGACTGCTTCGCGTCTGCGCCATTCTCGATCCGCGTGATGGTGTTCGCGGTGACGCCAGCCAATTCAGCAAGCTCCCTCACACCAAGGCCGACTGCGGCACGAGCCATTTTTAGTTGAATAGCCTTCATATTGGTACCCTGTATAAACACATGTTGACACAGAACCAGAATCGGCTATTGTGTCGTTACAGTGTACAAACGCACTGCTACGAAAGCAACACGAGGAGCTAAATATGCTTGCCACCGCACTCGACAGAACTTCGCTGCCGCGTTCTCTCATTGGAAGAAGAAGACGGGCCATCAACCCGGCATACGTTTTTGATTTTGAGGTTGGTCAGACTGTCTTTCTGATCTGCGCTGGCGAGGAGGCCATAGTTGCCGGACGCCTGCAGGTTATCGGCTGCGAAGACGAGTACTTTATTGAGATTGTCGGCGCCCATTGCGAAGCGCTGCGTGTGTTTGCTCAGGAGATCAGCGCCGAACCCTCGCGCTGCCTTTAAGTTTTCCATCCTGCCGATCACGAAGCGGCAGGCCAGCGGTGCGCTTCGCACGTACCGCGGACGGCGGCCGTTGCGCCCTAGCGCGGTCGTCGATCTCTCCAGCCGCTGGCGGGCGGCTGCGCTGCCCGCTCCGTGCGAACACTTTCGCGGGCGGGCAGCATGAATACCGATGGCCGGCGCGGTCACCACCTGCGCCCATACCAGCAGCGCGCCGGCCGGTTCTCTCAACCATTTACAAATGAACTGCGTGTGTGCTTCCGTACGCGACGGAGGCGCAATTCATGTTTCTAAAACGCAACGTCCATCTCAAGAAAGGCGAGGCTGAAAAAGCTGAGTTTCTCAGGTGGCTCAAGAAAATGCGGCCCGACGTAATGGTGCCAAAAATCTCTGTGGTGGTGTGGGAGGATCCCAGAGTTAAACCCAAGTTGCCTAATGGCATGCGCGCCGTTTACAGCTTTCATAGCGCGGGTAGGGCACTGAAGGTCGGCATCGCAGGCGGCCCAAACGCAAGCGCGCGTTACAACTATCAGCACTATCGATGCGACCCGCAAAGCAGCACATTGGCCAACGATGTCGTTAAGACAATGCCGGATCTCAATCCCGAAAACGTCGCGGATTGGATACGGGAGAATACCATTCGGATCGACTTCATCTTACCGGCAGACACGCCCGATGAAATCACAGATGCACTCGAGAGGCAGTTAATCCACAAGTGGGATCCTAAGTTTGAGGGGCGGAGAAGATAGAGACGGCGCCGAGCCGCTGTCGACCCTATAGCCCGTAACTACGCAAGCCCTGTGCAACCTGAGCTGGTTATGCAGAAAGAATACTGCCTCCCAAGATTTTCATCAGGGTCAGCCTCGCCTTCGGGCGGGGCTTTTTAGATGGAAGCCATAGCGTGCAGCTTCGATAGCCAGCGGAGGTGGCCGCCTGCTTCACTCACCATATAAATCGCCAACTCCAATGGTGGTTGAGCCGGCTCTTCGGCGCCCGGTTCATGCCTGTAGAAGTGGGCGCCGTCGATCCAATCTTTCAGCGATGCAACTAGCTTTTGCGCCAGGTTAATCCCTGGCCTTTGCCCCGCATAAATCCTGTTGATGAGCGGTTCCAAGTGCTTCTGTACCTCGCCCCCGTTCAGCTGAGGGGCGGATGGGAACATCAGCCGGAATAAACTCTCGGTGGCGAAGAAAGCGTTCCTCAGTGCAGTCTTTCCATCAGGTGGAGTCTTATCGAGTGCACTGAAAGCTTCCTCGTAGAGTGAGCGAACGCCATTATAGCGCGCAGCGGCCAACCCCGAAATGGTGGAGATACGTACTGCTTCGAACTCTTGATCTACCGTAAAGTGAACGCCGCCTTGATCATCGATGCGGTATCTCACCTGCTCTTCCGCAAATATTCTACGGCAGTCATCGAGAAACTCTTTCCGCCTTCGAGACTGCTCTGCGTGATTGAAGCCCGAGATTGAGTTGTGAACGGTAGTAATTGAATCGAGGACGTCCCTGAGTTCCATAGCCTTCAGAATCGGAGGCCAATCGTGCGCATATGCACTACGAGTGACAAGAATTCCCTGCTCACTCTGAATGCGCTGGCCAAACCTTCGCAGGTCATCAATGCTATGTCCAGTTCCGGCGATGTGGAGCGCCAAACGATTACGCATTCGCTCGCTGTCCGGCAGCAAATCAGCACGCCTCATATAAACTTGCGAAAATCTCTGTCCCTCAGGGATATTGCTCATCAGCTTAGCTCATCCCAAAAAAATGCCGCAAGACGGGATGAACGCTATTCCAGATGGCCGCGAGTGATGCAGTCGCTTTTGCCGTGGCGTCCAATGCAGATAGTGCGGCTGCGATCATGCCGGGCCGTCTACCTTCGGCGCCTTTTACCGCCTGTTCACTCACGAATTCCACTTGGTCGAGAAGTGCTTGCTTCTGTGTGTCGTCTATATCATTTGCGCCAGCGATAAGTTCAGTCAGCTCCACGAGTGCAGAGCTTACCTCGTCACCTCCGGCCCTCTTAAGGTAAGAGATATTCACGTCGATCGAAGCTACGTTACCGGTGTTTATCGAGCCAACTACGCTGTTGTCGACTTTGATGTTGTTCAAGATCATTGGACCTCTTGGGATGTCTGGAACTTGGATTCTGGGGGAGGGCCCACCAAATGGTGCGATATGGTCCATCTCATCGGCAGCATAGTTCATTCCGATTGCCGCCATTCGAAAGTCAAGCGTCCTGGCCACCTCATATTTATGAAAACAGTCCACACATAGTGGCGAGTTGCTGACCTGCCACACTGGCGGTCTGCCGCACTGAGAACAGCGTCCCGCCTCAATAGCTGAGTTTTCTTCGCTCACCTCAACGCCCCCATGATTTTACGACCAAGCTTATCTTGATTTGCAAAATAGCCAATCCTGGGAGCCGGGTGCCGTGAGGAGCCAACAGCGGAGTCGAACCGATATCCACAGAAACAGAATTAGGAAAAAAATTAGGAGCCGGCTCATCTAAGAACCGACTCCTTCAATATAATCAGCTAGTTAGCTGAAGAAACTGGCTCCCCGGGCCGGGGCAGAGCCCTTGTTAAATCTTGCAACCCAGCAATTCAAATCATCAAGATGTTTGACCCGATCGTCATCCGCCGATCAGGCCCTTTGCTGAATAACGCCTGAAAAGATGCCGCGGGTACGATCGATGGACTCCGTACTTGAGAGCGAGAAAGTCAATACGTGCTCCGGCCAAATATTCGGCTAACAGAGCCATGCGGCGGTCGTGTGAGAGTGAGACGCGTGGCATCTGAAGTCCTACAATGTGATTTCGCCAGACTGACTGAGAGCAAGACCTAGATCAAGCCAATGACACGATCATCACACGCTGGCGGTGTTGCTGCATTTTTAAGCCGAGTGCCGTGTTGATGGCTGAGGATAAAAGCGTGGATATGCGATCATAGTTTGGGGAAAATTCAATGGCATCGCATGGTCATGGTGCCATGAGGGATAGGCTCGTGTCGTTGTTTATCAGGAACTGGCCACGAGAAAAGCATCTTTCGCCACTGGCTGATCGGACAGTACGCTCGATTGTATCGGACGTCGTCACGCGTTACCGCCGTGAATTTTTGTTCAACCGACGACTGGATTTGGTTGATGTATAGCTCTATCTCGTCGCGAATGACGCGTAATAATTTAGCGGTCATTCTGATGTGTAAAGTCCTTGTTCAGGCGATGGAGGAGGCACTTAGGGTGCGATCACACAGAACCACGTATTCTTAAGAATATCCGAACGAATAAACCTTCCCCGCCAACACATCCGACCCCGGCTAGGTAATTAGGAACTTATGGATGCTTCTTGCAGCGTGATAAAACCGTCGGAGAACGTGATGAATTCTTCTAGAATTTGGCTTGGCCGGCACAATGAGGAATTCGCAAAGAGTTTGCCCGCGGGTTCAATTGTGCTTGATGCAGGAGCCGGGAGCCAGCCCTACAGGCACCTGTTCGACCATTGCATCTATGAGTCGGCCGATTTCGAAATGGTCGACAAGGAATATGCGAGGTCCACCTATGTATGCGACCTTTCGCACATTCCCGTCGCGGCAGCCAGATTTGATGCCGTTGTGCTGAACCAGGTGTTGGAGCATCTCTCGGACCCGGTTGCCGTGCTTTGCGAAATGCACCGCATTCTCAAGAACGGCGGGACAATGATTTGCTCAGCCCCACTTTTCTACGAGGAGCATGAACAGCCCTACGACTTCTTCCGATACACTCAGTTTGCTTGGCGGCACCTCCTCAGGAACGCCGGCTTTGACATCGTCAGCCTGGATTGGATGGAGGGATATCTGGGAACGGTCGCCTATCAAATGGAAACAGCGTCGAAACATCTTCCGCGTGGCGCGAAGAATATCGCTCCAGGTGCGCTGGGAGTTGCGGCCGTTCCGCTCCTGGCATCTGTACGAATTGCTTGCAGGCATCTGGCGAGGATATTTTATCGCCTCGACGCACTGCAAAAATACACCCAGTCTGGTTTTCCGAAAAACTACATCGTCGTGGCAAAAAAGCCGTTTGCTGCTATGCAAGCGGCTTAGGGAGCGTTTCCAACTTTCTATCACGCTATTGAGCTGTGGCCCAACCATGGCCACCATTGCATCCAATTCTGCATCCAATAGTCCTGTCGGAACTATCACGAATCAGACGATCAGCTCCACCATACTCGTGACGGAAGGTTCGCATTGGACAGCACGCGTCGAAATCTGATCATCGGCCTCTCAGCGATATCCGGCAGCATTGCCGCGTCACTGACATCGGGCACCCGGGCGGCGCTCGGAACGCCGGCGTCGACCGTCGGAAACAGTGGAGCGCCGACGGCTCGTCGCGCCGTCGCCTACGGCACGAATGCGGCTTATCAGAAGGATACATCCGGCTCGCGCCAAATGGCATTCGTTCGGCGCAAGGAATATTTCCTGCCCTATGACGTCAAATCGGGCGAGTTGATCGAGTTTTCGTTTCCGCTTTGGACGCTGGAGCGTCCGGCGCGCAGTCCGGTCCTCGAGGTCGACCTCGCGGATGCTTATGATTTCATGCTGGCGATGGAGTATCCGTTCAGCGACAGTTCGACATCCACACCTGATCTTACAAATCGCTATCGGTGCCTGAACATGAGGGATAACCGGGCGATCTATTCATATGTGCCGGGTCAGGCGGAACGCATAATGGTATTTGCTGTGAAGGCCCCAGACGACATTCCGGCCTTCACGGCAATCGGCGCCATCCTGCTGCACGAATGCGTTGTCGGACGGTCCGGCGCGGTAAAGAACAAGGCGATCAACAGCGTCGTGAACGCCTCGACCTTCCTCGGCCGGCGGGACGGTTCGTTTAATTCGGCAACCCCTTTGATTGCCGCAGACCCGACGATGACTCAAGCCACGTTTCACGCCGCCAGCGGTGGTCAGACCGGCAACCCTGGGACCATGCTGGTCGGAGCTATACGGGTCGCGGTTCCTGCAGATGCCACGACGATCCTATCTATGGGCAACTCGAAGCTTCAGGGTGCCAACGAAGGCACATCTGGATCGGGCACTTTCGGTGATGGCGGTGGCGACCGCTTCGGCAACACCGGTTGGGGCACGCGTCTGGCATACAAGCTTGGCCTCGGCTGCGCTCAGATGTCCAGGGGCTCCGACAGCTATAACTATCAACTCGCCTCTGGTATTGATCGCCGCATGGAATTCGCCGCCTGGTGCAATCCGACACACCTTCTTCCGTGTGACGCACACAACGATACGACGCAAACATCGACACCGGAATGGTCGCAAAAGATCTGGGCGGTCGATGACACGTGCAGAGCGGACGGCAAGGCCTATATTGCCGACTCAGGTGGTGCCTCGGGACACATTGCACCGAGCGGCACGGGCAAGGGCATCCCCGACGGAGAGGTCCGTTGGACCTATATCGGACCTGATGACATGGGCTCGACCGCCGGCATGTCGCTTGTGGGCAAGATGCGCAAGCTTTTCCGAAAGTACCGCGCTGCAATGCCACATGTGAGCATCATTCCGCCGACCCTGACGCCTGACACGACGTCAAATGTCAAAGCTTTGGACTACATCTATGACAGCGGTTCGGGCGATCTTACCCTGACAATCCCCGACGGTTCAAAACTCTCAGTGGGAACCGATATTGGGGTAGCCGGACTGATCCCGAAGGCCTTTAACACAAGTTCGAAGAACTATGCGCCGATCACCTGCATCAACGGCAATCAGGTCACGGTAAATCTTTCCGTTGGCCTGACCTCGCCGACAGGGATTGCATCGGTCAACCTCAGCTGGAACGATCCCGTTTACCAGACACCCAGGCCCGGATATGCGGCGCACGCCAGCTTCCGCTCGTGGATCAACCGGTTCCTTCGAACAAACCCGAATCGAGCACTCGACATGGTCATCTGCGCTGATGCCGGCAAATGGGGAGAGGCCGGCAATCCCACCACGCCGGCGGCAGAAACCGGCGCCTGGGCTGCCGTTACGGCCGACCGCGCAAGACCCGAAAGCCCTCTTACCTCGGATGGCACCCACGAGACATCCTTTGGAAATGATTATATTGCAGCCAAGCTCGCGGGTGAGCCGGCTCTCGTGCAGGCATTGAAGGAGGCCGGTTAGCGACCAGAGATACGCTTCATCGGGATGCTCACAGCGTGGCGCGTGTTGTCCTTCTAACGCGAGCGCCTGAGCTGATCGGACGGACAGGTCTAAATCTCTGGATCACTCCGATGTTGAACCTGCTGGCATCGCAAGCATGGACAACAGACGATCCGGCGCAAGTTCAGGTCAAGTTTGTTGCTGCAGTGCAATAAATGACTTGTGTCCTGACACCCAAATATGGTCAAGTTCTCAGATCTCTACGAGCAGACAGTAGAATTTCGTAACCCACAGTAGAGGAATTGCACGTGACGAATGTTGGCAATGGCGGTCGTGTCGACTGCCTTGATGGACTGCGCGGCCTTGCAGCCCTCTGGGTATTGGTTGGCCACGCTCACATTCTGACCGGGTTTTCGCTTCCAGTCATCGGCGACCCCGATCTCGGTGTCGATCTCTTCATCATGCTGTCGGGCTTCCTGATGGTCTTCCACTACCAGCGCAGAAAAGAGCGCGAACCTTGGGAGGCGAGCGCTACCTGGATTACCTTCTGGATCAGGCGCTACTTCCGGATTGCGCCGCTCTATTATGTGATGCTCGTTGCCGCTCTTACGTTCGGCCCCTTCATCTTTGATTCCCGCATGATCATCGACGGCTTCAATGGTGTCGAACCGCAACTGGCCGATCGCTACCTCGACAGCAGTCTGACCAACTATCTGGTTCACCTGACATTTCTCTCCGGTTTCAGCCCTGATTATGCCTTCAGAACCGCGCTTCCGGACTGGAGCATCGGGCTTGAAATGCAATTTTACGCCGCTCTGCCGTTCGTCATGATTCTTGTTGGGCGTATCGGCTGGATCAAGGGAATTGTTGCTGTCTCCTTTGCCGGTATTGTGACTTCATATGCCCTGAACCGGATCGGTGTTTCCTTTCCTATGCCCACCTTCCTTCCACTGAAGATGCATATTTTCGCCGCCGGCATGTTGCTCGCCGGTGCCTTGTGGACGGACAGGATACGAGCCTATCAGTTTGCGGCTATAGCCACAGTCCTCGTTCTGGCTCCGCTCGGTGGCGGAAAGGATATGTTGCATCAGTCTGTGCGGGTCGCGCTTGTCCTCATCTTCTTCGCCTTCATCCATACGCATCGCCTTCCCGACGCTGTGGCAAAACTATTGAGGCCGATCGCTGGATTGCTGGGTAGCCGCTTTTTCCACAATCTTGGAGAACTGTCCTTCGGTGCCTACCTCATCCATCTGATGGTCATGCAGCCAGTCGTTGCCTATCTGATCGAGATGGCGGACGTCTCAGATCCGGTGCGCTGGGGTCTCTCGCTCCTCATCACGGTGCCGATTGTCTACGGCCTCGCATGGATCGGCTACAACCTAATCGAGATGCCGGGCCAGAACGTCGGCCGAGGCCTGACCAAGCCGCGCGCCAACGTCTAGATTGAACTTGTAACGATCCGATCCAAGTAGGGCACGAGAAGCACGGCCGCCGCAAGGTCGATTGGCGGAACGTTCAGCAAAGTCGCGATACGACAATCGAGTTGAAAGACGCGGTCTCGTCTGGATGGCCGGCCAAAGCCCACTGGCATTCTTCTATATCGACCGGTCGCTCTCGCAGCCAGGAAGCTAGCCCGGAAGCCAGATCAACGTCCGCCGGCTGGCCATCCGCGTCGGCGACCGCATGCATCTTGCACGTCGGCTGCGCCGGCCCGTTTACGGGAGCTTGTCGATGTTGAGACCGAACCATGCAAGCGAGCTTTTTCTCTCAGAGGAAAGCTGTGAGCCCTCGGTCTTCACATAGGGGAGGAGGGCGGCGCTGACCTTTGTCAACGCCGGGCCAACCTTTCGAGGGTCGCCGAGTTCGAGAAGACGTTTCACGTCGCTTTCGACGGACGCTCGAGCGTTATCAAGCGTCGTGACGTTGAGCCGGTTCCAGAAATAAAGCCGTGCCAAAAGCGCGACCTCATCTGCCGGAGCAAGCCTGGCTGACATCGTCAGCAGACCGGCAGTCGATTTGGGTTCCTGGGCAATTACGGCACGCACGACTGCGAGCCTGAGCCAAAGATTGCTATCGCCCGGCACGCACGCGACGGCGTGACGCATGTACCGTTCGGCATCGTCGGCGGCCTTGACCCAGGCCGCGTAGCCACTGATTTCGTTGGCGGCATCCAAGCGCTTGAGAACCAGCGTGGTGCCCGCCATGACGATATCCGAACGACAATAGTCGCCTGAGACGATGCCATCCGTACTCGCGGCCGTCTTGGCAAGTGTCTCCGCACTGACCTGTTCAGCTTGTTCGAGTCGCTCAGCGACGAGGAAAATATTTGCAAAACGCGCAGATTCTCTGATGTCGACTATAGCAAAAACAAGCAGGGAGACAGCGGTCAGAAGGAAAAGGACGGATAGGGGGGAGGGCAGCGACAACGCAATTGGGGCAAAAGTCTTTCGCCGCGTTTGTCCGTTTGCCTTGGAGCGCTGAGACATGTCCAACCGGTCCGACCGTGCAGAAGCGATCCGCCCCCCATTGCCAGCCATCGCGCGCAACAGGAGCTTTCCCTTAATGTTCAATGGTGAAAAAAGAGAGGCCGGGCGGCCCCCTCCCAGGACACAGTTACGCGGCGCGTCTTAAGAAAAGATCAGATGCTGCCGCTGACCGATGTGGTCCGGTTGATCGTAAAGTTGCCGGCACCCGTCGCGCCTGTCTGGAGTGAACCTGGGCCTTGAATGGCGCCGCCGTCATCTGTTCCAGTCGGCCCGCCGAGGCCTGTCGCGCCGGGGCTACCAATGTCGCCGCCGCCGGCCGGACCCGCGCCTGCGCCGCCGAGAGCGGCAACAGCCGTCTGGCCAGTCAGCGAAGCTTCGAATGCGGTGCGAAAGCTGCCGAGCGCCGGGTTGTTAAGAATCGCCGCGGCGACGGCCGCCGCAATCTCGTCAGCGAGATCGGAGTGCTGCGGACGGCAGACGTTAACAGCACGTCCAAGACCCGCACCGATCGCTGCTCTTTGAGCATCCGTCGTCGCGGGGTCGGCTGCCAGTGTCAGCATCTTTGCCGTCACGTTCGTCTCGGTCGCGGTCAGATCACGAACTGAACCGGCGACTGCATTGTCAGACGGATTGCCCGCGAGAATGCTTGCAGGCGTCGCGTTAAAGGCATCCATCTGCGAACCGCTTGCCGCACCAGGTCCCGAAAAGCAGTTGCCTGCAAAGGACGATGCGGCAAAGCAAAAGGTGCCGAATGCAAAGACGGCTGTACCTTTTAATATGTTCTTCCCTGCGCTTACCATTACCAGCCTCCAAAGATAACGGAGCTTATAACATAAACTCCGCTGAGCACCAGTCCGTTCAATATAAGGTGCCCGAAGTATTGTTCGATATAATTAATCTCCGAGGTCTCGAACCGCCTCGCGGGTATCGAGGGCGTCATTGGATACGCCCCTGACCGTGGACGTAACCGAGTTCAGAATGTCGAGGAACTTCACGAGTTCGACAGACTTCGCGTTGGAGATATACATGACATCCTTGTCGTTCATCCGGAACTCCTGAACTGCGAACAGAGTTGCGGGATCGCGCAGGTTCGCCCGAATGATGACCGGGACCTGGTCACCCTTGAAGCGGCTGGTGTCGATGTTCAGCCGCTGAAGAATGCCGCGGTCGACCTTGCGATACACGACGACTTCCCGTGGGTCAGCACGTGTGTCGATGAGACCGCCTGCCTTCGCCATGGCTTCGCCAAGGGTCAGGTTGGAATCTTCAAAGTCGATGCGATTGTTAATACCGGAGGCGCCAAGGGCGATGAAGGTACGGCGCTCGTGCTCGACCGAAACTGTATCGCCCGGCGCGAGATAGATATTTTCCGACGGGTTCTTCAGCAAGGTTTCGTAAGCGACGGTTGCCGTCTTGCCGCGCCGCTGAAGCGTCACATTGGTTTCGATATTCGGAGTTGTAAGACCGCCTGCCTCCGAAATTGCATCGAGGATGCGGTCGCCAGCCGGCGATAGGACGATCTTCAGCGGATTGTTGACGTCGCCGACAACAGCGACTTCCGAAGAGCGACTTGTCGTGGTCGTGAGAACGACCTGCGGCTCGATTGCGCGGCTCGCCAGCTTATCTTCGATGTCCTGCTCGACCTCTTCCTTCATGCGACCGGCTGCGGGAACGCGACCTGCATAAGGAATGCTGATCGTGCCAGCCTTGTCGATCGTTTGCTGCGGCAGGGTAATATAGTTACCCGGGCGACTGCCGGCGTCAGACGGGATGAAGAGACCACCAGACTGCGCTTCGAAAATTGAAACCTGCACGACATCGCCGAAACCGAGCGGGATATCCGGAGCACCGCCGCGACCACCGCCGAAGCCGCTGCGCAGGGAACTCGTGGGGATCTTGTCAAAATAGGGGAGAATGCCCTTATTCAGATCGATCAGAACATAGTCGATGCCAACCTTGCGATCGGGTGTCGTAACCTTAATTGCTGCAGCGCGGTCGATCTCCGCATGATCGGGACCAGACCTTGGGAGAGACGTGCAGCTGGAAAGCACGATCAGCATCGAGACGACGATGCCGCTACGGCGAGTTACAGGAATGCGCATCTTGACCCTACTTAGTAATAGCTGGAAACTGTCTAGCCCGTCGACAACTTAAAAGACAAGTAATTATCAGACCCCGTCAGGTACTCCATACCTAACAGAAGGTTATTGTGGCAATAGGGCAACATGGATTGTCCCATTTATGGTAAATTAGCAGGAGTTGATACGTTAAGATTCTACGGCAATTCCATTACAACCAAAACGAATATTATGCTTTTCTTTAATGGCGATTTTGTGGATCGAAAGCCTTTAAATCGTCACATTTCAAGGAGTTCGCGGCGATCGCCGATTCGTAAGCTAGCTGACGCATTCTTCCTGTTTTCGCTGACTCTTTCTTCGCGCCCGCAGCAAATCGAAACGACCGCGGCCAGAAACGCCATCATGAAAATGGCAAAGCCAGGAATTTGAATCGAAAAATCCACGGTCGCATGAGCCGCCGTCAAAATCGTGGCAGAACAACCCAGAATAGCGTAGTGCCTCAGCCGATGGCGGGCTTGATAACCCGTCCAGAAGGCACGCAGAAGCACGAAAAAAATCAGTACTACAGCGATAGGGAAAATTATCCCCAGCGTCAGAAAGCCCTCGAGATACGAATTATGGGCTCTGTCGACGATGCCACCGATCCCGCAATCCGGTGTTCGGTAGACTGAATAGACGGTGCGGAACGTACCGAAGCCGGTTCCCTGAAGCCAGTTCTGTGAAAGGGCATGGACCGTATCGGACCAAATGCAGAGGCGACCGTCCTGCGTGCCCCTCTGATCGGCACGCAGGATCGCTCGGCCACCGAAGATGGCAATAAAAACGAGCACAAGGATAATTGCGCAGCCCGTCAGCAGCCACCTTGGGAATGCCAAGCCCCCGGACTGCAATAACTGCCCGGAGCGGCTGCCTTTCCACTGGCTGGCAAGATAGGGGAGATAAAAGACGGCGCCCAAGCCTGCCACAACGAGCCCCGCGCGGGATTGGGTCAGCATCAGTGCGGTCAGGCAGGAAAGACCAAGCCCGGTGTACAGCCAGAAGCCAAGGCCTTCGTTGAAATTGCCTTTCGGAGCGGATGAAAAGCCGAAATAGGCGCGGCCATTTTCTGAAGCAAATGTCGCCGTCAGAAGAAAGCCAAGCCCTAGAAAGGTTGCCGCCGTGTTGCGGTTTACGAAAACGGCAGTGAGACTGTCGAGATAGTAGCGCTTGTTCTCAGTCAACAGCATTTTCGGAAACAGTAGAAATTGACCGAGCCCGAAAACCGAGATCAAACCCGCGCCGACAGCAAGGACCATAAGGATGCGGCGCGCCCGCCTGTCGGTATCGGCCACGATAAGTCCCGTCAAAAAAGTCATGCCGGGCAGCGCTATATAGAGAAGCGAGGCGAGGGTGTCTGCCGGCGCGACCGATATCGTGTCTCTTGACGCGCCAGCGAGCGCGTCGGCATCCTTCCAGATCGGATTGATAAGGGATGGCCAGGGGATGCGGACGGTCTGGATGACAATCCAGGCCGAGGTGATGATCAGGAGAAGCAGCGTCGAGACGAAGACCCAGCGGGCACGCCGGGGCTCACCGAAGAGCAATAGCGCCACAAGTGCGAGTGCGAACATGCAGATCGCAACGGCCGCGAAGGGCGTTGCATCAACGAGGCCGAACGGAATGACAGCCGCCAGCACCACCACGCTGTAAAGGCCGGCAACTATGCTCTTCAATCTTTCCGTCACAGCCACGGCCAAACTTCGAAAGGTCGGCCACCCCTCCGGCGCCGCTTGCGCTTGTCTGTGCAAGAATTACGCGACTTTTGCAACCCTATGCCGCGCAGGTGCGACAATTGCCCCAGAATCGGGGGCGATGCGATCGCTTTGAAAAAAGATGGTTCGCTAAAATTGTCTAGAACGATTTAAACGGATCGAGAGCCCTGCCTCCGTATGTTCCCGTCGTTGGCTGAAGCTGGATAGAGCTTCGACCAATGGAAGCCGGATTTCAACCGGCATGGACATTCGACCGCAATGCGGTCGTCGAAACGGGGTAAGAAAATGTTTAAGCACGCACTGGTTACTGCGGTGACGCTTGCATCTCTGTTTGCGGTTCAGACCGCGCAGGCCGCCGGTCCTGCCGGTATTGCCCGCGGATTGAAGGCCGCGCCGGCATTCAGCTATATTTCCGAAAAGCGCCGGACTACGGCACCTTTCGCCCATGTGATGTTCTGCGCGCAAAACCCCAGTGAATGCGAGGCACGCGGTGGAGCTTCGGAAATTTCGCTGAATGAATTCGCGAACAGGCAGCTTCGATCGGTCAATGCCTCGGTCAACCGTTCGATTCGCCCGGTCAACGACAGCCAGGATCAGGGCGATGTCTGGCAGGTGAACGTGAAATCGGGTGACTGCGAGGATTTCGCGCTGACGAAGCGTGATCATCTCATTGCCATGGGCTGGTCGCCGAAGGCGCTGCGGATTGCGGTGACCAAGACGCCTTACGGCGAAGGTCACGCGGTTCTGGTCGTCAAGACCGATCAGGGCGATCTCGTGCTCGACAACCGCACGAATGCGATCAAGGGCTGGAAGGATACGGATCTTCGCTGGCTGATGATCCAGTCGGGCGATAATCCGCGCATATGGTACGAATTGTAAGATATCACATTTGCTTCATCGGTCAGTCGGGGCGCGATACGGTTTTCCTGCGCGGCCCGCCATCTGATCGAGTTATCGCCTATACCAAAGCATGTCCTGTCAGCCACCGATCTACAAACACAGCTTCTGAGCCACTTGTGGCCTTGGCGTTTCGCTCCCTTTTGGACTCGGAGGCAAGCCGAGACGGAACGCGAGTGATGCAAGATGAGGTACACGCAGTAGTTATCGAAAAAGATGGAAGCAACAAGAACGTTAGAACCATACATTTTTAAGCAATTAAGTTCTTTTACAATGCGTTAAACGTGTGTATCAGATCTTTGGCGTCGAATTATCTCGGTCATTGGGTCAAGTACAACGTGTCTCTCGCTCGAACATGGCATGCTTTCGTTGCGGTTGCATTTGCAAGCGGCTTTATTAACCTGCTGCATTTGACGGGTTCGTTGTTCATGCTTGAGGTCTATGACCGCATATTGCCAAGCAAGAGCATCCCGTCTCTGATTGCCTTATGTGCCCTGGTTTTGTTGCTCTACGGCTTCCAGATGGGGTTCGATGTGGTCCGCGGCCAGATGTTGACCAGGGTCGCCGACATTCTGGATCAGCAAATTGAAGGGCGCATGTATAGGGCGCTCTTGAAAATGCCTTCTTCGGGTGAGGTCAGAGGTGACGGTCTGCAGGCCCTTTCCGACCTCGATCAGATTCGTGGATTTCTTTCGAGCAACGGCCCCAATGCGTTATTCGATTTTCCATGGCTGCCCTTTTACCTTCTTATTTGCTTCATGCTGCACCCTTGGATCGGTATCAGCGTCCTTGCTGGCGCGATCATTTTGGTCCTTATCACCGTACTCACGAACTGGTCCACGACCTCGTTGAGTGAGAGCGCAGCGATTGCTCGCGGTCAACGCAACGCCTTTGCGAGCGGAAGTCTTCGCAACGCCGAAGCCATTGGGGCGATGGGCATGTCCGGCACCATGTTGGCTATGTGGCGTGAGCTGCACGGCCAGTACAAACGCCAGAGCAGGCGAGGAGCCGACATCGTGGGCGCCTATGGTGCCGCGTCGAGGGTGGCGCGCATGATCATTCAGTCTGGCGTTATGGCGGTTGGCGCTGTTTTGGTCGTTAGTGGCGATGCCACCGCCGGTAGCATCATCGCCGGGTCGATCCTGTCGGCAAAAGCTCTCGCCCCCGTGGAACAGGCAATTGGTAACTGGCGCAGCTTCACGTCCGCACGGCAAGGTTGGAAGCGCCTTCAGAAATTTTTCGAGACCGTGCCGGAGGAGGAGCCCGTCCTGTCCCTGCCTCGGCCGGCATTCACTTTCTCGGTCGAAAATTTGACCGGATCCCCCCCTGGCGGCTCGGCACTTACACTGATGGATGTTTCATTCGACCTTCAGGCCGGAAGCGCGCTCGGCATCATCGGCCCGAGTGCATCGGGAAAGTCCACACTTGCCCGACTTATTGTTGGCGCCTGGCCTATCCGTCTGGGTAAGGTGCGATTTGACGGCGCAAGCTTGGACCAGTGGGACATGGACGAACTTGGCCAATACCTTGGCTATCTTCCGCAAACCGTCGAACTGATGGCCGGTACGATCGCGCAGAATATAGCTCGTTTTCGGCCGGACGCGACCGCTGCTTCCATTATAGATGCGGCCAAAGCCGCGAATGTTCATGATCTCATCCTTAACCTGCCGGATGGTTACAGGACCAAGATCGGCTCCAACGGTGAAGCGCTGTCGGCGGGTCAAAAGCAGCGTATCGCCCTTGCTCGCGCGCTCTATGGAGACCCTTTCTTGGTCGTACTGGACGAACCGAATTCCAATCTCGATGCGGAAGGCGAAAATGCGCTTAGCAGTGCGATTGCCAATGTCAGGGCAAGAGGCGGGATTGTGATCGTTATTGCCCATCGTCCAAGCGCGTTGGCCAATGTGGATCTGGTTGCCGTGATAGCTGCCGGGCGATTGCAGCGATTTGGCACGAAGGAAGAAATTTTCGGGCAGGTGCTGCGTCAGAATATTCGGCCGGTCACATCGGACCACCAGCCACGAGCAATCGAAAACGCCGGTTCGTCACCGGCGGCAAACGAAATGTGACGGTGCGCGACATGCTGCTGCGAAATCTCACAAAGTTACCGCTTGCCAAACACATCGCCGTTGTCGTTCTGCTCGCATTCGGCTTGGTCGTTGGCGTTTTTGGCTGGGCGATGACGACTGAGCTCTCAAGCGCGGTTATCGCATCCGGCCGTGTCGTCGTTGAGAGCAATACGAAGAAGATCCAGCATCTTGCGGGTGGGATAGTCAGCGAAATTGACGTCAAGGAAGGAGACCGGGTAGACGCCAACCAAGTGCTGGTGCGCCTCAACGGAACTGTCGTGCAGGCCAATCTTTCGATTGCCGAGAATACGCTTGCGCAGCTCTATGCGCGGCGTGCCAGATTGCAGGCCGAGGCGTCGCGGGCCTCTGAGGTGACGGTGCCCGAAAAGCTATCCGAGCTTGCAACGTCCAACTCTGCCACGACCCTGGTTGCAAGTGAACAAAACCTGTTCGTTAGTCGCAAGAATGCACTTGAAGGCATGAAGAGGCAGGTCGCCACGCGCAAGCAGCAATTGACAGACGAGGTGGCTGGTCTCACGGTCCAGATCAATGCGACCCGGGATCAAGTCGGCCTCGTTGAACAGGACCTCGAGAAGGTCAGCGCGCTCTATCAAAAGGGCCTGACGACGCAGCAACGACTGAATGACTACAAGCGTCGTAAGTCGGAGCTCGAAGGTCAGATGGGGCAGGGTATCGCGGCGCGCGCGCAGACTGAGGGCAAGATAGGCGAACTGGATCTTCAGCTGCTGCAGCTCGACGAAGACCGACAGTCGGAAGTCTCCAAAGATTTGACCACTGTCGAGGCCGGCATCGCCGAATATGAGGAGCGGCTGGCTGCCACGAAGGATCAGCTTGCACGCTTGGAGATTCGCGCACCGATTGCCGGCCGCATCTATCAGTTGACCATCCACAATGTTAATGCAGTCGTGCAGCCGGGGGAGGTCCTGATGCTGGTTGTGCCTGAGCACGATGAGCTGCAAGTTGAGGCAACGATCGCACCCAAGGACATCGATCAAATCTATAAGGGGCAGCCGGTCGATATCCGGTTTACGGCGTTCAACCAGACCACGACGCCCGACATTGGCGGTAAGGTTTCGCTCATCTCACCGGACCTTCAAACTGACCCCCGCACGGGTGCAGCTTTCTATATGCTGCGAATCACGCCTGACATGGCCACGCTCAAGGACCTGTCGGAAGGGTCCCTCTATCCCGGAATGCCTGCAGAAATCTTCATCAAAATCGCGGACCGCACGGTTATATCGTATTTTTCCAAACCATTCGCAGATAGGTTGCGATTGGCATTCAGGGAAGAGTGACGCGCAGCCAGATTGTCCCAAAAAGTGTTATATCAAATATCCTTTTGGGCGTTGTTACATACTTGCCAAAATTTTATGCTTATCTATTAGTAAATATAGACGTTTGTCGCTGCTGAACTTGGTGTGTCGGGCGTCACTAGTAAAAGCTTTATTCGAATAAGCAATGGAGAACACTCATGGCAGGTTTAGCAGTTACATTCGGTACCGGTGGCGCAGCCAACGTTTCCGACCTTCTGAGCATCGACGCCCAGAATTCGAACGCCCTTGACAATAGCACCCAGCAGCATGAGACGACGACCGGCAATGGATCTTCGATCGGATCCGGTCCTGTAACGGTTGGCGGCCCTGGCGTAGGCGGTGACGTTGCCCTCAGCTTTGACCAGGATGCAAATTCCTTCGTGTTTGACGTTGTCGGCAAGTGGAATTCAGTCAAAAACGTGCTCGCTCAATCTGACAGCGCGGAGAACGTTTATTTCAAGGATTTCGTTCAGGCCGACGTCCATCTCGGTGGCAACAGCGCGTCGTCCGTTGAGATCTTAAACGTAAAGCGTGCAAACGTTTCCACCGGCGCAGGCAACGACACGGTCACCATCTCGCTGTTGACGAATGACAGCAGCTGGGCAAATTCGGTCGCCGTTAACACAGGCGCTGGAAACGATACGATCACGATCAAGTCTGGCGTGGGCTTCAAGGATGCTACTGCCGCTGGAAGCGGTGGCATCGCTGGTGCCACGGCTTTCAACGGTGGCAATGGTTTGACGGATGGTCGCTATACTACAGTTGATATCAAGGCCGGCGCCGGCAACGACACGGTCGACCTTTCGGGCGTTAACCTGAAGTCTTCGACCGTTGAAGGCGGAACCGGCATCGATCACCTGATCGCAAGCAGCGGTGCCGATACATTTGTGTTCCATCTCGGCGACATGGCCAAGTCGATCATCACGGATACGATCGACGGCTTCAACGCAACCATGGATAAGCTCAAGCTCGTGGGGACGGTTGAAAGTGATTGGACGGCAACGGACTTCGGTGGCGACGCCGTTGTTAAGTATGTCGGTGCCGATCTCGCCCACAAGGGCGAAACGATAGTCCTGAGCAACGTCGACGCCAGCGGTTTCCATAACTGGTTCACCGCTTAAGGTTAGACGCTTACGGAAATGCATTAACATGCCGCCGAGAGGCGGCATGTTTCTTTGTGGATTGGGCAATGACCAGGCAGCCGGACTTATGCTCAAGCTTGTTGTGGCCGACACCGCAACAGCCGTAGCTGCTCGGCACGAACTCTTCGGCTTCGCCGGCCATGATTCCCTCGCTCTATCTTCGGGCCCAATCTTCGGGTCGATAGCGTCTAGCCCGCCTGCAGATGACTGTAGTTCCGAGGGAATCAAATACACAAGACATGTCTAATGTTCTGCCTTTTTCAGATTATATGGTCGCGAAGCTTTTTCCTGACATGTAATTTGGCTAAGGTCCGCGCATCTGTGGCTTGCAAAAGGTGAGATGTATGGCAGGTGAAACGGTACTCGTCGTCGGCGGTGCGGGATATATTGGCTCGCATACGTGTCTCGATCTGGCGAACAAGGGTTACAAGCCCGTCGTCTTCGATAATTTTTCCAACGGCCATCGCGAATTCGTCAAATGGGGACCGGCGGAAGAGGGCGACATTCGCGATAGGGCCCGTCTCGATGAGGTGCTGGCAAAGCATAAGCCGTCGGCAATCCTGCATTTCGCGGCGCTGATCGAAGTCGGCGAATCGGTCAAGGATCCGGTCTCGTTCTATGAGAATAATGTCATCGGCACGCTGACGCTGTTGTCGGCGGCGCAGGCCGCCGGCATCAATGCCTTCGTCTTCTCGTCCACCTGCGCGACCTATGGTCTGCCGCAGAGCGTGCCGCTCGATGAGACGCATCGCCAGGTGCCGATCAATCCCTACGGCCGTACCAAATATATCGTCGAGCAGGCGCTTGCCGATTACGACCAGTACAAGAGCCTTCGCTCCGTCGTGCTGCGTTATTTCAATGCCGCCGGTGCCGATTTCGAAGGCCGGATCGGCGAATGGCACCAGCCGGAAACGCATGCGATCCCACTGGCGATCGATGCAGCGCTCGGCCGTCGCCAGGGGTTCAAGGTTTTCGGCAGCGATTACGAGACGCGCGACGGCACCTGCGTGCGCGACTATATCCATGTTCTCGATCTTGCGGACGCACATGTGCGCGCCGTCCAATATCTGCTTGATGGCGGTGAATCCGTCGCGCTCAATCTTGGCACGGGCACCGGCACGACGGTGAAGGAACTGCTCGGCGCCATCGAAGACGTCTCCCGAAAACCGTTCCCGGTCGAGTATATCGGTCGTCGCGAGGGCGATTCGCATACGCTGGTTGCCAATAACGACAAGGCGCGTGACGTGCTGGGCTGGGTGCCGCAATATGATCTCTCGCAGATCATCCAGTCGGCCTGGAACTGGCATGCGCGATCAAACCACCACTGAAGTCGGGACTTGGCGCAACCAAGCAAGCTCATCCCCGTCGAGACATGAACTCGATAGCGGATAGCCGCAGATCTCGTAACCAGCCTGATTCGGCATTTAGGCATGGAGCCTGGCAATGCGACTCTTGCCAGACTCGGCAATTGAGAAAGCCCTCTGGCAATCCCGTTTGCGTCCGCTAATCATCGGAAAATCGGTTGGATTGCTGGCCCACCGGAGCCAATTGCTGATCGTTTTCTGGCTGACGTTTCGTGCATTGAGAAAGCCATAAATATCGACGTAAAGGCCCACCGAGCGTGATAGCGGATTATTATGGATGCAGCTCGTCACCGGGACACCGGTTGAAACCGTTCTCTCGTCGCAATGGGCAACGCCTCTCATCAATCGGCAAGACTATACTGGGTGACAAGCTGCTCTAGAACACAATAGAAACTAGTATTAGTTATAGAGACTAAGGTATATGGGCTGCTTGGTGAAACATGCGTATCCAATGGCTAATCATAGCTGGACTGGTCAGCGCCCTCATGTGGATAGGGATCTATAATGGATCTCGGGAAACTTTTCGTTCAGTGCAGGCTTTGGGAACGATGCCAGTTGTCAGATGATTTAAGTCCGGAAGAAGCTGCCGGCGCCTCAACCTTGTCGGGGCCGGTCGAAAGAGTGTTGCGACTTGCTCTACTCAAATGCTTATGAGCACCCCGAGTCAGTCGCCATCGAAGAGAAATGGCAGGAAGCCTCGGGACTGCGGGGGCGATTCGAAAAGCGAGCGGACGGCAACAGCTAGAGCTATCCAGACGGCCTCGGCATTTGAGGCTCAACCCGATGCAGGAACAGAACGCCCGTGCGCCGCCGCTGATAGGGAGCGCCGAATGATTGCGGGCGGTGTGTCGATCGCACATACAGTACGCATTGCGTTTATTTGACGGGGAAGGGCGTCAAAGTCGCGACCAAGCTCGTCATTAAGGCGGCAGAATACCTACCAACTGCGGTTGGCGTCAAAGTCGCCGCGCTCTTCTTCGGTCAGCTGGCGGTGTACCCATTTTCCGTTGGTGGACTTGCGCATAACGAGCCCGGTAATCGAAATCTTGGTATTGATGTCGACAACGTCGTTGAAAACACGAGCGAAAGCCCATTCGTCTTCATATCCGCCATTGCGGTAGAGAATCCAGAAGCGCTTTAGCGCTACGGACATGTAACGGGCAATGTCTTTGGCAGCTTCGCTGACGGTTGTTGTGCTCATGTAAAATCCCCCGCAACTCCGGGGATGATCTAAACCGTAGCAAAAGACAACTGTTGCAGTTCAGGCGCACGCCAGCGAGACAGACTTTTTTTGGGATTTAGTTAACCGGGCCTATTGCTCTGCAAATGATGCATTGCGGAAATCTAACGATAATTTTTGTTCTGGCCCCCTATTTCTTCGAATAACCAGGCCAGAATAGCGACACTCACGAGAGCTGCGATAAACACTACATAGACAACGATTCCGATCGCAGCAGCGAAGACAATGAAAGGGTTCGGTATACGGATAGGTGTTGGGGTTTGCGATTTCGCCATACAGATATCCTCCTAAATTAGGAAGTTATCATGTAAGGTTTAGGAAGGAGCTATTAGATCCACTAAAGTTTTAAACGCACAAGCGCCATCGAAAAGGCTTGAGGCGCTCCACGAGGCCGGTGAGCAGTCCGGTGATTCTGTGCAGGCCGCTCGTATCGCACCTTGCGTCTAGAATCTTCATCGAGGAAATGAACGAGATAGCTGCTGAGGGCTGGAGCGACGACGCGTGAAAATCGCGGCCGATTCAAATGTCCTGGCGCGGGCGGTTCTGCAGGACGACCCGCAGCAAGGCAAGGCAGCTGCAAAGCTTCTTGAGGAAGCCACACTAATCGCTGTTTCATTGCCAAGTCTTTGCGAGCTGGTCTGGATCTTGCGGCGCGGCGCGAAGCTGTCCAAAGACGATATCGCTCAGACAATTCGCGATCTTCTGGTCACGGCGAAGGTGTCGATGGACAGGCCTGCCGTCGAAGCGGGTCTGGCTGTCCTTGAAGCCGGCGGCGATTTCGCCGATGGCGTCATCGCTCATGAAGGAGCGTGGCTTGGCGGGGAGACCTTCGTGTCATTCGACCGAAAATCGATTGATCTGCTTAAGCTTCAGGGTCGGCAAACGCTTCTGCTGAGCTAGATAAAATTCGCCGCGCGGACGAGAAGCGTTGGGAACCACAACCATAAGCGGTGGATCGCATAATATGTATTATGGAACCAGCCACTTCTGAGTTCCGGAGCTATCACAGGACGAAGTTACAGGAACTAAAAAAGCACCTGCGGTCCGGTAAGATCTACCGTCGGAAGGGTCTCGCCCAATGGTCGTCGTCCGTCGATCGGCATTTACAGCAGCCGCTGGCTAAACTACCTGACGACGCTATGAACCTGATCGAGACCTTCCTGAAGGACGACCGTTATCTCGTCACCTCGCGTAATGCCATAACAGCTTTAGTCAAAATACTTGTCATGACGTACTGCGATAGATTCCTGAAACCAACGGGATCGTCATGATGCCTCTCAGGGCGTTCTGCCCGCATGGATTGTCGTTCACAAACAATTAACAAGCCAGGCGAGGTAAAAGGGTAGAAATACCCGAGCGCGTCGAGCGCGCTCAATTTGATCCGCCACAATACCTTTTCGGATAGCGGTGATATGCACAGTCGCGCGATACCAGATTGAACGCCTCCGGTTGCATTCAACTACGAATCCTCGCATCTCGTTATCGCTGCCTTCGTCCACGTCGCAACAACGGTTGATCGCAGCTTAGGGCGCTCCGACGCATGGTCGTTGAGCGCCCTTGCTTTTGTGACGCACAGCTTCAACGAAGGTTGGTTCTGCAGAAATATTCAATTTTAAATTAAATAATTCGCGCGTATGTTGCACGGAATTTAATGCCTTTGGGTTGAGGGCCATGTCCTGGGATACGTCATCGACATTTACGCCGATCGGCATTGTTCGGCACGGTACAGCAACGCGAAGGGTTGTGCGGACGCTGGGGGATGCAGCCCATCTCCTCATGAAAGATTGGCCGTCTGATGACGGCGAGGAGTATGTTGCTGCCGTGAAAGCCTGCGTCGACGCGATTACCGGAGAAATTTCCCCAGATCAATTTCGTGAAATCTTCTTGCTTGCTGCCAATGAGGCCGGAATTACCGCTCTAACGGTCGTGCATCATGAACTGGAGCGACCTCAACCTGGCCGGTCTTCCCAACAGTGCAATTGACGTCCAATTTCGAAGCTCCGATCGACCACAAGAAGTTCAGGCCGCTGGCAATCTGTCTGCCGCACTCCTTCGGTGGAGGCGGGCTCATTGGGGTTTTCGATGCCGCGACGTTGACTCCAGCCCCGACCTGGTCGAAAACGCGTGGAACAACATGAGGATCATCGATGGCCGACGAAGAACTCCTTGCACCGTCTGATAACATCACAACAAAGACTGAAGCGGAGTCCGCTCGCGGCAAGCGGTCGAGGTCTAAGAAACCAACGGCGGCAAAGGCTGACTCGACCATTCAAAAGACGGCAAAGCCCAAGGCGCGCGGATTGAGTGATGACGAGAAGCGCGGGAAAATCAATCAAGTTGAAGCTGCCATTGCCGGTGGCGAAACATTGAAGGATGCCGTGAAGGCCGTGGCGATATCCGACCAGACCTACTACACGTGGAAGAAAGCCCTTGCTGTAGCGCCTCCCGGAGCGTCCGCGAACACTGCCACGTTGGACGACGAACTCGCTGAATTTGCCCAGCTCGAGGAAGAAAATCGCAGGCTGCGGAAGTTGCTCGCCGAAAAACTTCGCGACGAAAATACCTCGCTGCGCAAGCGGCTAGGTATGAACTAGCCAAGGCTTCATGTTTGAGATGACTTCACTAACGAGGCAGTGGGCACTGCGCTCGATCAATTGATGTGAAGCTGGGGAACGATGAGAACAACACAGCGCAACTTCGTCGTCGAATACAAGAATCGGCGGCAGGCCCAAGTTCGATCTCCATCCATTTGGGGCAACCTCGATCTGCGGGCCGTTGCGCTGCAGATCGAAACTGATGGCGTCTTGCCTGATATCGACGGGGCAGACGCGGAACCTATTGCCAATGCTGTGGTTCCCGGCTTAGCGAGTACGTCCTCGATGGAGCCTTGTGTTCCGACCGGAACGATCCTGACCGAGCATAATTTAGCCCCGCAAGGACTGGACCATGAGCTTCCGGCCATCGATACGACCGCGGCGCATGACAATCCGCCAATAGCAATTAAGCCTGTTCGTTCTTCCAAGCCTGACAATCGCGCCTCTTTCCCGGAGCGCGTAGTCGGGGGACGCCTCGAAGGCTTTGTCCACGATAACGGCGAGGACGATCTTAACGCGCTCGAGGAGGAGAACCGCCGGTTGAAGAGGCTGATGATCGTCAAGTTTCGTCAGGAAAATGCCGAGCTGAGATCGATGCTGAAGCGGTTCGGTGCCGAACATGTGGAGCGTTCTCTCCGGATTTAGACGGCGGCCCGTTGGCCCAACAAGTCGTTCGCGACCTAGCTGGCAGCCGGCGGGATGGCCACCTTCATCGGGGAACTTGAGCTCCTAGACAGGCTGCGCTTCAAAGCGCTCGCGGCAAGAGCAGGCCGCGCGGCCGATAGCATTTGCGAGATGCGCCAGGGACCACTTCGCGCGTGAAACTGGGCGAGAGACTTTGAGAGGATCAGGCTATGCATTGCATATCCTGGCGGGTTCCCGTACTAGCCCGGATCATCATACGAGGGTGGACCGTACAGCCGACTTTAGTGGGGTCAGGGCTTCAGTCCCCCGGCTGCACGGCCCGCGTATGAAGCCCGGCGGCGAGGTAAAGTTCCCGCAATAAATGCGCCACGATGAATCAACGTTTCTACGTGGTTAACGTCCGCAAAGAGACGCCTGGCCTGCCTTAGGCAGTAGGTAGGAACAATTATGCGTTTCTGAAGTTGTCGGAGCGGGATCGCGCGGCGGGTGTTTGCCAACCTTCGACACCCTAACCTCAAACTGTGCGATCCCGCCCTGCCCGACCGGCTTCGAAGCGAGCATGAGCGTCAATCCTCACTTAATCCGCGCCCATTCCACGCCCTTGCACAGGAGGCCGGCAATGATGCATCCCTTCGTGACCATCTTGTCTCCATCGACCGTTACCGTCAGGCTGTAGGTTAGGTCACGCTGTGGATCAAAAGCTGTGCCGGAATAGACCCCGCTCGTGCCCCTCTTGATGGTCATGACCAGCTTGTCGCCCTGTTTTTCCTTGGGAGTCCCTGGCTTTATCCACGTGTTGATTGCGCAGAGATCGGAGCCACACGGCGCGATCCTTACGCTGGCATTCCCGTCGCCTCGCGCCCACCGACCTTCGATATCGGTGGCATTTGCCATGCCGTACAAACAAAGGTTGACAGCCATGGCCGCCGGGATCATTGGTGTCATCTTTGCTCTCCTTGGTTGCGCGACCTATGAATGCTTGATGGTATAGAGCCCAACATTGATACTGCCCTCTTCGAAACCTGCCTCGCAGTAACAGAGGTAATAGTGCCACAACCGCTTGAAGCGCTCATCGAAGCCAAGGGTTGCGATGGCGGGCCAGCGGGCATGAAACCGCTTGCGCCACTCCCGCAGCGTTCTTGCATACGATTTCCCGAAGTGGTCTACCTCTTGTAGCTTGAGCCCGGACGAGGTGATCGCAGCGACGAGCGCTGGCTCGGACGGCAGGAATCCCCCTGGGAATATATATTTCTGGATAAAGTCGATGCTGCTGCGATAGCTTCTGAAACGCTTGTCCTCAATGGAAATGATCTGCAGAACCGCACGGCCCTGCGGCGCCAGGCATCGACGAAGGGTCTCGAAGTAGCTCGGCCAATATGCTTCCCCGACTGCCTCGAACATTTCAATCGACACGATGCGATCGAACTGTCCGTCCGTGTCGCGGTAGTCCTGCAGCCGCAGATCGATTTGCTGGCCCCTGCCGCTCGCCACGGCTACCTCTTGTGCCCACCGAAGTTGCGCGGGCGAGAGCGTCAAACCGACCACCTGCGCGTTAGAATGCGTGGCGAGATCAGCGGCAAGGGCGCCCCACCCGCAGCCGATCTCGAGAACGCGTTCGCCACCTCGAAGAGCAAGTTTCTCGCGGATGCGCGAAAGCCGCATCTGCTGGGCGGCTTCCAGTGTGGGCGTCGTGTCGTCGAAAATCGCCGAGGAATAAAGCATCATGCTGTCGAGCCACTCCCGATAGAAGTCGTTGCCGAGATCGTAATGCGCTTCGATATTGCGGCGACTTCCCCTGCGCGTGTTGGCATTGAACCGATGGCCGATCCGATTGAATAGCCGCATCAGGATGTTGCCGTTGATCGCGCGCGAAAGCGCGTCGCTATTCCTCGCCGCCAGGCCGATCAACGCGGTCAGGTCCGGTGTCGTCCAGTCCTCGTCAAGGTAACCCGCCGCAAAGCCGACATCGCCGGCCGTGAGCAGATGATATAACATCCGCCATCGCCGCATGATGAGCATCGCATCCGGCCCCTGTTCAGGTCCGACTTTTTCGATGACAGTGCCATTCGGAAGCACGATCCGCAGCCGGCCAAAACTCATCTCCGAAATAAGCCGCGCTACGAGACGGCCGCCAGGGCCAAGCTTCTTTGTGTTGCCGGAAGGAGCGAGTGGAACGCCAAGGGAATCGTCAGGCTGGCTCATGGCTTGCCGTCCTCCCGCTCAAGCATGATTTGTTGGGCGTTGGGCGCAGGAACGAGCCACGCGTGATCGGCAGGCGGCGGCGGCCGGACAGGCTGCGGACGCGCGCCACCCGGATCGCCGACGTCCCCACACTGATGTCGCGAGTTAGCGCGCATGATATGTTCACGGGCCGCCGCGTCTTTGACGTCCGCTGCAATGTCAACATCTGGCCGAGGACGGCCGGCCAAGCTTTTGTCCTCATGCCAGCACCTCCAGCTCGAAGGGGCGCTCTGCCGGTCGGGTCAGGGGCTTGCGCACGATGCGCGCGCTTTCCTGCGCCACCTGCCAGGGTCGCCGCAATCCGCCGAGCTCTTCCGCCACGGCCAGCCCCGCTTGAAGGCCGTCCTCGTGGAAGCCCGCGCCGAAATGGGCTCCGCAGAACCACGTGTTGCGCTTTCCCTGCAGCGACCATAATTCCTGTTGCGCCTGCTCGGTTTCAAGGGCGAAGACGGGATGGTCGCAGACTTCGCGACGAAGGATGCTATCCGGACGTGGCTCGCGTTGCGGGTTCAAGGTGACGAATGTCGGTGGCGCGGTGCCGAGGGGCTGCAGCTTGTTCATCCAATAGGTAATCGAGGGCTTTTGCGCCTCGTCGCACCCGTCCGTTCGACGGTCGACGACATAGTTCCAGCTCGACCAGGCGGCGCGCCGTTTCGGCATCAGCCCAGTATCGCCATGAAGCACAGCCTCGTTGCGCGAATAACGGAAAGCGCCGAGGACGCGCCGCTCTTCATCGCTGGCATCGGCAAGCATGCGAAGCGCCTGATCGGCATGCGTAGCCACGACCACATCATCAAATGCCTGCTGCTGACCGGAACCATCATGAACTATAACCCGCCCCTCCTCGCGACGAATGACCGTAACCGGTGTCGAGATCCGGATCTTGTCGGAGAAGCGTTGGCTCATGCGACTGACATATTCACGGCTTCCCCCTTCCACCGTGCGCCAGGTCGGTCGGTTCCACAATCTGAGCAGGCCGTGGTTACAGCTGAATTTCACGAAACCGGCGGCGGGATAGGCCGCGACATCCATGGTCGGCGTCGACCAGATGGCGGACGCCATCGGGTAAAGGTGATCATAGCGGAATGCGCGGCCATAGCCGTTTAAGTCGAGATACTGCTCGAGCGAGATGCCGTCCATCGTCGCCAGATCGCGCGGCGCGTTGCGGTAAAAGCGTAGAAGATCGCGCATCATTGACCAGAAGCGCAGGCTAACCGCGTTGATCGGTTGCGCAAGCAGCCCCAACCCGGTCCCCCCGGAATATTCGAACGCGCCGTTGTCCATCGAGACCGCAAAAGACATGTTGGACGCGGTCGTGGGCACCTGCAGCATATGGAAGAGTGCCGTCAGGTTAGGATATGTCAGTTCGTTGTAGACAATGAAGCCGGTATCAACCACGACGGGCCCGCTCGCGCTTTCGAATTCCACCGTATTGCTGTGCCCGCCGATCCGATCGGCCGCCTCATACACAGTGACCTCGTGGCGGTGCGAAAGTAGCCATGCGGCGGAAAGCCCGGAAATCCCGCTGCCCACGACTGCGATGTTCAGGCGCCGTTCGCCCGGGATCCGCTGATAAAATGTCATCAATTCCTCTCGTCGACGCTCTCTGCTCCGGAAGGCAGGTACGAAAGCTCGCTCGGCTCGGTTCGTAATCGGCGGAAATTTTTTTCCTGTTTTTTTGAGAGATGGCGAAAACCGCTGACCCGCGCAGACCGTAGATGACGACTGCGAAGTTAAACGATAGTGGAAGGACGGACATGGAGGTTTTCCTCACCATCGCAGTCTGCCTATCGCTTGCCATGGCCGCCGCCTGGGGCGTGCAGCGCGTCACGGGCCTGAGCGGCTGGATCGACACGGTCTGGTCACTTGCGGTCGGGTCTGGCGGCATTGCTGCCGTGCTCATAGCCGACGGAGATGTTTGGCGGCGCATGACGGTGCTGGCACTGATAGGCGCCTGGGCGGCAAGGCTTGCCTGTCATATCGGCGCGCGGACCCGTGGCGGCCAAGAAGATCCGCGCTACGCCAGGTTAATCCAGGAATGGGGTGAGACCGCCGCCTGGAGGCTGTTTCTGTTTCTACAAATCCAGGCGCTCGCCGCCTTCATCCTTGTCTTGGCCGTCCATATGGCTGCAACCAATGACGCGCCCTTCGCGCGCGCGGTGGATGTCGTGGCAATCCTTATCGCCGTCGTTGCGTTGGTCGGAGAGACAATCGCCGATCGCCAGCTCGCCCAATTTCGTCGGACCCCTGCGGCCAAGACCGAGACTTGCGAAATCGGGTTGTGGCGCTACTCGCGCCATCCCAACTATTTCTTCGAATGGCTCTTCTGGTGCGCCTGGCCACTTCTATCCTTGAGCTCGTCCGTATCGACATTTGCCTCGCTGCTGGCGCCGGCGCTGATGTACTGGCTCCTGGTGCATGTTTCGGGAATCCCCCCGCTCGAAGACCACATGCTGCGAACGCGCGGAGACAAGTTCCGCATCCTTCAGAGGCGCGTCAACGCGTTCTTTCCGGGACCCCGTCGAAACGGAGAACTGCCATGAACATGTTGGCTTTTGCCATAAATACCGCTGAGCGCACGCCGTTGAGCGATGGCATGACGCTTGCCGGCATCGATTTCCTCTGCAGCCGCACCAGGCGAAAGCTCGCTGCCAGCCCGGCTTCGGATGAACAGGCTTTCGTCGACACGATGATGCATTTTCCCGTCGCGGCTCATCCCCACGAAGCCAATCGCCAGCATTATGAAGTGCCGCCGGAGTTCTTCGCCTTGGTGCTCGGGCCGCAGCGCAAATATTCCTGCTGTCTCTATCCGACGTCGACCGCGACGCTCGAGGAAGCAGAGACTTATGCCCTCTCCGAAACGGTGGAGCACGCCGCGATCGAGGACGGCATGAACATTCTTGAACTTGGTTGTGGCTGGGGTTCGCTTTCGCTTTACCTTGCCCAGCAATTCCCCAACTCCCGGATCACGTCGGTGTCCAACTCCGCGTCACAGCGCGCCTATATTCTGGATGTCGCAGCTAGATACGGTTTCACCAATCTCACAGTCATCACTGCCGATATGAACCATTTTGCCACGGATGAGCGTTTCGATCGCGTCATCTCGGTAGAAATGTTCGAGCACATGTCCAACTGGAGCGTGCTTTTGGAGCGCGTACGAGCCTGGCTAAAGTCGGACGGGAAGCTTTTTCTGCACGTCTTTACGCACAAGGATCGCTCATATCGCTTCGACCATGGCGATCCGGCCGACTGGATTGCACTTCATTTTTTTACTGGCGGCATTATGCCGGCGCATGACCTGCCCCACAAGTTCGCCAGTCTCTTCAAGGTGGAGAAGGAGTGGCGCTGGTCGGGTTCGCATTACCGCCGCACGGCGCTCGACTGGCTCAACTCCTTTGATGAAAGAATCGATCGCATCCAGCCAATCTTGCGCGAGGTCTATGGCAAGGACGCTTCGCTCTGGCAGCGCCGCTGGCGACTGTTTTTCCTCGCGACCGCGGGCCTATTCGGTCACGAGAACGGCAATGTTTGGGGGGTCGGCCACTATCTCCTGTCCCCGGCTTCGACCGAGTATTTTGCATGACGGCCAAAAACGAGCGGCGCCATCTCGACCCGCAGACACAGGCGACTGTGGCGATCGTGTGGGTTATCTTGATAAACAAACCCTTCTATCCGCTCTACGTCTGGTATCTGGTCGGCAATGGCACGACGGCAGCGCTGGCCACCCTGCTTGCCGCCCCGCTGTTCATCATCATTGCCTTCATGGCCCACCTTGCACCTCTGGCCGCCCGGATCGCGCTGCCGCTGGTCGCCACGCTCGATACGCTCTTTGAGACAAAGCTTTTTGGTACCGGCTCCGGCACGCAGCTTTTTCTGGCCCCTTGCATCATGCTGGCAGCTCTCTCATTTCGCGCCGAGGAAATATGGTGGCAACGCAGCATGGCCGTCTTCGTGTTCCTGGCCTTCGTTTTATCTCGCTATGGCCTCGGTCAGCCGCTGCATGTGTGGAGCGATCCGGATCTGACCATTCTTCTCAATCTCAACAGCTTTGCGGTCGCAAGCCTCATGGCGTTGATCGCAGTTCGCTACGCAGGGATCATGACCCAGCCCAATCACCATTAACGCATATGTTGCATCGGAAGGACGCCATCATGTCATCACCTTGTAGTTTTTCGGCCGTTTTTGCCGCCACGCTCGCCTTGACCGTCGGCTTTGCAACGCAGGCTGCTACCGCGCCGGCCGTCGTCAACGTTGGACCGGACCACTATTCCGGAACTTGGCTCGAGATCGGACGGACACCGATGTCGCTGACCGATGGCTGCGTTGCCGGTTATTCGACCTACCGGAAGGGCAAGGTGCCGGACGAGGTTCTCGTTGAGGACGGATGTCACGTTCATACGCCACAGGGGCGCCTGAAGACCATTCACGGAACCGGCAAGATCGAGGATTTTGGAACAACGAATGCGAAGATGCGTGTCCGCTACCCGTTCTTCATCACATTCAAATATTGGGTTCTCTACAAGTCGCCTGACAAGGCCTGGTTCATCAGCGCCAACCCGTCAATGACCGATCTCTGGATCTACTCGCGCACTATTCCCTCAAAGGCGAACCTTCGTCGCATGGTGCGCAAAGCCGCCGACCTCGGCTATGATGTTCGCAAGCTCGAATTCCCTTCTCAGTGATCGACGATGCTCGAGGCGCGCGCGCTCATCGCATAGTGCTGGCTTTCCTGTCTGTAACGATCGGTCCTGGTTCGCGCCGGTGCCGATGTCGGCTTCAGTGAGGAAGCGGTCGTGGACCAGCGGGTTGTCCTTGATTGATGACGCGAGCGGCGGGCATCGCATTGAAGCGGGGCTTCAGGCGATGGCTGAAAGAGCGTGCGCGTCCGGATGAAGTCTTTCCGCCGTACAATGCGTTGTATTGCCCGCAACGAAAGCGTTGTTGACGACCACTTCGAATTGGTTTCGAGGCCGATGCGTTCGACGTTCCCTCGCCCGTTCCAATGGTCGCATCACGCCGGGCTTGAGCAGATCTTGCCCGCGATTTACCTGTCTTGCCATAGACGCTCGTTGGGCCATAAATGCCGAGATGAGCCATGTACCGAAGATTTTCGTCAGTTTGAAACCGACGCGCAAGAAAGTGGGCCAGCAGCGTGAGAGCGTTGGTCCGAAATGCCAATGGGACGGCTGCGACAAGGATGGGCCGCATCGCGCGCCAGTGGGAGCCGATGCAGAGGGTCTCTATCTTCTGTTCTGCTCCACCCATTTGAGCGCCTATACCAAGGGATACAACTACATTACGAAACTTTCCGACCCGGTGACTGCTCGCTATCAGCGCGAAGCGGCGCGCGGCGCGCTGCCCACCTGGGGAACCCGTGCCACCGCTGCATTGGAGGTTCCTCTCCCCTCGTCCGTCCGTTCCGGAACGGCCAAAGCGATCAATTTGCGCAAAAAGGCCGCGACATCGCAGGAGAAGAAAGCGGATCTTCGCCTGCGAAAACTCAAGGTACTTGAAGCCAAGGCATTCGAAACGCTCGGCCTTGCCGACGACGCGGAACCTGCAGAAATTAGAAAAAAATACAAGGAACAGGTCAAAATACATCATCCCGATGCCAATCAGGGAGATCGGGCGTCGGAGGATCGTCTGAGGGCGATTATCGAGGCCCATAAGATCCTCAAGATCAACGGCTTCTGCTAGGGTCCGTGGTCGGCCCGCGCGGCCTTCATTTTTTTGATCAGCCTGCGTGGGCCGCGCCGCGATAGCCGATTTCCTCCTCAAATGCCTGAATTTCGGCCTGAGCTCGCTCGGCTGGCAATCGTCCGGAACTGATCATTCTTTCCGAGCACCATTTGAATAGCTGTAGGTACGCCTTGGCTTTGTCGCCAGGAGTCCGTTGATCGGACTGTGTCCGCTCGCTGAGGAGCGCAGCCGAAACATGCTCGGCAATCATCATATGCGCCGCGTCGCTGACAGACCATCCTCGCTTGAGGATCAAGTCCGTGGCAAAGGAGCCCTCAGTAGACAGCTGCCTGGAAAGCTCTTGAGAAACGGAATCCATCGCTTTTTCGATCGAGGTCCCCCTGCTTCGAAACCGAACCCGAAGCTTTTCTACCTCAGACCAAAGTAACTGGACCTCGGGAGAGAAAGAACTGTGTTTCTTTCGTTTGAAGAAGCCGAACATTTTACCGCTCTCCCTTTGAAAACACTGATTCCGTTGAAAAAAGTCTAAGCCAAATCCCTTGCCCGGTCTACTCGCCCGCAGGCGCGAAATGCTGGCGGAAAAAGCACATTTAATGTATTCGACGCTGCTCCTCTATTGCCTGTTTTAGGGGGCTAAGCTCCTGCAGAGGGCGTCGGGCTAGTGACCTGAAGCGGCCGCGTGCCTGCCGCCCATATCGCTCACTGAGTCGCACCTCATTGTCTCGCGCAAGAGGGCAAAACGATCGGCGGGACGGTGCAATGGGCTGGATGCCTCGATTTCGGGCTGTTATCGACTCATTTTTCAAGGCCTCGGTCGAGCGCTCATGCGCGCCTGAAGCCATTAATTTTGCTTAGGTTTTGGCAATTTTTCCGTTTGACAGGCTGCTCGCTTACCGTTCGTGTAACCCATTGTTAACCCAATGGTCTTGCCCTGTGAGGGGAATCGGGTCTTATTCCTTATCTGCGGTGTCAGCTCGTTGGTTGGCTTTTTTCCGCATGTGAGGCCCGCAGGCGATAATATGATGAACACCGCAAAGGCAAAGGAAAGCCGAAACTCTTCTCTCCGCTTCACGATTGCGGAGCACGCCTCGTCGCTTTCGACCAAGCTGCAGGAACATCAAACAAATATCTTTCCGCCCCATGCTCGTAAAGGGATCCGGGCCTTCACGCCGTCTGAGGCTGCCAAGCTGCTGGGTGTCGCTGAAGGATATTTGCGAACCGTGGCCGTCGACCTCGAAAAGAAGGCTTCCGAAGGAGGGGGCATCGAATTCAGGCCCGCCGTTGCCGGCGGTCGGCGCATGTACAGCGTCCAGGAAATCTCAGCAATTCGCGCCTATCTCGACCGCCCAGGTCGAACAAGCGGTCGCTATCTGCCTCATCGACGTGACGGAGAGGAACTGCAGATCATTTCTGTCATGAACTTCAAGGGAGGTTCGGGCAAGACAACGACCTCGGCGCACCTTGCACAATATCTCGCGCTGAGGGGATATCGGGTTCTGGCGATCGACCTCGATCCTCAAGCTAGCCTGTCGGCCTTGTTCGGAAACCAGCCGGAAGTCGACGTTGGTCCGAACGAGACGATCTATGGTGCCATCCGGTACGACGAAGAGCGCCGTCCGATTCAGGAAATTGTCCGCGGGACGTACATCCCTGATCTCCATATCATCCCGGGAAACCTCGAGCTGATGGAGTTCGAACACGATACGCCAAAGGCGCTTCTTCAACGCAAGCCGGACGACATTCTCTTCTTTGCCCGGTTACAGGCCTCCATCCGGGAAGTCGAGGACGCCTACGACGTCGTCGTGATCGATTGCCCTCCGCAGCTGGGATTTCTTACGCTATCGGCCCTCACAGCGGCGACATCGGCTCTGATCACGATTCATCCTCAGATGCTGGATGTCATGTCGATGAACCAGTTCCTTTCGATGATGAGCGCGCTGCTTGAGGAAATTGCCGAAGCTGGAGCCGAAGACCGTAACAATTGGATGCGCTACCTCATTACCCGCTTTGAGCCTACCGACGGCCCACAGAACCAGATGGTCGCGTTTCTTCGCTCGATGTTCGGCGAGGATGTGCTCGTCAACCCGATGCTGAAAAGCACGGCGGTCTCGGATGCCGGAATAACCAAGCAGACCCTGTTTGAAGTCGAGCGAACGCAGTTCACGCGCTCGACTTATGATCGCGCCATGGAATCGATGAACAACGTCAACGGCGAGATCGAGTCCCTTATCAAGGCGACGTGGGGGAGATCATGAGCCGGAAGAACCTCCTCTCCTCCCTGCACGGTGACAGCACGACGCCGCCGCCACATTCCAGACCGTTCATGGATGCCGGCAAGTCGAAGCCCATGACGGCCGTTAGCAAATCGCTTGGCGACCTCAATGACCGCAGCCGACGCGCCAATGAGATCGAACGGCGGCTGGCGGAAGGTCAAACCGTCATCGAGCTCGATCCGCAACTGATCGAGCCCTCCTTCGTGCAGGACCGCATGGGAGGAGATATTTCCGGGCTTGTCTCATCGATCAAGGAGCAGGGCCAGCACGTCCCGATCCTGGTGCGTCCTCATCCGGAAAAGCCTGGCCGATATCAGGTTGCATTTGGTCATCGGCGTCTTCGCGCAGCTTTCGAAGCTGGCCTTCCAGTCAAGGCAGTTGTCCGCGATCTGACGGATGAACAACTGGTCATCGCCCAGGGCCAGGAAAACAACGAACGCCAAGATCTTTCCTTCATCGAGAAGGCGCGGTTTGCCGCCCGTCTTAAGGAAGACTTTTCGCGGGAAGTCATCATGTCCTCTATGTCGCTGGACAAGAGTACGCTCTCGATCATGCTTCAAATAGTCGATCTGCTGCCAGCCGAGCTGGTCGAAGCCATTGGCCCTGCTCCCGGCGTTGGGCGGCCAAATTGGCAGCAACTCGCAGCCCTCATGGACAAGGTTGAGGAGCCTTCTGAGGTCTGCACCTATGCGGAGGGTTTGGGCCACCTGGCTTCGGAGGAACGTTTCAGGCAGACCCTGGCACATCTGAAACCAATCAATGTGGAAGTGGGCAGTTACAATATGCTGTCGACACCCGACGGGAGCCGGCTTGCGCAGATCAAGAACAGCCGGTCGAAACTCGAAATCACAATCGACAAGAAGTCGGCGCCGGATTTCGCTGCCTTCTTGATAGAGCAACTGCCTGCGCTCTTTGAGGCGCATCAGACGACCAAGCGCAACAAGAAGGACGTGTAACCCGCAAAAGAAAAGAGCCCCAAAACGTCGCCGTCTCGGAAGCCCTGATCTGTTTCTAGCACATCCAGATTCGCATTTCCGAGAATCATCGTCAAGAGTCTTTGGCATCGTTTTTGATGAGCGCTTTCCTTTTGCCTGCCGACAGGTGAGAAACGATGGAAACCGGAAATGTGACGACGCCTTTCGGGCGGCGGCCGATGTCGCTCGCGCTCGTGAGGCGGCAACAGGCCCTTGCCGAGATCAAGGCAGATAAAACCGTCGAAAAGTGGAAAGTGTTCCGAGACGCTTCTGCGGCCAAGGACCTGCTCGGCATTCAGTCGAACAGCCTTGCCGTCCTCGACGCACTCTTGAGTTTTTACCCCGACAATGAGCTGCGTCAGGATGGGCAACTGATCGTCTTTCCTTCGAACATTCAGCTGTCTTTGCGGGCGCACGCCATGCCAAGCTCCACGCTTCGCCGTCACCTTGCAGCGCTGGTCGACGTTGGCCTTATCGTTCGCAAAGACAGCGCGAACGGCAAGCGCTATGCCCGCAAGGACGCCGCCGGTGACATCGAAAATGCCTTTGGATTCGACCTGTCCCCTCTCCTCGCCCGCGCCGAAGAGCTTGCAATGCTGGCACAGCAGGTCATAGCTGAACGCATTGCGCTCAGGAAGGTCAAGGAGAACCTGACGATTTGCCGGCGTGATATCCGCAAGCTGATCTCGGCTGCGGTGGAAGAAGGGGCAAAAGGCGACTGGCAGTCGGTGGAAAGCATGTACGTTGCGCTAGTCAGCCGAATTCCGCGCGTCCCGACACTTGCCGTTGTGGCGGACATCCTCGATGAGATGAGGATGTTGAAGGACGAGGTTCTCAATCGCCTGGAAACACAGGCTCTCGCAGATAATATGAGCGGCAATGATGCTCAGAACGAGCGGCACTTACAGAATTCAAACACCGACCCATCCACTGAACTTGAACCTAGCTCTGAAAAAGAGCTGGGCGAAAAGGCAGAGAAAGATCGGGGGCCTCGGAGGGAGCCGCTAAAGGCATTCCCTCTCGGTGTCGTACTAAGGGCCTGCCCGCAGATCGGTCAGTACGGACAAGGTGGCGCGGGAATAGCAACTTGGCGTGATCTGATGTCGGCGGCGGTCGTGGTGCGATCGATGCTCGGGGTGAGCCCGTCTGCGTATCAGGATGCCTGCGAGATTATGGGTCCCGAAAACGCGGCCGTGGCTGTGGCCTGCATTCTGGAACGCGCGAACATGATCAACTCCGCCGGGGCCTATCTTCGAGACTTGACCAAGCGCACCGAGCGCGGCGAATTCTCCTTGGGGCCGATGTTGATGGCGTTGTTGAGATCTCAGGGACATGGGGATCTGCGGGCAAGCTGAGGTTGTTTGCAGCTGCAAACAGCTCATAGGGCTGCGATGGTCGGCGCGTCTCCAGTGCGTTGTACAACTATGATCTGCCGCATGGCCGAGTGACCTAAGAACGATGTGCGGTCATCCTTGCTTCTCATTGAGCGGTCTGCACCAGCAAACCCACAAGCCTTCAGGGATCTAGTCTGCGTGAGGACAGGTGGAGCCTCCAGAATACCCGGGCTCACTTCACTCAACCAACGCCCCCGGTCCTTATGGACCGAGAGCGTCGTGCAGGGAGACGCGACATCTCTCGTGACACTTCAAGAGGCTTGGCGTCGCGTCTAAAAACAAAACTTCCCTGTCATCGGGATGTTCCCGTGCCTTGTCAGCAACCAGATCGACAGCGATCGCGTCTGCTGCTGGGCGAGCCAAGGGCGCTGCATTTTCGTTAATGCCCTGCGTCGCGGTAGAGTCAGCACTGCAAGGACCACGATTGTGCCCCGAAGCCGCAACGGAGTCTCTCCTCCTGGTGAGGAATAGACTTCTCGGCAGTTTTGCGAACCGCTAGCGGACGACGCGTGTGTTTTGTCACGATTAGCGGCAATCGACGGCGAGGCCGGAGCTGGGATGCGCCTCATTTGCCGGCGTTATCAGCCAGGCACAAGCAGACCGGAGAGGCCGGCCGATTACGCTCCGACACCATCCAGGACTAGTGAACGCAGCGTCGAGACCAGAGCATCGCCGGTTAGTAGCTCGGGATCCAGAACGAGATCCGACTGGAAGCTGATCGAAGGACTGCCGACATAAGCCATGGACCAGTCGCCGAACGTGCGACCAATGATCGGAACACAATCCAGCAGCGCCACGTTGCCATGACGCTGATCTTGCTGAATCCTCTCGAAAGTCGCCTCTACCGCAGTTTGCGGTCCCTCCAGAACCTGTCCGAAAAAGCCTGAGCTGAAAAGGAGGGCACCGGTGACGTCGACGGCTGGATTGTTTCGTCGGCTTGCCGCAAGTATTCGATCAATCTCGTTGCGAAATAATGCCGGTTCGCGTTCAAGCCGATTGGAGCTGAGATAAGCCAACCTGTAGAGAGACATTTCCTAGCCTTTCGTTGCTTTGGCCAGAGACATGGCGTCGCTTGCCGACAACGGCCGTCCGGTCAGGTAGCCTTGCGCCTGGGTGCACCCATCGCGCGCGACCAAACGAAGCTGATTTTCAGTTTCGACCCCTTCGGCGATGGTCACCATGCCAAGGCTTGCGCCGAGCGCAGTCACGGCCCGCACAATTGCCGCACTGTCGGTGTTCGTTTCCAGCGTGGTGATGAACGAGCGGTCGATCTTGATCTTGTCGAACGGAAACTTTTGCAAGTAGCTCAGCGACGAGTAACCTGTACCGAAGTCGTCGATCGAAATCCTGACGCCCATCGCTTTTAGCTCTCGCAGAATCGAGAGGGTTAGATCCGCGTCCTCTATGAGCGCGCCCTCCGTGATTTCCAGATCCAGTCGGGAAGGAGGAAGGCCTGAAAAAGCCAATGCGGAAGCCACCGCGGAAATCAGGCCGCTGTTTCTAAACTGAACGGGCGAGAGGTTGACGGCGACGGTGAGCTCGTCCGGCCAGCCGGCCGCTTCGGTACAGGCGGTGCGCAATACCCATTCTCCGAGCTGATCGATCATGCCGACCTGTTCGGCCACGGGTATGAACTCGACTGGCGATATGGGACCGCGATCTGACGTGGTCCAGCGGACCAGGCTTTCAAAACCGACCAGGATCTTGCCTGCAATCCTGTATTGGGGCTGGTAGACGACCGAAAACTCTTTCAGCACGAGAGCCCGCCGGAGCGCCACCTCGAGCTCCCGGCGTCTCTGCGCCTCATGGTCGAGTGCGGCGGAAAACAAATGATAGGTTCCCTTGCCGTCCGACTTGGCCTTGAACAATGCAAGATCGGCCTTGCGGATCACCTCATCTGGGGCATCGTCGTTCAAAGAGATACCGACGCTGGCTCCGATTTGGACCGAATGGCCCCCGATGAGGTAGGTGCGGCTGACGATTTCGATAATTCTAGCCGCAAGCGACTGGGCCGCCTCTGGTTGGGTGCCCGAGCCCTGCACAAGCGCAAATTCATCGCCGCCGACGCGAGCCAGAAGATCGCCTGGCCCGATCATCTTGGCGATGCGGTCGCCGACACGCTTCAAAAGCAGGTCACCAACCGCATGACCAAGCGTGTCATTGACCGCCTTGAACCTGTCTAGATCGACATAGAGCACGGCCGATCCTTGACGGGAGCTGGCGCCGTCACCGAGTTCAGAAAGCCTGCGCAGCAGGGCCGCGCGGCTGGCAAGACCTGTCAGGAGGTCTCGCTGCTGGCTGACGGTCATTTCCACCACATAGGAGACATCCACGAACCGCAGACTACGGCCCGCATGACTTTCGCCGAATTCTATCAGGATGGTCCTGCCGTCCCCCATTTCGAAGAGGTGGCGATCGTCGCCGCCTGCGACCGCAGCCATGATCGATCCCGTGGAGCCGGCCTTGGTCAGACCGCTTTTCTCACAGCCTGCCAGGACGTCATTCAGCATTGCGCCGACTTGAAGTCGCCCGGCGAAGAACGGGACCGCCGGACCGCTGAAGGCTACGATCCTGCCATCCGATCGGAGCCTCAATCCGGGCGCTTCGAAGGTTCCAGAAACGTCGGCGTCGTGCCAGCATCTCTTGTCAGCAATAGCAGTCATCGGGAACACCTATGTGTAACGGCCAAAAGCCATTAGTCACAAAAGACCTTAATAAAGGCCAACGGTGGATATCACGACAGGTCGGCATAGGTGCGAACACGAAGATGGGCTCCCCAGGTGCAGGTCGCAGTCGGCAGCAACTCTGCCTGCTGCACACGGGCAGGCTGCGATTTACGGCGCCCGGCCAGGGTCTTAAACTGCTGCTGCAGGTTGCAAAGTCCGGTTACGCGGGCGGAGTGACGCCAAAAGGTTCCGCATATTTTTAGCGATGAAGCGGGTAGATTGCCCGTGCCGGCGCTTTAATTGCCTGGTGGAGCCCCGTTTTAGCTCTCTAGGCAGCTGCCAGCTTGCTGGTTCCGGGAAGGTTGCGGATGAGGCGAATTTCGCCGGTCACGCCTCGCGAGGATTTGCTATGCCATTGGAATTGTTGCCGCAGCCGTAGGATTTATCTCACCCAGTATCGCTGCCAGCGCGGATCTTGCGCGCGCGATTCGGCTCTTTGCCGTGCCCATTTCACACTCGAATGCAGCCGCGATCTGTTCGTAGGTGAGGCCGTCGAGGACCATCAGCAGCGCGTTCTTCTGGTGAAGCGGCAGGGTGGAGAGCGCCGACCAGACTTGCGTTGCGTATAGTCCGGCCTCCTGGTTACACCATCCGGTTGTTGTTGAGCTGTCGTCGACCTCGGCAACGAGCACATGACGTTTGCGGCGGTTGACGTTATTGAGGAACGTATTTCTCATAATGGTAAAACACCAGCTTTTGAGACTTGTCCCGACCGTATATTGATCGAGATGGCCCAATGCTTTCGACAATGTTTCCTGGGCTAGATCTTCGGCATCTGCGGGATCCCTCTCGAAGCGATACGCAAATCGCCGTATTGCAGGAACCAATGTCAGGACTTCCGCCTGCAGGGACTCAGTGACTGCTGTGTTCATTGCGGGATCTCCTCCGACCGACCCATCGACAATGACCATGATCAAAGGGAGTTCCGCCCCTGTCTTATAGCGTACCGAGTTATCCGATCGGTACCTCGCACTGCGCAGTATCCGGCGTCTTTTTTGCGAGCGATTCGACCAGGGTGGGGAAGAAGGAAAATCACCAACGCAGAGATCGTACCGCACCCTTGGTATCTTCGGGGAAACGTCGTTCCGCAACGTTCGCTAAGAATGGTTCCAAGTCGATGGTTGCGCCCAGGTTGCTCCGAAAGACCTGGCGTAGCCTCGCACTGACCGGCATGCCCAAACGTCCCTTTTGACGATGAAGCTGTCGGTCCACGGCGTGCGGCCTCATAGCAATGTGAGATTGGCCAGGTTGCCGTCGTCTAATCATCGCGCTCGCGTCCTCCTCTGCCTGTGGCCGATCGCGTGCTCGATTTCGTATGTGTCGGTCAGTTCCCTCGCTGACTTGCGTCCGCTCACGCCCTGCCCTCGGCCAGCAGGCGGCGGACGGCTCGGATCTGTTCATCTGCGCCGGTGTTGACCGAACCTTGCATCCGAACCTAGTTCCAAGATTCCTCAAAGTCCTATCGCGGCCACCAGATCACGATCGTCGACGTCATATACACAAAAGCCATCAACGTTGCGAGAAGTGCCCAGGCAACGAGGCTCCGCACCCGAGGAAAGCGGGTGCTCATCGTTCGATCATGACGGTTCATTTTCATTCTCCTTGCGCCTCGCGCGGGAAACGCCTTGAAGCGAGTATTGTTTCAAACGCCTGGTGCGTTGTCCTGCTCGGCCAATGAAACCGGAAATGGAACTTGAGACCGACAGAAGCGGCCATTGCATTCGCCAGCCGCGACAGCGTGCTTGGGAACGGGGAGTGGCAAACGCGCGTTCACACCAACAGCGCGACAACGCGCGTGGCGCCCTGAGGTTGTTTGCACAAGGACGTTCGCATGGTACCTTCAACGAGCCGCAACGCGTGGTGGCACACGGCGACCGTCTATCAGGTCTATCCCCGCAGCTTCGCCGACAGCAACGGAGACGGCGTAGGCGACCTGCCCGGTATCACGTCCAAGCTTGAATATCTCAAGGCACTCGGCATAGAGCTGATCTGGCTATCGCCCGTCTACGCGTCGCCGATGGACGACAACGGCTATGACATTTCCGATTACCAGGCTATCGCGCCGGAGTTCGGAACGTTGGCCGATTTTGACGACCTCGTCGCACAGGCCCGTTCGCGAGGCATCGGCGTTGTCCTCGACCTCGTGGTCAACCACACCTCCGATGCCCATCCCTGGTTCGTCCAATCGCGCGCATCAAGACGGAGCGCCTATCGCGACTATTACATATGGCGCAAGCCCGCCGCGGGCGGTGGTCCACCAAACCAACTGACGTCGTCCTTTGGGGGACCGGCCTGGACGCTGGACGAGCGGACCGGCGAATATTACCTGCATCTTTTCTCGCGCCGGCAACCGGACCTCAACTGGGCCAATCCAAACGTCCGCCACGAGATCTACCAGATGATGAACTGGTGGCTCGAACGAGGAATCGCCGGCTTCCGGATGGATGTCATCGATTATATCGGCAAGCAGGTGGATCAGAACATCGTGACGGACGGGCCGCATCTGCATGACTATCTCCAGGAGATGAACCGGGCGACCTTCGGTAGCCGGGACGTCATAACTGTCGGAGAGACCTGGAGCGCCACGCCTGGCTCCGCGCTGCTTTATTCCGGGCGCGCTCGCCAAGAACTTTCCATGGTCTTCCAGTTCGAGCACGTGACGCAGCAATGGGACGAGATCTACGGGAAATGGCGCTCCCGACCCTTCGACCTCGTCAAGCTCAAATCGATCCTCGGCAAGTGGCAGTATGCGCTGGCTGAGGATGGCTGGAACTCCTTGTTCTGGGGCAACCACGATCTTCCCCGCGCCGTTTCCAAATACGGTGACGTAAAGGGTTATCCGGTGGAGTCTGCCAAGATGCTGGCCACGGTCCTGCATCTTCTAAAAGGCACGCCTTTCGTTTATCAGGGCGAGGAGATCGGCATGACCAATGCTCCCTTCACCAAGATCGAACAATATCGCGATATCGAAACGCTTAACATGCACCGGCTTCATCTTGAGGCCGGCCTCTCGCCTGAAGATTTCATCAGGGGCGCAAATGAAAACGGTCGCGATAATGCAAGGACGCCGATGCAATGGAGCGCCGGCGCCAATGCCGGCTTCACCACCGGCATTCCCTGGATTGACGTCAATGAAAATTACATAGCGATCAATGCCGAGGTCGCGATGTCCGACCAACACTCGATCTGGAACCACTACCGAAGGCTGATCCTGCTCAGAAAATCCCATCCGATCATCGTCTACGGTCGTTTCCAATCCTATCTCGATCAGCATCCAGACATTTTTGCCTACACCCGTACGCTGGACGAGCAGCGGCTGACCGTACTGGCAAACTTTTCCGCTCGTACCATCACCCTTGATCTGCCGAACGAACTGCAGGGTTCGGGCCGCTGCCTCATCAGCAATTATGATCCGGTCCATAAGGTGGATGCGACAATGGAGTTTCGTCCATACGAAGCCTTTGGGATTCTGGCGCAGAGCAGGTCCTGACGGAACAAAAGCCTGAGACCGAGGTTCTCACGCCACCGGGCCGGAAGGACAGCCATGTCAGGATCATCACGCGAGACAGGCGATTTTCACAAGCGACGGGAACGGCGTTATGGCGCTGGTAGCGAATGCCTGGCCGATGCCGTTTCCTTTCGGGTATGGGCACCTGCACACTCGCAGGTCCGGCTTGTACTTGATCAGGCAGGCGACTGTGCGATGCAGCCCGAGGACGGCGGCTATTTTCGGCTCGATCTTGACGGGGTGCGCCCCGGGCAGCTCTATGGCTTCCGGCTTGGCAAGGCCGAGGATCTGCTGGCCGATCCTGCCTCCCGGTTCCAGCCTCATGGCCCGGATAGCTGGTCCATGGTTGTCGACGCCGCGGGCTATTCCTGGCAGGACGGCGCCTGGGCGGGAGTCGAACCCGGCGGACAGGTCCTATACGAGATGCATATCGGCACCTTCACGCCCGAAGGCACTTACAGGGCTGCTGCCAGCAAACTGCCGCTTTTGACGGAGCTCGGCATTACGTGTGTGGAGTTGATGCCGGTCAACGAGTTCTTCGGCGAATTCGGATGGGGCTATGATGGCGTTCTGCCATATGCGCCGACGAGGACCTACGGCACGCCAGACGAGCTCAAGGCTTTCGTGGACGAGGCCCACCGACAAGGTATCGCCGTCATTCTCGACGTCGTCTACAACCACTTTGGCGCCGGCGAGCGCTTCGAGCGGTTCACACCCCATTATTTTACCGACCGCTATACGAACGAATGGGGCAAATCGCTCAACTTCGACGGCGAGGAATGTGCAGGCGTTCGCGACTTCATTGCAGAAAATGCGGCCTTCTGGATCGATGAATATCATTTTGACGGCTTGAGGATCGACGCCACCCAGGCCCTCTTTGACAGCAGCGACGAGCATATCGTGGCGCATATTGCGCGAAAGGCGCGGGCAGCGGCCGAGTTGAGACCGATCTATCTCATTGCGGAAAACGAGCCTCAGGACACCCGGTTGGTCATGGCACATGCCAGCGGCGGGTGCGGGCTGGATGGGGTGTGGAACGACGACTTTCATCATTCCGCCACTGTCGCCCTCACGGGCCGAAGCGATGCCTATTATCATGACCATAGCGGAAGCGCGCAGGAATTCGTGTCGGCGGCCAAATATGGATATTTGTTCCAGGGTCAACGCTACGATTGGCAGGACGCTAGCCGAGGGCGCCCAGGCCTGGATTTGCCGGCCCGCCATTTTATTCATTTCCTGCAAAATCACGACCAGATCGCGAATTCGGGAACGGGCCAACGCGCCGGTTGGCTCGCGTCGGCCGCGCGCATGCGGACGATGACGGCGCTCCTGCTCCTCAGCCCCCAAATTCCGATGCTGTTCCAGGGACAGGAATTTGGCGCATCAACGCCGTTCTTTTTCTTTGCGGACCACCCTGACGAGTTGGGATTGCTTGTACGCAAGGGGCGGCTTGACTTCCTGCGGCAGTTTCCGAACCTCCAGGACGAGGCCTTCGGCACCACCATGCCAGACCCAGCCGAGCCGTCCACGTTTCAAGCTTGCAAGCTTGACTGGAGCGAACGCGAACGGAACCATGTTCAGCTTGCGCTTCACAGCGATCTGCTTGCTCTACGGCGACGCACACCTGCCATCGCCGCAGCATCGCGATCCTGCCCCCGCACACAAGTCGATGGAAGTGTGCTTGGCACTTCGGCCTTCCTTCTGCGCTATTTCACGCAAGACCCGGAGGAGGAGCGCCTGCTCCTTTTCAATCTCGGCAAAAGCCTACCGGTCCAAAGCGTTGCAGACCCGCTTTTTGCGCCGCCCCTCGATTGCCAGTGGTTCGTGGAATGGTCGAGCGAAGACTTTGCATATGGTGGAAGCGGCATACGACCGGCAGACCTCCAACGACGATGGGTGCTTGACGCCGATAGCGCGATAGTCTTCGCACCACGAAAATGCGAAAGGAAGTCTGCGCCCGACGGGAAGTCGTTGCGGCATTGGCAAAAATCCGTGTCTTGTCTCTAACCGCGCCTCGAAGCGGCAAGGCGGCAGAAATAGAACGTGCGGCAAGACGTCAGCGTCAGCGCAGCCGGCATTCTTTCAGTTCGACCGGCCGCCACGACACGATTTTGCCCGATCAGTTCGGCGAGCTGATGAAGACCGATCGACTTTATAAGCCAGTCCCGCACTTACGGGAGGCGTCCAGACCGGTTCGACGGCCGGACTTTTTCAGAGCGGCCATCGGGATCCATTGGTCTGTCCCGGGCAAACGAACCTGCCAGTAAGCCCATCCGTTCAGGTTCGGTGATCGTCCCATCCGGTTGACTGCCAATGCACTTGCCGCCTGCGAAAGCGTCGTAAAGTGTCGACCATTGACCACGAGTTTTCCGTTGAGGAAGCAGCCCACGAACCTCTGCCTCCCCGCCATATAAGACATCCGGGCTTCCAACCCATGCGGGACGCTGACGCCTTCCGACTGCCAGTCCATTTCCGCCTCAACTGCCCGATCGGCCGCTGCTGCCTCAGTTTTGATCACGTCTCTCACCATTCCCATTAAAACAAGTAATGTCTCCTCGTGCAGCAAGTGGACGCATTCCGGCCGCAGGATCCGTGTGCCTATCTATGTCGCGACGGTCAACTTCCAAGATCGGCGGGTGGAGCTTTGTTCGGGCCGTGGTGGGGTCTGGCCGGCCTTGTCCTGTCGGGCCTAACAACCTACGTCATCTTTCCACATAACCGGCAAGCTCTTCGGGCGATCCTTCGGGAAAGGCGGCCTTCAGGTGCTCCAGAAATGCCGACACGCGTGGATTGAGGAGCCGCCGCGTCGGATAGAGTGCCCAGAGACTGGTTCGATGTCCCTGCACCTCGCCCCACGCGACAAGGGTACCGGCCGCGATCTCGGAACTGACGAACGAGAGCGGCAGAGGCGCGGCGCCGACCCCTGCGCGAACAGCGTCGCGCACCATGAAGAATGAGGAAAGGCTGAGGATCGGCCTTGCTGCGATTTGCGACAATCCATCCGGGGTTATGACGTCCCACGTTTCGGCGCCAGCCATCGGTCCACGAACGATAGCGGGAACAGCATCGCCTGTGCGCGGCCGAGCAAGGGCCGGATTGGCGACGACGACGAGGCGATCGTGCAGGAAGATGCGCCCGACGAGGCTTTCGTCCGGCTTCGGATTGACGCGGATGACCAGGTCGTAAGCCTCTTCGACCATGTCCACCTCCCTGTCTTCCGTCGTGACCTGAAGGTGAACGGCGGGATTTTTTGTGATGAACCCGGCTGCAAGCTTTCCCATTGCGGTCTGCGAAAACAAAAGCGGCGCACTGATGCGCAAGTGCCCGCGCGGTGTCTGCGCGCCTGATGCGATCTCCTTCGCCGTTTCGTCGAGCTCAGTCAGCAGAGCGCTGGTGCGTGCAAACAGTGCCCGTCCCTCCTCCGTCAGCGTCAGTAGGCGCGCGCCACGCTCGAACAAGCGCACACCAAGCTGCGCCTCGAGATCAGTGACGCGTCGTGACAGCGTGGCCTTGGGTCGGCCGGTGGCGCGGGCAGCGCGTCCGACCCCTCCGTGCCGGGCAACCAGGTTGAAATCGGAGACTGCGACAAGGTCCATGTACGTTCCACCTGCGAGACGGTTTGTCCAGAATTGGCGTCTATCGGTGCGAATGTGGATCGTTATGCTGATCTCTGTCAACGGAAACCAAACTGGAGTCAAACCATGACCATACTTGTTACCGGTGCCACGGGTCGGGTTGGCCGCCGCGTCGTCGACCAACTCCTCGCCCGCAACGCCACCGTCCGCGTCCTCACCCGCGACCCCTTGAACGCCCGCTTGCCGGCTAGCGTGGAGATCGCCCACGGAGACCTGCTTGATATTGACGCCATGCGCAGCTCCTTGAATGGCATTGACACGCTCTTCCTGCTGAATGCCGTCACCGGCGATGAATTCGCCCAGGCGATCATCTCGCTCAACATCGCCCGCCAAGCGGGTGTGCGTCGGATCGTCTATCTGTCGGTGTTCGACGCCGATCGCGCGGTCAACGTGCCGCATTTTGCGGTCAAGTGGGGTGCCGAGCGCATGCTCCATGATATGAACTTCAGCGCCACGATCCTGCGCCCGACCTATTTTATCGATAACGAGGTCATGATCAGGGATGTTATCCTCGAGCACGGTATCTACCCGATGCCGATCGGCAGCAAGGGTATTGCCATGGTGGATACCCGAGATATCGGCGAGGTAGCCGCGATGGAACTGATCCGACGGGAGCAAGGCCCCGAGACATTGCCGATTGAAACGATCAACCTGGTGGGGCCTCACACGCTTACTGGCGCGAACGTGGCGTCGATCTGGTCCGACCTGCTTGGGCGCCAGATCGTTTATGCAGGCGATGACCCGGGTCCATTCGAGCAGAGACTTTCTGCCGGCATGCCGAGCTGGACAGCCTACGAGATGCGCCTCATGGCCGAGCGCTATGTCAGCGACGGCATGATACCAAACGAGGGTGATGTCGAGCGACTGACGCGCATGCTAGGTCGCCCGTTACATTCCTACCGCGACTTCGCAGGTGAGATCATTGCCGCAGCCTGAGACGCTGCAGGCACGATGCTGGACGATACTCTCGGCGCTGGCGGCAGACGCCAGCGTTCCGCAGGGCTCGCAGCCCCCTTTGCTGCCGTCGCTTGGGCAAGATCCCGATCCTGGCTGAGATCCACATCGCCCCAGATCGATGTTTTGTGCGTCAGCGACTTTGATTTCCTGCTCTGCCTGATCTCGACGATGAACGGTCTGGTCTGGCGCATCTATCCTCCGCGGGGCAAACCTTCGGCAACGACAGCCGTGGTATCGGCCATGGGAACGGCGCCTGCGCACAAATGTTCCATGGCGTAGCAGGGAACGGTACGGTGGATCCGCGGTGCCTGATCTGGCCGAATGATCAAGGCGGCCAGGCGAGGACTGATGTGGCGACCTTGACGCCGAGGCGTCGAGTAGCCATTTCACCGCCGCCGACCCAGAGGACAACCATGCGCGACTTTGTCAATGCCACATTCGGATCGTTGGAACTTGCGGTGATCGCCGATGCACTGGAGGAGTGGCGGGTTAAAACAGGGGTCAGTCGTCAAGCCCCTGAATACGAGATCGCCGCCGCCGCTATCATGACCCTGTTCCGTCAGGGTCACAGAACGCTCCCCGCCTTGCGGGCCGCCATGAGCGTCCATAAATGGCTTTCCGAGGATATGCGATTTCTTTCCAGCTCGCATTGTAGAGCTGATTCTGGTGACGTGCGGGGCTCTTTACCTGCCAAATCCGCCAAATCCGCAGGGACATAGGTAAACCTGCTCTCCTCAACGATCTGCAGGAATGCGCCGAAGCGTATGCCAGCGTACAGAAAAACATCTGCAAAATCATAATGCTATAGAATCGGCAGCCGTCGGGGAAAGCACAGGGCTGGGCGGTCGCAGCATTCGCTTGCGCCCGTAGTCGAGGCCATGCACATTTCTGAGAACGCTTACAATGGCAATCGCCTTCTCGCGCGCTTGCCCGACCATGAAATTCAAAATATAGCGCCAGCGCTTCACCCGGTTGATCTGCCACGCGGCACCGTCATTGTCGGCGTCGAGCGCGTCATCGATCACGTGTACTTCCTCTGTCGCGGCATCGGATCGGTCGTCGCGGTTTCAGCGGACGGGCTGAGAGGAGAAGCGGGCATGTTCGGTCGCGAAGGCTTCTCGCCGACATCAGCCGGGGTGGGCGGCACGATCAGCATTCACGAGGTCCTGATCCAGGTCTCCGGATCCGGTTTTCGAATGTCGCTTGCAGCTATGCATTCCTTGATTAATCAAAACCCGGTCTTTGCCAATCTCCTGGCGCGATTCATTCAAAGTCTCGTCTCGCAGATCTCCTTTACAGCTTTTTGTAATGCCAATTACCAGGTCGGGGAACGTTTGGCCCGCTGGTTGCTAATGTGTCACGATCGCATGGATGGAGATGAAATCACGCTCACGCATGATTTCATCTCGCTCGTTCTGTCGGTTCGAAGGCCGAGCGTAACGAACGCGATCCATGTCCTGGAGGGCAGGAAGCTTGTCCTTGCAGAGCGCGGTCGCATCACGATCCGGGATCGAAAGGGGCTCGAAGAATTTGCCGGCGGCGCCTATGGAAAGCCGGAGCAGGAATACCGACGGCTCATTGGCGAAATCTAGGCCTCAGCACCCACCGCGTCGGTCGTCCCCTTTGCTCCAGACGGCTAGAAGGCACGCTTGTTAGAAGACACCCGTCATCAGGCGACGGTAGGCTTCCTCGGGTCTGCCGTAGGCATCCTTGGCGAATTCTTCCAGCCCGGACCTGTTTCGAATGGTGATCATGGCGCGATCGGCTCGAATAAGACCGTTACCCTCCAGCATGTGAAGGGATGTCGTCACGCTCGGGCGGCGAACCGCCAGCATGAGAGCGATAAACTCATGGGTAAGGGCCAGCTCGTGTCCGGAAACCCTGTCGTGGCACATGAGCAGCCAGCGGGCGAGCCTTTGGTTAACATCGTGGATCGCATTGGAAATGGCTGTATAGGCCACTTGAACGGAAAAAGCCTCGGTTGATCGAGCGAGCGGCCTGGCGAAGTTTCGGTTCTGCTCCATCCATTGGCAAAATCGGGCGGAGTCGATCCGATAGCCCTCACCCTTGAGCTTGGACAGAAACGTCATGCGCGCTTAACGCCACGCCAGCGGCAGCTCGTCGGCACGAAGCCGTCAAAGCCAAAGAGGCCAGCCTCTGTCCGATGTCCGTCCGGCGTTGTGACGACGACCGAAGCGATACCAGAGGCCGGGAAATAGACGTGATCGATAAAGCCGCCAGCGCTCGTCAGCTTCAGCCCGCGAGGCAGATCGACGTGCTCGAATTCAGCCGCAAGCTGCGCATAATCTGGCTCCGGCAACAAGGCCAGAAGCTTGTTTCGCATCAGGGACTGCTTGGGAAGGCCCACGGTTTCTCCTTCGGCAGTATCTGCGCCGATCGCAGCATCATTGTGACTGGTTGATCGCGTGAGGAGCCGGTTGTCCTTGCTGCTTTTCCGGCGTGAACACGAAGAAGTAGAGGCCCGCGATCGCCAGGGCGGTGATAAACAGAACCACAATGAATGACAGCATGCCGTGTGAAGCGCGGCGATCGGTGTTTTGACGAGTGGTTTTTTCATGGCGCTCCAACCGCGCCCCACCGCGAAAGTTCCGGGCTTTGCGGCAAAAATCGCTGAACCGGCCTCCACCAGTCCCTGGTACGAAACAGGACAGGCCGGGAACTATCCAGCCCCATGCGGATTTAGAGGCTCGCAACACCACGAGGCGGAAACATGACACAATCAAAGCTGGAAATCTTGCCGGGAGAGCATACGCGTCTTGGCGCCAATTGCGACGACGAGGGCGTCAATTTCGCTGTGTTCAGCGCTCATGCGCAGCGCGTTGAACTCTGCATCTTTTCGGACGACGGAAAGTCGGAGGTCGAGCGCCTTGTTCTGCCAGAATTTACCAATGAGATCTGGCACGGTTACGTCCCCGGACTGAAACCAGGTACCCTTTACGGTTTGCGCGTGCATGGGCCTTACGAGCCTCAGAACGGTCATCGCTTCAATGCCAACAAGCTGTTGATCGATCCCTATGCAAAGGAATTGGTCGGGGACATCCGCTGGGGGCAAGCCCAGTTCGGTTACCAGATGGACAGCGACGACAAGGATCTTTCCTTTGACGAAAGCGACAGCGCCGCATTCATGCCGAAATGTAAGGTAGTGGATCCCTCCGCTTATGACTGGGGAAATGACACCGGGCCAGCGATCCCCTGGGCCAGGACGATCTTTTACGAGACACATGTCAAGGGATTTACGCAACTGCACCCGGCGGTGCCGGAAAAGCTTCGCGGCACGTTCGAAGGGCTCGGGCAGCGGGCAATCGTTGACTACGTAAAGAGCCTCGGCGTCACATCGATCGAACTGCTGCCGGTCCACTGGTTTGCCGATGATGCCCATCTTCTCGACAAGGGTTTGAGAAACTACTGGGGCTATAATAGCCTCGGTTTCTTCGCGCCGGCCTCCCGCTATTTCGGCGCGCAAGGCATTGCCGGTTTTCGTGACATGATCCGCGCCTTTCATGACGCCGGCATCGAAGTCATCCTCGACGTCGTCTACAACCATACTGCCGAAGGCAATGAGTTGGGTCCTACCCTGTGCTTCAAGGGCATCGACAACTTTTCCTATTATCGCACCATGCCGGACGAGCCGCGCTACTACATCAACGACACGGGAACCGGCAACACAGTCAACACCTCACATCCCCGCGTGCTGCAGATGGTCACCGATTCATTGCGCTATTGGGCGCAGGACATGCATGTCGACGGTTTTCGCTTTGATCTCGGCACCATCCTTGGTCGCGAGCCCGAAGGTTTCGACCAGCGCGGAGGGTTTTTCGACGCCGTCGGCCAGGACCCGGTCCTGGCGAAGGTCAAATTGATCGGCGAGCCTTGGGACATTGGCCCTGGCGGCTACCAGGTTGGGGGATTCCCGCCGGGATGGGCGGAGTGGAACGACAAATATCGCGACACCGTCCGTGACTATTGGAAGGATCAGGATGGAACCACGCAGGACTTTGCCGCGCGCGTTCTCGGCTCCGGTGATGTCTACGACCTGCGCGGACGACGACCATGGGCCGGCGTCAATTTCATCACCGCCCATGACGGCTTCACGCTGAACGATCTCGTTTCCTATAACGACAAGCATAATGATGCCAATCAGGAGGACAATCAGGACGGTCACAGCGACAATCGCAGCTTCAATTACGGCGTGGAAGGACCGACCGAGGACGAGGGTATCAACCTCGCCCGAGAGCGACAGAAACGCAACCTGCTCGCCACGCTCTTCCTGTCGCACGGAACGCCCATGCTGCTGGCCGGCGACGAATTCGGCCGCAGTCAGATGGGGAACAACAATGGTTACTGCCAGGACAGCGATCTCAGCTGGGTGCACTGGGACGGCCTGCCTGCAAGCGCCGAAGCGCTGCGCGAATTTACAAAAAAACTGATTGCATTGCGCCATGCACAGCCGATCCTGCGACGCGAGAACTGGCGCGATGGCATGGTCGTCTCGTGGCTCAATCCCGGTGGCGGGGAGCAGACCGACGAACAGTGGGCTGATGCGGGCAGCACGACCATCGGCCTCAGGCTGGAGCGACGCCAGACAGAACGAGACAGCGGACTGTGGGAGGACGTGTTGATCCTGTTCAACCCACATGATGGCGATGTTTCCTTCTTGCTTCCGCAAATCGACAGCGGTTGGACGGTCGTGCTTGAGACGGCCGATCCGGACGGCCACGCCCGAGCGGTCGACGGCTCGAACTACGTTCTGACCTCACGCAGCCTCGTGGTCCTGAAGGCAGGCATCGGTGGCGATCATGACTGAATACGACTTTGGCCCCCGTATCGCCGGGGAGGCCGTGCATTTTCGCCTTTGGGCGCCACTCCAGGCCGAGGTCTTTCTGGCGATTGAAGGTGGCGAAACAGTTCCGATGATGCGCTTTGACGATGGCTGGCACCGCTGCGAGATCGAAGGCGCGACGCCCGGGACCGCCTATTCTTTCATCCTGCAGGACGGTGTGTCCGTTCCCGATCCGGCTTCGCGATACCAGCCGCGCGATGTACATGGTCCGAGCGAGGTCGTCGATCCTAACGGCTTCCAATGGAAAACCGGGAACTGGAGTGGTCGCAGCTTGGAGGATCTCGTCCTCTATGAGCTGCACGTCGGAGCATTTACCCCCGAAGGAACCTTCGCCGCTGCCATCGATCGCCTCGACCATCTAAAATCGCTCGGCGTGACGGGCATACAGATCATGCCGATTGCCGATTTTCCCGGTCGTCGCGGATGGGGCTACGATGGGGTGTTGCCCTACGCGCCCGACAGCAGCTACGGCCGTCCTGAAGAGTTGAAACGGCTCGTCGACGAAGCCCATGCGCGCGACATCTGTGTTTTCCTGGACGTGGTCTATAACCATTTCGGCCCGGATGGAAATTACCTGCCGCTCATGGCGCCGCTTTTTACGGACCATCATAAGACGCCCTGGGGCAACGCCGTCAATTATGATGGGGAAGGCTCCCGGCTGATCCGGGAGTTCGTCGTTCAAAACGCCATCTACTGGATCAGCGAGTTCAGGTTCGACGGTCTGCGCCTCGATGCGGTTCACGCGATCAAGGATGGCTCCAAGGAGCACCTGCTCCACGAGTTGGCGCGGCGCGTGCGCTCGGCAGCCGGTGAACGAAAGATCCATCTCGTCGTCGAGAATGAAGACAATGATGCTTCGCTTCTCGTTCGCGACGACGAGGGTCGGCCACGGTTCTATTCGGCGCAGTGGAACGACGATGTCCATCATGTCCTGCACGTTGCCGCGACCGGAGAAACTTTCGGCTACTATGCCGATTATGCGGATGAACCGGAAAAGATCGGGCGAGGTTTGGCGGAAGGTTTCGTGTTCCAGGGGGAGCATATGCCCTATCGCGGAGACGAACGGGGAACGATCAGCAAACATCTGCCGCCCTCCGCATTCATCTCGTTCATTCAGAACCATGATCAGATCGGCAACCGGGCTCTTGGCGACCGCATGGTCGCCAGCCGGCCCGTCGCCGTGCTTCAGGCAATTGCTTGCGTCTACCTTTTGTGTCCGCAAGTGCCGATGATTTTCATGGGAGAAGAATGGGGTGCTGAAGAACCCTTTCCCTATTTCTGTGACTTCAACGACGATCTCAACGAGAAGGTCAGGTCCGGCCGCCGCCAGGAACTCTCCCGCCTGCCCGGTTTCGACGCCGACGACTTGCCGGATCCGACAGCGGAAGCGACCTTCGCCTCGGCGAAGCTCGACTGGACGAAACGCGAAACGGACAGAGGCAGACAGTGGCTCGAGTTTTATCGTGGCCTGATTGCGTTGCGCCGGAAGCATATCGCGCCGATGGCGACAGGGGCAACCGTTAGCGGGCGATATCGCGCGTCGAACGGGGGCGGCCTGAAAGTCGAGTGGCAACTCTTTGATGGGCGAAAGCTGCAGCTTCGTGCCAACCTCAGCGAACAGGCTGACAAGACCGATGAAGCGGCAGCCGACGAGCAGATCTTCTTCCAGTTCGGCTCGTTCGTGTCGGGTCAGCTGGCTCCATGGTCGGTCGTCTGGTCCTTGGTCTCGTCGCCCCAGGTCCCGAATATGCAGGAATGAGCGATGGCAGCCTGGATAGCGCTTGCCTCGCCGCGGCCTGTCTTTGCTTGGACGACAGTCAAAAGATCCACCGTTGGATCAGGCAAGGCCCGTTAAACGCGCCATATCGGATCCCTCGAGTGCCGGCGTCTTCACCATCGCGTCGATCCCGGCGGATTCAACGGGCCTCGACAGGAAGTATCCCTGGATCTCGTCGCAGCCAAGCTCGGCCAGTCGTCTGCTCTGGCACGCCGTCTCTATTCCCTCGGCCGTGGTCTTCAGGCCTCGGGCATGGGCCAGGTCGACGATCGCATGGACGATTGCTTCGTTGCTGCCGGCATCACCCATCTGATCGATAAAGCACTTGTCAATTTTGATCCGGTCGACGTCGAGCGCCTGAAGCCGACCGAACGAGGAGAAGCCGGTGCCGAAGTCATCGAGCGCGAAGCGCACGCCGAGCCGCCTTAAGGCCTCGATATTGCGTCGGCATGTTCCGTCATCGTCGATCACGGCGCTCTCGGTAATTTCAATTTCAAGCCTGCGGGGATCGAAGGCGTGCCTGTTCAGCGCAGCGGTGACACGCAGCGCATAATTGTCATGGCGAAGCTCGATTGGGGATGCATTGACGGCTAGACCGAGGTCCGGCCAGCGCTTGGCCGCATGGAGCGCCGCTTGAAGCACGAGGTCGCCCAACCGGTCGATAAGCCCCGCCTCTTCAGCAATCGGAATGAAGACGTCTGGGCAAATCATCCCCTTGGCGGGATGTCGCCAACGGGCAAGGGCTTCCACCGAGATCATCCTGTTGTCGCCGGCCAGGTAGACGGGTTGGTAATGGACCTCGATCTGGCGGCCCTCTAAAAGGGCCGTGCGCAGGTCTTGCTCCAATGCGCGTCTAGCGCTGATAAGGCCCTCCATGTGCTGCCCAAAGATCGCGTAGCGGTTTCGTCCTGCCGCCTTGGCGTGATAGAGTGCGATGTCGGCTTGGCGAACGATCGCCTGTGCATCGCTGGCCGCGGCCTCTGCGAAGGCAATACCGATCGTAAGCCCGATCAGGATCGGCTGCCCATCTATTTCGAAGGGCTGGCGGATCGTGCCGATCAGCTTCTCCGCAAGCGCCTCGACGGCGTCTCGTTGTTCGGCCGGCGCCACGGCCGTGAATTCGTCGCCCCCGATGCGCGCCAAGAAGACATCAACCCCTGCAACCGCGCTCAGGCGCTTCGCCACCTCTGCAATGAGCTTGTCGCCGGTCGGGTGTCCAAGCGTGTCGTTGACCTGTTTGAAACGGTCGAGATCGAGGAACAGCACTGCAGCCTGCCCCGCCGCCAGGCGCCGTGATACTTCCGCGGTAAACGAGGCGCGGTTTGGCAAACCCGTCAGGCTGTCAAAATGGGCAAGGTGAAATAGCCTGCTCTGGCTGTCCATGAGACGCTCGGAACGTTTGTGCAGCACCAGCGCAAAGCCTGACACCACGGCAAGCAAGAGCAGCGCACCTGCGACAAAGACGGGTTCCGTTTGCCTGAGCGCACGCGTTCCCGGCCGGAACGGCGTCCAGCTGAAAAAGCCGAGGGGATCGCCGGCGGTCGATTTGATGGGATAATAGAGCCGTTCGGCGTGACCACCCTTGGATCGCTCATAACGCATATCCGCAAAGAGATATTCTGCGCCCATCGTCTGAGCGAAGTCACCATCGAGATAGCGCAGCGCTATATGGATTGCTTCGGTGCCTTTGACCTGCGCCAGATCTCCGGTGTCGGATAGGACAGGTTTTGCGCTAAGGATGGCCGGCCTTCCGGAGATGGCGACGATTTCGGACTCTCCGATACTCAACGTCTGTTCTGTCTTGCCCTGCTCATCTCCCCGAGCCAATCTCTGCCGGAGCTTTTCGGCCAAGGGGACGACATAGGTATCGACCTTCGAGAACGCCTCGGCCGCGCCAGGTGCGTCGGAAAGATAAGAAAAGATCGGTGATCCGCTCGCATCGAGGACGAAGGCACCATCATGGCCGAAATAGGTCTGCATCCACCGACCAAGGTTGGCATCGATCCATTCCTGGTCGCGCGCGGCAACCTTGCGCACGGCGTCGTCCCAGACCGTGGCGCTTTCCTGGTCGTGAGCGATCGCCGCTTGCTGTTTTCCGACAGTCACATCGACAAGCCGCTCCTGGCGGGCAATCGACATCTGGTCAGATTGTCTGGTGGCCCACAGCATCGTGGCATAGATTGAGCCCAGGATCGCGCCCGCAAGCAAGCTCGGCAGGACGATCCGCATCGGCAGACGGGTCTTCATGAATTGCATTGCTGTCGCTCGCATCCCAGTGACGAGAGCAGTAACCGCGATGGGTTAAAAATATGGGCAAATACTAATGTACGAAAGCGTACGTAAGGATCGACAAGCCGCAGGGCGAGATGACAACTGAGGCGAGCTCGGCCTTTGCCGGGTGGGCTCGGCGTTTTTCCTTGCGGGCGCAACCTTCGTTTGATCAATAGTTACGCTGGCATGAGCAATACCGAGGTAAAGACCAGCCGGAGCATGATCAAGTTCGTGCTCACCATCTTCATCATCGCGATCCTTGTCGCACTCACCTATCTCCTGTTTTTCACGCCCGGGAACCGACCCCTGTCGCGCAGAGCGTGAATGAAGTTGCCCGCTGATCCTCAGGAACGAGCGGCACCCGAATGTCTGAGTGCCCTGCCAAAGGCTGCCTAGCTCGTGCGAGGACAGGATCGGCGGCCTCAAACCGAATGACGTTCCCGCATGTCTCACTGCCGAACCCGATATCTCGGCAAGTCCATTGCCCGTAGCAGGGATTGTCTGGTCGACCGGTGGCAGCGGCACCGGAAACCGCCACTTTTTTCGATGCCACGAGCGTGGCCCAGATCATTCCGGAGGCCTTCGTTCCCTTACCTTCGCTGCCGCCCGCTCAATGCTTCCGCCTTTGCCGCGCTACCCCGCAAAGCGCTGTGCAATCAATCGCCTAAGATCTGGAACCTTTTGCTTTTCTTGAAGTTTGTGTTGAGCAAACGAGGAGACCATCATGCATAAGATCGCGCTAGTTTCGCTTGGCCTGCTGCTTTCGCCAATCGCCGCTTTCGCCCAGAGCGAAACCCCGGCGACGTCGCAGACCACACCGGCCGTCAACACTGACCACAATCCTGGCGCGCCCGTCGCTGGCAAGAATAGTTTCACCGAAGACCAGGCCAAGTCCAGGATTGAAGCGGCTGGCTATACCGATGTTTCAGGCCTCAAGCTCGATGACCAGGGCGTATGGCGGGCAAGTGCCAAAAAGGACGGCAAGGAGTCCGGCGTCTCTCTGGACTTCCAGGGCAACGTGACAATGGCCAAGTGACACTCAAGAACCAGATCGAGGATACAAACATGCAGACGATTACGGGACTCTATGACAGCTACGACGATGCCAGGGCAGCCGTTCGGGCGCTGGAGGATGCTGGCATATCTTCGGATGATATCAGCATTGTGACGAATAAGGCCAATGGTGCCGAGGTGGAGGGACAGGGAAGCTATGCTGCCGAAGGCGCGGGCACAGGCGCAGGCGTCGGTGCCGTGGCCGGTGGCGCGGGTGGTCTACTTACAGGCCTGGGCCTGATGGCGATACCGGGGGTTGGACCAGTGGTGGCTGCGGGCTGGCTGGTGGCAACCGCCGCTGGTGCAGCTGCAGGCGCAATTGCCGGCGGCGCGGTCGGCGGGATGGTCGGGGCAATGATCAAAGAAGGTGTTCCCGAAGACGAAGCGAACTTCTACGCCGAAGGCGTCCGCCGCGGCGGCTCGGTCGTTACCGCAAGAGTGGACGAAACTCGGCTTGCTGAAGCCAGGACGATCCTTCATCAGTCTCGGCCGGTCGACTATAACGCACGCCGAGCCAGCTATCAGGCGCAGGGCTGGAGCCGCTTTGACGAGACCGCGCAGCCCTACACGCGCGAGCAGATCGATGCGGAGCGTCAGCGTTACGGCTCGAACCGCGTATAAGCGATAGCGCATCTTCCAGATCTGGCGGCTGTTGCGGCCGCCGCCAGATCATTTCGGGTGAGATCACGGTGCCGAAGCGTGCCTGGAATCCAGATCACGGGGAACGCCTTCGCCCTCTGTTTAAGCCGACGCTTCTTTTCAGGCGCCGCGAAATAGGTTTCAGCTACAACTCCTCCCGCCCCTTCCGCCTCTATGGCATAACCGCGTGCCTCGATCTTTTGCCGCGGACATGACGTCGCCGATATCTCAAGAATCGCAGACCATCAGCCGGCTGAACGTCAATGAGTGCCTTGGACGGGAGTGCGGCCCGTCCGCGTGTTTTTGGCAGGGCCGAAGATGACATGTCCGAGGCTAGCCGGCATGTCCAGATCATTGCCCGGTCTTGGACAAACATGATCCGCATCCTGCCTTTCTCAACATTCAGCTTCTTCGGCGGGGACCGGTCTTGTCTATGCCTATTCGATCGCGGAGCGCTGCGCAAACGCTCTCGCCAGGCTTCGGCGGACAGCGCTGTCGGAGAAGGGCTTTACGATGACGTCGAGCGACCCTTCGCGGCCAGAGCCGACGGCCCCTGGCGCGCCAGTGACGAAGATTACCTTGATCTGGAAACGGTCGATCAGTCGGCGCGCCAATGCAGCACCGCTTGGTCCGTCCGAAAGACTAAGGTCGACAAGCGCGGCATCCGTACGCGGAGCATGGGCAAGAGCCTGCTCCAGCGTCGTAACGAGCCCAACGACCTGGTGCCCCTCCTCCAACACGATCCGTTCAAGGTCCGCGGCAATGATCGGCTCGTCTTCGACGATAAGAACGCGCAATATTTCCTCCCTGACTTCACGCCGCCCGTCCCGTCATTTCCCGTCACGGCATCCGTAGCGATGGACCTCCCCAAGCGGGGCTCGAGCTTATAGCGGCGCACCCTCTCACGGCACTCGGCGAGCGACCGGATCCATAACCTGCACAGCCATTGACTGTTCCCATTCCTCGAGCGTTCAAAGAGATAATTTTGAGGGGCGAACGTGGATCGGCATGTCGCAAAATGTTGGATGGCGGCTTGATGAAAACTGTTTTGTTGGGCGCCAGGGCTGTCGGAGCGCCGCGCTTGCTGTATGTCAGGAGCTTGATCGGATTTTGCCGACTGTCGCGGCTCGCGCGCTCATCGCAGTCACAGGCCCGGGAGGAACTTCTTACGCTTTTCCGGATTAGGCGCTTATCGGCCTTGTGGCTGCGATGTAAAGGACAGAAGGTGGGATTCGGTACGAGTTTTAGAATTCGAGCACTGAAGCGAGACGAGGTTAAAAGCCAATGGGCGCCGAAATCGATCGCCTTCTGAACGGCAAGCGCGTCCTGATTGTCGAGGATGATTATTTCATTGCCGACGAGACGCGACGCGCTTTGGAAAGCGCCGGGGCAATCGTCATCGGCCCGGCCTCGTCAGTCGAAAGCGCACTCGCCCTGATCGACAGCACTACGCCTGATGGCGCCATCCTCGACATCAGACTGGACGGAGAACTGGTGTTCCCAATCGCCGAGCGGCTCCAGGAGACTGGGATTCCGTTCGTCTTCGCAACTGCCCATCTTGGAATCAATATCCCGGAGCGATACGGCGGTTATTACCTCTCTGCCAAACCGGGCGCACTGGATCAGATTTCGATTGCGCTTTTTAAACCTCGCTCTGCCGATCATTGAGCAACACTACTTCCGAGGCCGCACGACATCCAGGTATTCGATCGCCGTGTATTCGATCGCCGTCGCCTCTTCGCTGTGATAGCCTTGGGGCGAGGTTTCAGCTTCTCTGCCCGGATACGTCAAATAGGTCCAATCTTGATGACGTCTTCCGACAAGGTTCCTCATCATCCTGCTGTCGATATGCGTGCATGCCGTGAGGCGTATTGACGAGCGGGTCTGAGATTGGCAGCGCGAACCCTGAATGCGTGCGGCGGGGAACTGATCGTCGGCAGTAGTCGTGTAAGGCTCGCACTGCTGTCGGGGCAAATCCGGCGAAATTGTCCTGGCTACCATCCCGATTAGTGGGAACATGTCATCCTGGTCGAGGTTGCGTTCGCGTGAGACGATGGTCCCCCCTTCCCGACCTCCGGTCCGATACCGGCGTCGCCTCCACCTAGATGCCCTCTGGCATTCCTCCCGGCCAGGGGGCATCGCAAGTCGAGATCAATGAAGTGCAGCTGCAGATAAGCGCTGGTGGGGTAACTCGCGCCGACCGAAGTGATCCCTTCATCGTCCACTCGTATGAAGTCAATGGCGGTTTGTGGCTCTCCCGACTGACCTTGATCGTCTTTCAGGGTATTTGCGCCCCCGTCGAGGCTCCTTTTGAACGGTGCCTCGCCAGCACTGGTATAGCTTGTCGCTCGGGCCCGGGCAGTAACGTGCGTTGGTGTGGATCCTCCTTGCACTCAAGCATCGGAGACCCGTTCGGCTTTATTATCAACGATGAAGGACGTGGGGTGACGGCTGGAGGTGCCCCTGATCGAACCGGCAGCTTCATGACATCGAAACGAGGATCTGAAGGCCTGGGCGTGGCCGATGGCCTTGAGAGAAGGCAAATCAGCTGAAGGAGCAGGCTGCTCCTCCAGCTGGATCAGGTTAATTGTTGTGCGCCGCGCAGGCCTCGTCCATCGGCGTTGCGTTGCTGCTGCCGCCCTGTGTCTGCAGGTTGCCGGTGCCAGTGCTGCTGGCAGCTTCGTTGCCGTTGCAGTTTGCGTTGGCTGAACCATTGGAGCTCGTGCTGCCGGTCGTGGTGTTATCGGTAGACATGGGCTTTTTGACGTCGCTGGACGCGCCGCCGCCGGCATCGTTCGTGTTGCGGTCGATGGTGGCTCCTGTCGGCGCCGGATTGGACTGGGCCAAGGCCGGACCAGCAAGGCCGAGAGCGAAGAGAGACGCGATAATGATTTTCGTACGCATGTGATTCTCCAGGGGTTTTGCGTTGGTTGCAAGGTGTCAACCTAGATTTGGGCTCATTGTTCCGCCTTAAGACCAAAACGAATGCGGGGCAGCCAATCTCACGGTTTAGTCAGACGCAGGCGGCGCCTCGGAACCAAGTTCAGCTCTGTCGCTGCGTTCGAACGAGGACGGGTTCTGATGTTATCCAGGATCAATCGGTTGCTCCTTGCAACCGCGCTGATGACAATGCTTGGCCCATGCAATCAGGCTCGGGCGTTCAGCACCGACTGCGCCACAGCCTGATCTGACGACAGCGGCTCCTGCGTCCCGGTTCTCGGGGCGTGAAGAAGGTTTTTTGCCGGTGTGCTTCCCGATATCCCTCCTATCATCCGACCAGCGAGACCTGCCGGAAGAAAAGACGGGATGCTCGGCATCTGTCGCTGAGCCGGTTGATCTTGAGAGTACCGAAACCACAGATCTCGATGCTCGCAAGCAGCAGTCATGGCTGACGCCGTTTTGCTAGGCCATCAGCTTTAGAAGTTCCAACCCTGCCGTCGGCTTCGCGACAAAGGTGACGCCGGCGGCGACATCCTTATGCGAGAGCTTTACCAGCCCTGACGTCACGATTACCCGCGTCGACGGCCAGGATATGCGCACCTTGGCAACGAGCCCAAGGCCATCCATGCTTCCAGGCATGTCGATATCCGTATAGAGCGTGTCTATGACGTTGTTCTTCAGAAGGACAAGCGCCTCATCGGCATTGGCAGCCTCCAGGGTCCGGAAGCCGGCTTGATCGAGAAAGTCGACAATATTGTAGCGAAGCTGATGCTCGTCCTCGACAACGAGGACGCTGCGCGGCTCGTTTTGCGATAGCGCCAGCCTCGGACGCTCTATCACCTCCCTGCCGTCGGCGGACGCCTGCGTTTTTTCCAGGAGGTCGCGCTCAAGTACGGCTTGGCGCCAATGGATCTCATCCTGGCCAAAGGGTTTGCCAGCCTCCTCCCAAAGAGAATAGGCACGCTCGGCGATCCATTCGTTGCGATTGTTGCTCATCGGTACCATCCCTGTTTTGACCCGGCTATCAAACGTTTTCTGACCGCTCGAGTTCCCAGGCTATGGCTTGGAATGAGCGTCTGTACGATGGCAGACATTGCAGTGCTGTCTCCGGAAAATAGCGAGGTTACGGGCTCGCTGGGGACGCGACCTTTGGCTCGTCCGTCCGTCGATGTAAGCCTCGATTGCTCGGTGCGAAGCATCACGACCATCAGAACGACGCGAGGCCTGGAACTTGCGTGTCGTTTCGGTGTTCTTGCAGCGAAGGGAGTGGCGACGGCAATGGAAGCACCGATCATCATTGACCAATATATCGAAATCTACAGGCAGGGCGGGCTTACCGCTTTGAATGCGACCCTTGGTGCCATGGGAGCGGACCATCGGGCGGACATTCTGGCTGCGTTGGAACGGATAGGCTTTCAGATCGAGTGGCACGTGGAAGCCACGACAGGAACTCGATCCGGCATCGTCTGGGCAGGTCCCGATCCGCGTTCTGACTGAGCCTGTTGCGGCGCCGGGATCTCATATAAGCTCGCTCGTATCGATAATGGAGGCGGCGATATAACGCTCGTCGCCCTCGTTGAAGTAGTAGACGCAGACGAGGCTTCCGTCGGTGCGCAGGATCGAACGTACATAGCCAAGATCGGGCAGGCGCCCGTCGTTGCGGATGATGTGTTCCAAAGACCAGGTCCTGCCGCCATCCGAGCTTGTTTTCAGGCGCAGGCCGAAAGGCCGATCTCTGACACCATAGACCAAAAACAGGCGCCCCTCCGCCGACATAGCCAGACTGGGAGGGTTTCCGCCCTTGCCCGTGCTGTCGACGACCGTACCCAAGCGATGCCATGTACAGCCGCCATCCCAAGATCGATAGGCGTCAAGCCAGCCGCGACTGTCGACGCCGTGCCCACATCGCAGGATTGACAGGATGCTTCCGTCAGGAAGGCTGGCGCTTGCCGGCATGATCGCGTAGCCTTCGGGGTTTTGGACATGCGTTCCGACCAGGCGGAAGCGTCTTGCACCGTCGCACGTCTCCGCACAAAAGGTCTCCCCCTCCGTTCCGTCAGCCTTGGCGCGCGTCAACATGAACAGGGCTTTTTTTTCCGAAAGAGCGACGATGTCGGTGCGTGCAGCAAGACCGTCCTTCATCAATCCGTTGAAGGCATAGGGGCCATCCCAGCGTTTGCCGCGATCACGGCTGACGTAAAACCAGCTGAGTGCACTCCCGCCAAGCCCCGTGCGGGCGGCCATGACAATCGTTTCCCGATCGAGAAAATTTACCGGGGTCCGAAGAGGCCCCAACACGGCGCCATCGAAATGCACTCCCGCCTTTAGCCGCGAAGAAAGATGCTCGTCAGCCGACAAGCTTTCGCCGCCGGGAATGATGGCGTTGAAGGGCTCGATCGCCCATGTACGACCGCCATCGAGGCTGCGGGCCTGCAGCGGTGGAAAGGGGCTGTTCTTGTCTCGAGCATGCAATCTTCCCTGGGTTCCTTTCCATCCTGCGGCAAACACTGCAAGCACTTCCGCGTCCCAGGCCCAAGCTCCGTAGTTGGCCGGCCAGGCTGCAAATCGGCCCTTTCGGCGATAGATCTCGTAGTGTTCCATCCTCACGATGCGGCTTTCACTGCCGGCGCTTTGCGCGCGCGTGCAATTTGACGCCAAGTATAAAGGTCGAGAGACAGAAGCAGGCTGCGTTTGCCAGGATGATCGGCAGCTCGTTGCGGAGCAGACCAAACAGTGTCCACAAGGCAAAGCCTGTGACGGTCAGAAGGTACATTCTTGTCGAAATCGCCGCCGTCTCCTGGCTGCGCGCGATCTTGAGCGCTTGCGGCACGAAGCTTGCTACCGAACATAAAGAGGCCGCATAGCCGATCATTGTTACCATCTCCATGTCATTACCTCCGACGATGAGAATCTGCCTTGTCGAACGGTGGCGACATCATCAAAGGCGCAAACAGATCCTCAAAAAAGCCAATTCGCTCATTGCCCGAGTGCGTCGGGGTCGCAAACACGATGCGATCCGCATGCAACGCAGCGTCCCTTCCGCGCGACAGGACTTTCAGAAGGCTGGGTTTGGGCTTGGTGCGAAAGCCGACCGCCAGTCCTGTCGGGCCGGCCTCCAGCCTTTCGATACCGCATTTTCGGGCAACGGTCTTGAGTTTGGCGAGCCGCAAGAGGGTCACGATCTGCGGGGGCAGCTCGCCGAATCGATCCTCGAACTCCTCTGCAAGTTCATCGATCTGGCCGACAGACGACGCTTTTTCGAGACGAGCGTAAAGGTTCAGGCGCAATGTTGGATCGGGAATATAATCGGCGGGTATCGACGCGCTCTCGCCGATCGCCGTCGAAACCGGCCCATTTGACGAAGACGACCTCTTCGATGCTGCGGCGATCGCGTCTTCGAGAAGCTTCTGATAGAGGCTGATGCCGATCGCCTTTATATGGCCGGCCTGGTCCTCACCGGTTAGATCGCCTCCGCCCCTGATATCAAGATCCTGCAGGCTGATCGACAGCCCCGCTCCCAGCCGATCGTGTTCGACGAGGGCCGACAACCGAAGGCGCGATTCCTCCGCAATCTGATGCTGCGCTTCTGTCAGGAAATAGGCCACGGCTTGCGCCTGGCCGCGACCGACCCGACCCCGCAACTGATGCAATTGAGACAGACCGAAGCGATCGGCATTCCAGATGAGGATCGTGTTGGCCCGCGGTACGTCAAGGCCGTTCTCGATGATGTTGGTCGACAGAAGAACGTTGCCGTCGCCATTTGCGAAATCGACCACGACCCGGTCAAGGGCTGTTGCACGCAACTTTCCGTGCGCGATCCTGACCGTTAATTCGGGAACGATCTCCTTGAGCATCCCGGCAAGATGATCGATATCCTCAATGCGTGGAACGATGACGAAACTTTGCCCGCCTCGCCGGTGCTCACGCAGGAGCGCCGTGCGCATGGCGACTGGGTCGGCCTCGACGAGATGGCTCCTCACGGGCCTGCGGCGCGCCGGGGGTATGTTCAGCAGGCTGACATCCTGTATGCCAACCATCGCAGCCTGGAGGGTGCGTGGGATGGGCGTTGCCGACATGGTGAGCCGGTGAAGCCCGGGCGAAAGAGTATTCATTTTCTGCTTGGCGCGTGTTCCCAGGCGTTGCTCCTCGTCGATGACCAGCAGTGCGAGATCGGCAAATTTGATATCTCGCGCCAGAATCGCATGGGTCGCCACCAAGATGTCGATTTCACCGTCTGCCAGTCCGGCCTTGATCCTTGCCGCTTCTTTCCTGGACACAAGCCTGGACAACATGGCGATCCTGAGCCCGGTCCGCGCGAAACGACGTTCAAATGTCTCGAAGTGCTGGCGCGCCAGAACGGTTGTCGGCGCCACGATGGCGACCTGTGCGCCGCAAAGCGCCACAACGGCTGCAGCCCGCAGCGCAATCTCTGTCTTGCCGAAACCGACATCGCCACACACGAGCCTGCTCATCTGCCTCCCCGAGGCGAGATCCGTCAGAACGGCATCGATGGCTTCAGACTGATCGCGCGTCAAAATGTAGGGAAAATGAGAGACGAACTGCTCGTAGTCGCGAAGAGGAGCCACGAAGGAACGCGCTTTTGCCTCCTGTCTCTGCTTTTGGAGACGGCGCAGATGGCGAGCCGTAAGGGCGATGTCGCGAGCGATCGTCTGCCGGCGCTTGGCCCATGCTTCCGTGTGAAGGCGATCGAGCGGCACGGCCTCCGGCTGGCCGCCATATCGCCAGATCTTGCCGAAATCCTTCATCGGAACGAGGATCGATGCGCCGTCGCGATACTCGAGCCGGGCTGTGTCCTGGATCAGCCCATCAATCTGCAAGCTCTCCAGGTCAGCCAGAATACCAATCCCGTGATCCTCGTGAACCACCGCATCGCCCAGTTGCAGTTCGGGCTCGGAAAGCGCCTGTGCGCCTGCGGGCGATCGCAATCCAAGGACATCGCCAAGTCCGATAACGACGAGATTATCGGCGGCAGAGGCGAAGCCCTGCTCCAGGTCGCCGGCAAGTGTGAGCAGAGATCCAGGCGGGGCGTTTTCAACATCGGACCACTGCAGAACGGGCCTGGCGCGGAGATTTCCGGTCCGTTCGGCGCGCCTGCGCAGGGTGTCGAAGACATCCCCACGCCCTGCCAGCACCAGCTTTTGCTCATGGGCGAGCGCAGTTTCGATGAACTCGGCAACTGCCCGACGTGGACGTGGCGTCTCGAAGAATTTCGGGACAGGCTCGCCGCCCCGAAGATCCAATTCCTGTAACGCGACCTTCCTCCTCGCCGCCTGCCATTCTTTTTCGTCGAGATAGAGGGATTGTGCTTCTGCCAGCGTCCCTGCGCGCAAGACACGCTCGGCCTGCCTGGCGTCGTCGATGATGGCGAGGTAACGTGCGGCGCGCGCCTCGGAACCAGCTGCAAAGATCATTGGCACCTCGCCGAGCGCATCGAACGCAGTTTGAAGGTTGCCATAAAGACCAAACAGGTGCCGTGCGATGTCGGACTGCGATGGAGACGGCGCACTCTCGGTACTTTCGGGCTGCCCGTCGCAACGTATCGCTTCGGAAGCCGGTCCCAACGAGATCGTGTTGAGGCTCCCTTGCGTCCGTTGCGTCAGCGCATCATAGCTGCGCAACTCCCGGATCCTATCCCCGTGCGTGAGCAGGGCCCGCACAGGATGCTCCCCTCCGGCGGGAAAGATGTCGATCAATTCGCCACGAATGCCGTATTCGCCGTGATCATCAACGACACTGTCTTCTATATAGCCCGTTCGCTGCAGGAAACGCTCAAAGGCGAGGCGGTCAAATGGCTCACCCACCCTGAGTTCGTATCGGCTTGCCTCGATCACCGCTTGAGGCGGCACGCGTTGGAGGAGCGCATCGAGCGACGTTACCAGCAATCTTGATCCGTCACCGTGCGCCCATTGCCATAGCGCCTCCATTCTCAGTCCCATCGACTGCCGCGAGGGCGGTACCCGGTCGAACGGCAGACAGTCCCAGGGAGGAAAGAAGACAGGCTTCAGGTCTGCCGCAAGGCAGGCTACCGCATCAAAGATCGTGCGTGCGCTGCCCTCGCCCGATGCAACATAGATCAGTCCTTTTTCGGATTGCTCTGCCGCGACCAAAAGGCGAGCGGCGATGAATGCAGCTGGCGGACGTGAGGTCTTTTCCAAGGCCGGGTCACGTGTAAGCGGGGCACCCCCGGTCTGATCGGTCGTTCGCAACAAAAATCATCCTTTGCAAGGCGATACTCGGATCGCCGCCCTAAGATCGAGGCCACCGTCCGCCTCCGACAGCGCATGCCCCGCCCGCGTCGGTGGGCATCGTATCGCTTCCTGGTAGGGGTGGTTCAGCCAGCGCCTTAAAAACGGCGACGGCAGAATGGCGATGGCACGGCTTGTCCTGAAGGTGGCATCCTTTCGTGTCCGCCGAGCCTTCCGCGCTGCCTGCCGTCATGGGTCCGAACCCTGCTGTTGGGCCTGCTGCCTTGCCGCTTTCAATTTGGCGCTCTTCTCGCCGCGGCGCCGGCTTTCCTCCTCCACTGCGCTGCGCGCCACACGATCTGTTTCCTCGAAGGCTTCCCGCCTTTGTTTGGCTGATGTGGACAGGCGTGGTCGCGGCGCGGCAGTATCGTCAGCCATCTGAGCTCTCCCAAGAAGTCATGATCACCTGCAAACGCTTCAGACGCGCGATTGATGCATGCCTGTACGCTAGCGGACCGAACGCCAACCTCTCCTGGTTGTTCGCATTCTCGGCGCTTGTCGACCAAGACGCGCGCGCGGCTGGATACCTTTTGAACCCAGAGCAGGAGAAAATGGAAGATACTGTCGATGTTGGGGTCGCCGGGAGGCGACGAGGATCGAGCCGGCAGATCTTGATGAGCGCGCGCGATCCGACATCATCAATGAAGGCGCCTGTCTGAGCGGACCCGTCGACGCCCACCGCGGCGTTAGTGCAGGGTCGTCACCGCGCGCTGTTTTGCAATGCTCTGAAGCGCTGCCACCAGGTTTTCGCATTCTTCCAGGAGTAGCCGAAGGTGGTCATCGTCCATGCCAGCGATTTCGCTGGTTGCGGTTGACATGGCGGCGATAAGCCGGTCGATCGAAACGCAGTCGGCTGCGGGCGAATGCCCGAGCACGCCTTCGCGATGGCGCACCAGTTCACCGACGATCCGCAGGACGAGGGACCGGCGTTCTATCTCATTCAGAGAGGACAGAAAGCTTATTGCATGCCTTATATCGGCGAGCAGCGGTGTTCTCATTCGATCTCCCACCATGAGATCGAGACATATCACCGCCCCCCTCCTTGCAATACGGACCATGGTCCGATCTTAGGCTCTCCGTCATCCAGCGTACGATCAGTGGAACACCAGGTCGCATCAAATGGGCCAGCCTTAGCCCGGCGACAATGGCGGCTGGCGCTTGTGCTCGCTTGCCTGATAGGCAGCGAGGATCTTTTGCGCAGCCGCCTGCGTTACGTCCCTGCCCTCCAGGAAGTCGTCAATCTCATCATAGGTCACGCCATAGACATCCTCGTCCGGCCGCAAAGGCGCATCGGATTCAAGGTCGGCGGTCGGGATCTTGAAGACCAGATCATCCGGTGCACCGAGATGCGCTGCGAGCGCTCGCACGCGCCGTTTCGTGAGGCCCGCGAGCGGCAGGATATCGGCGGCGCCGTCGCCGAATTTGGTATAGAAGCCCATGACCGCCTCGGCCGCATGATCCGTGCCGATGACAAGGCCGCGCGTCGTTCCGGCGAGCGCATATTGAGCCACCATGCGCTGGCGGGCCTTGATATTTCCAAGGTGAAAATCAAGTCGCGTCTGTTCGAGGAGATCACTCGCCTCGCGCTTGACGCCATCGAGCGTGGCGTCGGCGGCAGGTTTGATATCGATGGTCACGACCCGATCCGGTGAAATGACCTCCAGTGCCTTTTGCGCGTCATCCTCGTCTGCCTGTTTGCCGTAGGGAAGGCGAACTGCGATGAACCGGAGGCTGTATCCAACGTCGCGAAGAGAGGCGGCGGCGTGTTGCGCAAGCAGACCTGCGGCGAGGGAATCGACGCCCCCACTGATGCCGAGCACAAGGGAGCGGCAGGATGCGGTGCGGGCATAGTCGGCGAGAAACCGTATGCGACGTTGCGCCTCTGTGGCTTGATCGAACCGATTTGCTACCCCAAGCCGCTCGGCAATCTCTCTCTGCTGATCGAAATTCATCGTCACCGTTCCGATCAAGGCCAGACGCCAAGTCTAGTTTCGCTCAACGAATTTGGCAAACCGGCTCGTTTTGCCATCCTTCGTCTCCTCCTGATAAAGAAATTCCAGCTTGTTTTCGTCGAAGATCTGAAAGAATTCGTCCCAGCCGATCTCCTCAAACGCCTCTTCCTTTTCGCCGAAATCGATGCGAAGCAGGCCTCCTTTACCTTTGGTGCGGATGACAGAGGGACGGCCTTTTCTCTCCCAGTCACGGATCGTCTGGTGATCGGTGGTCCTGTCAGAACTGCTCATGTTAGCCTCCTCTGGCTGCAGAAGATGCGCGAGTGCATCTACAAGAGTGGATGGGTTTTCTTCCAGTTTCGATAAGGGGCAAGTAGCTGTCCTGGAAACCGGGCTTCGATTTCCTCCTCCACCAGCGCGATGCGCGAGAGTATCTGCTCGCGCCCGGCGACGTCGACGGCCTCGCTGGCGGTCTCCAGCTGCCGCATCGCCAGGAAAACCTCTTCGATGCTCATGGCCGAAAGCTGCGATGCAATCTCTTCAACCGGTCGTGTGGAAATGTCGATGGCGGGCATTCGCGGCTCCTTTCTGATTGGCAAGCAACTTCGCTTGCGTCGCATTGTTCCTCGCGCCCGGGAACAACTAGCACCGATCCTTGTTTTGCATCCCGGTCCAAAAGGAGGTCCTCATGAAGAACATTCTAACCGCTTCGATCATTTTCGCCGCCGCCACTACCTCGGTCTTTGCACAATCGGCAGCCGAGAAAACCGGCGTGAACTCGGTCATGGGAATGGCGCCGAAAACAGAAGACTTCGTACTCGAAGCAGCCAGCAGTGACATGTTCGAAATCGAATCCAGCAAGCTTGCGCTCGAACGCGCCGATGACAAGACGAAGACATTCGCCCAGCAGATGGTGGCGGATCACCAAAAGACCTCCGAGGAACTGAAGGCGATGATTGCCGGCGGTAAGGTCAAGGCAGCTGTCCCGGCCTCCATGACATCGTCACACAAAAGCATGCTCGATGATCTCAGCAAGCTCCAGGGCGACGACTTCACCAAACTCTATCATTCCGACCAGGAAGACGTGCACGAGGAGGCCGTCGATCTGTTCAAGCGCTATGGCGAGGAGGGGGACAATCCCGAGCTCAAGGCCTGGGCCGCAAAAACCCGTCCTGCGTTGGAACACCATCTTCAGATGGCAAAGGATCTGAACAAGTAATCTCGATTGACCCTGTGGAGACGATCTCCGCGGGGTCGCCCCGCTGCATCCAAGGCGCGCGCCTCATCGCAACTGGACCCTTGATGCGTCCCTCAGAAAACTCTCGGTTTCCAGGAGCTCGAGTTGCACTGAGAAACGGTCTCCGAGCAAGGCAAGCGAGGCATCGTGCGTGTCGTCAGCGCCACTGCAGACCGCATCAGTCAGCAGGCGCACGCGATATCCAAGATCGATTGCGCCCAGTACCGCCGCTAGCACGCACACATCCGTTTCACCGCCCGTGACCACGAGTGTATCGACGGATTCTGCCTGCAGCGCTGCATGCAGCTTGCCGCTTATCCATGGCGAGTAGGTCATTTTGTCAAAGATTCGGGCAGGCGGTACGAAACGGCGAAGCTCCGGGACGAGATCGAGCATATCCTCGCCAATGCGCTCACGCGTCATATCCTCCCACTTGCGGTAATAAGCCTGCCACGCACCTGGCATCTGATCGGCGCGCGCAGGCGGGATGAAACGCGTGAAGAGAGTTCTTTCGGGGTGACGTGCGACAAGTTCTGCGACGGCAGGAGAGACTTTTGCCATCCAGGCAACATGCCAGGGCGTCTCTTCGGCAAACATCCGCTGCATGTCGATGCATAAATGGATCCAGTTTGGGTTCAAAATCGTCGTCTTTCGCTTTGGCCCTTTGAAGAACTGAACTTCGCTCCGGGGCCCAGGTTCCCGCTGCGCTGGAGACGTGCCGCGGCATCCAGAAGTGCCGGTCATATCCGTGCACAGCCGACCGGTCTCCATGAAGCGAACAGGCGCTTGAGTGGAACCACGAAGCTGGCCCGGGTGTTTTGGTTCGGGGGCCAAGCCAGGAGATCAGCATGCAAGTAAGAGACGTAATGACGAGACAGGTGGTGACTGTGGCGCCTCATATCAGCATCCGCGATGTCGCGCGGCTTATGTCGGAAATTGATTCCGGTGTCATCCCTGTCGTTGGGAATGAGGTCTTCGGGATTGTCACCGACAGGGACATCGTCGTGCGCGCCGTCGCCGAAAACGTCGATATCGCCGGGCCAATCTCGAAAATAATGACGAGCGGGATCGAAAGCTGCCTGGAAAGTACCGAGCTTCGCGAGGCGGCCCACCGTATGTCCGAGCTTCAGATGCGCCGCCTCTTGGTTTTTGATGATGGTGGAAAAATCACCGGCATCTTGTCGCTCGGCGACATAGCAAAACTGAACGAGGAACTTGCCGGCGTCACATTGGAAGATATTTCCGACGACGAGAGCCACTAGCGCCGACGGGTCGGCATTCGTTGGAGCTACAAGCGCTTACCGAACCTGCCATCGCCATCTCCTTACGCCTAGCCGCGGCCCGGCAATCGCCGATTAAAGAAGCCCCAGCAAGGTTTCATTCGCCACGATCGCTCGGCTGGCAATCACTCGCTTTTCGAGCGCGCGCCGGAACCGTAACGATACCTCGACGTTCGAAATGGGAAGAGGAGTTGCTGGCATGAACAAATTCAAGAGATCTGGCCTGGTAAGACATCCGGATGACGCTGGACTGACACTTGCTGGCGCGTTGACGCCAGGGATCCTCCCGATCTGGCTGATCAGAAAACGGATTGTATCGCCGCAAATCGGCCAGGCTGGGATGGCAGGGCCCGCGCCCGATCGGGCACAGGACCTCCGCTTTGGAAGGGATGATCCGAGGAAGCGAGCACCTGGCCCGGATTGCCGCAGGACGGCAGCTGAGTGAGGACGCACCTTCCGTGCGATCGCCATGATCGGTTATCGGTATGGGGCCCACTCAACAAAAGGCGATCGCGGCACGCGCGGCTTGGCAGCGTTGAAATTCGCTGAAGAAAAAATGCGCCCTGCAAGCTTGGGTCGAAAGGCAACCGGGAAATGGGCCCGCACCGCAGGATTGCCGCAGCGACCATCGGCAAGGGAGCGCCACCCGGATGCGATGGAACCAAAATTAATGTTGCAAGTTCGGATATCAGCGCCATGGAGGTAAATATGAATATCGCTTTCAAAGCAGTGCTTTTATCGTCGGTGATTGCCAGTTTCGCCGCACCATCGATCGCCGATGCGCAGGTCGAGCTGCGTCTCGGTCCTGGCGGTGTCGAGGTCCAGAACCACGATCGGGACCGTTACGATGATCGCTATTATGAGCGCGGCCCGCGCCGCCGCTGCGATCCGCGCGATGCGCTGGACAACGCCCGCGATGCGGGACTTCGCCGGGCGCAGATCATCCGCGAGACCCCGCGCAGCATTACGGTTCAGGGATTTACCCGAAGCGGCAGGCCAGACCGCATGAGCTTTGCCAATGTCAGGGGATGCCCCGAGATCTGAGCGCGCGTCCTCCGAAGCCAGACCATGCACATACCGTCGGCAAATGCCGAGCTGCGAAATCGGTTGGGTATGAACGGGCGTTGCATGCTATGTATTTTGGCGGCTGGTCGCCGTAGATCAGCAAGCATGCCTCGCAAAAGCCGGTGCCGAACGCATGGATAATCTCGACAGCGAAATGATAAGCCCAGCAATCCTTTGCGACGTCATCCTGACGGAATGGATGGGGCAAGGACGAACTGGCTTTGAAATCCGGGCCCTGCGGCAGGAAATGGAACTCTATTATCTAAATGCGGGACTGACAGTGCCGCCTGAGATCGGCGATCCTCGCAGGCTGGTGCCTGTGAGGCGGCTCCTCGAAGCCCGCCCGGATCGGGTCAGCTCGGTAGATCCGGCTGCCATTCACTGGCGCTTCACAACTGCGTCCTGATGGCAAACTTTGATCACTGCGATAAAAGCTTTCTGCGATCGAACAGGGCTTAGTGCTCGGCCATACCAACCAACTAAAACGTGTGTCACCGGTTTGTGTTCCGGTACGGCGGCGTACGGGAACATCAAGGCAGGGCGCGCATTGATCAAGGCCCTCGTACGGCGGCGAATGTCGGCAAGGAGCGATAACCCATTTGACAGGAGGAGCCACTATGGCAACCGCTAAGACATTGGATGACCTGTTTCTAGACACTCTGAAGGACATTTACTTTGCCGAAAAGCAGATCCTGAAGGCTCTGCCGAAGATGGCGCGCGCAGCCCAGTCCGAAGAAGGCAGGGCCGGCTTCATCCAGCATCGAGACGAGACCCAAGGACAGATCGAGCGCCTGGAGCAGGTGTTCGAGCTTGTCGGAAAACCGGCGCGGGGAAAGACCTGCGAGGCGATCCAGGGCATCATCGCGGAAGGTGAGGAAATCATGGAGGAGTTCAAGGGCTCACCTGCGCTCGATGCAGGGCTGATCTCCTCGGCGCAGGCCGTTGAACACTACGAGATCGCGCGCTACGGCACCTTGATCGCCTGGGCCAACCAGCTTGGACTGAAAGATGCCGTTCCTCTTCTCAAGGCTAATCTTTCCGAAGAGGAAGCGACCGACAAGAAGCTGACGCAGCTTGCGCAGGCGCAGGCCAACCCCAAGGGCCAAAAGGTCGCCTAAGGCAAGCACACCAAAAGGTCGCCCGGCGGGCGGCCTTTTTCGTTGTGCCCGCCGCTCTGGGCGACAAACAGCACCTCTGCCAGATGATGCGGATTGTTCCCGACAGGTGCCGGCGACGCCTTATGTTTAGTCCCGCCGGCGTCTGAACGCTTCGCGCAATTGCCGTTTTTTCCGGGCCTGTTCCAGGAAGTAATCGGCGTAGCCGAGACAGGCGTAGAGGAGTGGTCTGCCAGCAACGGCAAGGATCAACAACAGAGCGATCTGTAACATGGGTGGGCTGTCCGATTTCGTCTGTGTCAGGAACATGCAGCAAGGCGCGATGTTCCCGACTGATCGCTTCCCCGGCCATGCGATCAGAGATCAACCTCGACGTGATCCCCCATATCCGGTCGCGCTTTGCTGACCGCCGCGGCGGCCATCTTGATATAACTGACCAGCGTGCCGGGACTGTCCCAATATTCGGCGAAAGATGGTGTCACCTTGAGAATGCGGATGGACGGATCATCCGCGTCGTCCCACCAGGCCTTGGCGGGCGTTGCCCAGAACTCGCGGATCTTATCGCGGTCGTTCTGGATGACGGCTGTGCCAGAGATGGAGACATATTTCTGGTGGCCAGGATCGGCAAAGGCCAGATTGACGTGCGGGTATCGAGCAATTTCCTCATCCTTATGGCTTGCAACATCGGTAAGGAAGTAGATGGCGTTTTCCAGCCTTTCGACATAGGCCGACATTGGACGCGCTTTAAGGTCCAGGCCATTATGGGTCGTCAGCATGCAAAAGCCGATTTTTTCGATGAGATCCCAGAGCTTTTGTTGTTCGTCAACTTGATCGGGCATTTTACCTCCAATTTGGCAATGTGGGCTGACCGCGTGGAAACCTGGTCGACGCGGAAAGCGCCGGGATAGTGCGCGCAGCCCTCCGCATCCAAAACAGGCATCACGCGGCGGATGTTCACGCTAGCTCGATTACCGGGAACCAACTCCGCCGATGCTGGTTGTGTTCCCGAACGAGGAGAATAAGCATGTCGAATGTCTTGCGTGGCGGTGATGATGCCGTCAACAATGCCACGAGTACCACCCATTTCGGTCGCTCCGTGGAAAGCCTTGCACAGATGCTTGACGCGCAAGCGGAGGCGGCTGCCGGCGATCAGAACGAAGCCTTGAACCTCTATAGGCTCGAGCCGATCGCCGCTCCGGATGATCCGCGATGGGACAATAGCCTCAATCACGGGATTGTCCTGGTGGCAGCGCGCACGCCCGGTGATGCCCGTATCGTAGCCTCGGGCCGCGAACTGGATTTCATGGAAGTGGATTCGGCGCCCGCCGAAGACGTCACCACGATCAATGCAAGCGCTTTTCGCGACGACAAACTCTATACGGTCGTCGAGGTCGAGCGCAATCGTAGCGACCTCATACGCGGCGTGGTCGAGGGCGAGATCTCCGTTGCCACGATCAAGCCGGTGCAGCTGGATTAAGGCCAGCCATCTTCGGAAAGGCGCAGGACATCATGCAGATCATCAACTTCCGATCGCAGCCTGCCGCTGCAGACCGGCCGGACCACGATTACGTGTCGATCGACCAGAACGGGCAGGAAATCTACAAGTTCGCGTTGCAGTACCACTGGAAAGATAAGACCTGGGCTGCTGAAATTTGGGCCTATTCCCTGGATGACGCCGAGAGGCGCGTCCAGGCTATGCGGCAGTCTTTGATCGTCTCGGGACAGCTCTACAGCGATATCGGTTGCGAAGCGTTGCCCTTCATACCTGCGGGCTGACACCCGTCCGAGATTTGACAGGAGATCGCCGTGACAATCTTCACCGGATCGGTAAAACTTGATGACGAGGTCACCCTCGTTTTCCTGTCCCTGGCTATAACGATGATAGGGTAGATCCGCGGCTATGTCCGCAAGGTTGTCGCTTCGAAAGACGACGATGCTGTCTTCCCGGGCGAGGAGATGAGCCCGGCCGCCGCGTTCGAAATCGCACGCAGCCACGTGCGGGACGATCACCTTATTCTCATTGAACTTGCCGAGGGGGTCGAATGGGATCGCGCTTGGGGCGACCTGGTTGTCTGACAGCCTAAGCTCCAGCCGCAATCGACTTATCGACGGCGGTTGGCAACAGCGGCGCGATCAGGCGCCGTCCGGAATGGAGAGATTCGATGCCAAAGACTGTCGGCGATTTCGTCGTCTCGCGCCTGAAGGACTGGGGCGTACGGCGCCTGTTCGGCTACCCCGGCGATGGCATCAACGGCGTCTTCGGCGCCCTCCAACGCGCGTCCGGAAAAATAGAATTCATCCAGGCACGCCACGAGGAGATGGCAGCGTTCATGGCGAGCGCCCACGCGAAGTTTTCCGGCGAGCTCGGTGTCTGCATCGCAACATCGGGACCAGGCGCCACGCATCTGATCACCGGTCTTTACGATGCCAAGATGGATCATCAGCCAGTGCTCGCAATCGTCGGCCAGCAGGCGCGACATGCGCTAGGCGGCCACTATCAGCAGGAACTTGATCTTGCCTCCCTTTTCAAGGACGTCGCCGGTGATTTCGTCCAGCAAGCCTCGACCCCGGCGCAGGTCCGCCATCTGATCGACCGGGCTTGTCGCATCGCGCTCGCCAACCGGACGGTGACGACCGTCATCCTGCCGAACGACCTTCAGGAGATGCCCTATGAGGAGCCGCCGCGCAAACATGGGACAGTGCATTCAGGACCGGGCTACAGCCGTCCACGCATCTTCCCGCATGGTGACGATCTTCAGGCCGCCGCTGACATCCTGAACGCCGGTAAAAAGGTGGCGATTCTGGTCGGCGCCGGCGCACTGAACGCAACCGACGCGGTGATCGCCGTTGCCGACCGCCTGCAGGCAGGTGCGGCAAAAGCCCTTCTTGGAAAGGCTGCCCTTCCAGACGACCTGCCTTGGGTCACCGGCTCGATCGGCCTTCTCGGAACCAAGCCATCCTGGGATCTGATGCAGGATTGCGACACACTGCTCATGGTCGGATCCGGATTTCCCTATTCGGAATTTCTGCCCGCGGAAGGCCAGGCGCGCGGCGTGCAGATCGACATCGATCCGGACATGCTGTCACTGCGCTACCCGATGGAGCTCAACCTCACCGGCGATGCGGGCGAGACGTTGCTTGCGCTGCTGCCGCTCCTGACACAGAAGGCTGACAACAGTTGGCGCAAGACGGTTGCGAACAGCGTCGCGGACTGGTGGAAGACACTGGACGAGCGCGCAAGGGTGGACGCAAATCCTGTCAATCCGCAGCGTGTCGTCACCGAGTTGTCGCCGCGACTGCCGGACAACGCGATCATTACCAGTGACTCCGGATCCTGCGCCAACTGGTATGCGCGCGATCTGAAGATCCGCCGCGGCATGAAGGCGTCCTTGTCGGGCGGCCTCGCCTCGATGGGAGCTGCAGTTCCCTATGCTATTGCGGCGAAGTTCGCAGAGCCTGATCGGCCGGTGGTCGGGCTCGTCGGCGACGGCGCAATGCAGATGAATAACATGGCGGAGATGATTACCGTTGCCAAATACTGGAAGACCTGGGCCAACCCGACCTTCGTCATCTGTGTCTTCAACAATGAGGACCTGAACCAGGTAACTTGGGAACAGCGGGTGATGGAAGGTGATCCGAAGTTCGCCGCATCCCAGACGATCCCCGACATGCCCTATCATAAATTCGCCGAGCTGATCGGCCTTCGCGGCATCTTCGTCAATCGCCCTGACGACCTCGGCACTGCCTGGAAGTCGGCACTCGAGGCCGGTTGCCCCGTGATCCTCGAGGTAAAGACCGATCCGGAGGTGCCGCCGCTTCCGCCCCACATCACCTTCGAGCAGATGCGCAACGTCACGTCTGCTCTCATGACAGGCGATCCCCACGAGACCGGCATGATGGCCGGCATGCTCCGCCAGCTCTTCTCGGGCATTCTGTCGCGCCCTTAGCGATCGGGCCTCGCCGGGGACATTGGCGGGTGCCTGCTTAGGACTTACTTGCCTTCTCGTGAGGAGGTAGCCTGCGCCAGATTTGCCGGTTTAGGCGCCCTTGAGCGACGAACCGATGATTTTGGCAAATGCTGCAGGTCCGCCTCTGCCAAGCTCTTCGTGCCGATGCCTTTCTTGGCTCTCGAGGATCTGACGCCCTGACGATAGACACCCTGCTGGCGGGGCCCAGCCCGCGGCGAGACGGCGGCTGCATATGTCTCGGCTGTTCCTCAATGTCCTGGCAGCACATGCGATATTCTATCAATAGAGAAGTATCAGGCACATCACATGCTTGGCCGCAGTCGCATCAGACAAGCCTCTTCATGGGCCTCGCAAAGCTCTTGCAACAAGCCGTGGCTGTCGAAGAGACGCCGTAGATCCTGACGCAGATCGGGAAGCCTCAACATAAGCCGCGTCTTGCCGACATGTGCAAGGTTTTCCGTCATCCGTTCTGCCTCCCTGCGAACGGCAGCCTGAACAGGGCTCACCCGGTTTTGGTCCCACGGTGATCACGCGCGATCCGGATCGGCCGGCGCCCAGGATCTCGGTCTTAGGGTTCAGCCTCTTCCAGCTCTTGCCAATCGGTGCGACCTGCCTTGGCGGTGCGGCACGGACGCGGTCCGATCACTCTGCTCGATCATTTCGGTCTCGGGGCCAGCTCTCGCACGTCGTCGCCTTGCGCCTGGAGCACGCTGGCGGTCACATCGCTTGAACGACGCCGGCTCGAAGTCCTGGCGCGGGCTCCTTCGGTTGCATTGCGGATTTGCCCAGGGCAAAGATCGGCCGTTGCGGAAGCGGAGCCTTGACGCTTCATTCCAATTCGACCGAACAGCAGGTCTGTGGAACCTGCGCGGCCACGCTCGCGTTTGTGGATCAAATTGATCAGGACGCTTGTTGACCATGGATACCAGCTTTCCGACCGCATTGGCCTCGCATGAGACTTCGCCCAAAGATCTGTCACATGGCCATCCTCAAACATCCTTCGCCTTTCAGGGCCAGGCGGACGCCGTCGCGTTTCTCGTCAACGGTCAGGATTATTTCGCCGCTCTTGCTAAAACCCTGCGTCAGGCGCGCAATTCGATCCTCGTCGTCGGGTGGGACTTCAATCCCGACATCCTGCTGCAGCCCGGTCTGTCCAGTGAAAGCCTCGGTGACCTGCTGCAGGCCGCGGTCAGATCCAATCCCGACCTGGAGGTCAGGATCCTGGTCTGGGCGATGGGACCGATCTATTCGCAAAAGTCGCTGAGGCTATTTTTTCGGCGCGATTTTCCGGCCCATCCGCGTATCCGCATGCTGTTTGCCCGCCATGATGCATGGCATGCCTCGCATCATCAAAAGCTGGTCTGCATCGATGACGCTGTCGGCTTCATTGGCGGTATTGACCTGACGTCGCGACGGTTTGACGATCGACGTCATGCACCTTCAGACAGCCGTCGGCGCGATACGAGCGGTCGCTCCTATGATCCTCTCCACGATGTCCAGACGATGGTCACCGGCGAGGCTGCCCGACAGATCGGACAAATCATTCGGCGGCGATGGATCGAATGGGGCGGCGATAGCAATCTTGTCCCCGCGCCCGCCCCCGGCCGAGCGCCGGGCCAGCGTTTGCTTCACAGTCCGGTTGCGGCACGTCGCATGCCGGCAGCTTTCGCGCTGACCCAGCGGGAAGACTTGGCCCGTGGCGGTGTCAGCGAGGGCCTTCAAATGACGCTCGACATCATCAGATCGGCCAGCCGGCATCTTTATATCGAGACGCAATATCTGGCCTCGCAGACCATCGCAAAGGCCCTGGCCGCCCGCCTCCTCGAAGATGAAGGGCCGGAGATCGTGATCATCTGTACGCGCAGCTCGCATGGCTTCATCGAGCAGCTCGTCATGGGGCGCAATCGCCGCAGGGTGATCCGCCGGCTGAAACAGGCTGATCGCCATGATCGATTGCGGGTCTTTTATCCGGTGGTCCCCGATGACACCAGCGAGATCGAGGTCCTCGTTCATTCCAAACTCTTGATCGCCGATGACCAAAGTCTGCGGATCGGCTCGTCCAACCTCAACCACCGGTCCGAGGGTCTGGATACGGAATGCGACATGCGTCTGGATGCGACGACGCCGGACCATTTCGCGGCGATCGCGAAGCTGCGCTGCCAGCTCCTTGCCGAGCACCTGGGTACCTCGACGGAAATCGTCGCCGCAAAGGTGGATGAAGCGGGCTCGCTCATTCGGGCAATCGATGCGCTGAATGAAGGGCTCGGACGGTTGAAGGCTCTCGATGCCGATGTTGGTCCCGGGCCGCTTTGCCCTGTTATCGGAACCGCGCTGTTCGATCCGAAGACAGCCTGATCAGGCTGAGCTCGCCTGCGCAGGCTTTCCTGCTTGCGGTTCTTTCCCGGGGCGGGAACGGCCCGGGATAAATTCGCAGATAAAAAGAAGGCCCGTTCCCAGGATAAGAGGAAGGACGAAATAGATCGCCCGGAAGGCGATCAACGCGCCGATCGAGGCGGCATCGGGAACAACATGCTGGACGGTCGTCTCCAGCACCCCGAGTCCGCCAGGGACATGAGTTGCCAAAACGGCAGAATTGGCCAGTACGAAGGCCGTTACAGACTGAAGAAAGGCGACATTGCCGAAGGCTGCGAGAAGCGCGTGCAGACAGGCCGATACGAAGGCAAAATTTAACGTTCCGACGGCAACCTGCAGGATGGCAATGCCAGGCGACGGCAGCTGAAGCGACCAGCGCCAGAGATGGAGGCGCGCCCTGACCAGCGCGGCGACCACCACATAAGCCATCAGCACCAACAGCAGGCCCAGGCCTGCAACCCTGGCACTTGCCTCTGACAGGCCCAACAGCGCCGCAGCGTCGGCGGGGTTGACGATCAGCGCCATACCGCCGAGGCCAACCAGTCCCATGCCCACCGTCACGCCACAAAAGAGGATGATCTTCGCGACGTCCTCGGTCGACAATCCCCATCGCGAATAAAAGCGATATCGAAAGGCGCCACTACTCAGGCCGGCAAAGCCGATATTGTGTCCAAGGGACAGGCTCACGAAGGATGCAAGGGCAATGCGCCTATAGGCGATCTTCTTGCCGATGGAGCGGATCGCCAGGAAATCGAAGCCTGTGAGGCAGAGGTAGGAGCCCGCTGCAGCGAGTGCGGCCAGAAGGAGGTTGTAAGCAGGGATACGTGCAAAGGATTCGAGGATCTGGTTCGCGCTATATTGATGGAAAATCCGGTAGAGAAGGAAGCCGGCGAGGCCGAGCGCAGCCACGAACATCGCCTTCCAAAGCAATGATTTCATGCTCATTTGATTTCACCTGAATGCGAATGAGAACATTGAGGTGGAACGAATGAAGGCTTGTTGTGTTCCTTGCTGGTCAGAGGCCATGAAATGCCGTCACGTCAAACGATCACCCTCCTCACCTACAATGTCCACAGCTGTATTGGTACGGATCGAAAACTTGATCCGGCGCGCATCGCCGCGGTTATCGCGATGGCGAGGCCCGATATTGTGGCGCTTCAGGAAGTCGACGTTTTTCGATCCCGAACTGGCGGTGTCGACCAAGCAAAAGCCATTGCTTCACTTCTGAAAATGCAGGCCCATTTCCACCCGAGCATGACCGTCGCCGAGGAGCGATACGGCGATGCGATCATCACGGCGCTTCCGACCGGCACGATTAAGGCCGACGCCCTTCCCTCGATCGGCGAGCCGAGAGGCGCGATCGCGCTCGAGATCCAAGTCGCTGGTCATGAATTGCTGGTGATCAATACCCATCTCGGGCTGCGGGGGCGCGAGCGCATCCAGCAGGTGAATACACTGCTGGGAGCGGGCTGGCTTGGCGAGCGGAAAAGCAGCGCGGTTCTGTGCGGTGACTTCAACGCAGTTCCGAGCTCGGCAGCCTATCGAGCGGCGACGCGAACGCTTGGCGATGCGCAGCGCGCAAATCCCGCCGGCTATCGCCCGACCTTTCCATCGCGGTTTCCGATCCTGCGGCTCGACCATATTTTCGTCACCGCGGACATCGAGGTGTCGAAAACTTTTGTTCTCGACGATCCTCTTGCCAGAGTGGCCTCTGACCATCTTCCCTTGGTCTCGGTCCTTTCCTTGCCCGGATGAGCGAGCTGCAGTCGGCCCGCCAGGCGGCAAGCGCCTATTTCGCGCCCGAGCCAGGCTCAGCCATCTTGGCATGCTGGTGAGCGAGCATGCTGGCGGGGGTGACATTGGCGACGGCTGACTGCAACTTGTTTTTCCAGCCGCTGACGACATCGCCCTCGCCGTCGAGCATCGCGTCGTAGCCGATGCGGGCCACCTCGGCCGGATCGTCCTTCTTGGCCTGACCGACCGATGTGTCCATGAGGTCCGCGCGCTTGAAGAACTCGGTTTCGGTCGGACCGGGCATTAGGCAGCTGACGGAAATGCCGCTATCCTTCAGCTCCTCCCGCAGCGCGAAGGAGAAACTATTGATGAAGGCTTTCGTGCCATTATAGACTGCCTGATAGGAGCCCGGCATGAAGCCGGCAATCGAGCCGGTCAAAAGAATGCGGCCTTTTCCCCGCGCCCGCATGTGATTGCCGATCTGGTGAACAAGATAAATGGTGCCGGTGACGTTGGTGTCGACCACCTTGCGCGCTTCGGCGAAATCCTGATCAAGAAATCCCTTGCCGAGGCCGCGACCCGCATTCGCCATCAAAAGGTCGACCGAACGGCCGTCGGCCTCGATGCGTTCCATCAGCCTGTCGACGCCGTCAACGGTCGACAGATCAGCCTCGACCGCCTCGACGGCTCCGCCGACTTGGCGCAGATCGTCGGCTGCTTGCGCAATGCGGCTCTCATCTGCGGCGATGACAAGATCGTAGCCATCCTGTGCGGCGCATCTGGCGAGTTCATAGCCAATGCCCGTTGATGCTCCGGTGATAACGGCGAGGCCCTTTGCGGGTGCGTTGTCAGACATGTGCTTCTCCTGGCTTGAAATGAAGAGGGCTAACGCTGGCAAACCTCGTTATTGCCCCGTTGTTCCCAACGTCTTTGCCAATAGCGCACAGGCGCCGGTAAAGGGCGCGGCGGGGCCGGAGCGATCAAACGGAATCGCCGAATTGTCGGCGGCATGGGGTGGTCCGTGATGCGCTCAGGGGCATCGCCGGGCATGGCCGGGCCGTCAGTTGCTCGGGTCGATCCACACGGTTTACCCGTGCGGATGGCGCGAGCATCGAGCCCGGTAAATGCTCTAATCTGGACAGCGCTGGCGCATCCTGCGCCGGGGCGACCGCGGCCCGGTTAATGGGTCCTACCGGACCGGGTCAGACAGTCGCAACATCCTCTACCGGCACGCGGATGGCGCAACGAAGGCCCTCAGGATGAAAATCGAGCTTGGCCCCGCCATTCGGAGAATATTGCAGGCTGCGGTTGATGACCGTGTCCCCGAACCCTTTCCGTGTCGGCGGCGTGACCGGCGGACCACCGATCTCGGTCCAGCAGACCTCGATGGAGGCTGCCTCGCGCCTGACGGCGATCTCTATCCGGCCGTGATCGTTGGAAAGCGCGCCGTATTTGACGGCATTGGTCGCCAGTTCATGAATGACAAGACCGAAGGCGATGGCTGCGCGGGGCAGGATCTCGACATCCTCGCCGCTGATCTTCAGCTTGGCGCCGAGGTCGCTGACATAGGGTGCAAGCTCTGCAGCGAGGATCTCCGTCAGCAGAATGGAGGACCAGGATCGGTCGGCAAGCACGTTGTGGGTGGCCGCCAGCGCATGAATGCGACCCGAGAAGGCCTTGCGAAAACCCTCGATCGTATCCTCGGTGGAGGCGGTGCGATTGGAGATCGACACGACCAGGGCCAAGGTGTTCTTGACGCGATGATCGAGTTCGCCCATCAGCAGAAGCTGTTGCTTTTCCGCTGCCTTGCGGCGCGAAAGGTCGACGAGGGTCACAACCGTGCCCGTCACTTTACCGTCGCCGACGATGAGCGGCGAGGCGCTGACGAGGACGTCCTTGCCGCCGCGGCTCTTCGGCGCGATTGCCTCTATTCCCTGGATGGACTGCCCTTCGACGACTACGGCCAGGAAATCTTCGCCCTGCATGAGCCCGGTCGCACCGCGCACGTCAAGTGCGAAGGCCTTGTCGAAGGGCGATCCGATCGGGTCGCCGTTGGCAAGGCCGAAGGCCGCCGTATTGGCATGCGTGACGATTCCGGCGAGATCGCAAACGACGACCGCTTCTGCCGCAGACGACAGGATGGCGAGTACGGTCCGCTCGGCTTCCTTGCGCTCTTCGGCCCGGATGCGGGCGGTGATGTCGGTAAAGCTCATGGCGATGCCCGGATTCGTCCCGAGCATCATCCGGCCTGCCGAAATCTGTAAATAACGCGCCGCCTCGCCCTGTCCGAGCTTGATCTGCACCCCGGCCGCTCCTGACGTCGGCTTTTCGATCAAAGCGGCAATGACGGCGGAAGCCTCCGCACCGATTGCCTCAAAGAGCAGCTTTGCGTCCAGCGCGTCACGGGAAACGGCAAAGAGATCGCAAAGCGCCTGATTGGCATAAAGCAGGTTGGCGTGGCCATCGAAGGCAGCAGCGCCGAGATCCATCGCCTCCATGAAGGAGCGATAGGATTCGACGCCTCCCTCGAGCGTGAAGATCTCCTCCTCCCGCTTCTGGTTGCGAACGACCAGCGCATCGATCTCGCCCTCGCGGATCGCCCGGATGACCTCTTCGGCCTCCTCGAGCCGCCGGCGCAGATCCGCGTTCAGGGCCTCTGCTCGCGAAACTGCCTCGAGGCTCATTCACCCTCTCCAACCTGCAGATTGACGAGAACTTTCTCGGTATTCGACAGGTCGCCTATGATCTTGCGGATCGGCGTCGGCAATTCCCGAACCAGCGTCGGAATGGCGACGATCCCGTGTTCGCGCGCCAGCTGCGGCGATTTTCGAAGGTCGATCACCTCGATGACATATTTGCCCGGCAGGCTTTCGGCGCAGATGCGCTCGAGGTTCTGGATGGCCGCCAGTGATTTCGGTGTCTGACCGGCGATATAAAGGACCAGCTTCTTGGGTGCGCCCGCTGTTTCGTTTTCCATTTCACCCATCGTCATTGCGCCGAACGGCGGCTTTTCTCCATGGCCGCCCGATCAGAGGCCGCCTGATTCAAATAGGCCGCTTCCGCGTCCTGGACAGTGGTCAGCTCGGCCTCGTCCGACTCCAGTTCGGCCTGCAGCGCTTCGATCTGCGCCATGACCTTCCTGCGCTTCTGCTTGAGCAGTTCGGCCCGCCGTGCCACCTCGGCCTTCCGCTCGACCTCCGAGCGTCGGGCTTTGGCTTCCTCCGACTGTCTGAGAGTGCCGGTCAAGGCCCGCCCATCGCCGATATATGGCGCGAGCAATCGAATTCCATCTTTGGACATGACGAATTCGCGCACCTGGTTGGAATGGGCGGTGCCGCGGGCCTTCAGGAGGTAGAGTTCCCGATTGAACTCACCGCCAATCTCCCGATTGAGAAGCAGGATCCAGGCATCCATCAGCGAAGAAAGGCCTGCGTCGGTCTCCGTCGTCCCATCCTGCGAATGCATCAGATGGGTAAAGACGGCAGTCGTTCCGCGCGATTTCAGAAAATCCACCATGCGCAACAGCATGGACTGGACCTCGAGAACGTCACCGCTGCCCATGAAGGCCGAGATCGGATCGAGAACGACGAGGGAAGGATTGAAGCGGGCTATCTCGCGAAGCATCACCGCCAGATGCATTTCCAGACTGTAGAAGGTCGGGCGGACCGCGACATAATGCAACGATTTCGCATCGACCCATTTCCTGAGATCAGTGCCGATCGAACGCATGTTGCGCACGGTCTGGTCGAGCGATTCCTCGAAGGAGAAATAGAGCGCGCGTTCGCCGGCGGCGCAGGCCGCAGCGCAGAAGCTTGCGGAAACCGAGCTCTTGCCGGACCCGGCCACACCGCTGATCAGGATGCTCGTGCCGCGATGAAATCCGCCGCCGGACAACATTTCGTCGAGGGTCGCGATCCCGGAGGAAATGCGCTCCTCGGAGACCTTATGGGAAAGGCCGAGCGTGCTGACCGGCAGGACGGAAAATCCATCCTGGTCGATCAGGAAGGGAACCTCGTTCGTGCCGTGGGCCGTGCCGCGATATTTGACGATCCGCAGCCGGCGCGTCGAGATCTGGTTGTGGACGCGATGGTCGAGCAGGATGACGCAGTCGGAAACATATTCCTCCAGGCCCTGACGCGTCAGGGACCCATCGCCGCGCTCGCCGGTGATGATCGTCGTCAGTCCCTTGTCCTTCAGCCAGTCGAACAGGCGGCGGATTTCGGCGCGAAGAATGGCAGGATTGGTGAAGGCCGAAAACAGGCTTTCGATCGTGTCGAGCACAATCCGCTTGGCTCCGACCTGGTCAATGGCAAGTTCCAGCCGCAGGAAGAGGCCCTCAAGGTCGTAGTCGCCGATTTCCTCCAGTTCGGAGGGATCGATGGCGATGTGCTCGATATAAAGCTTTCCCTCGTCGATCAGCCCCTGCACGTCGAAACCGAGTGAGGCGACATTGTTGACGATATCGATGGGGCGCTCCTCGAAGGTGACGAAGACCCCGGGCTCGTCGTGATCGCGTGCGCCGTTCAAAAGGAACGTGGAGGCAAAGAGCGTCTTGCCGCAACCGGCGGTGCCGCAGACGAGCGTGGGGCGCCCGCTTGGCAGCCCGCCAAGCGTCAAATCGTCGAAACCAACGATCCCGGTCAATGATTTGGAGATGCCTTTCGGCTCGGACATGGCGTAGTTGATCCCGTTCCTGGCCATCGTAGGCCTTAAAGGGATCGAATATCGCAATGAGGCACGAATGGCAAATGACCGGCTTTGTACTCCAGCGTACCAAAGCGTTGGAATGTCGGTCGTTTCAGTCGACCGCGCGCCCGAGTGTGTCGGCGACATAGGCACCGCGTGCACCCATCGGCTCGGGCGCACCGGTCGTCGTATCCTTCCTTGTTTGATGCTCGAGCTCGGCATTGAGCTCGGCGCCGACGATCAGGATCGTCACGGACAGCCAGATCCAGACCAACAGGCCGATCAACGCGCCAAGCGCGCCGTATGTGGCATTATAATTGGCGAAATGCTCGAGATAGAAGCCAAAACCGAGCGACATGGCCGAGCAGGCGATCGTCGTCAGCGCCGCCCCCCAGGTGAGCCAGCGCAGCTTTGCCGGCTCCCGGCTCGGGGCAAAGCGATAGATCGTCATCACTGCGCCGGCGACGATGATGAGCAGCAGTGGCCAGCGGCCGATCAAAGCCAGGTTTTCCTTATAGGCGTCGAGCCAGACGGACGACAGGATAACCGGTATGGCTGCGACGAGACCTAAAACCGCGATCGCGCCGACGACAGCGCAAAGAGTAAAGACGAGGCCGATCAGGTTGAGGCGGATGAAACCGCGGCGTTCCTTTTCCTCATAGGCGACATTCATTGCATCAAAAAGGGCAAGTGTGCCGCTATGGGTGCTCCAGAGTGCGAAGGCCAGACCGACGAAGAAGGTGATGCCAAGGCTCTCCTCCCGACGCCCGGCGAGCGCGCGGATCTGCTCGGCAACGATATCGAAGGCGCCTGGCGGCAGCAGGATGGAGAGCTTTGCCAGGTGGTCGGCAATCGTCATCGGATCGGCGATGAGCCCATAAAGGGAGACGAGCGCGGCGAGAGCCGGGAACAGGGCGAGCAACAGATAGAAGGTCACGCCCGCCGCAATCAACATCACCCTGTCATCACTGACCTCCTCGACAAGGCGCCAGAATACGTCGCGCAGGCCGCGCACCGGGATCTCTTCCGGGACCTGCGCGCTCCGGCCCCGTTCGTCATCGGATGGCGGCGTCGCGTTCGGTGGCGACTTTCCTTTCGATCCTGCAAGTGCCAGCGCAAGGCCGGCAATCGCCATCAAACTGATCACGGCTCTGGAAGAGGTGGGCCGCTGGATTTCCATGATCGTTTCTCCATCTTCCGCGATCGGCCTGCCGGCAATCGGCAGGCTCCGGCAATGGTCGGAGGCTGCGGTTTCGGGCCTGCGCGCAACGTGCATTGCACTGTTGAGGCGCAATCGTGCGAAAGCGCGATTTGTTCCAATCGCCTCATGTCGAAAGAACGTCGGTTTTTGCAGTTTACAGGCCCGCGCCCGCGCCTATCTTTACGCAGCGGCAGATAGCGCTACGCGAAAGGACTTGAACAGATGCATGTCTTGACGGCTTCGGCTGCGGACCTCGATAGCTGCGCGAGCGAGCCGATCCATATTCCGGGGGCAATTCAGCCGCACGGCGCCCTGCTCGTCCTCGACATGCACACTCGTGCCGTCCTTCAGGCGAGCCAGAATTTGCTGTCCTTTACCGGCCTGGACCTGGCGGCAGACGGGGTCCTTGCCGCTAGCCTGCCAGATCTCGACAGCGCGCTCGCCGCCTGGAGCCCGGAGCGCAGCCCGTCACTGCAGGTCAGGCTGGAAGAGCAGGCACTCGTCGCCATTGCCCACCGATCCGACGCCGTTTTCATCGTCGAGTTCGAAAGGATCGAGAGGAGCGGAGCCGACAGTCTCGTTTCCCGTCTCGGCTCCTTTGCGCAATTGCTTTCGGGCGAGACCGACATTGTCGGCAGCTTGCAAGCCTGCGCGACCTTCGTGGCCGAGCTGACCGGCTTCGATCGTGTCCTTGTCTACCGCTTCGACGCCGAGTGGAACGGACATGTCGTGGCCGAGGCCAACAATGGCGGGCTTCCCTCCTATCTCGATCTGCGCTTTCCCAGTGGCGACATCCCCGCACAGGCGCGCCACCTCTACACGATCAACCGAGTGCGCATGATCCCGGATGCATCCTATCAGCCGGTTCCGATTGTTCGCGCCGACGGACAGCAGCCACGTGCCCACCTCGACCTGTCGCTGTCGCAATTGCGCAGCGTCTCGCCCGTCCACCTCGAATATATGCGCAATATGGGAACGGCCGCCTCGATGTCGGTCTCGGTGATCGTCGACGGCGCGCTTTGGGGCCTCGTCTCCTGTCACAGCGCTGCGCCTCATGGCGTTTCAATTTCCGTCCGCGATGCCTGCGATTTCGTCGTACAGTCACTTGCGATGCGCATAAGCGCCCTGGAACGGGCCGAAGCAGCAGCCGAAAGTGTCGAGCTCGCAGAGGTCCACTCACGCCTGCTGACCCGAATGAGCCAGGCACAAAGCTGGCACGTCGACTTGCTGGCTGCGCAGGACGATCTCCTGCAGCTGGTGGGCGCCGAGGGCGCTGCCATCCGCACGGACGATCAGATCGTCACGGCAGGCCGCGTGCCGGAGCGTGCTCACATTGCCGAAATCACCGACTGGCTGAAGTCGCGCGGCGAGGAGTTTTTTCATTCGAGCTGCCTTGCCGCCGATCTTCCGCAAGATCTGTCCTCTCCGATCGCGGCCGCCGGCATGCTGGCAATCAGTCTGTCGGGTCTTCATTCGAATTGGCTGGTCTGGTTCCGCCCGGAAATCGTCAGGACCGTAAAATGGGGCGGTGATCCTCACAAGCTGGTGCGTGAGGCAGGGCGCATCCATCCCCGCAAGTCCTTCGATACATGGCGCGAGCAGGTCCGCGACCAGTCAGCGCCATGGACGCAAAGTCAGATCGGCGCTGCCCGCAACCTGCGCGGCGCCATCGTCGGCATCGTGCTTCGCAAGGCTGAGGAACTTGCGCAGTTGACGGGCGAATTGCAGCGCTCCAACAAGGAGCTCGAGGCCTTTTCCTATTCGGTCTCACATGATCTGAGGGCGCCGTTTCGCCATATCGTCGGTTTTGCCGAACTCTTGCGCAGCCGCGAAACGACGCTTGACGAAAAATCGCTGCATTACCTCCAGACCATCTCGGACGCGGCCGTTGCGGCGGGCAAGCTCGTCGACGATCTCCTGAATTTTTCCCAGCTTGGGCGAACCGCCCTCTCCAAGAAACCCGTCGACATGAACAAGCTGGTCCTTGAAGTTCTTCGCAGCCTGAAGGCCGAACAGGAAGGACGCGACATCGACATCCAGGTGGCCGACCTGCCGCCAGGCTTCGGCGATGCGACGCTTCTGCGCCAGGTCTGGTATAACCTGCTCGAAAATGCCGTCAAATACACGCGCCCGCGCAGACGCGCTGAAATTGTCGTGGGCGGCCAATCTTTCTCCGACCAGACGGTCTATAGCGTCTCTGACAATGGGGTTGGCTTTGACATGCAATATGTCTCCAAGGTGTTCGGTGTTTTTCAGCGACTGCAGCGCGCAGAAGATTTCGAGGGCACCGGGATAGGACTGGCGCTTGTCAGACGGATCATCGAACGTCATGACGGCACGGTGTCGGCATCCGGCGAGGTTGACAAAGGTGCCAGCTTCTCATTTGCTCTGCCGCTCGAAAAACAAAAGGATGACATCCTTGCCTGAATTGCGTCCGATCCTCCTGGTCGAAGACAGCCCCCGCGATCTCGAACTGACCCTGGCCGCCCTTGAAAAATGCCAGCTCGCCAACGAGATCATCGTGGCAAGAGATGGCGCTGAAGCCGTCGACTACCTGTTTGCCACCGGGCCGCATGCCGGACGCGAAAGCGGCGATCCGGCCGTCGTCCTGCTCGACCTCAAGCTGCCGAAGATAGACGGCCTGGAAGTGCTTGCCAAAGTCAAGCGGGCCGAAGGCCTGCGCCACGTCCCGATCGTCATGCTGACATCTTCTCGCGAGGAACAGGATCTCGTGAGGAGCTATGAGCTCGGGGTCAATGCCTTTGTCGTCAAGCCCGTGGAATTCAACGAGTTCTTCAAGGCAATTCAGGACCTCGGCGTCTTCTGGGCGTTGCTGAACGAACCACCTCCTGGACATCGTGGAAATGGCTACAGCTGAATTGATATCCCTTACGCCCACAGTTCTTCTTCTGGAAGACAGCCCGCTTGACGCCGAGCTTGTCGCTGAGCAGCTGCGCACCATGCAGCCCGAGCCGCAGATCATACGCGCCGCACGCCGGGCAGATTTCATTGCAGCGGTGTCGCAAGGTGGTTTCGATATTATTCTGGCAGACTTTTCCTTGCCCGATTTTGACGGCATGTCGGCCCTCGATATCGCCAGCAAGGCCTGTCCCGACGTGCCATTCATCTTCGTGTCGGGGGTTTTGGGCGAGGAGGCCGCAATCGAATCCTTCCGGCGGGGAGCGACCGATTATGTCCTCAAGCAGCGCCTGATCCGCCTGCCCGCCGCCGTCTCCAGGGCCCTTGCAGAAGCGCGCGAGCGGCGCGACCGGCGCCATGCCGAGGAGCAGCGCGAGATCCTTGTACGCGAACTTAGCCATCGGGTGAAGAACACGATGGCGATGGTCATGTCGATCGTGCGGCGAACGGCCCGCGGGCGCCTCTCCGTCGACGATTATGCCGACAGCTTGTTGCAACGGCTTGATGCCATGGCCCAGGCGCACGCACTTCTTTTCCAGTCGAATTGGGAAGAGGCACGCCTTGCCGATATTGTCGAGCGCATCGTTGCTGCTCATGACCGCAACGCTCGTTTCGACCTCGGCGGCAGCCAGGACGTCACGCTAGGCCCGAAGAGCGCCCTTGCCGTCAGCATGGTGCTGAACGAGCTCGTGACGAATGCCAGCAAGCATGGGGCGCTATCGAACGATGCCGGTCAAGTGCGCCTGAAATGGCGCCAGCATACCGATCACGCCGGGGTCGATGTGGTCGACATCGAGTGGCGGGAAAGCAACGGTCCGATCGTGGTCCCGCCTGAGGCAGCCGGTTTTGGAACGGCGCTGATCGAACGCTCCGTACAATATGAGCTGGAAGGGGCAGTCGATCTGCACTATCTGGCCGACGGGCTCACCTGCTCCATCAGCTTTCCGCTCTAGCCTCTTTCGGTCATGCGCGTGTTCAGCGCCTCGTCGATGCGTCTGGTCAGCGCCTGTGGCGACCATGGTTTTGCGATGAGGGGCAGGTCGGCGAGTTTGGAGCGGATCTCCGGCAGTTCGGCATAACCGCTGCAGACGATGATAGGTGTTTCCCGGCGCCTGAGGGTGTCGATGAGCGGAAAGGATAGCTCGCCCGCAAGGTTGAGATCGACGATCGCAAGATCGACAGGCTGTCCTGAGAGCGCCTGGAGGGCCTGCGCCAGTCGGCCAAACGGACCGACGACCTGATAGCCCTGATCGACAAGGAAATCTTCCATGTCCATTGCCAGAAGAAGATCATCCTCGACGAGCAGCACGCGTGTTTCGGAATTTGCTCTTAACGTCATACGTACCTCAATAATGCCGTGCGGCCTTTAACTGTTTGTCTGCGAATGAAAGTCAAGCGTCGGATAATAGCGGCGCCGGCAAAGTGTCCACGGGCGTGAACCTGTGAGGACCGGCCCTGCCATTCCTCTAGACCTCCGTGCGCTTGAGCAGGTAATCGAGGCCGCCGACGCGAAACCATTTGTAGGCGTATCCATCAAGATAGAGGCAGTGGCGACCGGCCGCGTCTGCCCGGCTGTCGGTGCCATCGGCAATGTCGATCAAGAGGTCACCACCGTCCTTAAGGCCGGGATCGATCGTGACCTCGACCGGGTTTTCGTTGAGGTTATGGACGATGAGGACTGCGTTGTTGCGCCAGTCGTAGCGGATGGCAAGGATGCCGCTCTCTTCAACGTCAAGGACGCTATAGTCTCCCCACCCGACTTCTGGAGCTTCCTTGCGCATCCTGATCAGGCGCTCCATCCAGTTCAGCATGGATTGCGGGCTCCTGCGCTGGTCGGCGACATTGATATGCTCATACCCGTAGGGGCCGCCCGAGATGACCGGCAGGATCGGCTTTTCGCTCTTGGTGAAGCCGGCCTGCGGTTCCGTCGACCATTGCATCGGTGTGCGGGCGCAATTGCGTTCGGGCAGGGACAGATCGTCGCCCATGCCGATCTCGTCGCCGTAGCGCAGCACCGGCGTGCCCGGCAGCGAAAACATCAGCGAGTAGGCCATGCGCAGACGGTCTCGGTTGCCGTCGAGCATCGGCGCGAACCGCCGTCTGATGCCGCGATCGTAAAGTTGCATGGTCTTTTCGGGTCCGAAGGCGGCAAAGACGAGCTTGCGCTGGGTCTCGCTCAAGCGGCCGAGATCGAGCTCGTCATGGTTCCTCAAGAACTGGCCCCATTGTGCCGATTGCGGGCGCATGCGGGTCGCCTCGAGCGCCTTTGCAAGTGGCGCACAGTCGCTGCTTGCAAGCGCGTAAAACAATGTCTGATTGACTTGGAAGTTGAACATCATGTGCATCCGGTCGCCGTCCTCGCCGAAATAGTCGAGATCCGTCTTCGGCAGCACGTTGGCCTCTGCAAGGATGATGGCGTCGCCCTGGCGCCATTGCAGGAATTCGCGGAAGGTGCGCAGCATGTTGAACTGTTCGCGCGGCTTCTTCAGGCCGGCGCCCTTTTCGGCGATCACGAAAGGAACGGCGTCCATCCGGAAGCCGGAGACACCGAGCTGGATCCAGAAGCCCATGATCTTCAGGATCTCGGCCTGCACATGGGGATTTGAGGTATTGAGGTCCGGCTGGAAATCGTAGAAGCGGTGGAAGTAATATTGACCGGCGACTGTGTCGCGGGTCCAGGTGGTTTTCTGAACGCCTGGAAAGACCATTCCCTGATCGGCGTTGTCGGGCTTTTCTTTCGACCAGACATACCAGTCGCGGTAGATCGACTGCTCGTCCTTTCGCGCCTCCTGAAACCAGGGGTGTTGGTCGGAGGTGTGGTTGACGACAAGATCGATCAGAACGCGGATGCCGCGCTGCTTGGCCCCATGGGTGAATTCGACGAAGTCGCCGAGCGTGCCGTAGCGGGGATCGACATTGTAATAATCCGAAACGTCATAACCGTCGTCCCTGCCGGGAGACGTCTGGAACGGCATCAGCCAGATCGCGGTGATACCGAGGCCGGCGAGATAGTCGAGTCGCCTGGCAAGTCCCTGGAAGTCACCGACGCCGTCGCCGTTTCCATCCATGAATGTCTCGACTGACAGGCAATAGACGACCGCGTTCTTGTACCAGAGATCGTTGATCATCCGTTTCTCCCTTGTGCTGGAGACGCAAATGGTTCGTGCGGTCGATTTGTTCCGCAAGCCACAGCGCCCTGCCCGCAAGCGCCGACTGTCGGGACGCGGTGGGGAGCTTGCCCTGCCTTGCAGCGCCCTGAGCGCCGAGCGTGCCCGAAGGACTCCTACCGTACTGATCCTTGACACCGATAGCCTGCTATCCGACAGTCCGATTGTGTCGGATCATGAGGGTCGCATGGACCTGACCAGAGGCTTTACGATTGTCGGCAGGGCTGCCATCGCCGCAATCGTGTGCCTGTTTGCCGCCTTTTGCGTCGTTTTGGCTGTTTGGCTGCATTCGAGCTATTCCTCCGCGGTCCGGCGCGGCGAGGAACAGGTCGTTGCGACTGCAAAGATCGTCGCGGCAAACGCAGTCTGGATTAACTCTTTGGCGCGTCAGACCCTCGATCGCATGGACAATGCCTTCGGCTCGGCGATCGACCCCGACGATCGCGACCTGTCGAGGCGGCTGAACCAGGCGACTGCAGCACTTCCGACGAACGCCACCGCCTATGTGATTGCCGCCGACGGCACGCTCATCTATTCGACCGACCGAGAGGGGTCGCCTGCCGATATCCTCGATCAGACCTATTTCCGCCGGCTCGCCAACGGGGCGGACGCCTATACGTCGGCAATGACGCAGATGGGCAATACCGGACGACGCATATTTCTTTCGGCCGCCCGCATCGAGCGTGATCACAGGTTTCTGGGCGTGGCGGTGCTTGCCTTCGACATCGGCATGCTGCGTTCCATCTGGGACGCCTCGCCGCTTGGCCCCGGCTCGACCGTCAGTTTCTTCCGGCGTGACGGCAAGCTGATCGCGCGTCACCCCGAGCCGCCGGACATGGTCGATCTCGGCAACTATGTGCTGTTTACAAACTACATGCGAAAGGCGACGTCGGGCTCCTATTTATCGACTTCGCCGGTCGACCAGGTCAAGCGCCTGGTGGCCTATCGCATCGTCGAGCGTACGCCCTTCGTCGCGATCGCTTCGGCCGATATCGGCCTGATCCTGAAACCGTTCTGGAACGATGCGCGATCGCGCTCCTCGTTACGGCGCTCGTATCGGCCGCGACTGTTGCTGCGGGACTGAAAATCCTTACGCTCGCGCGCACGGATGCCCGCCATACGGCCGAGCTTGCCGAAGCGCTGCGAACGAACCAGGTCCTGATGCGCGAGATCCACCACCGCGTGAAGAACAACCTGCAGACCGTGATGGGGCTCGTACGACTGCAGGGGCTGAAGCCTGAAACCGTCCAGAGGTTGAACGACAGGATCCTCGCCATGGCGGCTGTGCACGAGCAGATGTACGGTTCGATCAGTTCGACAGCGTCAACGCCCGCCAGCTCGTCCCGACCCTTTCGCGCACGCTGGTCGGGCTGCACGAGCAAGCTGTCGATCTCGTCTTCGAACTTGACGATATCAAGATCGATGCCGAAAAGGCGACGCCCTTTACGCTTCTGCTGAACGAGTTGCTGACAAACAGCATGAAATACGCTTTCGCCGGCAGGAAGCAGGCACTGATCCGGATTCGCCTCCTGCGGCAGCCAGACGACAAGGTGCTTTTCGAACTTTCCGATGACGGGATCGGCTACGATCCGGCGGCTGCAAGATCGGGCATGGGCAGCCGGCTGATCAAGGCCTTGGTTGCTGAAATGGGTGGATCTTTTACCATTGCGCGTGTCGACGGTACGGTGTTCACGGCGCAGCTGGCGCTGGCGCGAGCGCTGGCCTGAAGAAGCGCGACCGGTGAACCCGCCGGTTCCTCCCGATTGCGGATCTTGGACGTGGGACCCTTTCTGCTGCCATTGTGGCGTCTTCTTAGGGATCCATGTAGCCGGCCGGCCGGATCGTCACGTCGGCATCGGTGACGTCGGTCGAAAAGATCAGGGCGCCTGTGGTGCGCGAGCGGCCTGGCACATAGTCGAAGGTGGTCTCGGCAACTTCGACGCTACCGTCGGGCTTCCTCGCCTCGCCATGGACGAGGACCGAGGCGGCTGTCCTGTCGGCATGGTTCCTGATCTCGAAGCGCACCTGGTGGTCTGCCGTGGGAGCATCGATCCTTTTGACGGTCAGGCGGGGCGGCAGGCTTGAATAGCTGGCTGCCTGATAGGCCACAGACGCAATCAGGGCAGCGACGAGCACCGTGCTCATCAACCCGACAACCCATTCGACGGGATGGGATCTGTTTCTGGCCTTGTTCGGTTTATCGCTCACACGCACCCTCACAATATCAGCCGCGCGGCAGCCGCGCCAATGGAACAGGGCAGGCCGAGGACGATGACGGTCGCAAGCACCGGCCAGGGGGAAGAATCGCCGAACTGCTGGAAGGTCCACAGCGCGTAGGCGCTGACGAGAAGGGCGATGACATATCCGGGCAACGTGAAACGGATGACCATATGCCAGGCGGCGACATCCTCGCCGATCTCGTGCCCGCCCTTGAACGAGACGGCATAGACGAAGCCATGCATCACGATCAGAGACATGACCAGGACTGCAAGGACATGCGATGGCGTCATCTTGTAGGAGAGCAGGATCATCTCCTCCGTCGGGGCGACATTCAGCCCGAGAAACAGCGCCCCGATCGCCATCAGGAACATCTCGCGCGCGTAGTCGCGCGGACCATTTTGCACCGGATCCTCGTCGTCCTCGTCGTCCTCGTCGCTGTCGCCGTTCAGCTGGCTGCGGGCAAGCAGCGCGCCGATGCTGGCCGGGACGGCCTGCACGGCGATCTTTCCGACGATCTCGATGAAGGGTTGATCAAATTGCAGGACGCCGACTGCAGCAAGGATGGTTGCAGAAGAGACGATGCCGATCGCGTAGGCGATTGCCGCATCGCGCAAAGCGTCGCCCCATGTGTAGGTGGCTTCGAAGCCTACCTCGTTCGACAGGAGGACCAGAAGCGGGATGTTGACGATCAGCAAGAGCAGCAGCCGGCCGCGATCCATGGAAAAGCCAAGCTCCCACATTTCCATCGTCATGAACATCGGCAAGGCAAAGATCAATGCCCCGGCAAAGCCGCGGCCAAGGCCGGCGGCAAATCGCCAACCGTCGAAGTCAAAATTCCTGGTCTGCTGCGCGCGCTGGTCCATCATCGGCCTGAAATTAGGAGGTCGCTGTTGCTTTGCCAGTGCGCGAAGGATTGCAAGCAGGCCAGGATGATCCAATTTGGCTCGGGCCGGCTGCGCGTGCGGCAGCATAGCAGCTCATGACGGCAGGGCATCCTTGAAACGAACGACGGCAGCCAGCGCGCCGGCGACATCGACGATCTCGAAAGCCTGCCCGTCGAGCTCCTGGCCGGACCTCAGGCGTTCCGCCATGAGTTCTCGCGCATGGGCCTTGGCCTCCTCGATGGCGATCGCCAGACTGGCGCAATCACTCCCGTCGGGATCCAGGATCAGGTCCTTGCCGTCACGAATGTTGAAATAATATCGCATGCGTCACCATCAAATACTGTCTGTTGCTTCCTGCGCGCTCATGCCGTCGTCTGCTTGCTTCAGCGGCCTCCGATGAGCCGTTCGAATTCCTCCTCCGGAACCCCGTAGGAGCCGGCTGCGAATTTTTCGAGGCCGGCGCGGTTGAGGACGACGATCGATCCGCGCACCGAACGGATCAGACGATGTCCTTCCAGGACGTGAAGCGAGGTGGTGACGCCGGGTCTGCGGGCTCCGAGCATCAAGGCAATATAGTCATGGGTGATCGCCATCTCGTCGCTGCGAAGGCGATCGTGACACATCAGGATCCAGCGCGCGAGGCGCTGATCGAGCAGATAGCGGATATTGGCGAGTGCGGTATAGGCAACCTGCGTGGCAAAGACATGCATGTATTTGATGAGCGGAACCTGGAAAGAGGTACTCTGCATGGTCGCCTGACGCATCGCCTCGATCGGCACCCGGTACCCGGAGCCGGCGACGTTGATCTCGACCCTGTAGGGAACTTCGTCGTCACCGACGATGGTGGCCGTCGGTACGAAGCCCTCCCAGCCGAACATTCCTGCTTCGGCGGTCTGGCCGTTGGCGGAGACCGTCATCACCGCACCGATACCCGTTTCGAGAAAATAGACGTGATCGAGCTTCTTGCGCGGCTCGGCGATGCAGAATTGCGCCGGCAGATCGACCCGCTCCAGGTGCGGGGCCAGGAGCGCGAAGTCCTGCGGCTCGAGCGCGGTCAACATGCGGTTCGAAATCTGTGTCTGACTTGGCGCCATATGCCTCTCCCACACTGCCTGACGAGCTTCGGCAATTGTACCCATTGAACTATCGTTGCAGCTTCTGGTTCCGCATGCCGAAGAGATCCAGCATCGGCTTTCCCATCAAGGCTGAAGCGTCAACGCTGGAAAACCCGATGCCTCAGGCGGCCCGCAGCCGCAACGACGGTGTTCCCGGGCCTGTTCAACCAGGCGCCTGGCCCCCGGGGGTCTCCTCATGCAGAAAGATCATCGTCGACAGTCCCGGTAGATCAAGGCGGACCGACTGGTTGCGCCCGTGTGCGCCGATCTCTTCGCTGTGGCGGTCGCCGCTGCCCGTGCCGGTGCCCGCATAGATCGATGCATCCGTATCGAGGATCTTTCGCCAATGGCCGGCAAAGGGGACGCCGATCCGGTAATCCATGCGGGCAACCGGCGTGAAGTTCGACACGACGAGGGCTGTCTGGCGGCGCTCGCGGTCATAGCGCAGCATGGCAAGAACCGAATTATGGGCGTCGTCGGCGACGGCCCATTCGAAACCGGAGGGCTCGCTGTCGCCATAGTGCAGGCAGGCGAAATGGCCGTAGATGCGGTTGAGGTCGCGCACCAGCCGTTGCAGGCCGGCATGGATCGGGTCATCGATCAGATCCCATTCTACCGACGCGTCGTGGCTCCATTCCGATATCTGGCCGAGCTCACATCCCATGAAGATGAGCTTCTTGCCGGGATGGCCCCACATGAAACCGAAGAGCGCGCGCAGATTGGCCATTTTCTGCCAGGCGTCGCCCGGCATCTTGGCGAGCAGCGATCCTTTGCCGTGAACGACCTCGTCGTGGGAAAATGGAAGGATGAAATGCTCGCTATAGGCATAGATCATCCCGAATGTCATCGAGCCATGGTGATATTGGCGATAGACGGGATCGTCAGACATGTAATGAAGCGTGTCATGCATCCAGCCCATGTTCCATTTCATGTCGAAGCCGAGCCCGCCTTCCTCCGGCGAGCGGGTAATGTTTGGAAAGGCCGTCGATTCCTCCGCTATCATCAGCGCATGCGGAAATCGTTCGTGCACGATGCTGTTGAGATGCTTGAAGAACTCGATCGCCTCGAGGTTTTCGCGCCCGCCGTAACGATTGGGAATCCATTGACCCTCGGCCCGGCTATAGTCGCGGTAGAGCATGGAGGCGACCGCATCCACGCGCAGTCCGTCGATGTGATAGTGCTCGAGCCACTCCAGGGCGCTCGCGATCAGGAAGCCTTTGACCTCGTTGCGGCCGAGATTGTAGATCAGCGTGTTCCAGTCCTGGTGGAAACCTTCGCGCGGATCTTCATGCTCGTAAAGGGCGGTTCCGTCGAACCGTGCCAGTCCCCAAGCGTCGGTCGGAAAATGCGCCGGGACCCAGTCGAGAATGACGCCGATCCCGGCGCCATGGCAGCGGTCGACAAAATAGGCAAAATCTTCCGGGGTGCCGTGGCGGCCGGTCGGCGCAAACAGGCCAAGTGGTTGATAGCCCCAGGACCCGCCGAAGGGGTGCTCCATGATCGGCAGGAGCTCAATATGGGTGAAGCCCATGTCGCGCACATAGGGAACGAGCCGCTGCGACAGCTCGACCCAGTTCAGCATGCGCGCGCCATCGCCCATGTCACGCAGCCAAGAGCCGGCATGCACCTCGTAGACGCTGATCGCCTCGGCTTGTTTGTCGACGGCGCGCCGTCCCTCCATCCAGGCCGCGTCGGACCAGTCGAAGGGATCGGTGGAGGCGACCACGGAGGCCGTCGATGGTGCCGGCTCGGCCGCCCTTGCCACCGGATCGGCCTTCTGAGGCAGAAGATTGCCGTGCTGATCGAGGATTTCGAACTTGTAGCGCTCGCCGACGGTCAAATGCGGGATGAAGATTTCCCAGACCCCGGCCTGGGGCCGCAATCGCATCGGATTGCGCCGACCATCCCAGCTGTTGAAGTCGCCGACCACGGAGACGCGCTTGGCATTCGGCGCCCATACGGCAAAACGCACGCCTGCAATATCGTCGATCGTCATCGGATTGGCGCCGAGCGCGCGTGTCAGGTTGTAATGCGTGCCTTCGCCGACGAGGTGGAGATCGAGGTCGCCGAGCAAGGGGCCGAACCTGTAGGGGTCGTCGGTCAGCTGGACCGCGTCGGGCCAGCGCACCCGCAGACCGTAGGAAGAAGGCTCCGGGACGATTGCGCCAAACAGGCCGGCCGGATGGACGAGCTCGGCAGACGCCAGATGCAGACCGGTCTCGCGCGCAACGAGCTCGACGGAGGACGCGCCGGGCAGGAACAGCCGGACACTATAGCGGCCGTCCGCGCACCGATGCGGGCCAAGGATTGAAAACGGATCGCCATGGCGTCCCTCGATGAGGGCCTGGACCGCATCCGGCTCCACACCGAAGAAGATGTCGGCGAAGTCTGTCGTCATGAGCGGCTCTCCGAGAGGCGGGTCAGGATATTGGCAAAACCGTTCAGCGGGATCGGCAGCCATTTGGGACGATTGCGCGCTTCGTAGGCGATCTCGTAGGCAGCCTTCTCAAGCAGGAAAATGTCGAGGACCTTCCTGATGTCGCCGGCCGAGCTGGGCAGGTCCGCAGACAGCGACAGTGCCTCGCTATAGGCCTTGAGAAAGACCTCTTCGGCTGTCGCGCCGAAGCGGGTGATGACTTCGCGCCGGCGGGTGTCGTGATGATCGGAGATCGCGTCATTTTCGAGCATGGCGGTCGCCGTCAGGTAATCGAGCGAACGCAAGAGCCCGGCCGCATCGCGCAGCGGACTGGTCTTGGCCCGCCGTTCGGCAAGATTGCGGGCAGGTTCTCCTTCGAAATCGATGATGACGGCGTCGCCTTCCGTCACCAGGATCTGGCCGAGATGGAAATCGCCGTGCGCGCGGGTGAGCAAGGTTCCCCTCGCTCCCTCGGCAAGCGTGCCTGCCTGCGCGACGATTGCCTCCTGTTGTTCAAGAAGCGATGCGACCCTTGCCGCCATGCCCTCGTCCACCTCCGCGCCAAGATCGGCAAGCTTGGAGAAGGCATAGGCGATTTCGCCGGTAACGGATTTGCGAATGGTTTCGACATCTGCCGCACCTGCCCGGCGCGGTGAAAAGGCCTCGTCTTCTGATGGCTGGGCAAGCAGGACATGGAGTTCGCCCAGACGCTCCCCGACCATGGAAACGAAATTGAGCAGCGGTTGCAGCTCCTCGTCAGCGGCCTCGACGGGGGCTTCCGTCATGACGATCTCATCGGCGACACGCCTGAGATTGGAAAGCATCCAGTTCCAGGCGTCCCCCTGGTTGCGGATGGCGCCCTGGACGATGATCAGGGTCGAACGCCGGCCCTCGCCATCGGTGCGTACCACCTCGCCCAGCAATGGCGCGGTATGCTGATAGCCGTGCTGCGTCAGATAGCGGGTCATTTCGACTTCGGGATGAATGCCGATGAATATGTGCCGGATAAGCTTGATCATCGCCGCGTCGCCGACGATCAGCGAGCTGTTGGATTGCTCTGCCGAGAGCCAGTGGATCGGCATGTCGTCGGATAGAGCCAGGCCGTCGAGCTGGTCGGTGCCGATGAACTCGATCTGGCCCGTGCGGCCGCTGACGACCGAGCGGTCGCGCAGGCCGCGCAGGATGCCGCGCGCCATTGTCTCGACGGCAAAACCATCGGTGAGGAAGCCGACGCGGCGCCCCTGCCTGATGCGCGCAAGCGACAGCTGCTGGCCGAGCACGTTCGGCGGCGTGTCGTCCCATTCGGCGGCAAGCGGCAGCTGGTAGCTTTCGACATGGTCGGGAAGGACCGCCTCGAGCTCGCCAAGAACGACCCCTTCGGCAAAGGGTATGGGTGTCGCAGATATCAGGCGGGCTTCCTGAAGCGGCTGATCCTTGGCGCCGAACCAGCGCCGCTTCGACAGGTAGGCCGGCAGGATGTCGCGGCTGAGCATGGAAGCATGCTGGGGCTGTTCGACGAGTTCGCTCAGGCTGCGCCGCACGACGACCGTCACGAAGTCGGCCAGCTGCTCGGGCGGCGCCGTGCGCCACGCCGGACCGTCGGCTTCCTTGTTGAGCTGGAACCAGAAGAAGCCATAGGGCGGCAGGGTCAGGAGATAAGTGAGCTGGCCGATCGGCGGAAAGGGCGACATGCCGGTGAGTTCGATCGGAATGCGGCCTTCGAAGGCCGACAGATCGAGTTCGACGGCCTGGGGAAGGCGCGACAGGTTGGCAACGCACAATAGGACCTCGTCGCCGTGCTCGCGCAGGTAAGCAAGGATGCGGCGGTTGCTTGGCGCCAGGAAGCGCAGCGAACCGCGCCCGAAGGCGCTGTGCCGGCCGCGAAGCGCCAGCATGCGCCGTGTCCAGTTCAACAGCGAATGGGCATCGGCGACCTGGGCCTCGACGTTGAGCGCTTCGAAACCGTAGAGCGGATCGGCGACCGGCGGCAGGACGAGGCGGGCCGGGTCTGCCCGCGAAAAGCCGCCATTGCGGTCGGGCGACCATTGCATGGGCGTGCGCACCCCGTCCCGGTCGCCAAGATAGATGTTGTCGCCCATGCCGATCTCGTCGCCGTAATAGACGACAGGCGTGCCGGGCATCGACAGGAGCAGGCCGTTCATCAGTTCGATGCGCCGCCGGTCGCGCTCCATCAGTGGCGCCAGGCGCCGGCGGATGCCGAGATTGATCCGCGCCCGCTTGTCGGAGGCGTAGGTTTCCCAGAGATAGTCGCGCTCGGCGTCAGTCACCATTTCGAGCGTCAGCTCGTCATGGTTTCTCAGGAAGATCGCCCATTGGCAGGTGTCGGGAATGTCTGGCGTCTGACGCATGATGTCGGTGATCGGGAAACGGTCCTCCTTGGCGATGGCCATGTACATGCGCGGCATCAGCGGGAAGTGGAAGGCCATGTGGCATTCGTCGCCGTCACCGAAATATTCGCGCGTATCCTCCGGCCATTGATTGGCCTCGGCAAGCAGCATGACGCCCGGATGGGTGGCATCGAGGGCAGCACGGATCTGCTTGAGGATCGCGTGGGTCTCCGGCAGGTTCTCGTTGTTGGTGCCCTCACGTTCGACGAGATAGGGAATCGCATCGAGCCTGAAGCCGTCAATGCCGGTTTCCAGCCAGAAGCGCATGATGTCGATGAGCTCCTCCATCACCTTCGGATTGTCGAAGTTGAGATCGGGCTGGTGGGAATAGAAGCGGTGCCAGTAATAGGCGCCGGCGACGGCATCGAAGGTCCAGTTCGACTTTTCGGTGTCGAGGAAGATGATACGGGTCTCCGGGAACTTCTGGTCATTGTCGGACCAGACGTAGAAATCGCGCTCGGGGCTACCGGCAGGGGCCTGGCGGGCGCGCTGGAACCAGGGATGCTGGTCGGACGTGTGGTTGATGACGAGCTCGATGATCACCTTGATATTGCGCTCGTGGGCGGCTGCGACGAACCTGCGGAAATCCTCGATGGTGCCGTAATCCGGGCTGACGCTGCGATAGTCGGCAATGTCGTAGCCGTCGTCGCGGCGCGGCGATGGAAAGAAGGGCAGAAGCCAGATTGCGGTGACGCCGAGCGCGGCAATATGGTCGAGCTTCTGGTAGAGGCCTTCGAAATCGCCGATGCCGTCGCCATTGGCGTCATAGAAGGACTTGATGTGCAGTTGATAGATGATCGCGTCCTTGTACCAGAGCAGGTCCTCGGCGATCGTCTTCTTGTCTTCGATGAAGGCTATGTCCATTTCAGGTCTCTCCTGCCCTGACCCGCCATATGGCGAATGGCAAAGAGGCCGGGTCCAGCCTGATCGTCTGCCACTTTCCGCTGCGCTTGAAATTCTGGCCGCTGACGAGGTCTTCGAAGGCGAGCGTCGCGCCGTCGCCGAGGCCGAACCGCCAGAGCGGAAACTCGACGTTGCTTTCCTCGATCCCGTGCGGATTGAGATTGACGGCGATCAGCAAGACGTTATGACGCCCGCTGTCGGCTTTTTCGAAGAACATGACGTTCCTGTTCGACGAGGGCAGAAGCGTCAGCCCGAGATGCGAATGCAAGGCGGCGTTGTCCCTGCGGATGCGGTTGAGCATGGCGATTTCCGCCTTGATATTGCCCGGGCGATCGTAGTCCCAGGCGCGGATCTCGTATTTTTCGCTGTCGGCATATTCCTTGCGCTTGGCGTCAGGCCGTCCCTCGCAAAGCTCGAAACCGTTATAGACGCCCCAGAGGCCCGACAGGGTGGCTGCGAGCGCGGCGCGGATGAGATAGGCCGGGCGCGGCGCGTTCTGCAGGAAATCCGGGTTTATGTCATGGGTGTTGACGAAGAAATGCGGCCGGAAGAATTCGCGCGCCTCGCTCGTGGTGAGTTCGCTCATATACTGTTCGAGCTCCCAGCGCTCGTTGCGCCAGGTAAAATACGTGTAGGATTGCGAAAAGCCGATCTTGGCAAGTCGGTACATGACCTTGGGCCGCGTGAAGGCCTCCGACAGGAAAACGACGTCGGGACGGCGCGCGCGAATGTCGCCGATCAGCCACTCCCAGAATGGAAAAGGTTTGGTGTGAGGATTGTCGACACGAAACAGCCGCACGCCCTCTTCGACCCACATCTCGACGATATCGCGCAGTTCGACCCATAGGTCCGGTATCGCATCCTTGGCGTAGAAGTCGACATTGACGATGTCTTCGTATTTCTTCGGCGGGTTTTCGGCATAGCGGATGGTGCCGTCCGGCCGCCAGTCGAACCAGCCGGGATGTTCTTTCAACCAGGGATGATCGGGAGAGGCCTGGATTGCCAGATCGAGCGCGATTTCCAGACCTGCCTTTCGCGCCTCCTCGACCAGATGCTCGAAATCGTCGAACTCACCGAGCTCGGGATGAATGGCGTCATGGCCGCCGGCTTCAGAACCGATGGCGTAGGGACTGCCCGGATCGCTCGGTGCGGCGCTCAGCGAATTATTGCGGCCCTTGCGGTTGGTGCGGCCGATCGGATGGATGGGCGGGAAATAAAGGACGTCGAACCCCATGTCGCGAATGGCCGGCAGACGTGCGATCACATCCTCGAACGTGCCGTGACGATTGGGGTCTCCGCTCTGTGAACGCGGGAAGATTTGGTACCAGCTCGCAAATCCTGCCTCGCGCCGCTCCGATTCGACGCCATAGGTGCCGCTGCGCGTGGCAAACGGGCGCCGGTCGGCGCGGGCCATGAGTTCGGCGGTGCGCGGCGCCAGCAGGATGTCGAGCTTGGACATGCCTTCCCGGCGCTCCAGTTCGGCGACAAGCGCGTCGAGCTCCGCGCGCTCCTCGGCAATCATCGCGGCGGCCGGATCGGCTGCGCCAGCGCGGATCAGTGCCTCGCCTTCGATCAATTCCAGACGCAGGTCGAGCCTGGCTTCATGTTTCTTGACCAGTTCGTAGCGAAATATCGCGAAAGGATTTTTCCACGCCTCGACGCAGAACTCGAAGCGGCCGACCCGGTCGAGCACGAAGCTTGCCTGCCATCGATCGTTTTCGGCAAGCGTCATGCGTTCCTGGCGCCATTCGACCTCGCCACGCGGACGGTGGAGAAGGGCTGCCGCCAGAAGGTCATGCCCATCGGCAAAGATGTCGGCTTCGACGACCATCGTATCGCCGACGATGCGCTTGACAGGGAAGCGACCCTCGTCGACCTGCGGGGCAATCTTTTCGATGGCGATGCGCGCTGACCTCGTCGCTTCCGCAAGCGGCAGATCTCCCTGCTCTGCCGTGACGGAGGCGCGCGCCCGCGTTGGTATCAGGCGCACCTCGCCCGGCTCCAGGCGCTGGCCGGAGGCGCCAGGGTCCACCGGCACGAATGGAGAAACGGCGCGATTGAGGATCGTTTCGGGAAGCAATGCCGATCGACGAAGGTCCCTGTTGACGGCGATCAGTCTCACCGTGGCGGCGGTGCGAAGATCAGCCGCATCGGCCTGCGACAGGATGCTCACCTGGCTCGTGGTATCGCAATTGACGAGCTGCATCGCCTGGCTGCTACGGACCGCCATCAATTCACGCAGTGCGCTCGTCAGATCGAAGGCGCCTTCGGCTCTTAGCCTGCGCAGCCCCTCGCCGTGCCCATGCGTTGGATCGAGCGGCAGCCCGGCACCGAATTCGAATCCCATCGGCACGAGGAGACCATCGCCGATTTCCGCCGCCAGTCGCAGCGCCCGGCGCGAGCGATGCTCGCGGATCTCCCTGCTCTCGGTGCCATGCGCAAGCCGTCTGGCAAAGGGGGCCTCGGGAAAGGCGATCTGCGGTGCGAGCCCATGCTGCAGCCGGTACTCCTCGATAAACCAGCTTTCGCGCAAGTCCCACCAGGCAAGCGAGGTGAAGGTGGCGTCGAACCCGCACGCCCGCAAGCCATTTCGCAGCCCAAAGTCGGTCCCGGGCGTATAGGCAAGAAAACGCGTTGCCGCATTTGCGGCCCTGGCTCCTGCGATCAGCTGCTGCCATTGACCGGCCGCGAGCCTTTCGAGGCCGATAACCCGGTAGCCGCTGATTCCAGCAGCAACCAGACGTAAAAGCCGCGCCTGCCATGCCTCGACATCGCCGGATGGGGGCGACCCAACGAGCGGCATAAGAGGCGACCGTCTCGGATCAAGGGATAGCAGGCGGGCATCGTCGTTTGCGACGCCTGCGCCGATCGCAAGGTCGAGCATGAAGCTGATCCCGCGGCTTTCAGCCTCTGTGGCCAACCCGGCAAGCGCCTCTTCAGCTCCCCCCTCAAGGCCGAGCGCCGGGTCGAGGGCGTCATAATCAACGGTTGAGAACAGGCTCTCTGCCATCCTTCGAAAAGGAGGGGCCGTCAGGACGGTGTCGAAGCCGAGGAAGGCCGCGTGATCGAAGACCTCCAGCCAGCGATCCCGGCCAGACAATAAAAGCGGGTTGACATAGTAGATCCGCGAAACGTGAAGGGAAGCGGTCGAAGGGGATGCTGTCGTCATCACTCGGTCTGTCTCCGCGCGTCCGGTCCATGAACGATGTTTGAAGGTTGCGGAGATGAACCTTCAAGCGCTTTACTTGTTCCCTGGCGCCGCCTCAGATGATGCGCGTGGGGACCAAGCACCGGGACCGGAATGAAAGGCGGCGCCACGCGCTGGCGCGTCAAAGGGCGCGGTAGCGCGCCGCCGGAAGAGCAGGCCGCAAGCCTGTCTTTTGCCCGCCTTGTTCAAGACGTTCGCTTAGCCTTCGAGCAAGCGCTGCAAAATCATAAGGCTTTGCAAGAAAGGCGGCGCCTTCGAGGGCGGAGAGGTCGATCACGCGTCCAGAGGTCACGATGAGCGGGACCGAAGGCCTGGTCTTTCTGACGAGGGCGGCAAGATCGAGGCCGCTCAGGCCCCCCGGCATGTCGACATCGGTCACGACCGCGGCGATATCGTCATGCCTGGCGAGTGCTGCCACGGCCTCGAGCACATTCCCACAGTCGACCACCACATGACCCGCGTCGATCAACGCGTCGGCAAGTGAAAAACGGATCAGTGTTTCATCTTCGACGATCAGGACCTTTGCCATTCCCGCACCTTTCTGTTCAGTCAGGAAGGGAACGCCTGTTGTCCCAAATCGATACAGCCGCCCGCTGTTCGTCTCCTTTTATGGTGAAGAGAGGGTTAACAGCCGGAGGCAGCGCTTGGTCTTCACCGCGTGGCGCCGAGGATCCATGCCACCACGGCAGTCATGGCGACAGCTGCGATTGGGTTCTTCTTGATGAAGCCGCGCGCGCCCTCGACAAAGGTTTCGCGCTCGGCAGCGTCGCTTTTTTGCGGCGCGCCGGCCACCGACGTAATTGAGTGCGATACCGGATCGGAGGCTGGAAACGTATCCTCCAGCGCCTGGTCGAGCTCGCCCTTGGCTTCCCGCTCCTGCCTGTTGGCCTTGTCGAGTTCATAAGCTTGAACGGCGGGTGATTTGGATTGGCTCATGTCTTTCTCCATCTGTTGGCCGCTTAACGCCGGCAATCCGTCGAAGTTCCGGGTGTCATGGACAGCCTTCGTCGGCCGGCGGCTTGGTGGATACAGGCGACAAGGCCACTGACACGGCGATGCCTGCCCTTTGCCGGCGCCTTGAGGAGAATGTGTGGAACGGTGCGCGCCAAGCCGCGTTCATCGATCAACTGATCAGGAGGATTGACCATGACATTCACGACCTATGTTGCATCGCCGACCTTTTGGCCCGACGCAGCTTCGCGCAAAACAAACTTGAAGCAATGTCTTGATGTTGCCCGCCGGCGTCTCGACGAGACCTGCGGGGCGAGCGAGACCGAAAAGAACGCCGCGCTTGTCGCCTCCGCCGTTTCTGCCGGGTGGGAGGAAAACGAAGTCAGGGATCTCCTGCAGGGGTCGTCTTTGGGTTTTGCGCCAGAGCTTGGTCAGCAGCCAAGGCCGATCGGCCTGGTCCCCTCCTCTTCGCTATGAGGAGCGTAGAGCCTTCGTTAATCAGAGTAGCCATAGACGAGCGTCCGGATCAGAGCGACAAGCTGGCGGATCTCATAAGGCTTTGCGATGTAACGAACGGCCCCGGGCAAATCGCCGGGCCGTAAGGGGCGGTCTCCCGACATCAGCACGACTTTCTTGTCTGGCCACGTCCGGACAACTGCTCTGGAAAGAGCAAAACCGTCGATCGCTCCCGGCATCCTGATGTCGGAGACCACGACATCGATATCTTTGTCTTCGTTCAGGTGCTTGAGTGCATCTGCGCCATTCATCGCCTCGATCGTTGTAAAACCTGCGTCCTGAAGCTCTGTCGACAATGCCATGCGCACCATGATCTCGTCATCGACGATCAGGACGACAACGCGTTGCTCGTGCATATCGCCTCCCTGCAGTTGAACAGGACATGGCGCCCAAGTCACGACTTTCCATGGCGCTTGTCTGCATGGCTGCCCTGACCTTGATGCGCGGCTGTCGATCCGTCACCCGGACGTGCCGATTGCCGGAACCATTCGGGCTGGAGGAAAGTTATGCCGGTCCAAAGATCGACGCGAACGGAGACAGGCGATGGGTCAAGACAGGCAAGCGCGCGAGGCGGTGGAACAGGCTCGGTCGGACCTCGACAAGCTCGACAAGCCAACTGAAGGCGCGCTGCCCGCTGCCGGGCCGCATGCGAAGAAGGCGCTAACAGACGAGGCGAAGACGCCGGGAAGTGGAGCACTGCCCGAAAATGACGACAAATCCGTCATGCCGGGATCCGGTTGAGACCAGCGACCTGGGTCGCGTCGCGGCGATCTCAGGCGATGAAATCGGCAATCGCGCGTGCCAAAGCTGCCGGATTTTCCTCGGCGACATGATGGCCGCTGTCGATTCCAAACCCATGCACGTGGCGTGCCCAACGGCGCCAGATGGCGACCGGATTTCCGTAGATCTGTTCAAGGTCGTCCCTGAGCGACCACAGACATAGGGTCGGTGCTTCCACCAGACGGTTACTGTCGCGGTCCTGGCGCTCATGCACGTGGTCGATGCGAAGACCGGCTCGATAATCCTCGATCATGCCATGGACGACCGCCGGGTCGCAGAGGGCAGCGACCAGGTCTTGGTATGCGGCGGGTCCCATGCGATCGGGAACGACCTGATCGTACCATGCAAGTGGATCAGCGTTGATGGCGCGTTCCGGCTTGTCGGGCTGCGCAAAGAAGAACCAGTGATACCAATCCCTGGCAAAGCACCAGTCGGCACGCTCCAGATGTTCGAGCACCGGCAGCCCGTCGATGATGATGAGCTTGCTGACGGCGTCTTGATGATCGAGTGCCATCCGGAAGGCCGTCAGGCTGCCGCGGTCATGGCCGGCGACCACGAAGCGTTCGTGGCCAAGCCTGTTCATCATGTCGACAAGCGCTTCGGCCTTGGCTTTCTTTGAGGAGAAACGGCTTTCAGGTGCATCGGCAGGCAGGTAGGAGCGCCCAAAACCCGGCAGGTCCGGGCAGACGAGCCTGACGGAGGGAGCAAGCAGGTCCGCCACGCCGCCCCATGTCATGTGGGTGCGCGGATGACCATGCAGCAGCAACAGCACCGTATCACCCGATCCCCCGTGCCTGACGCGGATCGACCCGTATCGCGTTTGCACGAAATCCAGCGCGAAGCCGTCAAACATCACGTCAGCCTGCCGATCTGCGCTGCATAGTCGGAAAAAGTGAAGCGTTCGCCCCGTTCGTGCGCCTGGTTGGCAAGACGCAGAAGGTGGATCGGAAACAGGATCGCGTTCTGGTTGGCCTCCGACAGATGGTGACTGTCATCGCCTTCGACAGCGTCTCTTGCCTGCGCCAGGGCCGCGTCTATTGCCTCGTGGCTGAGCAGTTGCTTTTCGGCAAGCGCCTGGCACAGCGCTGCAAGAGCCATCACCATGCCTTCCAATTGAAGATTTGCTGTATTCACGGGAACTCCTGTCCGATAACGGGTCCTGTGCGGGGCGGCTTGTCCGTCGCAATGGCGGCCGACCGGCACTGCCAGATCAGGCCCCGTCAGCCGATCTCGCCTGCGCCATCTTGGGAATTTCCTCGAGCAGCAGCCGGAATTCCGCGATCGGAACCCTGTCTTCGTCGAAAAGCTCGACCGAGATCATGTTGAGCGGAGCTTCCGGCAGGCCCTCGCACGCCATTTCGGCAAGCGCCAGCCGTGCCTCCTTCTTGGCTTCTTCGAGGCTTGGAAACTCATGGGCAAGTTCGGTCGGTTCCGGGCTCGTACGGTCGATGACCTGAAAGAAGAATTTCGGCATGTGCACCTCCTTGCCCGAAAACATCAAGCCGGTCTCTTTGTTCCCGCAAAGGGCAGCCGAGGAGATTTGGCTTCAGAGAACGAGAGGCCCGGTGCCGGAAAGGATCTAGCGCCGATGGAAGACGGCTTCGATATTGTTGCCGTCCGGGTCGAGCACGAAGGCTGCATAATAGCCGGGATGGTAGTCGCGATAGCCGGGCGCGCCATGGTCTGTTCCACCCGCATCGAGGGCTGCTGCGTAAAACCGGTCCACCTCCTGCTGGTCGGCGGCCCGAAACGCAAAATGGACCCTGGAGACCTGTCCGTCGGCCGTGTCAACCCACAATGGATCGCAGGCAAAATGCCTGTCGCTGTGCGAGGTGAACGTCCGGCCAAGGGCAGCAAGCGCCGCACGATAGAAACGACGACTGGCCTCAAGGTCGGCCACGCGCAGATGAAGGTGGTCGATCAGTTCGCTATGCGGATCGGTCATGGTTGTAGCTCCGTTGGGACGAGATTGTGGACATGTCCCGGATCGTGACGGCGTCAATAGCGTGGGGCCGGCGCATGTTCCTGCCCTTGCGCGCAACCGGGCGACAAATTCCGACCTCAGTGGAAGTTTCGGCTTTTGACCTTCAGGCTGTCGATATGCAGATCCGGGATGAAGATGTCGCGTGCCTTGATTGCAGTTGCCGGCGGTTCGCGCGTATCGGGTCGTCCGGGCGAACCATGCGCAAATTCGTCTCCCCTGCCCGTTGCCGCTCGGAATTCGATATCCCGATCGGCAAGGCCGTTCAAACCGGCAGAGAGGTCGAAAAGCTGCTGGGCGACGAGATGGACGACGTCGCCCTCCCGCTGGATACGTCCGTTGATCGCCATCATCGAGGCGCCGAGCGCAATCGGCCGCGTCCGCTCGAAGAGCGTCGGCCAGATGACGACATTGGCAACGCCCGTCTCATCCTCGATCGTCAGGAAGATGACGCCCTTTGCCGATCCGGGCCGCTGGCGCACCAGCACCAGTCCCGCCGCCATCAGCCAGCGACCGTCCCGTGCCGACATTGCCTCTGCGCAGGTGACGATGCAACGCTTCGCAAGGTCCTGGCGAAGGAATGTGACGGGATGAGCGCGAAGCGTCAGTCCGGTATGCCCGTAGTCCAGGACCACATTATGGCCCTGCGTCATCTGCCGCAGTTCGACATCCGGCTCCTGTTGCTCGGCAACGGTCCTCGTCTCGCGAATTCCTGCAGCGGCAAACAGCGGCAGCGGTTCGTCTCTCAGCGCCTTGATCGCCCAGAGGGCGTCACGGCGCTCCAGTCCGAGCGACGGCCCGAAGGCGTCCGCCTCGGCGAGCTCGACCAGCGAGGCAGCCGGGATGCCGGCGCGCCGCCACATGTCGTCGACGTTCTCGAAGGGCTGATCGGCGCGCGCGGCCACGATCCGGGCCGCATCCGCCGTCGCCAGGCCGCGGACCATGCGCATGCCGAGCCGAACCGCAAACCGATCGTTTCGCCCATCGATCGGTTCCAGCGTGCAATCCCATCGCGAGCGGTTGACGCAGACGGGCGTCACGGTAATGCCGTGCTGGCGCGCATCGCGCACGATCTGCGCCGGCGCGTAAAAGCCCATCGGCTGGCTGTTCAGCAGTGCGGCGCAGAAAATATCGGGATGATGGCATTTCATCCAGTTCGAGGCATATGCGATCAATGCAAAACTGGCGGCATGGCTTTCCGGAAAGCCATAGGAACCGAAGCCTTCGAGCTGGCCAAAGGTCTTTTCGGCAAATTCGGGCGTATAGCCGTTGCCGATCATGCCCGATATCAGCTTGTCCTTGAAGCGGCTGACGCCGCCGGTGAACTTGAAGGTCGCCATGCTTTTTCTGAGCTGGTCGGCCTCACCGCCGGTAAAGCCGGCGCAGACCATGGCGACCTTCATGGCGCTTTCCTGGAAGAGCGGCACGCCAAGCGTCTTGCGCAGGACCGTTTCGAGTTCCGGTGTCGGGTAGTCCGGTTTTTCCTTGCCCTCCCGCCGTCTCAGATAGGGATGGACCATGTCGCCCTGGATCGGGCCGGGGCGGACGATCGCCACCTGGATGACGAGATCGTAGAAGGTTTCCGGCTTCAGGCGCGGCAGCATCGACATCTGCGCCCGGCTCTCGATCTGGAAGGTTCCAAGCGTGTCCGCCTTCTGGATCATGGCATAGGTCGCCGGATCTTCCTGAGGGATATCGGCAAGGTCAAGGTCGATGTTCTTTGCCTCGCGCAGGAAGGCGAAGCTCTTGGCCATGCAGGTCAGCATGCCGAGTGCCAGAACATCGACCTTCATGAATTTCAACGCCTCGACATCGTCCTTGTCCCATTCGATTACCTGCCGGTCGACCATCGAGGCCGGTTCGATCGGGACGAGATCGTCGAGCCGGTCATGGGTGAGCACGAAGCCACCGGGATGCTGGCCGAGATGGCGTGGCGCGCCCATCAGCTGCTGTGCAAGCTGGAGGGTCAAGGCAAGGCGGCGATCCTCCGGATTGAGGTTGAGCTCCCTGACCTGCTTTTCGCCGACCACCTCGCTCCAGGCCCAGACGCCCGACGACAGCGCCTTGATCAGGTCTTCAGGCAGACCGAGCGCCTTGCCGACGTCGCGGATGGCGCCCTTCGTGCGGTAGCGCGTGACCGTAGCGCAGAGTGCCGCCTTGTGATGCCCATAGGTCTTGTAGATCCACTGGATGACCTCCTCGCGCCGCTCGTGCTCGAAGTCGACGTCTATGTCGGGCGGCTCGTCACGCTCCTTGCTGACAAAGCGCTCGAACAACAGATCGTTTGTATCGGGATCGATGCTGGTGATGCCGAGGATGTAGCAGATGGCGCTGTTGGCGGCCGACCCCCTCCCCTGGCAGAGGATATTCTGGCTGCGGGCGTAGCGCACGATCGAAAAGACCGTCAGGAAATACGGCGCGTAGCGCATCTCCCTGATGAGATCGAGCTCGTGGCGGATCGACCGCAGCACCTTTTGCGGCAATCCTTCGGGATAGCGTGTCGGAATATATTGCCGGACATAATGCTCCAGCGATTGCTGGGCATCCATACCGGCAACGATTGCCTCCTGCGGGTATTGATAGGTCAGTTCCTCCATCGAGAAGGTGCAGCGCGCGACGATCTCCGCGGTGCGGGCAAGTGCGTGAGGGTAACGCCCGAATAGTCGCTGCATTTCCTCCGGCGGCTTCAGGTACCGGTCGGCATGGCGCTCGCGCTCGAAGCCGACATCGTCGATCGTCGTGCGATTGCGGATGCAGGTTACCACGTCCTGCAGCTGACGGCGGGACGGTTCATGGAACAGCACGTCATTGGTGACGACGGTGCGGACCTTGTAGCGGGCCGCCATGGCGGAAATCTCGTGCAGGCGCAACTGGTCGTTCGGCCGGCGGCGGAGACTGAGAGACACATAGGCCCGGTCCTGGAATATCTCGGCCATTTTTCTCAGCCGGACGGCGCAGGTCTCGTCGGCAAGATCCGGCACCAGAATGCCGATCAGCCCTTCTGCGTAGAGGGAGACGTCGTCGAGGCTCAGGATGCACTTGGCTTTCCCGCCCCTGCTCTTTCCCAGCGTCAGCAATCGCGTCAGCCGCTGATAGGCAGCGCGGTCTGTCGGATAGGCCAGGATCGACATGCCCTCGCTCAGATCGAGACGGCAGCCGACGACGAGGCGAAGTCCTGTGGCGCGCGATGCCTCCAGCGCCCGAACGATCCCTGCCAGCGAATTTCGGTCGGTTATGCCAAGCGCCGCCATGCCCATCGCCTTGGCCCGCGCAAACAGTTCGTCGGGCGAGGAGGCGCCTCGCAGGAAGGAAAAATGCGTGGTGACCTGCAGCTCGCAATAGGTCATGAGAAGGTTCCGTGCAGGAACCAGCGATGCGATCCAGTCTCGGGATCGACACCGTCGCCGGCGCGATAGATCCAGTAGCGTTCGCCATTTTCGTCGGCGACCGTGAAATAGTCGCGCACGGCGAGCCATTCGGACGATCGCTGCCACCATTCTCCGAAGATGCGCTCAGGCCCGTCGGCCTGTTTGACACGGTAGCGCTTGCCACGCCAGGTAAACCAGACGGGAGGATGATCCGGCATGAGGGCCATGACCTCGATCATTTCCGGGCGATCGAGCAACCGGACCGGACGCGGCCAGATCAGCGGCCAGTTCTGCCCCTGCTCTTCTGCGACCGCCGAGATGGCTTTCAGCGATCGTTCGGCAACATCGCTTGCTACCGGTGCCACCCGGTAGATCCGAAATTTTCCGCGATTGGCGAGAATATCGACGAAGGCGGCGATGTCGACCTTGTCATCATCGATCAGGTTGGAGGCGATCTGCCGGTCTTCCAGCGGCTCGACGAGCGTCGCGGCAAGCGAGAGCTTTTCGATGCCGAAGCCCGGCTCGATGCGCTCGATCCGGTCGTGAAGAAGCTTCGTCAGCCAGGCAACGTCGCGCACTGGCTTGGCGGTACCGGCTCGCAAAGCCTGGACGCTATTGTCGACCCGGTGGACGATGAGATCGGCGCGGCGTACGCCAAGACCCTTTTCCTGAAGACCATGACAGAGCCTGCGCACCAGAACGGCGATATATTTGGCGATCGTCTCCGGCGCACCGATCGGTTCTGCGAAGGACCTGGAGACTTCGACCCATTCGGGCGCGCGAAGCGGATCGATAGGTTCTGCCAGCCGGCCAAACATCTGGTCGAGCCTGCGGACGATTTCCGGCCCGAAGCGCTGCGTCAGCGGTGCCCTTGGCGTTGCAGCAAGCTCGCCGACGGTGCCAAACCCAAGGACGCGCAGGCCGGTGATGATCTCCGTGTCGAGACGAAGCGATGAGATCGGCAGATCGATGACGGCCTCGGCCGTCTTGCCTTTGGCGACCACCCGTGTCTCTTGCGCGATCGTGCGCGCCAATGCGTGGGCCGCTCCCCAGCTGTCGGCAACGACGGCGCGCGCGGGCAGGCCCTTGGCGCGGAAGCTGTTGACGAGGCGTGACAGCATCGGCCCTTCCCCGCCCTGCAGGTGGTCGGCCCCTTCGGTATCCATGACGATGCCGTCAGGCGGGTCGACCGCAACGATTGGCGAATATTGAGAGAGCGCCCAACGGGTGATGCGCTCCAGAGCAGCTCGATCAGCGCAAGGATCGGCATCGACCATGACGAGACCCTGCACCAGCGCCTGGGCCTTGGCCGCCGGCATGCCGCTTCGCAGGCCGAGCCTTTTGGCGTTGGCATCGACGGCCGACAGCCACCGCTTCGAACCGCTGCGGGCGACGACGACGAGCGGCGCCTCAGCGGGAATGGACGGATCGGCGCGTCTGATGCGATCCGTCGGCAGCGTCGGAAGAAATACGGAGACGACCCTGACCATCACATGCCTCGAGGATGAATTCTGCACTTTCGCCGGCCTTGATCCGGATCAGCTCGACATGCCAGCGCGTCCTGCCGATGCCGGGAACCGGAAGCGGCTCCGACGGCAGGACGCATATGCGCCAGCGCGAGACGGCAGCCGTCGGGCGCCCGAACTCGCCGGCCTCGGCCGGACGGCGCCAGCGCCGGATGATGAGGCCGAGCGCACCGGAGGCTTCGGCCGCCAGCTGAAGGCGCCGCGACGCGACCATAGGCAGGCGCGCCGTCTCGGCGACGACGGCGCCAAGCCCGCCGAAGCGCAGGGCCTCCTCGCAGGCTTCAAGCACATAGTCTTCGCGGATTGCCTCGACATAGATGACCCGGTCCGGATGCAGACCGGTCTGCGCCAGCGCAGGAGCAAAAAGGTCCGCTCGCGCCAGACACCAGACGACGATGCCGCGCGTGCGGGCAGCGATGCCGGCGGCAAAAAGCGCGGCTGCAGCCCCATTGACGGCGCCGGCCCCACCGCCGGCAATTTCATGGATTGCACCATAGGCAAGTCCGCCACCTGGTAGCGTTTCGTCGATCTCGCTGACGCCGAAGGGAAGGACGTTCTTGGGACGGGCAGCCATTCCATCAAGGTGCTGAATGCGCGCCCGAAGCTCAGAAATCACAGGGTTTGCATTTGGGCGAGCCATGTCCGGTCTTCATCAAGGTTTGCAGAGTGCAGAAAAGCAGATATGTTCTTTATTTGTTCCTAATTGGAATGTGAGTCAACGCGCATGGTCTCGAACGGGATTTCGACAGGATGCGCTGTCCACATTGCCGGAAAGATAAAAAATCAACGAACGCAGCCAACTACGGACAATGGATGGACCGAAAAAAAATATCGACATATGCCACCGATGAGCTGACGCTGCGCCTCGTCCGGCAGCCTTCCATCACGGTCGCCTGTCTCATCTGCAATCGTCACGGCGCTTTTGACCGACAGGCGCTGATCAGGCGGCATGGTGCAGGCCTGACCTTTCACGCATTGCGCCGGCGGGTGGCGATGGGATGTGCAAGGATGCACGAACCGGACGGCGTCGACCGTTGCGGAACCCATTTTCCCGGCTTCACCTCCGCCGGATCGGATCGGAAGTCTTAGTCGATCCTCTCCGCTGCTCTGACCCTGGCTGGAAAATGACGCTCGCAACGTTGTCCGCGGACAACATTGTACCGCTGATCGAAGATTTCCGCCGCCCCTTGTTGGTGAGGATGATCGCCCATGCGCATCCACATGCCGTCGATCCAGCGCGGACAACGCGTCCGACACTGTTCGAATCCTGGCATGGGCTGGACGACGCCCGCCGCTAACCGCTGCAGCTGCGCTAAACGCAGCTGCAGCGGTTAGGCGAGGTGCCTGTCACAGGTCCCTGTGGATAGGCGCGTGGTTAAGGGTTTGTGAAACTGTAACGAATCGGGCGATAATATAACTGCGCAGTTGGCCTCTTATTATCGAAAATTGCGCAGTTCGATTGGAAACCACGATGCTAGCGAATCCAGTTCTGAAAGACGATCAAGAGCACCTTCCGTCGCTTTTGGCAGCGGATGCTCAGGAGCTCGCCTATCAGCTCCAGCAGCACCAGGCAAAAATTTTCCCGCCGCTGTCTCGAAAGACGATGCGGCTGTTTTCCCCGACGGAAGCCGCCGGCTTCATCGGCATCGGCGAGGGTTATCTCCGCCAGATCGCCAAGGAGGGCCACGGACCGGACCCCCTTGCCAACGGCCGGCGTCAGTATGGTGCCGAAGACATGAACCGCATCCGTCAGGCACTCGACGAACGCAACGGTACGCCGAAATATGTACCGGTGCGACGTGGCGCTGAAAAACTGCAGGTCGTCTCCGTCATGAATTTCAAGGGCGGATCCGGCAAGACGACGACCTCAGCGCATCTCGCCCAATATCTGGCACTGCGCGGCTACCGCGTGCTTGCCATCGATCTCGACCCGCAGGCGTCGCTATCGGCGCTCTTCGGCCACCAGCCGGAACTCGACGTCGGCGAGGGAGAAACGATTTACGGTGCCATCCGCTACGAGAGCCCGGTATCGATCTCGGAAGTGGTGCGCTCGACCTATACGCCGAACCTTCACATCATTCCCGGCAATCTCGAACTCATGGAGTTCGAACATGAGACACCGAAGGCCATGGCGGGTGGTACTGCCGAATCCCTGTTCTTTGCCCGGATCGGTCAGGCGCTGACCGATATCGAAAGTCTTTACGATATCGTCGTCATCGATTGCCCGCCGCAGCTCGGCTTTCTCACGATGTCGGCGCTCTGTGCTGCGACCTCCGTGCTGATCACCGTGCACCCGCAGATGCTTGACGTCATGTCGATGTCGCAGTTCCTGACGATGACAAGCGAACTGATGTCGGTCGTCGAGCGGGCGGGCGGGCGCACGAGCTATGACTGGATGCGTTACCTCGTGACGCGCTTTGAACCCAATGACGGACCGCAGAGCCAGATGACCGGTTTCATGCGGGCGATCTTCGGCAACCGCATGCTGCAGAACGCGATGTTGAAATCCACCGCAATCTCGGACGCCGGCGTCACCAAGCAAACGCTTTATGAGGTCGATCGGGCACAGTTTATTCGAGGAACCTACGACCGCGCCCTGGAATCGATGAACCTCGTCAACGGCGAGGTCGAGGCGCATATCCGTTCTACCTGGGGCAGGAGATAGCTCAATGGCGCGCAAAAATCTCATCGAAATCTCGAACGCGAACGAAGCCCGGCCCGATCCGTCAGTGTCGCCAGCGCGCGACAGCCGGCCGATCGCCGGCTTCATCCCGCAGACAAGGAGTGCGGGCCTCGTCGGGGGGATTACCAAGACGCTTGGCAGCATCACCGAAAAGGTCGAGCGGGCCAACGATCTGGAGCGCCAGCTCGCCGAGGGTCGCACAATCGTCGAAATCGATACGGCCTTGATTGATGCCTCCTTTGTCGCCGACCGTCTCGATATCGACGCGGCGGAGCTTGCGCAGCTGACGGAGCAGATCCGGGAACACGGACAGCAGGTTCCGATCCTGGTGCGGCCGCACCCGCAGGCCAAGGGTCGCTATCAGGTCGCCTTCGGTCACCGGCGCCTGGCAGCGGCCAAGGCGCTCAAGATCAAGATCAAGGCAGTCGTGCGCGCCTTGACCGACGAGCAGCTCGTCGTCAGCCAGGGCCAGGAGAACAATGCGCGCGCCGATCTGTCCTATATCGAGCGCGCTCTTTTCGCCCATCGGCTGGAGGAGAAGAACTTCGGCGGGGCCGTGATCACCGCAGCTCTCAATATAGACAGGGCGGCGCTGGCCAAAATGCGCGCTGTCACACGCCAGGTCCCGATTGCTCTGATCACCGCGATCGGCTCTGCGCCGGCGATCGGTCGCCGCCGATGGATGGAGTTTGGTGAGCATCTGGAAAAGGTCGACATCGATGCGCTTATCGAGATGTTGTCCGCGGACAACATTGGCCAATTGTCGAGCGATGACCGGTTTCAGCGAGCATTTGCCTTCGCAACGGCAAAGCAAGTTGCCCTGAAGGCGACTTCGGCCGCACAGATCGCTGATCTTCCAGTGAAGTTCAAACGCACGCCGACAACCGCCACCTTTGTCTTCGACAACAAGGCGGCGCCCGGTTTCGACGAATTCGTGCAGGAGAGACTGGAGCGCCTCTACGCACAATACCGGCAGGAACGGGACGCGGGTTAGGCCAGAGGCAGGCTCTCCTACCTTTCAGGCGTGCGAGCTTTTTGCGCGATAAGATCGGCAATCGTATTCTACGAATGCACTTGCATCTCACGCCAGCGCCTGATGAGCGCGGTTGTTGCCCCGCGTAAGGCCGGATGCAGCGCTTCAACTCAATGACTGCCAGATCATGAAGCCGCAGGCGAGGCGGACGACGCTTTTACGCACAAACGGCCGGCAAGCGGCAACTGGGTCGAGGACAACAGACGACATGCCCGTCAGGGCCTGGGTTGGCGCGGGCGCCGTCTTTGGCCGATTCTTGGGAAAGTCGTTTCAGAATTTCATCTGCCACCAGACGAGAGCAAAGGAGGCGAAGGCGAAGGTCGTTGCCAGAAGTGTCTCGTGATCCATAAAATATCCCCGTGAAGTTGGCTGATAATGCGGACCGGGGGCTTAGGGTTCCAAGCTGCGCCTTCCTCTCGAGAAGACGCATTCCTTCCGACACAAATGACGTTTGCGCTCCTCCTGAGGTGAAGGAAACAGGCCGCTGGCGGCGGGCCCGAGAGATAAAGGCGGATCTGCCAGTGCGAAGCTGCATCGGGGCTGCGGAGGCAGTCGCGCCATCATCAAAAACACGACCATACCGTTGTCGTCATGTCTGATCGCGCCATTTACGTCGTTCGAAAAGAGTTTGCCGAGGAGAAGACGCATGGCAGCGAATGAAGATCGTATCAGACAACGGGCCTATGAAATCTGGGAGCAGGAGGGGCGGCCGCACGGGGAGGACATGAAACATTGGCTGCAGGCGTTTGAGGAAATTGCCGCAGGCGCTGCGACGAGCGGCCAGGCGGTCAGGAAGAAAGCGACGAAGAAGGCAGCGGTTCCGAACGTATCCGGCAAGGCCAAACAGGCGGGAACGTCAAAAGCAGGCGCCCAGAGCGCAACGACGACAAAGCCGCCGGAAAAAACAACGCGAACGACGACCGGCGCGACCAAGCATTGACAAGCCGCTCTTGAGCGGTTGGCCGATTGGCGGCGATTGTGTGGGCGGAGCGCGCCAACGACAGGGCGCTCCGAAAACGTCCTTGAGGGATGCGTTACAGCAATCTGACGTTTTCGGCCTTGGACTTGCCGGTCCTGCGATCCTGCCCAACCTCATAGGAGACATTCTGGCCTTCCTTGAGGAGGTTTCCCGATAGCAAGGCGGTCACATGGACGAAGATATCCGGTCCGCCCGTTTCCGGGGTAATGAAGCCAAACCCCTTGTCGGCATTGAAAAACTTTACTGTGCCAGTCGGCATGACGGTACCCTTGGCTGCTCGTTGCTTGAGGCAGCCTAGCAACCAAACACTCCCTGTTCAACCGGACCTGTCGCAGGTTGGGCCGGTCTGCAAGCCATAACCAGCGGAGGGGCGGGATGGGCAGGCGGTTCGTTGTCATGGCTCAACCCTTCATGGGACGCAGAGGGGTGCGCAGCGTTGACTTAGGTGCCCGCTTGCAGCGCCGTCTTGTCTGGTCGTCGGAAATAGACCTTTCCCTGACCAAGCCTCTGGCTTGTCAGTCTTTTCTCGGTATGCCGCTTTGCGTGCGGCCGCAAAGCCGGCGAAGAAGCGGGCCGTCAGTGCAAGGGACTGCAAGAGCAGGCAAGGCAGATATTTGGGTTGATAGGCAAAGCAGCGATTTTCACCCCGGACCAAAGTCCGATACGTGGAACAGGGTGAGCATTGGCCCGTTCTTTGACCACGGTCGCCAGACCGGTATCAGTCAAAGGAGGATAAGATGTTTCATAAGATCATGATCGGTGCGGCCGTGTCGGCTGCCCTCATGTCGGGCGCAGCCTTCGCCCAGTCGTCTGCCGTCAATGGGGCAGCAGGCGGCGCCGTCACCGGCGCGATTGTCGGCGGTCCGGTCGGCGCAGCTGTCGGCGGTGTGGCCGGTGCAATCGTCGGTACCGCGATCGACCCGCCGCCGCAGAAGGTCGTCACCTATGTCCAGGAAGCGCCGGCCCCGTCCACGCGTGTCGTCGTCAAGGAGAAGGTTGTTGTCGGCCAGGCGCTGCCCGAAACGGTGGTCGTGACGCCAGTGCCCGAAAACCCGAAATACGCCTATGCGATCGTGAATGACGAACGCGTCATCGTCGAACCGTCTTCCCGCAAGGTCATTCAGGTCATCAACTGATCTGGCGCCAGGACGCGGCTTGCGCCGCGTCCATCTCCTTCCAAACAAGCAGGATATTGGATCATGAAGGCCATCGCTTCCGCCGCGTTCGGCATTGCGAGCTCTATCGGCATAACCGTTGCAGCCGGCTCGCTCGCCTCCGTTGTGCTGGCCAATTCCGAGGCTCACACGTTCGAAAGCCTCTCGCAACCCGATCTCTGGACGACCAAACCGGTTCGTGTCGACATTGCCCACCAGAATTACGAGCGCATCCCCGCCGTCTATTCCAGCTATGTCACCGACGCGCCGAAGGTCGCGGTGGCGTCTCGCGCGAAGGCGACGCTCCCCCAGGAACCCGAGGCAACGGCGCCGACGCTATCGGCGGAGCATCTCAACTGGTGCGCCGGCCATTACCGCTCGTTTGATGCCGCCACCAACAGTTACCGGGCCTATAGCGGACAGATGAAGACCTGTATGTCGCCCTTTGCCGCCTCTTCAGGCACGGTTGCCACGACCGGGGCGGTATCGAATGGTGCAGATAGCGCCGCGGCGGCATGGTGTGCCGCCCGCTACCAGTCCTATCGCGCCGAGGACAACAGCTACCAGCCCTATGACGGGCCGCGCAGAGCCTGCGTGCCGCCGACGCGGCAGGTCGTGGCCTCGACGGCAGGTTCAAACGGGAATGAGGCAAGCACATTGGCGTCGAACTGAGACCGAGCGCCGGGCTGACAGGGCAAAGATCCTGCAGGCTTGAGGACGGCGGCGCTCTCTGAAGGCAGGCGACGCGCGGGGCTTCTCAATGTTCGGCTCGAACGGCATGCAAATCCTAAAAGCTCGATCCGGCCTGCCTGCGCCCAAGATCGGACGCGCAGCTGAACGCTTATAATTTTCCGTTTTCAATTGCAGCTGGACCGAAACTCAATGCGCAAGCGGCAGGGCGGATAAGCAGGCTTCGTAGCAGCGCCTGCATGCCTGTGCGCAGATCCGGCAGTGTCGATGCATTTCGCCATGTTCATTGCATTCGCTCTCGCAGGCGTGACATGCCAAGGCGCAGGTATCGATGAGCATGTGGACGACCTCCATATTGGAGCCGGTCATCCGAGATGCGATCATGCCGGTCGTCGCGCAGATATCGCCGCAATCGAGGTTGAGGCGTATGCATTGGGCAAGTCCGGCCGGGGATGGTTCTGCAAGACAGGCATCCGCGCAGCTCGTGCAAGCCTGAGCGCAGGCGTAGCATTCTTGGATGCACCTGAGCAGAGCGTCTGCCGATCGGCCATGGACATTAGGGTGGTTTTCGATCATTTCGCGAACATGCATCGACGATCCTCCTGCGAGATGAGGGTTTCTAACTGCCAGGCGTGCTTCAGGTTCCAAGCCTGCGGGACATGAGAAACAACACGAGCCCGCCCTTGCGCTCGTTCCCTGAGAAGCGAGTGCAACAGGTCGATCGATGATGCTGCCTTCAGCGCGGCATGAGGCCGAACCGATGGGCTTCGTCGAGCAAATGGCGAACCGAGGACGGCTGCCATTTCTGGCCACCGCGAGCTGGGCGCTCCCCCATCTGATCGAGCTGCGCTGCGATCTTTCGAAGCGAGAGATCCGGGTCAGCGATCGCAATCGCCGCGACCAACTTCATCAGACGGTCCTCTGCGGACCGGCGAGGAGCGCGCGCCAGGAGTTCCTGTTCTGCCAGTTTTTCGCCAACCATGCGATGCACGGCGCGACGCAGGCGTTCCACACTCCAGTCCTGGCCGCGGCGACTGAGTACCTGTACGACATTGTCCCAGCTGTGCTGGGGCCGAAGTTGCCGCACGACTGGCAGCCATGTTTGCGCGGATGCCGTCAGTTCGTCGAGGTAAAGTTTTTGTCTCGCCTGCGAGACGGCCCTGATCGCTTCCGGGCGCCGCTCTCGCAGGCCGGGGTTCCCAGGACGCTTGCCCCGCGACTTTGCCGCCTTTATGCCGGCTTTGGTCCGTTCGGAGACCAGCGCGCGTTCGAGCTGCGCCACCGCGGCGAGCACCTGGAGGGAAAACCTGCCCTGAGGCGCTGCGGTATCGATCGGATCGCCGATCGACCGGAAATAGACGCCGCGGCTCTCTAGATCCTCGAGCACTGTCATCAGATGGCCTATCGAGCGCGCCAGGCGATCAAGACGAACAATTACGAGCACGTCCCCGGCGGTGAGTTCGCCAAGCAGCCTTGTCAGCACCGGTCGCGCCTGCGATGCGCCGGAGCCATGTTCCTCGTAGATCCGATGACAGCCTGCGGCGCGCAGTTCCTCCATCTGTGCGTCGTGGACCTGATCCTCGCTCGAGACGCGGGCGTAGCCGATGAGCCGGCTTGGGGGCGGCCGTACGTCGTCGAATGTTTTTACCATGTTGGACGGTCCGTTCGCAGTCGCTTGTACAAACAAGAACTGCAGGAGAAAATAATCATTTGCAAGCGTGTTTTATTATCACACTGCGAGGCCGCCGAAGGCGAAGTTCGGCTAGCCGCGAGCAACTGAGCCTCGAGTTACTCCATGCCTGTCCGCGGGCTTCTGTGGCGGAAATCGCCGAACAATGGCAGTATGAGGGTACTAATTGCCGAGAACGGTCCGAGGAGGCCTCATCAAGCCCCTTTTGGCAGACGCGCGTTATCCTGCTAATCTACGAACGAAGCACTTTGCAGACATACCATCCGAGGACGCCGGGACAACGGCTTCCACTGCGTGAGAGAAGTAAACCGTAAGATAACTTCCGTGTGCGGAAATACCTGTTGCAAACCCGGCACTTGTTTCCAGAAGGAAATGCGTCGGATCCATCGGCGAGTGCTAGCCGCGCCGTTTAAGACCAGGATTGCAGTAACGGAGCCGCCGCAGGCGGGCAACAGGCGGAGGTCGAATGGAGAAGGGGCCGCAACAGGATGGAATAAGCCCCTTCTCCGACTGATAACGCAGTATCAGCAGTTGAGAGCTAATGTCGCCTGCGACACTGTCGAGCCAGGGTACGCCAGCGTACGAAAAGGGATTGCGTGACCGCCAGTTTGCGCTGAGCCGCCTTCAACACGGTTGAATAAGGAATCTCGTAATTACGAAAAGGACAAATGAACCAGAATTTGGGGACCTCGGCTCGGACGCGGGTACGCGATATGCTTCTGTTTCAAAATTGCATTCTATCGCCAGGGGAGCAGAATTGCCGCATGCAAGCCTTGCAGCACCAACAGCTTACTGAGTTGCCGCCGGCTTATCGACATGTTCCGTCACGGGCTGTCCATTGATCATCGGCCGCAGCTCATAATAGGCGCAGGCCACGATCAGCACGGATATCAGGACTGCAAGCAATGACCACCAGACCGCGCGCTTGCCATACAGCCGGTGCGGTGTCGTCCTTAGATCCAGGTCGTTTTTGTCGGACGCGGGCATTTTGGTTCCTTGAGTGACAAGTGATCAACATCAGAGCTGCCGGTTCGTTCCCCGCCCCGGACTTCAGTCCGATGTGGCCAGGCCAGCATCGCTGGCTGTCCGGGATTTGTCAAAGATGCCACGGATGGCGGCGGCAGCGATGGAAAGGCCGTGGCGTCACGTGACGGATCCAATGGTCGTCACGCATGGCGGTAGCGATGACGATCGCATCGTCAAGGCTGGGAAAAGCCAACCGAGTAAGGTTGCCCGCCAGAGAGCGCCGTCGGACAACGAACCTGGATTGGTATCGTGTCTTTGATGCCGCGAGGATCGGGAGGACGCGAAGTGACGCTTGGAGAATTGATGGATCGATACCGGCCGGGCCTTGCCTGCGAGACCTCTGCTGTCCGCCGCAGCTGGGAGGAAATGTTCACCTTCACGCTACGGCACTACACCCGGGAGACGCCCATGGTCACTTTCGACCCCGATTTCCTGTCTAGGCGGCTTATCTTGGCGGGGCTGCATCATCTTATCGTGGCTGGATACGTCATAAGCTGGCGCCACATGCTGTCCATGGCGCATGAGCGTAACTGAGACCACGCGGATTATCCTGATCGCATCCTTCGCGAGGGAAAAACCTCCTCTTGGGGGGCGCTCGCTCCTTGGCTTTGGCCGGTCGGGCATCATCGCCCATATTTTCCGGCCATGCGACACGAACAGCTGGCGACGACGCATGGGCCGGAAGCTGTGGATAATCCTGCCGCCGGCCTAAGGATCAGCCCCGGCCTCATGACAAAGAGATTTGCCGATGGCAGAGATCTTGTCCCACAGATGACGCGGAGACCGACATGACGACGACGAATGAAATTGCAGACAAGATCGCCGGCGCGCACGGCCTGACAAAGGTCCAGGGCAAAGCGATCGTCGAGGCCGTCCTGGCATCGATCACCGAGGCGGCCCTTGCCGGAAACGAGACATCGCTGCCTGGCTTTGGCAAGTTCAAGGTGAAGGCGACGCCGGAACGCGAGGCGCGCAATCCCGCGACCGGCGCCACGATCAAGGTTGCGGCCGCAAAGAAGCTGAGCTTCCAGCCGGCCAAGGCCCTCAAGGATGCGATGAACAAGTGATGCGAGCCTGAGGGGCAAACGCCCCACCTCTGCCCGCGGCAATGCCGGGGCAGAGGCACCGTTTCCTCCCAGACACTCCAGACGACAGCAGCCGCTGCTGCCGCCCTGCGTCAAGCATCCACCGCATTGCGACTAGGCAATTCGATCGCCAATCGCCATCTGAACCCGATCGCGTCATCCATTGCCTTTCCGAGTTTTCGTTCCCGTGTCCGCCGCATGAGATCCACAGGCAGCCGTAGCGCCTCGAAACTGGCCGGGGTGTCGTTTGCTATAACGTCAGACGCAGCCCCGCTGCACCGATCAGCCAGGAGCGGGCAACGTAGGCCTGTGACGGGAAGGTTCCGCCGAGGCCGCCTCTCTGGTGTCGAACGTATCTGGTGCGGCCGCCGCGCCGCTTCGGCGCAGGCGCAGGCGCAGGCTTTGCCAATGCCCGTTCCCGGATTGTTTTTTGTCGCCCCCATGCGCGGGCTCGATGCCCCTGTCTGACCGGAAAGCGGCTACGCCTCGATCGTCCAGCCGCAACGGCAGTCGCAATTTTCTGACCCCTGCCGGCTATCGCCGTCATTCCGCGCCCACTCACAAAATTGCGACTTGCCGTCCTCCATTGCATTTCGGCCCTATGGGTGCGGTCCGCTCGTTCCCGGTCTTTTCGACAGCCATCGAGGCCGCGATGGGCGCGGCCCGAAACAGCGAAAGGAACAGGAAAATGGCAAGCATCGGTACCTTCACCAGCATCGAAAATGGCTTCTCCGGCTCGATCCGCACCCTCGCCCTCAACGTCAAGGCCCGCATCGCCCGGATCGACAATCCCACGGATAAGGGCCCGCACTACCGCGTCTTGGCTGGTCCCGTCGAACTCGGCGCCGCCTGGAAGAAAACCTCCGAGCAGGGCCGCGACTATCTCTCGGTCAAGCTCGACGATCCGAGCTTCTCAGCTCCGATTTACGCAACGCTCTCGGAGATCGAGGGGGAAGGGGGATACCAGCTGATCTGGTCGCGCCGCGTCAGCCAGGACTGAGACCGAGCGCCCCGCCGAAAGGCGGGGCCTTGCCTGCACCATCAGGATGTCGAAGCGGCGATCGCGTCGGCAGTTCCTCGGAGGTAACGGCCCCCGAACTATCGCGGCGTGTTTCTGTGGAAGCGGTTTTCGTGCACGCAGACGCGCATGTCGGCTCTTCGGAACCAGATCGCTCGCCCGCAGCGAAGCGGGCGGTTGCCCGCTGTGAAGATGATCTGCTCGTCGGCGCGCATCTGCAGCACTTCGTGAGGCAGGATCAGCGGGCGTGGCGCCAGCTGTTTCGAGCGCGTGCGCGATGATCCCCTCGCCTGCACGCTGCGGCTTTCCTGGTCGACCTCCACGGTCGTCATGCCGCAGCGGCGCGAAATATAGTCGGCGGTCTCCGGATCGTTGATCGCCGCAAACGAAATCCAGCTCGCGCTCTCGAACCATTTGCTCGCAGCATCCCGACCGCCATAGGTTTCCCGCATCTGGCCGATCGACTGGTAGATCATCGCCAGCGTGATGCCATATTTGCGGCCGGCGTCCCTTGCCGTTTCCAGGACGCGCATGTAGCCGAGACGGGCCGCCTCATCGAGGAGGAAAAGCGAAGGTTCGCTCACGACGCCGTCGCGATTGTAGATCGCGTTCAGGAAGGAGCCGATGATCAGGCGCGCGAGTCCGGCATGCGTCTCGAGCGTCTTAAGGTCGATATTGATGAAGACGTCGGTTGTCCCGGACGCGAGATCATCGGTCGAAAAACTCGAGCCCGACACCAGGGCTGCGTAATTTTCATAGGAAAGCCAATGCGTTTCCTTGACGGCATTGGCATAGACGCCGGAAAAGGTTTCCGGCGTCATGTTGACGAAGACGGCGACGTTGCTTCGCACGAATTCGGAACCCGACCTCTCGTAGATCCCCTCCAGGCGCCGGCGCAGTTGCGGTTCGGGTTCGGCAAGGTTGGCGCGCACCTGCCGCAGCGTCTGCCGGTCCCCGTCGGTCTGCCCCGACAGGCAGGCATCGGCAATCATTGCGGTCAGCAGCTGCTGCCCCGATGCGCGGAAGAAATCGTCGCGAAGGCCGCCGCTCCGTCCGCTGTCGCTCATGATCCAGGAGGCGATCGCTGCTATATCCTCCTCCTTCGACGCGCCGAAGCGGCCTATCCAGTCGAGCGCGTTGAAGCCGACAGCGGGCTGATGCGGATCGAGGATCTTGATCCGGCGACCTGCCGCCTGCCGGTGCGTTGCTACCATCGGGGCTACCTCGTTGGAAGGATCGAGCAGGACGAGCGTGCCGCCCCATTTGAGGGCGGTGGGGATTGTCACCGACGTCGTCTTGAAACCGCCGGATCCGGCAAAGACGATTCCATGGGTCGAACCGAACGAGCAATCAAAACAGAGAAGTGGCTGCCTGCCGCCGGGACCCCAGCTCTCCTTGTCGATTGCCCGAAATGGCCGGCCGGCAACGTCGGTCCGATCCACGCGGTAACACTCGCCGATGACGATGCCACCGGTCGGGGTAAAGAGCGCTTGCGCTTGGGACAATGACATCCATTCGGCCTCGCCGTGAACTGCACGTTTGCCACGGGTCCGCCTCGGGGTCGGGCGGACAAAAGCTGCGTTGCCTGAAACCACGACCCGCAAGCCGAAAGCAGCCGAGAGCAAAAGCGCACAAGCGCCGATCATCGTCGCGGGATCGAGATAGGGTGGGACTGACCGGGCTGATGGCATGACTGTGGCGTGTCGCGCGGCCTGCTCGAACGCTGCGATAGCGAGGCTCGACATGGCGCCTGTAACGACACCCGCGCCGGCGTGCCGGATTGCCGCCGACCCGGCACAGGCAAAGAGCAGGGCAAGACCTGTCGCCGCGGCAGAGACAAAGGGCAGAGCCAGGCCGATGCCTGCCAGAGCGCGCCGGCTGGCGCCGGTCTTGCCCAAATCGGCAAGCGTCACATCCATGCCCATCGTCAGGAGCGTTGCGCTCAGCATCAGCCCAAGGGCAAGAACCGGCAGGATGATCCTATGTGCCATCGCAGACGACCTTGCCGCCGATTGCCGCCGCAAGACGGCCGATGCCCTCGTCTTTGCCGGTCGCGGCTTGTTTCACATCGTTCCACAGGCCGGCAACCGCGGCGCGGATCGTGCAGGATGGCCTCCTCATTCGAGATGCTCCTGTCGGGCAGTTTCGACCCTGCGACGATCCTTCAGATCGGCCCGCCCATCTACTGACAGAAATGCGAGTTGGCCCAGTCGACCGCTTTGGCCATGATCCGGACCGTAGCGAAGGGACAGATCGAAGGGCGCGCCAGACTGACCGAAAATGTCGTCCCGTTGCGGCTGTCGCAGCCGGGATCGCGCCGAGAAAGCCCGTCAACCCGAACGAACTCATGTCGGAGAAGGAGGCTTAACCGATGGTAGCCGGAATCATGAAATCTGCCCGACCTGACGCGGTGTCCGGTGACGACAGTCCGCGCACCGATCGCCGCCTCAGCGTTTTAGGGCAGGAGGTGCTGCGAGGTGGCGAGGCAGGTTCACGATGATCCAGGAGGCAAGGTCGATCGGCGGTCACATTTTTCCTGTCGCATGGGCTCGTGGCACCCACGCAATTTCGGTGTTCGTCGGATTGGCCGCGGGTCTCGCCCTTCTCCATCAGTTCGGGCTGCGGCTCAATCTGACCCCGAGCGAGCCGATCGGCCTTTGGCGTATCGCACCGCTCGACAGGCAGGCGCTCGCCGGCGCGCGCGTCTTCATCTGCCCGCCGCAGCGCGCGGACATGCGCGAGGCCAGAAGGCGCGGTTACCTGCGGCCAGGCCCGTGCCCTGGAGGCTACGCGCCGCTCATCAAGTCTGTCGTCGCAACCGCCGGCCAGACAATCAAGCTCAGCGGCGTCGTCGTCATCGACGGCGCCCTGCTCGAACAATCCCGGCCGATGGCGGCCGATGGACGCGGCAGGCCCCTGACGGCCTGGCCGGGAGGGCCGGTGCCGGCCGGTCAGGTCTTCCTCCACTCGCCTTTCGAAGCCTCCTTTGATTCGCGCTATTTCGGGCCGGTCCCGGCCTCAGGCATTCTGGGGCTGGCAAGAGAGGTCGCAACCTATGCGCCCTGACCGAAAGCGCCGCTTGCGCCCGCGCATGGAACCGCTGCGCTTTCCCCTACTCGTCGTCACCTCTATCGCGGCGGGCTGGATCGGCTGGTGCGGTGCCGTCGACATGCTTCCTGCGGCCATGGCGTTTCCGGCGATCTGGTCGCTCTGCCGCGACCGCCGGCAGGCCGGGGCCATATCCTGCTTATATTTCCTGTCGGCGTCGCGCGCCCTGCCGCAAGGCGTGGCAACCTATTACGCAACCGACCTCTGGCCGGGACTTGTCCTGTGGCTTGCAGCCTCGATCGTCTTCGTCGGCGTCCACATGCTCTCCTGGACGCAGGCGTCAGGATGGAGGAGAGCCTGCCGCTACCTTTTCGCCACCACCCTCATGATGGTCCCGCCCTTCGGGATCAGCGGCTGGGCGAGCCCGTTGACCGCGGCCGGAGTTCTCTTTGCAGGCTGGGGCCTTGCGGGGCTGTTGGCCGGCGCTGCCGGTCTTGCGGTTCTTGCCACGGGTTTTCGCCCGCTCGGCGCGATCGTGCTTGCCGGTGCCTGGCTCTGGTCGGCCTCGACCTGGAAGGACAGGCCGGTACCGGTGGGCTGGCAGGGCGTCGACCTGCAATTGGGATCTGCCCTCGGCCGCGACCTATCTCTGCCGTTGCAGCGGGATCTCATCGCGACGGTTGGCAAGGCGCAGGCTGGCGGCAGCAGCATTGTCGTCCTGCCGGAAGGCGCGCTGGGCTTCTGGACGCCGGCCGTCGATCACCTGTGGCGCAACGCGCTTGCTGATTGGAACGTCACCGTCCTTGCCGGCGCCTCCCTCGCCGACGCATCCGGCTACGACAATGTCGTCGTCAGCATCGGCAAGGCCGAAAGCCGCGTCGTCTACCGCCAGCGCATGCCGGTGCCGATTGCCATGTGGGCACCCTGGCGAGGCTGGATGGGAGAAAGCGGCGGCGCCAATGCACATATGCTTGGGAAGGCCGAGCAGACGGTCGCTGGTCAACGCGTGACCATCCTGATCTGCTACGAACAGCTGCTGATCTGGCCGATCCTGCAGTCCATGTGGTCCGACCCCGATCTGGTGGTGGCGATCGGCAACGGCTGGTGGACGTCGGGCACGTCGATCGCTGCAGTCCAGCGCGCCACCATCCTTGCCTGGGCGAGGCTCTTCGGCAAGCCGGCCCTCTTTTCCTTCAACACATGATTCAAGGACTGTCATCATGGACGCCAGCCTGATTGCGCAATGCGCCGACCCCACTTTGACACCTGCCGTCGTCGAGCGTTTTCTGGCGGCAGCAGGATCTGCGGATCCGCTCGCGGTCACGGTGATGTCCGGAGACCGGCTGCTGGTGCTGCCAAAGCCGGCCGATACCGGCCAGGCGATATCCCTGGTGCGCCAGTATGCCGGTCACGCCGTCGTCAGGGTGGGCGTAACGCAGATGCCGGCCGGACTTGGCGCGAGGCAGGTCGAAGAGATCGATGCGGATCTTTTCGACCCGTGCCAGAACCTGAAGCGCGGCTCGGGCCTTTTCAGCCATGTGATGCGCGTCGTTGCGGATTGGTATGGAAATCCCCAAGGAAGGGAAGCGTCCCGGTTGATCTTCGAGGACGCGGTGCTTTCGTGGAAATCCGGATATTTCGAGGGTTCGAAGGTTTTCGAGGGCGTCAAAACAGCCGAGCAGGCGCCGGCAAGAACACTTGTTCGCGACGAAGACGCCAGCCGCCAACCGGCCCCTGCCCTGTCGCCGACAGATGATCCTATGCGTGAGGGCGACATTGGTGGCGCGGTCATGCGTGTGGACCTCTCCAGGCTTGACGAAAGACGCTAGGGCCTGTCTTGGGGCTCGGGCTCGTGCCTCAGATCAATCCGAATTCCTTGGCGAGCGCTGTTGCCTGCGGCAACGTGGTCGCCCCGAGTGCTGCCTTGGCGTTTCGAAGATGGAAGACCACATTGGCGTAGGCCATGTTCTCGATGACGGCTATTGCTTCCATCGACTTGCCCTCCGCCGACCAGCGCAGACAGCAAAGCTCTTCGAGCTTCAGCCTGATATCGGGCCTGGTCGTAGTGTGAAGCTTGAGCATGCTGAGGCGGACGTGGAGCTGCGCGATCGTTGCGGCGGCGATAACGGGATCGAGGCCGGGTAGCTGACCGGCGTCGCCTTCGCCCGAGGCCAGTGTAAACAATGCAAGACCGCCATAGCCGGTATGCACCGGGATGGTGAGGCCGGACCGGATCCCGAACTCGACCGCTTCGGCCATGAACCGGCGCTGCTCTTTCGCACCGTCGAAGGTCGTGCTCGACCACCGGAAGGCTTTCATCCCTGCTCTGGCGCCCCGGATCGCCGGATCGACATGGGCGTAACATCGCTCGAGATATCGCCTTTGCCATTCGGAAGGATAGTTGGAAAGCGCCGCCGCGTGATCGGCACGAAGGACGAGATAGGAATATAAAGTAAAGCCCGCCTCGGCGGTCAGCCGCGCAAGGACCGATGTGGCACTGACTTCGTCACGGGCAAGAGAAAGCCCTTCCGTCAACCTGTCGAACCAGATCTCCATCGTCGCGTCCCTCGCTGACGCTGCACCCGGGCCCCTTGCGACAGCATAGGATGTTTTTCGTGAAAATTGCAACCTCTGATGCAGAGGGGAAGACCTCAGTCCGGCGTGGAAAGCTCGACGGGCCCGTCACCACCGCCTGCGTCGCGCGACGCCGACGGCCATTGTCGTTTCGAGGCAGGAGCACGCGGGGATGCTCATGTGATGTCACGGGCTGCGTTCTTCTTCGCCGCATGGGGCGCTCGGCCGCAGTCCTGCTGCTTCGAGCCTCTGTTATCAATGGAGATCAGCCGTTAATTCCTGGCGGTTCCGATTAGACCAGTGGAGTCCGTACCGTCACTCTTTTTCCGGGAACTTATCCAACCGGGAGAACAGACGTGCCGACCATCCAGCCCTCAGCCATATTCTATGCAGCCCTGGCGATCTGCCTGCCTGAGCTTGCCAATGCCGAGACACTTGTCGTCAACAGTTATGGCGGCCCCTATGAAGCGATCATCCGGCAGGCCATTATCGAGCCCTTCGAACGCAAGACTGGCATCGATGTCGTCTACGATGCTGTCGGCTCTGCTTCCCAGGACTACGCCAAGATCAAGGCGAGCGATGGACATCCGGGTTTCGATGTCGTCGTCATGACGGCCTCCCAGTCGCTGCAGGGCTGCCGCGACGGTTTGCTGGACAAGCTGGACGTCTCCGAGATCCCCAACCTCGGGTCGCTGACGCGAAGCCTTCAGAACGCCGCCGGCCCCTGCGGCGCCGTGCATGAAGTCCAGTACATGGCGCTGCTCTACAGGACCGACAAATTGGCCGCTGCGCCGACGTCCTGGGCCGATCTGCTTTCGCCCGATCTCAAGAAAAAGGTGGTTCTGCCGACCTTCCAGAACATCATGGCCGTCTACCTCCTGGAGATGATGTCCGTCACCGAGGGCGGTGGACTCATCGACAATATCGATCCCGGTTTTGCGGCAATGGCCAAGCTTTCCGGGCAGTCGATCGGCTTCGAGCAGTCTTCCGCCATTCTCGAAAGCTATATCAAGGACGCAACCGTCTGGGCAATGCCGTTCTGGAATGGTCGCGCCCAGCTGCTGGTGGACGAGGGCCTGCCGGTCGACTATGTCCGGCCGAAGGAAGGGACGATCCCGCTTCTGGCGACATTGAACATACCTGCCGGCTCCGAACACAAGGCGGCAGCGAGGTCCTTCATCGATTTCTTTCTCGAAAAGACCAGCCAGGAGGCCTGGGTAGCAGGCTACAAGGTCGGCAGCGCGCGCATGGATATCGAGGTGCCCGAGGCACTTCGCAGCCGCCAGGTCACAACCCCCGAGGCCATGAGATCGCTCCGGCTGCCGGATCTGACGGTGCTGGGCGACAGGCTTGCCGAATGGGGCCAACGATGGGAGCGGGACGTCGTCTCGCAGGCCCGGTGAGGACGTGTCATGACAGTGCTTGTCGCAACCGCCCCGCCCTCACCCGGGCGTCTTTCCGTCCGAGCCACGGCACCGATGCTGCTGGCCCCCTCCTGTCTGCTGCTGACGGTCTTCTTTGCCCTTCCAATGGGCGTGATGATCGGCATGAGCTTTCTCGACAGCCGTTCGCTGACGCCAACATTTGCAAACTACGAGCGCTTCTTCGTTGATGGCCTGTCTCTCGTCGGATTTGCCCGCACAGCCGTCATGTCCGCCCTGGTTGCCGTCGCCGTTACGCTTCTCGGCTATCCCGTGGCCTATTTCCTCGCCCGCTCGCGATCACGCTGGCGCACGCTCGTTTTTGCCCTGGCGCTGACGCCCGAACTCGCAGGCGTCGTCCTGCGCACCTATGGCTGGCTGATCATTCTGGAAGATCGCGGCTTCATCAATGATGTCCTGATCCATGTCGGCCTGATAACGGCGCCTCTTCCCCTGTCGAAAAGCCTGTTTGCCGTCGTCGTCGGGCTTACCCATGTCGTGCTGCCTTTTGGCATCCTGTCGCTGATGACAAGCATCCAGGGCATCGACGTCAACCTGGAACGGGCAGCGCAGATGCTGGGCGCCTCCAGGGCCTCCGTTATGCGCCATATCGTCCTGCCGCTGTCGGTGCCCGGCATCGTCAGCTCGCTGCTGATCAGCTTCACCATGGCGGCCAGCGCCTATGCGACGCCGGCTCTGCTTGGCGGCGCGCGTTTCAAGGTCCTGGCGACGATGATCTCGGAACAGGTCCTGTTCTACATCGACTGGCCGTTTGCAAGCGTCATGGCGATCGCATTGCTGGCGATGATGCTCACCGTTTCGCTTGCCGGACTCGGCCTTGAGGCGCGTCTCAAAAAGCGCCGGTCACAACGAGAGGGAGACGGGAAATGACCAGGACAATCGCATTCGGCTTCTGGCTCACGCTGGCACTGGTGCTGGCCTTCATCACGCTCCCGCTCGTTGTCGTCGTCGCGGCGTCGCTGAGCCCGACCGCGGCCGTAAGCTTTCGGCCATGGGATTGGACGCCGATCTGGTATGGCGGCCTTTTCGACGAGCGCTGGGTTCAGCCCTTCCTGTTGAGCGTCAGGATCGCCGTGCTCGTCGCAGCCATCAGCGGGGTGCTTGGAACCCTCGCAGCCCTCGCCCTCGTCTATGAGCGGGTTGCGGGCTCGAGCGTCATCATGGCGGCGCTGCTGTCGCCCCTTTCGGTTCCACAGATCGTCAAGGGGGTGGCAATCGTCCTGTTCCTGTCGATCATCGGCCTGCAGAACCTGCTCGGCACGCCGGCCCTGATTGCAGCCCATGTCGTGCTCGCGCTGCCCTTCGTGATGCGAATGGCGGTTGGCGCGCTCGTAAACTTCGACGATAATCTCGATCGGGCGGCACAGATCCTCGGTGCAAGCAGGGCCCAGCGGCTGTTTTATGTCGTCCTGCCCCTGATCAAGCCGGGTGTGCTGTCGGGCGTGACCTTCGCCTTCATCATCTCGTTCAACAACATTCCGCTGTCGGTCTTCCTGGTGCGCCCCGGAGACACGACGCTGCCGATCGCCGTTATCAATCACCTCGAATACAGCCTCGATCCGATCATGGCGGCCGTCAATGTCGCTTCGATGGTTTTTATCCTCGTGGTGATCCTGGCTTTCGAAAAACTTGGCGGCTTTTCGGCGCAACTTCATGGAGGAAGCAAATGAGCGAATTCGATATCGAACTGCAGCAGGTGAGAAAGTCCTTCGGTCAGGTTTCTGTGGTCCGGGATATCGACCTCCAGATCCCCAAAGGCGAATTCGTCAGTATTCTCGGCCCTTCCGGCTGCGGCAAGACGACCACCCTGAACATGATCGCCGGCTTCAGCATGCCCAGTCGCGGCGATATCCGCATCCGCGGACGCAGCCAGGTGAACGTGCCGCCGGAAAAGCGCAATCTCGGCCTGGTGTTCCAGAACTACGCGCTCTTTCCCCACATGACCGTCGCCGAAAATGTCGGCTTCGGACTGCGCATGCGTGGCGTCGCCCGTCCCGAGATGAAGGCCATTGTCGAGAGCGCGCTTCGCAGTGTCCATCTCGAGGGTTTTTCCGACCGCTATCCCAGGGAGCTCTCCGGCGGCCAGCAGCAACGTGTTGCGCTCGCACGGGCGATCGCGCCCCAGCCCTCGGTGCTGTTGCTCGACGAGCCCCTGTCCAATCTCGACCTCAAGCTGAGGGAGGCCATGCGCGCTGAACTCAAGGAGATCCACGAAAGGCTCGGCATGACATTCGTGTATGTGACGCACGATCAGGAGGAGGCCATGGCCATGTCCGACCGTATCGTCGTCATGGAGGGTGGAACGATCGCCCAGCAGGGCGTACCGGGCGACATCTACCGCCATCCCGCTTCACGCTTCGTTGCCGAATTCATCGGGCAGTCGAACATCCTGCCGGTATCGGCCTATTCCCGCTCAGCGGCGGGCTACAAACTCTCGATAGAAGGCGGTCCCGTCATCCTCGCCGGCGCGGGCGCTGACAGTCCCGCCTCTGTCGGCTTCTGCTCGGTCAGGCCCCAGAATGTAAGGCTGGTCGGCGTCGACGACGTGCCGCCCGGCATGAACCGGCTCGAAGCCACGTTGCGGCGGGTGACGGACTTCGGCGCCCATCAGGAACTGGAGGTCGTCATCGGCCTTGGGCACCGGCTGGTCCTGCAGCATCCCCCGATCGCCGCCGGACACGCTCTGGCACCTGGTCAGATGGTGACGCTCGCCGTCAATCCGTCCGATGTGCGCCTCCTGGCAGTCTGAGGGCATCTATCGGTCGTCGCCATCAATCACCGGGCAATGACGTTGGAGCCCCGCACTGAGCAGACGTAGCGTCATGATGACCTCGACAGGGGGCAACAGAAGGAGAATGGAAATGCTGAAGAAAAGACTGAAGGCGGAGCAGGCGCAAAGTAATGTCTGCGCCGACATCGAGGGGTTCGATTTCAACGATTACGATGCGCATGATATCGAGGAAGTGCGCCACTACTGGCTGACATATGGTGTTCTGCGCTTCAAGAACACACGCATCACCGATGCCGACCAGGTGGCCTTCTCGCGTAATTTCGGCGAGTTCGTCATTCACCCGAAGCAGCTCCAGGAAGGCGGCCACCCGACCCATCCGGAAATCCTCGTCATCAGCAATGCGACGCAGGACGGCAAGCCGACCGGCGCCATGGGCAACAGCGAGGCGACCTGGCATACCGATACCTGGTTTTACGAAAGGCCACCTGCCGGGGCAATTCTTCGTGCCGTCAAGGTTCCGCCGTCGGGGGGCGACACCTATTTCCTCTCCACCTACATGGCCTACGAGACGTTGCCGGCTGCCCTGCAAAAGCTCGTCGACGGCCGGCAGATCTTCTTCCAGAACGTCTATGACAAGACCGGCAAGCTCAGGCTTGGAAAGACCGAGCCGACGAGCAAGGATTTCCGCGAGTGGAGCGGCATGGTCCATCCGCTTGTGCGCACCCATGGCGAAACCGGCAGAAAGGCACTCTATCTCGGCGGCACCGCCGACAAGGCCTGGATCGTCGGCATGCCGCTCGACGAGAGCGAGGCGCTGCTGGCCGAGCTTTGGGATCACACCACCAATGAGCAGGAGGTCTTCGTTCAGCAATGGGAGGAGGGCGACATCATGATGTGGGACAACCGATGCACGATGCATCGGCGCGATTCCTTCGATCCGGCGTCGATCCGCATCATGCACCGCACGACCACGTCCGGCGAACGCCCCATCTGACATCGTTTCAGGAAAGACCGTGACATGACACCCTTCTACCGGGCCCATGAACACCTGCTAAGCCTACCCCCGGATCTCCTCGACATGCTTCCGGCCGTCGAAACCGCCACGATCGGACATGTGGAGCATCTGGGCTTCGTGGGTGACAATGTCCGTCCCGTCTTTCCCTGCCGGGCCTTCGGCCCGGCCTTGACCGTCGCGGCGCCAGGCCGCGACGGCACCATCATCTACCGGGCAATCGACATGTTGAGACCGGGAGACATGCTGGTCATTTCGCGGGTCGATCGCGACGAAATCGCCTGCGTCGGCGGCGGCGTGGCGACGGCCGCAAAGGCGAAAGGCGCCAGCGGTATCGTCATCGACGGGCCCTGTACCGATATCGAGGAGATCGCTGCGCTCGGCCTGCCCGTCTGGTGCCGCGGTGTATCGTCGCGCACGACAAACCGGGCCGTCTCCGTCGGCGGCTCGATCAATGTTCCGATCGCCTGCGGGACGGCGGCAATCCTGCCCGGTTATGCGGTTCTCGCCGATAGTGAAGGCGTCTTCGCCGCCGAAGTCGAGCGCATGCGCGAACTTGCGGACCTGGCGATTGCTCGCCAGCGGCGGTCGGCAGTGCTGCGCAAGCACCTTGCCGCCGGCCGCTCCATCTTTGCCTTCGAGCATGAGGACCTTGCATGAAAATCTCGATGATCCAGCTGAATGCCCGCCCCGACCGCGCCTATAATCTCGCCGAGGCCCGGCGCCTGATGCTGAAGGCCGTCCAGAAGGAAAAACCGGATCTGATCGTGCTGCCGGAACATTTCGACTGGACAGGGGGAACGGTGGCCGAGAAGACGGCCGCTGCCGATCTCGTGCCCGGCGGGCGGGCCCACCAGATGATCCAGCGCTTCGCTGCCGAACATGGGGTTGCGATCCATGCCGGCAGCATATTGGAAAGCGTGCCGGGCCATGACCGGATCTTCAATACGAGCGTCATCTTCGATGCCAATGGAAGCCAGATCGGAACGTACAGGAAGGTCCATCTCTTCGACATCATCGCCCCGGATGGGAAACGCTACGCCGAATCGGAGACGGTTGCGCCGGGCAACCAGCTGCTGATCTACGAGCTCCGCGGATTCAGGATTGCCTGCTGCATCTGCTATGATCTGCGTTTCTCGCGATTGTTCGATCGACTGGCAGCCGAGAAAGCAGACGTCTTCATCCTGCCGGCAGCCTTCACGACACAGACCGGGAAATTTCATTGGGAGGTCCTTTGCCGCGCGCGCGCCATCGAGTTCCAGGCTTTCATGGTCGCCTGCGGTCAATGCGGGTCCTACACGATGCCTGCGGGCGAGGAACGGCACATGTTTGGGAATTCGATGATCTGCGATCCCTGGGGACAGATCCTGGTGCGAGCGCAGGACACGCCCGGCGTCTTCAGTGCCCGAATCGACCCTGACCGCTTGCGGCAGGTGCGATCGTGGATTCCCATGGAGGCACACCGTCTCGATCTTGACGTCTTTCCGGTTGCGACGGCCAAGGCCGGTCCGAAGCGCGAACTGTTGGTCGCAACGCAAGACAAGTCTTAGAACCGATCCAGTCCCGGTGACGCGTCTGGATCGGAACTTCTGCGGAGCAACCCGCCGAACGCGGATCAATGGACGATCGAAAATGCCGTAATGCCCGCCTCGCCGGCGGCGCGAATAAGACGTTTGCGGAATTCGGCCGGCTCGATCTCGCCGCTGATTGCGTCCGCGCAGGCCTTGACCGCAGTCTTATATTCCTCGCCGTCGTCGGACGGCCAGTCTCGAAGGAGAGTGGCTGCCGCATCACCAAGGGTGCGAATGATCCTGCTGCGTCGACGGTCTGCGAAAACCAGGCCGATGGGAGCAAACTCCGTCATCCTGTTCCAGGTCATGGCTCTCTCTCCGAAGCGCAATACTGCTCGAGCCCACGCCACGATCTCATCGAGGGTCATGACGACGGGTTTCAAATTGCACGGCTCTCGAATGGCGAGCCAGCAAAGGGTGGCTCAATGCGCGAGCCTCTTGAAATGGGTCTCAAGCCTTGAAGCGAGCTCGGGCGAGCGTCAGGATAGCGTACGAATGCTCGATATCAATTCATCCAAAGGGGCTAACGTCCACCCATGTTCCCCCACCAGTGCCTGGCTTTGACAAAGGGCGAGTGTCTTGATGAAAGCTGGACGGTGATCGATGTCGGCGGCCGGGTCTTCACGGCGACCACTTTCCTATCATAGGGCGCCGACGCCCAACACATGTCACTGCCATGATTAGGTGCCAAAGCCTTTGCCGCACGGACCTGAAGCCAGTCGAAGCGAGTGGCCCAGTTTCCTGTCCACGTGACGGGCGGCAGACATATCGTGTCACCTGTTTGCGGCTGCGGACGCAAACGTCATCGAATTATTTCCCGCTTGTTGCCAAACAAGCGGGCGGCAAACCCAAACGTCTCCGAATATTCACCCGCAGAAGTCGCTTAAATCCATAGACTGCACGCTCCTACACCAGGGTCGAGCAGAGGAGGAGACGACGATGGATGCAACCGCCAACATAACCTATTTGAAGGCAGCCGATCTGGAGGCGACCCAGCAGGCGCTGACGATGGGAGAAATTCATCAGGCCGTATCGCGCGCCTGGACCGAAATCCGCTCTGGCCAAGCGCGCGGCGGAAAGGCGGTGCTTTCCCTTGGCGAAGAGGAGTTCTGGTCGACGCCCGACTTTGCCGCCTTCAGGGAAGAATTTGCCGACGAACGGCTCGGCTGGAAATTGTCATCCCTCTACAGCGTCAGCTCGACGCATGGCGGGGTGAAGATCATCGGAGCGAATGCCTTCAATCGACGTCTCGGTCTGCCGAGGTCGACCTCCACCTTCCTGCTTCTCGATAAATATACGTTGCGGCCCATCGCCATTCTGGACGAAACCGGGCTGTCTGCGGCACGCACCGGAACCTATGCCTCGATCGTTGCCGATCGATGCCTTGCCAAGGCCGGCATGGCCCGCGTCTTCCTGATCGGATCCGGGCCGGTCGCCCGTAGCGTCATCCGATCGCTTTCCTGCTCCTGTGGCGACAGGATCGAGCAGATCTTCATCCGCAGTCGCAGGATCGAAAATGCCCGAGCGCTCGCAATCGCTTTGGCAGAAGAGACAAGCATCCCGCTTTCCTGCGTCGAAGACAACCGGATGATGGCCAGCTGCTCGCTCGTCATCACTGCCACGAACGCGCGCCAGCCGGTCTTTGACGACGAGGAGCTGGAAAGACATGCGACCACGCTTCATCTCGGTGGCGACGAAGTCCCGGGCGCATACCTGCAGCGCTGTCTGCGGACCGGCCTCGTCGTCTGCGACGACCTTGCGACGGTTTCGCGCCGCAACTCGCAAAGCATCGCTCTTCATTTTTCGCGAAACGGCCTCTCCTTGGAGAGCATTGGCCCCTTGATCGGCATCCGCTCATTGTCCGAGCCCAAGGAGTGGTACGAGCCTGTCGACGGCCCGACCTGCATTACCTGCGTTGGTCTTGGCGTCCTCGATCTCTTCGTCGCCGAGGCGAGCTACGAGAAATACTGCCGGATCAACGCCGATCGCGATCGGATCGCCGCATGTCTCCCCTGACCCAAATGCTCGCCGAACACGTCTTTGCCGGCCCACGCGATCATTCCGCCGATCTCGTCGATATGGTTCGGCGCTGCGTCCTCGATCTTGTCGGCGCGGCAATTGCCGGATCCGAAAGGGCAAGCGCTGTTGCCGCATGCAATATGGTTGGGCCCGTCTTCGGAGCCGGTAATGCCCGCATATGGCTCGGCGCAACGAGTGCGCCGGGCGGCGCGTTATTGTGCAACGTGATGGCGGCAACCGCGCTCGACATCGACGACGGGCATCGCGCAGCCAGGGGGCATCCCGGAGCAGCGGTCATTCCGACCGCACTCCTGCTTGCCGCCGAGCTCGGCGCCACAGGCTGCGACCTGATGAACGCGATCATCTGCGGCTATGACGTCGGCGTCAGGATTGCGGCTGCGCAGACGGCCGAGGGCATCCGGACCCGTCAGTCGGGGCGATGGGCATCCTTTGCTTCCGCCGCAACGGCCGGGCGCCTACTTCGGCTCGAGCCAGGTCGCCTCGCCCACGCCCTGGCGATCGCCGGCGTGCTTGCGCCAAACCAGCTTGCCAACGGAAGTTCGGGATATTCGCGGATGACCGGCAACGATGTGAAGGAAGGTATCGCCTGGGCGAGCGTTCTTGGCTTGACGGCCGCACGACTTGCCGAAAGCGGCTTCACCGGACCGGTAGACCTCCTCGACCATGGCGACTATTACGACGGCGGCCGGATCGTCGGCTCACTCGGCCAGCGCTGGGAAATAGCCGACACCTATTTCAAGCCCTACGGCTGTTGCCGCTATATCCATCCGGCATTGGACGCCTATCGTGAAATCGCGGGCGACGATATGATCGGTGCTGATGACATCCTCGAGATCGAGGTCCAGACTTTCGCCTGGGCGGGGAGACTGGCCAACCGTACCGATCCGCAGACCCTGGTCGACGTGCAATACAGCCTGCCCTATTGCATGGCACTGATTGCGGTCGACGGCCCACAGGCGCTTGCGCCGGTCGATGAAGGCGTGTTGGGGCGCAGGGAGCTGCAGATGCTGGCGGGCAAGGTCAGGATCAGCATCGAACCTGACCTCGACCGGTCCTTTCCCGCGCAGACGCTTGCGCGGGTGATCCTTCGCACCAGGACACTCGAGCTTGGGTCTGCCGTTCATACACCACGGGGCGAAAAGACGCGGCCCATGGACTGGAAGGCCATCTGCAACAAGTTCGAGATTGTGACGCGTCATCGCTTGCGGCAGCAAGAACAGCGCCGGATCATCGAGGCGGTCTCGGCCCTGCCCTGCGGCGCTCCGGCGGCGCTGATCGCCGCACTTGAGCCCGCAAGCGCGGTTGCATGAGAAGCGGCGAAAACGGTGCCGTCCAACGGACGGGCCTGTTGAGGACAAGCGTCATCCTGGCCATCAGCGCTCGATACGTTGCAATCGACGAATCTTTGCGCGCTTGACTCTGATCCTTGCAAGAACATAATGAGAACGACGTACAGGTGGGCCGTGAGGTTCCGCCTTGTCCTACGTCCAATCGCATCGCGTGGCCCATGACCAACGACCAACCCCGATACAAGTGGCGCGAAACCTGGCCGGGCGAGGGCAAGCCGGATTTCGTCGGCTATGACGGAAAGGAAATTGTGGGCCGCGTCAGGTTGGACACGACCACTGCGACCAAAACCGGCTTATGGCGCTGGAACGGCGGTTTTGCCTCCTTTGTGAGACGGAGGGTCATGCCGCAGCAGGGGTGGGCGGAGACAGCGCGAGCGGCCTCACGCATGGCTGAGGTACATTACGACAGGTTGAAGGACGTGCATTGCCAGGCGCAGTCGCAAGCGAGTGATGTGCTCTCCACCCAATTTGGCAGCACGGATCACCGATAGACACCATCCTCAGTAGGAGAGCCACGCCTGGCCCGCCACTGCGGCTCGTTTGCTGGTCGGCGACAAGGCGCATCTTTCTTGCATGTGTCGTTCGGCATCCTCTCCGGCCCTGCCCTTGGACCAATCTCGACCGCAGCGCGCCGGCGCCGAAAGCGGCGATAATTAGCCTGGAACATTTCTTCCGCATCCTGGTTGGAGGCCTGGATCGCGCGACAGTTCAATCCTGCGGCCCCGCAGAAATCGCGCGATCAGTTCCCGTTGCACCCCTTAAATTGCCCGCTTCGGCGGGCTTTTTTCTTTGATCTGAGGGGTTGGACCCCCGGCCTTGCGTCGCTTGTCTCATTCGAGACAAAGATCTGCACGGGAAAACAGGGCGCGAGGCGATCAGGAAAATTGCATACCGGCTTGAAGAGCCGGGTGCCGCTCGTCAGATCACAGGCCCTGGGAGCAGGTCCGGGCTCGCTAGCGATCGGTCTCTGGCCTGGGAGCGACAACGATACTGCCGTTCTTGACAACGACCCTGCCCCGGCAAATGACATGACGGACGCGGGCAAGATTGTGGGACTGGCTGATAACGATATCGGCACGCTTGCCGCTTTCAATCATGCCACGGTCGCCAGCGAGCTCCGGAAAGATCCTTGCGACGTTCCCCGTCGCCTTGGCGATAGCAGCGGCCGGCGTCAGGAGCTTGCGGCAAATCATCCGGTGGATCGCTTCCAGGATCATATCCCAATCGCCGCCGCCGAAGTCGGTCGAAATCGTATCGACAAGCCCTGCATCGATGAGGCAGTCAAGATTGTCGGGGCCGTTGCGCCAGCGGGTCGCGATGCAGTCGAGTGTCGAGACATCGATGCCCACGCCGAGGGTGCGAAGCGCGGCAGCCGTTTCCACCGCTTCGGCACGCGTGAACGACGGATGATTGCTGTGGCCGGCGACCATTCTTGCCCTTGGAAACCTTCCGGCAAGTTCGATGAGCTGGGCTGCCGTCGGCGGGGCATTGTGAAAGATCGCCGGCATGCCGGTGCGCGCAGCTTCCGCGGCGATTTCGGCAAGACCCTGACGGGCAAGCGCAACGGACGTCATTACGGTCTTGCGCACGAGGCTTGTTATGCTCTCGATCGCAAAATGCCCTTCAAGCCCGTTCTCCTTCAACAGCGACGACAGGGTTGCGCCGTCGGGATTGGTGTTTGCCTCCAGCCTGCGTCCGAGTGCAGCCTCCTTGAGCTTTCGCGCAAGATTGGGATGGACGACGAGACCGCTGGCTTTCTCGATCGCCTCCGGCAGGAACCGGTAGTCCTGGGCGCCGCCGCCGAGTGTCTGGCCGCCGCCCGCTTCACCGAGCGCCTTGGCACCAGCTTCGAGCAGATGGTCGATCCTTGCGGCGAGGTGACGGGGTGAAAGCCCGCTTCCATCGGCCGCCTGCGCCGCCGCAAGGCTCGCCGGCGTATGGGCCGTGCTGATATGGATGTCGAGCGGATGGGGATGTTGCGCGATGTCGTCGACGTCCTCGGCAAGGGCGAGCCCGCAAACGTTGAGAAGGGTCGTCGTCCCGGATAGAAGATGGCGGTTTTTCTGATAGTCGATTTCCTGACGGTCGAAGGAGGCGGATCCGCTCGGCATCGTCGGGCCGCAGACGCAGCCATGGGCGTGGGCATTGATGAGGCCTGGCAGAACTGTACATCCGGCAGCATCGATCAGCGCATAGTCTTCTGACAGCGACGGCCTCTCCGTCTGGACGACAGCCTCGATGCGGCCCTCGGCAAGAAGCACGCTCGCCCGTTCGAGCGAGGTGACACCGTCACCGGTGATGACACACGCTGCATTGATGATGGCCATCGGACGGATCTGGCTCATGCGTTCAACCCTTCTCTAATCCTTTCCGGCTTCCAGGCCATAGCCAATGCCGCGAACCGTGCGCACGATGTCTGTCTTCATGACCAGGCCAAGCGCCTTGCGCAGTCTGGCGATATGGACATTGACTGTTTTCGGATCGACGAAGACCCCATTCGGCCAGGCAAGGCGAGCAAGCTCGTCACGGCGGAAGACGCGACCCGGCTCGCTCATCATCCGGTGCAAAAGGGCAAATTCGATCGGACCCACATGGACGTCACGCGCGTCATAGATGATGCGATGGGCGCGGGCATCGATGCTCAATCCATCATGGTGGAGCACCTCCGGCCGCTCCTGCTGCGGCATCTGGCGCGCCTCGGTGCCGAGAAGACGGTTTAGCGCACGCAGATAGCGATCGGGCGCTATCGGTCGCATAAAGGCCTCGTCGACGCCCGCTCTCAAGAAGGCTTCAAAGCGGTGTTCGGCCTCGACAGGGACAAGCGTGACAATACGAACATGGTCTGTCGCCGCATCCTCCTTGAGCGCTCTGCACAAATCGATTGCAAACGCGCTCCTGCCGTCGACGATGAGCCCGACGGGCATCTTGTCCCTAATCGCCGCAGCCGTTTCTGCCGGGCTCATGACAAGGTCGGTGGCAAAGCCTTCTGCCTCAAGTATATGTCGAAGAGACAGCGAGAAGTCGGCATCAAGCGAACTTATGACGACGGTGGGTTTCACGACGCAACCACGACAAATCGACATGCTCTCGAGTTCGACAACTCATGGCTGCAGGATGCCACGGAGAGCGTGGGACCGCAAAGGCAATGATGTTAAATTTCGTTTCCTGACGGGCGGGGTCTCCGCTTCCCCGCACAGCGAGGAACATCCTCCCAGATCTGTGACTTGAAGCGGTGGTCTAGTGTGTTTTTCTCCCGCGATGGAAACACGAGAACCAGCCATTCTGGTCGTCACCGAGGACGTCACGCTCGCCAAGCCGATCGTCGATGCGCTGGAGGTTGCAAACTTTCAAAGCAGGGTGGTTCAAACCGCTCTTGCAGCGCATCAGGTCAGCGCCGATCACGGCTTTCTTATCTTCGTCATTGCGACTGGCGATTCAGGCGATCTGAGCGTCGATCTCTGTCGAGACATCCGCAAATCGAGCGCGATACCGATCATTCTCCTTGCCCCGGATGTTCGCCAGCTCGCCGGGATCGATACCGGTGCAGACCATTGCCTGCCAGGCAGTGCCAATCCTCACCATCTGATGGCCGAGGTTCGCGCCTGTTTGCGCGGACTGGAGCGCGGCGAGCGGCAAAGACTGCGCGTGCTGACCTTCGAAGGCTGGCGCGTTGATACCCATCGCCGCGCCGTCACGGCGCCCGACGGATCGAAGGTCAGGCTGCTCGCTGCCGAATTCGATCTCCTGGTCGCCTTCTGCCGGAGCCCTGGAACAGTACTCTCTCGCCGGGTGCTGCTGGAGGCAACCCATATCGGTCTTGGCAGGCCGCTCGAACGCAGCGTCGATGTCCACGTCTGCCGGCTTCGCCGCAAGCTTACGGAGGCCGGCAACGGGGGCGAGCTGATCCAGACCGTGCGTCTTGGCGGCTATGTTCTCGTTTCGCCAATCAACCCTGAATAAGTAAGGGTTCCAATTTGCTTCTCATAGGTGTTTACTTTGGAGCCGCATGCATATGTCCGTTGAGATTTCAGCTTCGGTCGCCGACCTCGCTTGAACGTCGCGGCCGTTTAAGGGAGCGATGTGTCTTGAAGAAGAGACTGGATCATCTGATTGACGTCTTGAGCCTTTCGTCCGATGAACACTCAATACGGCTGGCCTTGTTGACGTTTGCGCAGCAATGCGGCTTCGAGAAGTTCGCCTATGTCAACCTGCGCTACGGCGATACGGAAGCGTTTTCCAACTACCCGCAGGAATGGCAGGAGATCTATCTTTCCAACGACTACCAGCGGATTGATCCGGTCGTCACGGCAGCCAGGCGCGCCTTGAAGCCCTTCTACTGGTCAGCCCCGCCCCAGCGCCCCGAGCCCATGTCGGAAGAGCGCGAATTTTACAAGCACGCCAGTCGGTACGGGATCGTGTCCGGCCTTTCCATCCCGATACGCATCGGCTTCGGTCGAACCGCCATCCTGACGCTCGCCTCGCACCTGCCCGCGTTTAAAGGGGAGGGAATAATCGACGACATACAGGCGATCACGGCCACGACACTCGTCCATGCCAAATTGAAGGGCCGAAGCGTCATGGCCAGGCCACGGGTCCAGTTGTCGGGACGGGAGAAGGAATGCCTCAACTGGGCCGCGCTCGGCAAAACCATACCGGTGACGGCGGACATCCTCGGCATCAACCACCATACCGTTCGCTACTACCTCGGCAAGGCGAGGCGGAAGCTGCGTGCCCACAACACGGTGAACGCAGTCTATCTGGCGGCGCGCCATGGATTGATCTGAGCCATTGGCCGCGGTCTTGAAGGCAGCGTGATGCCGGCCATGGGTATCGCGCCGAAACCTCGGCTGGATGTTGCGTTCGCCGGGGAACGCCTGCCAGACGCCTTATATTCGGCCAGTCGCCAGAAGCCGGTATCAACGACCTTCTCGCGTTGGTCTGACCAGAAAACGGCCAGCCGCTTGCGATCGCCTCTCAGTGCCTTTCGTGTATGAGGTTTGGCTGGACGCCATTCATCTCGAAGACAACCTAGAGGTCAGAGCTGGACATCGAGTCATCTGCTCACCCCTCCGTCGCGCTCGACATAGGCTCCGGGGAAGATGATGTCCTGGTCGACCAGGACATTGAACCTGTAGCCGGGGCGAATTTCGAGGGTTGGCTGCACGTTGAGGTTCCTGTCGATCGTCCGCTCCGCCACGCGACCGAAGCTTTCGGCAAAATTACGCCTTGCCGCGTCCGAGGCCGTGTCCTGGGTCGCCCTGGTCGAGCTTTCCGGCATGGAGGCATCGATGCCGGTGCCGATCAGAGCGATGAGAGCGGCCGCGGTGAACGTGCGGATCGTGTGATTGTTGACGCGGTCGCGAAAGCCGCCATAGCCCTCCGGATCCGAACCTGCCATCCCGCCAATCTGCAGCGTCTGGCCGTTTGGTAAGATCAGATCGGTCCAGACGACCAGCACGCGTGCCTGGCCGAAGGCGACCTTGGAATCATAACGCCCGAAAAGCCTGGCCCCTTGGGGGATCAAGAGCCGGTAGCCGGTCGTGCTGTCGTAGACGTTCTGGCTGACCTGAGCGATGATGCGTCCAGGAAGGTCGGAATTGATGCCCGAGATCAAGGTCGCCGGTATGACCGAACCGCGTTTGAGTTCGAAGGGCGATATCTGCGGCACGACCCTGTTTGGCAGATAGCCGAGCTCCTTAATGTCCTTGTTGAAAAAATCCTCCTTCAAGACCTGCCCGTTCGGATCGGCGTTCTGTGCGAGGGACCCGGCCTGCAGCGCGGCCTGATAAAGATCGAGCGGCCCTGTCTTGGCGCCTTCGCCTGATGGGGCAGAGTTATCGGCCGGCGCGTCACGGGCCTCGGCGTGACTGATGTCGACCTGAAGCGGCGAATCCAATGCGGCGTCGGCAGCCTGCAGGCGCGCCATCCTGCGACGCTGCAGTTCACGCAGATAGCGTTCGCGCCCTTCTCTGGCGAGCCGGGTTTCGAAATCGACCTCCGGCAGCGCCTGCCCCACAGGGTTGGCAAGGCCTGGCTGCTCGGGAGGCCGGCTGGACAAGGTTTCGCGCGCCGGTGCCGGGTCGCCGGCGACCTTCGGCTCCAACGGACCGACCGGCTGAGCCTCACCGATGATGCCGTTCTCAATGCCGCGCTTCAGCTGGTCGCCATAGGTCGATGCCGGAAGACTGGCGCCCGTGACCGGCGCGGATTGCCTGAAGGGAAATCCGCGCCCGGAGAGACCGAAAATGATCACCGCAGAAAACAGGACCAGCAGGCCGATCGCGATCAGGATCGGCAACCTGTTGAGACGACGCATGGTCTGCGCCTGTTGGCTTTGCGGGCTTCCAAGTTGCAGCGACTGGGCCATGCGAGGCCTCCTATTGCAGTATCATCACGGAGAGTGGGCTTGCCGGCGTGGCCTGAGACCCTGAGACGAGATAGAGCCGGGCAAGCCGCAGCCGCGGCGTCGAAAGACTTGCGAGAAGCTCTGAGCCCGATCGATCAAGACGATAGGCGAGCGCGATTGTCTGTGGCTGCGGCTGCGTGCCGCTTGCGATCCGATAGCCCGATGTCTTGAGAGATGTTGCAAGCGCAATGGCAAAATCTGAGGCCTCGTCTGCAAGCTTCAGCGGGCCGGACGATCGGGGAAGCTGTTCGCTCAGGCGGCTCGCCATGTCGCTTGCAATCAAAGCGGCGACATCGGCCGGCAGCGATGCAGCTGGCGCGTCGGCACTGCCTCCCGCAGTCGACGTCTGGCAGCCGCAGAGGTAGGCGCAATAAAGGATAAGAAGAACAAGGCGGCCCATCTCAGCTGCTCCGGCGGATCGTGATCTTCTGGCGTCGCCACCCGCCCCCCGAGACGAGCACGGCGCGAGCGACATTGTAGTCGACCACCATCATGTTCCTTGTCATGCGATAGTTGACGATACGGTTCTTGCCCCCCGACACGATGAAGAGGACGGGTGCATCCTCTCCGGCCACAGAGCGAGGAAACTGGATGTAGGTTTTCAGGCCATCCGAATAGACGCGTGTCGGCTTCCAGGCCGCGCTGCCGCTTACCGAATAGGAAAAGTCGAGCTGGTCGGGAGGCGTTGCCGTGCCGGGCGCTCCCCTGAAGTCAAGGCGCGCGTTTGCCTCGGCGAGTTTTTCGGTGACGTCCTGCGAATAAGAAAAGCCGACCCGGGCCATGTAGCGGCTCGAATGGGACTTCAACTGGATATGATAGGTTCGCCGCGACGTCGTCACTACCATCGATGTCGACAGGCCGGCTTCTGCCGGTTTGACGATCAGATGGATCGCCTGGCCACCGACTGGCCCGGAGGTTGCCGGCTCGACCTTCCATCTGACCGTGTCGCCGACAAGCACGTCGCGCACCACCTCCCCGGTCTCGAGCTCGATGTCGCACACCTGCAGAGGCGAGCAGACGACAAAGGGTTGGCTTTGGCCGTAAAGGAAGATGACTTTTCCGTCGGCCCCCTTGGTGACGAGGCCGGCGCCGTCGCGCCATTGCGAAGACAGGCGCGTCGCCTTCGTCTCGTTGTCGCTCATCGACTGGGCCGGCGCGATCCTTGTGGAGGCGAGCGTTGCGAGCATCGCGCAGCAACCGGCGACCGCTCGATATGTCACGTGTCTCATGGCGTGTCCTCGTTCTATAGCTGTGCGGTCCAGTCGAGATCCTTGAGATAAAGCCCGATCGGATTGAGCCTGATCGTTGCCTCATCCTGGGGGGCGGTGATCGTCACCGTGGCAATCGCGCGAAAACGCCGCGTGCCGGTTTCCTTGCCGCGCCGGTCGCGTTCGAACTCCGTCCAGTCGATCTGGTAGGACTGGTTCGACAGCGCGACGATATTGTTCACCTCGACGGCAATAGTGGCGGCCTTCGCCTTCTCGAAAGGGGAATTGCTGCGAAACCAGGCATTGACTTTCTCGGTCGACGGATCGGCGGTGCGCAGCAGCGCATAGGTCCGGTCGATATATTGCTTTTGAACGACCGCGTCGGGCGTAACCGAACGAAAGCTGGTGACGAAACCACCGAGCGTGGCGCGCACCACACGGGCGTCGGCATATTCGATATGTTCGGGAAAGCCCGCCGAAACCGGCGTGCCCAATCTGTCGACCTCGACAATATAGGGAACAAGCTTGACCTGCGTGCTGAGGAACAAGGCATAGCCCACCCCGACGATTGCAAGAAGAAGCGCAAGCATGGCGACGATGCGCCAGGCTGCTGCCGCCCGCACATATGATCCATACCGCTCGTTCCACTCGTTGCGCGCGGCGAGATAAGGATTTTCCGAAGAGTCTGGCGTCATGGCGAAATCCTCATTTCGATTGGCCCGACCGGAGCGACGACGAAGACGGTCCGGCCGCCCCTGGCCTTGTCTGGTCCAGTTTGGCATTGGCCAGACCAAGCAGGGAACTTGCATGCGCGCCAGGGGCTCCGATCGCCTTGTCCTTCATGGCCGAAGCCGTGGCGGAGCCGGCGGCGCCTATGCCTTCCGTCAGGCCGCGCATGGCGGCTTCGCTGATCGATGCGCCTTGGGCCCGTGCGGATCCGGCCGCCTCCGCCCCCTTTACAGCGCCGCCGATCATCAGGAATAAGGCGCCCATGCCAAAGGAGGCAGCCTGGCCGCCGTGACGCATCACCTCCATTCCGTTTCCGACCGAGACGCCCTGGATGACGCCCTGGATGATGTTCGGCACATAGATCGCGATGACGAAGACAACGACGGCAATGCCGGCTATGGCAAGCAGCGTCTGGAACTGCTCACCGATCTCCGGGCTGCCGGCAAGCCCGATCAGCACCTCCGATCCGATGCGAGCGATCATCACCAGCGCCATCAGCTTCATGCCGACGCTGAAGGCGTAGACCAGATAGCGGATGGCGAAATCCTTGGTGAAGGATGACCCGCCGAGCCCGAGCATGATCATGCCGGCCAGTAGCCCGATATACATCTCCGCCATGATCGATACGAAGATCGCCGCGACGAGCGAAAAGGCAATGACGACGACGATCATCGCGAAGGCGGCCGCAATCGCCCACACATTGTCCTCGAAGAGGCCAAAGCGGATCTTTTCCGCCATCTTGGCTGCGACAGCGAGCCCTGCATTGAAAATATCGGCCGGCGAGGCATCGCCGCCCGACGCGCCGATCTGGAAGAGACTGTCGACGACGGCTCTGGCAAAGGCCGGCCCCCGGTCGAGAAGGAGCGCGAAAAAGCCGACGAACATGATGCGACGCACGAGTTCTGCGAACCATTCCTGCAGCGACGGCGCCTGCAGCGCGAGCCAGATCGCCGCAAGGCCGATCTCGATCGAGGCGAGGATCCAGAAGAGCGATCGCGCCGCGTTCAGGACCGTCTGCTCCCAACCCTGCGCCGCCCTGGCGATCTCGTCCTGCAAGGTGGTGATCAGGGCGCCTTCCTGGGCACGAACCGGAACGACGAGAAGCACCAAGATTACCATTGCCGCAACGGCAGGCCGCGTCATGGCAGGCGTTACGAGAGAAGATGGGCGGCTCACCAGCGCGGCTCCATGGTTCGGCCGCCACCCAAGGGCGGAACGGTGCCGCGGAAGAATAGCTCGCGACGCGCCTGCGCCAGATCCCTGTCGGTCTGGTTGGTCTGAAGCCAGGTTCCCATCATCGTGATCTGCTGGGAGACGAGCCCGCGCAGCTTCTGCATCTGGGCGACCTGCTGGGCGGCAATGTCGTGGCCGACCTGAAGCGCCTTCACCTGGCCATCTGCGCTTTCAGACAGCGCGCGAAGCGTTGCCATGGTCGCTTCCTCGCTATCGAACTGCGAGGCCGTGAGGCTGGCAGCACGAAGAGAAGCGGCGATTGTGTCACGATTGGTGTCAGACCACGCCTGGTAGCTGGTCGAGAAGCTGTCTTCATCTGCAATCCTCGTCTTCAGGCTTGCAAAGCTCGGGAAACGCTGCCGCAAGACATCGTCGGCATTGGCCATGGAGAAGGCAACGCCCTGGCCGTCCGCAACGATTCCTCGCAGCTGATTGAGGTCGCTCTCGACCTCGCCCCAGACATGGGCAGGCAAAAGGGCCGTGTTCTGCAACATGTTCTGATAGATCCTCAGCTGGTTTTCGATCTGTTCGGCAAGCTGGGTGATCTGCGTCAGCTGGTTGTCGACCTGAACGCCTGAGCTTTCGAGCAGCTTGATGAGCTCCCCGTTGTTGGCAAGCTGCGTGAATTCGGTCGCAGCTCCGGTCGCAGCCCCTGCCGCGACCGGAAGTGGCCTGCCGGCGGCAAGAAGGATTGAAAGGACGATGGCCAGTCGGTATCTAGATCGTGACATCTGATATCCCTCTCTCCTTGAGCCAGATCGACGGCCAGGCGCTGCCATGCTCCTCGGCCAAGGCGCGGATCCGCTTCAGATCGTCCTTGCCGGAAGCGCCGACGAAGGAGAGCGCCAAGGGGCCGAGGGCCATGTCAAAGAGGCGCCGGCCCTCGGGCGAGACGACGTAGTAGTCGCGTTTGGGGATTGCCGTTGCGACGATCTCCAGCTGGCGCTCGTTAAAGCCGATCCGCTCGTAGAATTGGCGCGTTCCCTGCTCGCGGGCCGAACCGTTCGGCAGGCAGATTTTCGTCTGGCAGCTTTCCTTCAGGACGTCGACAATGCCCGATCTTTCTGCGTCCGAGATCGACTGGGTCGCAAGCACGACGGCGCAATTGGCCTTGCGCAGCACCTTCAGCCACTCGCGGATCTTCTCGCGAAAGGTCGGGTGGCCGAGCATCAGCCAGGCCTCGTCGAGAATGATCAGGCTCGGGGCTCCCGTCAGCCGCGTTTCGATGCGCCGGAAGAGATAGGTCAGGACGGGAAGCAGCGTGCGTTCGCCCATTGCCATCAGCTCTTCGATCTCGAATGTCTGGAAATGCCCGAGCCTCAGTCCGTCGCTCTCGGCATCGAGAAGCTGTCCGAGCGGACCATCAACGGTGAAGTGGTAAAGCGCTTCCTTGATGTCGCGCATTTGCACGCCGCTGACGAAGTCCGACAGCGACCGGCCGGGTGCGCGGGCCATCAGCCCGACCTGGCGGGCAATGGCGTTGCGATGGTCCGGGGTGACGGCAAGACCCTGCAGGCCGACCAGCATTTCGATCCAGCCGCAGGCCCAGGCGCGGTCGGACTCACTCGAAAGCGTCTCCAGCGGGCAAAAACCTGGCGTCCTGACCTCCCCATCGCTGCCGATCTCGTAATGATCGCCGCCTGCCGCAAGCGTGAGCGGCATCATCGAGCCGCCCTTGTCGAAGACGAAGAGCTGCGCCTGCCTGTAGCGCAGAAACTGGGCGCCGATCAGAGCGAGCAATGTCGATTTTCCGGACCCGGTCGGTCCGAAGATCAGGGTGTGCCCGACGTCATCGACATGCAGGTTGAGGCGAAACGGCGTCGAGCCGGAGGCAACCTGCATCAGGGCTGGCGCGTTCTTGTCGTAGAAGGGACAAGGTGCGTTCTGATCGCCCGTCCAGACCGAATTCAACGGCACGAGGTCGGAAAGATTGCGCGTCGTGATCAGCGGCTCGCGAACATTGCAATACCAGTTGCCGGGCAGACTGCCGAGATAGGCGTCGGTGGCGTTGAGCGTTTCGATCCGGGCGCCGAAGCCTTCGGCCTGGATCACGCGGCGAACGCCCTCGGCCTTGTTTTCAAGCCTCTCGACATGATCGTCGAAGAGCACGATGACCGGCGTGTAGTAGCCGTAGGCGACAAGCTCGGAGGCAGCCTCGGCAATCGCCTCTTCCGTCTCCGCCACCATCGACAGCGCGTCCTGGTCGATGGACCGGCTCTGCGCCTGGAACAGCTGGTCGAAGAACGGCCTGACCTTCTGCTGCCATTTCTTTCTGGTGCGCTCCAGACGATCCCTCGCCTCGCCGGCGTCAAGGAAGATGAAGCGAGAGGACCAGCGATAAGATAGTCCCATCAGGTCGAGACTGTTGAGGATGCCCGGCGAACTTTCCGCCGGCAGTCCGTCGATCGCCACGATCGCGATGTAGCGATTGTCGATCTTCGGCGTCAGACCGTGCTGCAGTTCTCCCGTCACGATGCAGTCGAGGTACATGGGCATGTCCGGAAGGCGGACCGGGTGATTGTCGCCGGTGATGCAGAACCTGATGAACTGCAGGAGATCGTCATACCGGGCGCCATCACGGCTGTCGGTCGATGCGCTTTGCGTCTTCATCCTGCGGATCGACAATGTGATCGAAAGATATTGTTCGATCTCCCGGGCGGTCGCCTGGAAACTGGCAAGGGCGATGTCGGCATGGCTCTGCTTGCGGCTGGCAGCGTCGGAATAGACGTATCGGCTCAGCGTCGAGCGGCGGGGCTCGGGCGGCCTGTAGGTCAGGATGATGGCGTGATGGCTTTCGAAATGACCGCGTTCGGCTTCGAAATGGCGTCGCCGCTCCTCATCGATCGCCCGCGTCACCCGATCGGGAAAATGCGAGCGGCCGGCGGGTGCATAATCGTCCGTCGGCAGGCGAATGGCCTCGACCTGGATCATCCATCCGGAGCCGAGCCGTGCCAGCACCTGGTTGATCTGACGCGCAATCTCGTTGCGCTCGGTCTCGGTCGAACTTTCGCAATCCGGACCGGCGAAATACCAGCCGGCCATCAATGAGCCATCCTTCAACAGGAGGACGCCGTCTGCGACAAGACCGGCATAGGGGACGAGATCGGCAAAGGATGGTCCAGCGTGGCGGAAAGAGCGAAGCGCTACCATGGCCCCTCAGCTCCTTCGCCACGGCGTGGAGGTTGCGCGGTAATAGGCGCGGTAGCGAAGATGGCGCAGATAGACCTTGCGCATCAAGGGATCGGCCTTCGCCATTCGGCGCAGCATACCGACGATCGTAACCCAGATCGCAATGCCGATAATGGCCGAGTAGACCGTCAGAACGACGAAGATGAGGATAATGGCCGCAAGTCCGGTCATGAGGACGAGCTCGCGGTCAGCACCCATCAGCAGGTTTGGCCGCGACAGCGCACGATGAATGCGATTGACGTCAAGTGCAGGGACTGTGGCGGTCATGAGCGCTCCCCTCCCCTCTCCGCTGCTTTCTGATCGATCGACATCGACAGTCCGACCGAGGCGCCCGTAGCGTTGAAAAGGGCAACGATCTGGGTGGCGCCAAGCAGGACGCCGGCGACGAGAACCAGATACATGAGGCGTCGCGCGAAATCGTTGAGTTCGCCGCCGAAGATCAGCATGCCGCCGGCAACCGCAACCGCGGCAAGCGCGATGAACCCTGCAACCGGGCCGGTGATCGATTCCTGGATCTGTTCGAGCGGCGCTTCCCATGGAAGACCGCCGCCGCTGCTTGCAAGGACCGGGTTGCAAAGGCTGATGCCTGCCAGAACGACGAGGCCGGCGAGCCCGACACGATAACTAGGCTGCATGAGGTTCCTCCGTTTCGGATTGGAGATGATAGCTGCCGTTCGAAAACCCCTTCACATGAAGGAGATCTTCAATGCGTCGTCCGGCGCTCGTGCGTTCGATCGAGACGATGAGATCAACCGCCTGCCCGATAACCTCCCGCATCGGTTGACGACTGGCCTCGCCGGTCAGTTGCTCGAGGCGCTGGAGTGCCGAGCGCGCATTGTTGGCGTGAAGGGTGGTGACGCCGCCCGGATGACCGGTATTCCAGGCCTTCAGAAGCGTAAGTGCCGCGCCGTCGCGCACTTCGCCGACGATGATGCGGTCGGGCCGCAGCCGCAGGGTGCTTTTAAGCAGCTGCGCCATGTCGACGTGATCGCTTGTTCGCAACGACAGGACATTGGCCGATGAAGAGCGCAGCTCGCGCGTATCTTCGAGCATGACGAGCCGCTCCTGCGGGCATTGAGCGGCGATTTCAGTCAGGATTGCGTTCGACAGCGTCGTCTTGCCAGAGCCGGCACCGCCCGAGACGACGACGTTCAGCCGCGCGCGCACGGCCCGGCGCAGAATCTCCGCCTGACATTCCTTCATGATGCCGGAGGCCACATAGTCGTCGAGCGCAATCAGCCGTCCGGCGTGTCGGCGGATCGAGAAAGAAGGTGCCGTAACGATGGGAGGCAGCAGGCCTTCGAACCGATGGCCGCCGATCGGCAACTCCCCGGAAATGATGGGGTGAGCGCGATCGACCTGCGTGTGGAGGACGTGAGCGACGGCGCCGATCACGATCTCGGCCGGCCCTTCGGCCATCCTGCCGGCATGAACGATGCCGGCCCCGAGGCGTTCGATGAACAGGTGACCATCCGAATTGAGCATGATCTCGATGACCGACGGGTCTGAGAGCGCCGTCATGAGCGGCGGGCCGAGCGCCTCCTCCAGCTTGCGCACGAGCCGGGGTAAAGAAAGGGCGTTCATGTCGTCCCCCTCAGGCGGCACTGCAAAACCTGTTCGAAAGGTTCGAGCGGTAGGCGGGCGGGCGTATCGCTTGGAAAAGTTCCCGCGAGACCGGCAGGCATCCCGCCACGCTCCTGACCTCGCCGATCAAACGGGGCTCGCCATAGCGCTGCAGCGGCCAGGACACGCGTTTCAGGATGCGTTCGAACCTGACGTCGGTCACCGTTGCGATCTCTGTCTTGCCGTTTGCCAGGCACCATTCGAGAATGCCGGCAAACAGGAAGAGCGTCGCCTCGTTCAAGCCGGACGATCCGCGCTTTGCAGCCTCCGCCTGCGTGTCGACGCAGAAACGCGAGCTTTCCACCATGTCGGGATGGGCCATGAAGGGATTGCCAGCAAGCAGCACCGAAAAGACATCTGCCAACATGGTCGGTCCCGAGGCGGCAAGCAGCCGCGCTGAGGCGATCGCCTCGCCATCGTCTCCGACGACGATGATGTAATGGGGATCGAACGCATCGAAACGGTCGCGCTCCCTCCCCTCCTCGACCGAGACGCGCCATGCGAGACGGCCGCCGAAAACGCGCGCCCTCAGACGGAACATGCTGTCGAGAAGAGAAGCGTGCGATGCTCTATCCGCAGGTCCAATCGCCTTCACAAACATGTCGTCCTCCGCGCCCAATTCACATGCGCTATGGTGAGCATGAAGCACGCGACTTGTCAGACCCCCGGATGCGGGGGGCACTGAGTCGCACAGTTTTCGGAAACGGTCGGCGACAAACGCTGATTTTCAGCCTCGAAGGCCCGGCCGATAAGGGGGGCGAAAAATTGCCACGCGCCTGATTGCGCCCCCAGGCTAAATGTCTATGAAATCACATGATTTAGGCAGAAACGGATCGACCCCTCCGGCTGTTTCGGCAGCCCGGTTAAAACTCTGTTAACCTTAAACTCCTTGCTGGCTGAACGAAATCGGAGATAATAACGGTTGTGAGGGGATTTCAGCCCTAAAATCGTTATCTGGAAGATCGATCGCCATGAACGCTAATTCGATGCCTTCCGCGAATCGGCCTGTCAGTTTCGAGGATCAGATCCTCGAACAGGGAGATCTGATTTCGCAGAAGCTACACCTTTTGAGCGTGCAGCGATTTCCGCCGAACGCCCAGAAGACCCTGCGCAGTTTTTCGCTTGCCGAGGTCGCCTCCTATGTCGGCGTCTCCCAAAGCACGCTGAAGAAGTTGCACCTGGAGGGCAAAGGCCCCTGCCCCAGGACCTCGTCCTCTGGCCGCCGTTCCTATAGCGCCGAGCAGATGCTTGAGCTGCGACAGCATCTCGATGCGCATGGGCGTTCGGAAAGCCGCATGTATGTTCCCCATCGCCGGCCGGGCGAGAAGCTGCAGGTCATCGCTGTGGTCAATTTCAAGGGCGGTTCCGGCAAGACGACGACGGCAGCCCACCTTGGCCAGTACCTCGCGCTGACCGGCCACCGCGTCCTTGCCGTCGACCTTGACCCGCAGGCCTCGCTGTCGTCCCTGCACGGCTTCCAGCCGGAGTTCGATCAGGCCTCTTCACTCTATGAGGCCATTCGCTACGACGGCGACAGGAAGCCTCTGTCGGATCTTATTCGTCCCACGAATTTTCCAGGCCTCGACATCGTGCCGGCCAATCTCGATTTGCAGGAATATGAATACGACACGCCGCTGGCGATGGCGGACAAGTCGTCCAACGAGGGCAAAACTTTCTTCACCCGGCTGTCGCGGGCGCTCGCAGACGTAGACGATCGCTATGATGTCGTCGTCATCGATTGCCCGCCGCAGCTTGGTTATCTGACGCTGACGGCGCTGACGGCAGCGACAAGCGTTTTGATCACCATCCATCCGCAGATGCTCGACGTCATGTCGATGGGTCAGTTCCTCCTGATGCTGGGCGGCATCCTGAAGCCTATCCGCAACGCCGGCGCAGAGGTCAATCTGTCCTGGTATCGCTACCTGATCACGCGTTATGAACCAGGCGACGTGCCGCAGGCGCAGATGGTCGCCTTCATGCGGACCATGTTTCACGAGTTCATGCTGAAGAACGAGATGCTGAAGTCGACGGCAGTCTCCGATGCGGGCATCACCAAGCAGACGCTTTACGAGGTCGACCGCGCTACCATGAACCGCGCAACCTATGACCGCGCGCTCGACTCGCTCGACGCCGTCAATGGCGAAATCGCCGCTCTGATCCACCAATCATGGGGGCGTTGAAGTTGTCAGCCGACAAAAATCGACTTTTCTATCGGAAAATCAGTTCTCTAACCATCAAGTGGAGGCCGTGAGATGGCACGAAAAGGCCTGCTGACGGGATTGGCCGATCTTCCGAGCGATCCGGCGACGAGCCCGTCCTATCCGATGCGTGGCGCCGGCAAGTCCATGGTCCGCTCGCTCGACGATCTGGCGCAACAGGCCAATAAGTATCTGGAAGGCCAGGTCATCGTCGAGCTGGATCCTGAGCAGGTCGATGCCTCCTTCGTTCAGGACCGTATCCTCGGCGACGAAGCGGAATTCGAGGAGCTTAAGGAGGCAATCCGCGCCCGCGGACAGGACAGCCCCATTCTCGTTCGTCCTCACCCGTCTGTCGACGGCCGTTATCAGGTCGTTTTCGGCCATCGGCGTCTCAGAGCTGCCCGCGATCTCGGGTTGAAGATCAAGGCGGTCGTAAAGCAGATCGACGACCGCACCCACGTGATCGCGCAGGGACAGGAAAATTCCGCTCGCGCCAATCTCACCTTCATCGAGCGGGCCCTGTTTGCACGGCGCCTGGAAGACCTCGGATACGACCGCGACGTGATTGCGGCGGCGCTCGCCGCTAACGCGGCTTCCATCTCAAAGATGATGACGGTGACCGAACGCATTCCGGCAGTGACGATTCAGAAACTGGGTGCCGCACCAGGCGTCGGACGCGAGCGCTGGATCGAGCTGTCGCTGCTCGTCGGCAAGGCGTCGAATGGCGCAAGGGTTTCCGAGGTCGTGAACTCTGCGGGTTTCGAAGAGCTGCCGTCGGATGAGCGATTCTCGCGTCTTTATGGCGCTCTCAACAGATCGGCGAGGCCGGTCCGCAAAGTCGAACCGGCAGCCGGAAAGGCGAGCTGGCAGCCGCGCGACCGGGCCGTTCAGGCCGAGATCAAGAATAGCGGCAAGGTATTTTCGATGTCGATGAAGGCAAAGAATGCCAGCCGTTTCGGTGAATTCCTCTCCAGCCGACTGGATGCGCTCTATGAGCAATTCCTGGCCGAGGACGAGGGAAACAAAGGAGACTGAACCGCAAAAGAAAAAGGCCCCCTAAACGTCGCCGTCGTGGAAGCCTCTCTCGAAGTCTAGCAGCCCGAGAATCGCACTTCCTCGAATCACAGTCAAGACAGTTTGGCACCGTTTTGGTGGACGGTTTTCTTTTGCCTGACAGAAGGTGAAGGAAAATGCAGACGCATAGGATCACGACGCCTTTCGGGCGGCGGCCGATGACGCTTGCCCTGGTGAAAGGGCAGCTTGAGACGTCCTCGATCAAAGAGGGCAAATCGATAGACAAATGGAAGGTGTTTCGCGACGTCTGCCAGGCGCGGTCGACGATCGGCATTCCCGACCGTGCCCTGACCGTGCTCGATGCATTGTTGACCTTCCTGCCGTGCAACGAACTGACGCAAGAGGGCGGGCTCGTGGTTTTTCCCTCCAACCTTCAACTCAGCGTCAGGGCCCACGGGATCGCCGGCACGACACTTCGCCGTCACCTGGCAGCGCTTGTCGAGGCCGGTCTGATCGTGCGCAAGGACAGCCCGAACGGCAAACGCTACGCAAGACGCAGCCGGACAGGCAAGCTCGAACAGGCCTTTGGTTTCTCATTGGCGCCGCTTCTGTCGCGTGCCGAGGAACTGGCGGAGCTTGCCCAGTCGGTCGCCGCCGAGCGGCGGAGGTTTCAGATCGCCAGGGAGAACCTGTCGCTTTGCCGGCGCGACATCCGCAAGCTGATCTGCATGGCGGTCCAGGAGGGGGTTCACGGGGACTGGGCGCTGATCGAGAGCCGGTTTCGCGCCCTTCTTGCCCGCATTCCGCGCACGCCGCTCCTTGCCGATCTCGAACCGATACTTGAGAACATGGAAATGCTGCGTGAGGAAATACTCAACCAGCTGGATTTGAAAGGAAATTCCGGAAAGCCGGATGGCAATGCTGTCCGTTTTGACCGCCACGTACAGAATTCAGATACCGAATCCAGCCATGAACTTGAACCCGCTTGCGAAAGGGAGGAGGGGCCAAACCCAACCGATATGAGGCCATCCGCCAAGCCGATGAAAGTCTTCCCGCTTGAATTGGTGCTGCAGGCCTGCCCGACCATTTCCGACTACGCTCCAGGAGGAGGGGGAAGTATCGGCAGCTGGCGGGAAATTATGGCGGCCGGCATCATCGTGCGCTCCATGCTAGGGGTCAGCCCGTCGGCCTATCAGCGTGCCTGCGAGATCATGGGGCCTGAAAATGCAGCCGTTGCGATGGCCTGTATCCTGGAGCGGGCAGCCCATATCACTTCGCCCGGCGGTTACCTCCGCGACCTGACTGGCAAGGCGGCGCGCGGTGAGTTTTCGCTCGCTGCGATGCTGATGGCGCTCTATCGTTCGAACGCGGCAGGGCGCAGTGCCGGCGACAAAGGCGGGGCGGATGCGCGCAGCCTTCCGCGTTCCAGGTAGATGACGGCCGGAACGGGCCCCCGCATGGTTAACCGCCGTCATCCGGCCTCTCGAACTGGGCAAGGTAAATACCGCCTGGGAGTCTGGCAAAGACGGAAAGCGGAGAAAAAACTTCGTTGAGGTCGTTGCGCAGGCGGGGGATCGTCGCGCGTAAGCGAGTTTGGCCCGGGAATTTTGTTGAGTAGCCCAGCTCGACGGATACCGCGCTGTATCTGCTCTGCAACGGGCAAGTCTTGGTTAGGCATATCCCCTTGTCCTGTTTGAGCGGTCATCTAGTTATGGGCGCTATGTCTTTCCGCCGTCTTGGTAGGAAAGCAGTGAGTTCTGCCGTTAGAGGTGACCGTGACTGACGCCAATACCACCAATGACACCGATACCACTTCAGACCAGGGTCTCGATTTCGACATGTTCTTCGGTGGCGGTGCTGCAGGCGCCCTGATGAGGCAGATTGACTGGCAACATACGCCGTTTGGCCTGCCACAGGAGTGGCCCCAGAGCCTCAGATCAGCCATCAGCATCTGTCTCGGTACGAATTTCCCGATCGCCATCTACTGGGGCCCAGAGCTTGCGCTTCTCTATAACGATGCCTGGAGCGACATTCCGGGCGAAAAACACCCGTGGGCGATGGGACGCCCGGGTCGCGAGGTGTGGCCGGAAATATGGGACGCAATCGGGCCGCTCTTCGAGGCGGTCCAGCGGACAGGCGAGGGCGTGTGGCAGGAAGACCAGCTCCTGCCGATGAACCGTCACGGTTACACCGAGGAATGTTACTTCAACTTCACCTTCAGTCCTATTCGCGGCGAAAACGGCACGGTCGAAGGTATCTTTAATGCCGTTGTCGAAACCACCTACAGGGTTATCGAGGAGCGCCGGGAAAAGACCCTGCGCGAGCTTGCCGAGCGTATTGCGTCGGCCCGATCGGAAGAAGACGTTATGACGCTCGCGGCGCAAGTCCTGGGAAACCGGCCCGAAGACGTGCCCTTCTGCCTGTTTTACCGGCTGAAGGCGGACGGCTCGCAAGCGGAACTGGTTGCAAGGGCCGGCCTGGATGTCGAAGCCTACGCGCCCTCGGCTATTGCCGCCGGCGATAACGCCGCACTTTGGTCGATAGACAGGCTGGTTGCGAGCGAAGTCCCTGTTATCGTCGATAACGTCAACGACCTTTTCAGAAACAAGCCGGCAAGCCGCGCCTGGCCGGAAGCGGTCGAGCGGGCTCTGATGATACCGATCGGCGTGAATGCCAGCGCCCACGCCCCATTCGGTTTTCTTACCTGCGGCATCAGCCCAAGACGCGAGCTCGATACCGAATATGTCTCTTTCCTGGGGCGTGCCGCGGCGCATGTGAGTACTGCCCTTGCCAACGCTCGTGCCTACGAGGAGGAACGGCGCAAAGCCGAGGCTCTTGCAGAGATCGACAGAGCCAAGACGGCCTTCTTTTCGAACGTCAGTCATGAATTCCGCACGCCGCTGACACTCATGCTCGGGCCGATAGAGGATGCACTTGCCGACCGCGACAATCTGATCCCGCGCGAGCGCGAACGGATCGAGGTGATCCACAGGAACGGGCTGCGTCTCCTGAAGCTCGTAAACACCCTCCTGGACTTTTCACGGATCGAAGCCGGCCGGACCCAGGCAAATGTCGAGCCAACGGATCTGGCCGTTCTGACGCGGGAGCTCGCGAGCAACTTCCGCTCTGCGATCGAGAAGGCTGGTCTGACCTTCAGCGTAAACTGCGCGCCGCTCTCCCGGGCAGCAAATGTCGATCGCGAGATGTGGGAAAAGATCGTTCTCAATCTCCTTTCAAATGCGTTCAAGTTCACCTTTGAAGGCGAAATCGCCGTTGAACTTTCCGAAGCCAGTGGCAATGCGATATTGCGCGTGCGCGATACGGGAACTGGAATACCCGAGGAGGAGCTTCCGCGTCTTTTCGAGCGTTTTCATCGGGTTGAGGGAGCTCATGGCCGTTCGATCGAGGGATCGGGGATCGGGCTTGCTCTTGTCCAGGAACTGGCACGCTTTCACGGCGGAGACGTTCGAGCCGAGAGCGAACTCGGCAAGGGAACCGAGTTCATCGTGACCATTCCGCTCGACGATCCACGGCAGAGCGCGTCCGACGCCTTACAAGAGCGGCCGATCGCGCTGACGGCGGTGCGTGCCGACTCCTACGTGCAGGAGGCGCTGCGGTGGCTTCCGGAGGAAGAGAGCAACGGCCCCGACGTCGCCGCCCACGAACCTGAACCAGAACCGGCAACGGCCACCGGCACATCGTCGATCAGGATCGTTCTGGCCGATGACAACGCAGACATGCGCTCCTATGTGCGGCGCCTGCTGTCTGCACAATATCAGGTCGATGCCGTCGAGGACGGACAAGCCGCGCTGTCGGCCATACGCCGGGAGCGTCCCGATCTCGTCCTGACCGACATCATGATGCCACGGCTCGATGGCTTCGGCCTGATCAGGGAGATCAGGAATGACCCCACGCTTCGTGATCTTCCGGTCATCGCCTTCTCCGCGAGGGCAGGTGAGGAAGCCCGTGTGGAGGGCCTCGATGCAGGAGCTGACGATTACCTCGTCAAACCATTTTCAGCCAGAGAACTTGTCGCCACCGTCCAGTCAAATCTCGAACTCTCCAGACTGCGTCGGGAGACCACTGCAGCCCTTCGCGAAAGCGAGGCGCGCTTTCGAAACATGGCCGATCATGCGCCCGTCATGATGTGGGTGACCGACGAGGAGGCGGCGTGTACCTACCTGAACCGAATATGGTACGAGTTCACCGGTCAGACGGAGGCAGATGGGCTTGGGTTCGGCTGGCTACGAGCGACCCATCCCGATGACGTGGCGCAAGCGGAGCGGATTTTCCTGGACGCTAACCTGCGACGCGAGCCCTTTCGGTTCGAATACAGGCTGCGGCGGGCCGATGGCGAATATCGCTGGGCGCTTGATGCCGGCGCCCCCCGCTTTGGCGAGGACGGGTCTTTCCTCGGGTTCGTCGGATCCGTCATCGACATTACCGATCGGAAACGGACGGAGGGTTTGCAGGCCGCGCAGGCACGGTTGCTGGAGGCGGCAATGCAGGACGTGCCGTTGCAGGGGTTGCTGGAGAGCCTTGTCACCATGGTGGAAGGTCTTTCTTCCCATGGCGTTATCGCCTCAATCCTGCTCACGGATCCTGATCGACGCCGGCTTTGCCACTGCGCGGCGCCAAATTTGCCGGCGGATTTCAACGACGCTGTCGATGGCATCGAGATCGGTCCGAACGTTGGTTCATGCGGCGCCGCGGCCTATCGTAAAGAGGCGGTTTACGTCAACGATATCGCCAACGATCCTTTATGGGCCGACTATCGCGATCTCGCTTTGTCACACGGTCTGCGCGCCTGCTGGTCGGCGCCGATCCTGTCGACCGAGGGAGAGGTCCTCGGCACATTCGCGCTCTACTACCCCCATGCGCTGGAAGCCCCGTCATCGGACCGCGATCTGCTTGATCTCGTCGCGGGATCGGCTGCGCTCATCATCGAGCGGCGCAACGCGCAGGAGGCGCTCAGACAGCAGACGAGACGGCTTGAGGCCCTCAACCGGACCGGTGAAGCCCTTGCCGGCGAGCTGGACCTCGAGCGCCTCGTACAGACGGTCACGGATGCCGGCGTCGAGCTGACCGGCGCCCAGTTTGGCGCCTTCTTCTACAACGTCGTTGATAATGCCGGCGAGAGCTACATGCTCTATACCCTGTCGGGTGTGCCCCGCGAGGCATTCTCCAAGTTCCCGATGCCGCGAAACACGAAGGTCTTTGCGCCGACATTCGGGGGGGAGGGGATCGTGCGATCGGACGACATCATGGCCGATCCCCGGTACGGACAAAGCGCGCCGCACCATGGGATGCCGAAGGGACATTTGCCGGTCAGGAGCTATCTTGCCGTGCCGATTACCCTTGGCAGCGGCGAGGTGATTGGAGGACTGTTCTTCGGCCATCCGGATACGGGCAAGTTCACCGCACATCACGAAACACTGATGGGCGGCATTGCCGGACAAGCTGCGATCGCCTTTGACAATGCAAGGCTGTTCCGCACGGCCCAGACGGAGATCGATCAGCGTCGGGCGGCAGAAGAAAAGCTCAGTCTCCTGAATGCGCATCTTGAGGAACAGGTGGCCGAGGAGATCGCGCGGCGCGCCGAAACCGAGCAGGCTCTTCGCCAGGCTCAGAAGATGGAGGCGATCGGCCAGCTCACGGGCGGCGTTGCCCATGATTTCAATAACCTCCTGCAGGTGATCGCGGGCAATCTCCAGCTCTTGTCAAAGGATTTGGTGGGTCACGAGCACGCAAGGCGGCGGATTACAAACGCCCTGGCAGGCGTCGAGCGGGGCGCAAAGCTCGCCAGCCAGCTCCTGGCCTTCGGCCGAAAACAGGCGCTCGAGCCGAGGGTTGTCAATATTGGTCATTTTGTCTCCGGCATCGAAGACATGTTGAGGCGCACCCTGGGCGAGGGGATCGAAATCGAGACCATTCGTGGCGGGGGGCTTTGGAATGTTTCGGTCGATCCGACCCAGATCGAAAACGCCATCCTCAATCTCGCGATCAATGCCCGCGATGCCATGGAAGGGCAGGGGAAGTTGACCATCGAGGTCGGCAATGCATTCCTGGACGACAACTACGCACGCCTCCAGAGCGACGTTAAGGCGGGCCAGTACGTCATGCTTGCCGTGACCGATACCGGCTCCGGCATGCCCGCAGAGATCATAGACCAGGTCTTCGAGCCGTTCTTTTCCACGAAACCGGTTGGAAGGGGAACCGGGCTCGGACTGTCCATGGTCTACGGCTTCGTCAAGCAGTCCGCTGGCCACATCAAGATCTATAGCGAAGTCGGGCACGGAACGACGATCAAGCTCTATTTCCCGCGGGTCCATCAGCAGGAAGATCAACTCGCAGGCTCTGACACCGGGCCGGTGACCGGCGGGTCGGAAACCATCCTCGTCGCCGAAGACGACGAACAGGTTCGCGATACCGTTGTCGAGATGTTGGTCGATCTCGGTTACCGCGTCCTGAAGGCCAAAGACGCCGCCGCAGCGCTGACGATCATCGAAAGCGGCATCCACATCGATCTTCTCTTCACCGACGTGGTGATGCCTGGCGCGCTAAAGAGCGCGGACGTGGCAAGACAGGCGAAGGTGCGCCAGCCGCACCTCGCCGTGCTCTTTACCAGCGGATACACCGAGAACTCGATCGTCCATGGTGGAAAGCTCGACGCCGGCGTCGAACTTTTGTCCAAGCCTTACACGCGTGATGCGCTTGCCAGAAAGCTGCGTCACGTACTGAGTAACCAGAAGCAGCGTTCAACTTCGACAGTCAATCCCGCCCCGGCTCAGCTTGTGTCGGCCTCGCCCGAAGAGGCGTCGCGTCTGCGGGTCCTCGCTGTTGAGGACGATGCTCTGATACGTATGAACACGGTCGATATGCTGGAGGAGCTGCAGCATGAGGTTCTGGAAGCGAACTCCGGCGCGGAGGCTCTGGCGATCTTGGAGAAAGAGAAGGTGGACATCTTGCTGACGGATCTCGGCCTTCCGGGCATGTCCGGCGAAGAGTTGGGTGCTCGCGTGCGCGAGAGATGGCCGCAGGTCGCGATCGTCTTTGCCACAGGAAGGGATAAGGCGCCTGATCTTCCAGGTCCGTCGACGGCTACCTTGCTCAGGAAACCGTTCCGCGTGGAGGATCTGCGGCAGGCACTCGCACGCGTTTCCAAGCAGTCGCGTCAAGTCTGAGGGGAGCTCTTTGAGTGAGTGGTCAGGCGCCACCGATTGCCTGGAGCGGTAGCGATGAGTATCTTCTCATGATGGCTTATCTAGGACCGCATCGAACAGCTCTGGACGCCCTCGGCCAATGCTCGCCTGCCCGCCACTCACGAGCACGATCGGAATGGAAGAAAGAGCGGCATCCCTGCGCATCGCCTGAGCAAGCTCGAGGCCGGTCATCAGTGGCATCATGAAGTCAGTGATGACAAGGGCTGGCAAATTCTCCCGCGCGAGGGCCAGCGCCGCCTTGCCATGGGCTGCTTAGGCGACGTCGTAACCGGCGTCCTCGAGCATCATCGCCAGGACGTCGGCGATCAGGTGTTCGTCCTCGGCTGTGGCGATCAGCGGCATTCGTGTTCATGTTCCCTATCATAACACGAGAAGCCAGTCGCGGCTCTCGCCGGTTAAAGTGCTGCTCGAACTTCCATCCCCTTCGCCCGAAGCTGAGCTCGTCGATGACCGTTTCGAGTGGCCGGTCGCGAATTCGCCAGATAGTCGAGGAGGCTCGAGACTTCCGGGCGCAGCTCACGCGTCGGTTCGAACAGATCACGCGATGTGCAGGTCGCAGTGGTTGTAACGTTCGGCGCATGCAGTTCGTTCACCGGGGCTGGGAAGATTCAAGCCGGGCGGCTGAACAGCGCTTACCCAAAACCCGCGCCACATCATCAAAAGGAGGCGCGCCAGGGTGAGGTGCAGGCTCCAAGAAGCTCAGATGCCGGAACCGGTACCAAACGGCTAAGGCAGACAGTAGAGTCACAGAGGGCGTGTCTTCGCGAGTCAATTCGGCTGATCCTCGCAGGCCCGCAACCGGCTGGACGGATGTGAACTAGGGCGGCATGGCATAGTTCGAGCATTGTGGTGGGAGATGCGGATGATCTCATAATCAGCCTGCCTGGTCACTTCCAGCTGCCTTATTTCATTCCAGGATACTGCGCGGCTGCCGAAAGGGTCGCGAGGCTCTTGTAAGCCGTTGTTTCTGGTCGGGCGCCGGTGCGCACAGCGGTCATATGCGTCGCTGCGAAGCTTCTGCGCTGAAAACTCTGTCATCATTTGAGCGAGAATGAATACCCGCAAGGTCTGCCTGCTTGCCAGGAAGGACGGGTCTGGGAAAAGGAGAGAATATAAAATCCAGCGATTGAAGCTCTGTCCGAAAATTCGAGGGGCAATTTTTCGGCGCGAGGCTGGAGGTTCCTAAGCCCTCCCTTCTGCAGCGTATAGTGGCAGAATGCATCGACAGAAACGGAGATCAGTATAGTCCGCGATGTACCTGTGATGATTTTGTAGGAACGACTGGTTTCCAAAGATTGCCCCGCCACATCAATGCGGTCTTTGAGGTGAAAAGTTTCGAGCGGCTCGGCGCGCACGCTGATCGGCTGGGCGACGGTCAATGCGCCCAGCAATACCCAATTGCATTTCGACATAATGTCTCCCCGTGCGTATATTCAAGACAAACAGCAAGGGAAAACGTCAGCTCCATCACTATGTAGTACCTTGATAGATTGATGCCTTAGCAAAAAGGTTGAACACTCAGGAGGTGATCCATAGCGCGACGCCTCCTGTCACAAATGCTCGCGAGAAGCGCGTTATCGGTTTCCGCTGAAGCGCGGTTGGCCTGGCGTGCTTTGACAATCACCGTCTGAGTGACAAGCATCCGGGTTATCTTGTCGACCCTGTTTTCGGCGAACCTTAGATCTTTCTTTTGGCGACGGTGATTTTTCGCCTGCTTGATTGCTGAGAAAGCCATCTGACTGCGTTCATTCATTGAACGACCTCCTGCTTTGACTGGAAGAAAGGATGAGTTGGCGATGCGTTTCTGAACACGCGGACCAGGCCCCACGTGCGATCACTTCCATCGGTTCCTGGGGAGCATCTTGGCCTGATCCTCAATACCAAGATCAGCAATAGGCGTTAGCGGAGTTGCGCGCTTCCGAGTTTAACGATCTCGATCAAATCGCTCAACCGCTCGCCGCCGCTACTCTGATATTCTTCAAAGGTAGGGGTGCTGAGGGTGGCACCGGCGAGCGTCCATATGTGATTGTCGTGCACTGCCTTTGCGCCATAGCCCAAATTCGATCAAAGAGCAGCCGATCTAGCTCGTTATCCGGCATATTGTCCACGCCGGTTGCTGGATCGAAGGTGAAGTTGCTCCGCTATGAGTAGCCGAGCAAGTGAACTCGGCCGAATAACTGCCCTGACCTTTTTTTGCTCACGCCGAAACATCTTAGCGCTCGTGCACGTTTGGCTCAGATCATAGGTATGGTAACGGCAAGGATGGCAGCTAGCGCAGCTGTAAGGACCGATGTCTCGATGAGAAACATCGCGATTTGCCTTCCCGTAAGGCCTGGAAAATAATATTGCATGATTTTCTTCCGCTAAAAAATTATTCTACAGATGCACCATATCACCGTTTATCGAAAAATATTTTTTTATTTTTGTGAATGCTAAAGTTTTTTGGGAAACAGCCTGTTCCATCAAGACGCCGGTCGGTTGCCACCTCGGGGTCGGTCAATGGGGTTCGACGATATCGGCCATCCCACACTGCAGCCGCAGTCGCCCGAACGGGCCTTGAGGCTGCCTGATAGTGGCCGGCTTCGAGATGTCTTGATCGCGGATCATTGTCACATTGAACCCGTGAGTCCAAATCTCGGAGAGCCGGTACTTGATCTACCGTCGTTTCGCGCAAGCAGGGTTCAGTTAGAGATCCGTTCGTCCAAGCCGTGCTCCTTGAACAGCAAGGAAAGGCGCTGACGATTGCGGCAAACGCGTAGAAGAAGCAGCCTTATGGTCAAGCCTTCTGCGTGGAGCCCCGGCAGTTTTGTCGAGGGCCTTTCGGGGGCACCGTAAGGTCAATCGCCGGGTTCCACCGAGCCCGCCTTGGTAACTTGAAGAGCTCGGCAGCGGCCGAAATTTTAGGAACCGTCCTTCCCGCCAATAAACCCTACAACTATTGGATCAGGCGAGAGACCGTCTCAATCAGCTTTTTTTCGTTGTACGGTTTGTCCAATACGGCGTCGAAGACATCGGGATGAGCTCGACCAATGCTACCCTGAGCACCGCTTACCAGGATGATTGGAATACCTGCGAGATCTTTGTCCGACCTCATCGTCTGCGCCAGTTCGAGTCCCGTCATCAGCGGCATCATGAAGTCCGTCACCACCAGGGAAGGGCTCTTCTCCCGCACAAGCGCCAGCGCGGCCTTGCCGTGCGGAGCCGACGCAACCTCATATCCGGCGTCTTCCAGCATCATGACCAGAACTTCGGCGATGAGGTATTCGTCCTCTGCGATCACGATGAGTGGCATGCGGTTTATGCTTCCCTTTTAATGCTCTCGTTCGACCGGGGCTGCCACTCCCGTCGCCGCGCCGGAAACTGGTTCCAGCGGCTGCTGGATCAGCATCCCGTTCGAGCCAAACCCCACCTCATGAATGACCGGCTCGTAGGCTCTGTCCCTAACTTTGAGAACTGAAATGGTGCGCTTGAAGCGCGAATTGATCTCTACATGGCGCAGCATCACGAGATTATCCAGTAGGCTGGAGATTTCCGACCCCGGAGCCGTTACCGTCGGCCCGAAAAGGTCGCGCAGTTCCCATGTCGCAATTGTCGTAACGCCAAGCGCGCGCAGTTCGTTCGTGAGCGCGGCAAAAAATTCGACCAGCCGGGGCGGGTAAATGGCAGCTCGCTCGAAACCACCCAATCCATCCATGAGAAGGCGCTTTGTACCTTGCGCGCGCACCTCGTCGAGGAGCCGATGCCCGAGCTTGTCGAGCAGGTTTTCTGTCATTGGGCTCCAGATGACTTTGAGCGCTCCCGAGCTTACGGGGCCATTGAGATCGACGCCGAGCGCGCGAGCCTTGCTCATCAACCTCGCAGGCGTTTCATAGAACCCGAAATGCAAGGCCGGCTCGCTTTGGCTGGCCCGTGCCAGAAAATTAACGCCAAGCGAAGTCTTGCCGCAGCCGGAGGGGCCGAAAACGAGTGTCACCGAGCTATCCTGCAGCCCGCCGCCCATAACAGCGTCCAACCCTTCGGTTCCCGATGCGATGAGATCGGAAGACCCTTGATCGATGACACTGCTCGTTGCCAGTACCGCTTCAATTCGCGGATAGACGACGATACCCGCCGACGTGATTTCAAATTGGTGGTGACCACCAAGCGCAGCAGTGCCTCTCGACTTGCGTATCTGCAGGCGTCGCACCGAACGGACCCCGACCAGCTCGTTATGCAGGTCGATCACGCCGTCGACCATCGTATGCTCGGGACTGTCTTCGGCGACCCTGGTGCTTGTCAGAAACAAGACGGAACAGCCGACAAAGGCCGCCTGGCTTTGCACCTCTGCAATGAATGTCTTGACGTCGATGTCGGTCTCGCCTCGGTCTCGTGCGTTCAGGAGCCCGTCGAAAACGAGAAGGGTCGCGCCCTGACGGTTGATCTCCTGCCTGATGAGCTTGACGACAGCCGGCAAGCCCTCTTCCTTCAAGGTCTGGAAGACACTGATATAGGAGATACTCGTCCCGAGGCAGGCCCGGTCGAAAAAATCGAGCGTGCCGAGCGCCTGGAAAAGGCGATCATGGGTTTCGGCCAGAAGGGTGACGTAAAGTACTTTACGGCCGTTCGTGACGCTGGCGAAGGCCATCTGGTTGGCAAAGATCGTCTTGCCGGCGCCCGGATGGCCTTGAAGGATGTAGGAAGCACCTTCCACCAATCCTCCTCCGAGGATGGTGTCAAGGCCCGTGATTCCGGTGGTTAGTCGTGGAAGCGTATGTGTCAAAGCGACTGCCCTGTCTTGGTGGAAGGCGCACCGTAGGATCGTCACGTAATTTTGCAACTGGTTATCGCCTCAGGGCTACCATCATTGTTATAAGACGCTAAAGTTTCTCTGTTTCGTAATTCCAAACCATGGCCATGAGGCAATGACTGAATGCCAGCTCTCAACGACCAATCCCATCATCCAGATTTTGAAGGACGCTTCCTAGAGCTCGAGGAAAGCGTAAGGAATGCGCGCCCCGGTCATGATGCGGCAGCTTTCCTGGCCGCCATTGTGGAATCGTCCGAGGACGCCATTATCAGCAAGAGCCTGACAGGCATTATCACGACATGGAACAAGGCTGCGGAAAGACTGTTCGGCTACCCTGCGTCCGAGGCGGTTGGACAACCCGTGACCCTGTTGATCCCGGATGACCGGCTTGATGAAGAACCAAGTATCCTCGGACGCATCCGCGCCGGCGAGCGGATTGAGCATTTCGAGACCGTTCGGCGCCACAAGGACGGGTCCCTGATCGACATCTCGCTGACGATCTCACCGATCAGGAACCGTGAGGGCAAGATCATTGGCGCTTCGAAGATAGCCCGGGACATTTCCGAACGGCGACGGGCGGCGCAGCACCAGGATCTGCTGCTTCGCGAAATGCATCATAGGGTCAAGAACCTGTTTGCGATCACAAGCAGCATCATTACGGTCGCGGCTCGCAACGCCACGTCTGCAGCGGCGCTCGCCGCAGACATGCGGAACAGGCTGGTATCGCTTTCTCGTGCTCACGAGATGACGCTTCCAAGCTTTACGGGAGATGATGCTTTCCAAGAGCGCGCAATGACGCTTCTCCAGCTGCTGTCCACCATCCTCGAGCCGTTCTCCGAGGTGGGGGAGGGACGTTGGGCGCTGAAAGGGAGCGACTTCGAGATTGCCGCCAAGGACGTCACCAACTTCGCCCTTCTTTTTCACGAGCTTGCCTCCAATGCCGCAAAATATGGGGCCCTGTCGGTCCCTTATGGCCGGCTGGAGATCGAAGTCGATGTTACCGGCGAAGCATTAAAGCTCCGTTGGCTGGAAAAGAATGGGCCGGGGCAGTCGCCGGCTCCCACCCATGTCGGCTTCGGCACTCGGCTGGAGCAGACGGTAGCCCGCAGCCTGGCGGGAGAGATCGATCGGGAGTGGTTGCCGGACGGGCTTTGCTTAACCCTTTCCGTCAGGCTTGAGCAGCAGCCGTAAGAGCCGCTTGCTTTTCATCCAGCTTTTTCAGCAGGGAACCGAGACGATCATTGCCCTCCTGCGGAACGGCAAACGCTGGCAACCTGCGCATTTGACGCGAGGCCGCCTCGTTCGTGGCGTAATGGGCGATCAACTTGGCGAGTGCTTCAGCGGGTACGGTCATGCCACTATAACTTGATCAAGCGATGCTGGTTCCAAATGTCGGCACGAACCGTTCGCGGCGATCAAAGCAATCGTCCCTGCCAAGCGATCTGAAGTTCATGAGGTCGAGGAGTTTCGTGTCTGGTCTCGTACCTGTGCGATCGAATGGCCCTCGAAAACCTGCGACAATCAAGAAGAGAACCTGTTTCGACAGTGACGCCGACCCCGGCCCTTCAGACGCGATGTCGCAGCATTCGGGTCATGCGTCATCGGGCCACCCGTCCAGCATGGCATGACCACCATTGTCCGATCTTCGACTGCAATGGCCCATTCGTGCTCATCGAGGCTGGCTATCAGCAAAGGCAACCTGATGCGCATCATATTGGTCCCACGCGGTTTCGCGCAGGAACTTCGACGGCACGTCATTGTTCAAAGCCTAAACATCAAAGAGGCCATGATGAACACGCACCCGCGCAAGAATTCCACCTTCCTGACGGCCGCTGCCGTTATCGCAGTCCTGCAGCCCGCCATCGGCCACACGCAGACGATGGAAAATCTCGCCAACAAGGCGAGGAAGCTCGTCGCGCCGATCACGGGCAAGACCGATGATCGTCTCGAGACAGTTGCAACCTTCGACCATCAGGTGACCGGCGTCACCGTTTCGCAAGATGGACGCATCTTCGTCAACTTCCCGCGCTGGTCGCAGGACGTGCCCGTTTCCGTCGCAGAGGTCATGAAGGATGGTTCTATCAAGCCGTACCCGAACAAGGAATGGAATGCCTGGCGAAACGCCAGGATGAACGAGATCTCGCCGAAAGATCACTTCGTCACCGTCCAAAGCGTCGTCACCGACAACAGGGGCTCGCTTTGGGTCGTTGACCCGGCGGCACCAAACAGCGAGAAAACCGTCAAGGACGGCCCGAAGCTCGTGCAGATCGATCTCGGGTCGAACGCAGTCAAGCGCGTCTACCCCTTTACCCCGGACGTCGCCGGGCCGGCAAGCTATCTCAATGACGTCCGCATCGCCTCTGACGGCGCATTCGCCTACATTACCGATTCCGGCTCGCCAGGCGGCCTGGTCGTTCTCGATCTCATTTCGGGCAAGGCGTGGCGGGCACTCAGCGACGATCCCTCGACGCAGTTCGAAAAAGAGGTCGTCATCCACACCGACGGCAAGCCGCTGCGCCGACCGGATGGACGCCAGCCACAGTTCAACGCCGACGGGATTGCCCTTTCCAAGGACGACAGGACGCTCTACTTCCAGGCGCTGACGGGCAAGACGATGTACAAGGTTTCGACAGATGCCCTTGAGAAGGCAGCAACCGATCCTGCCGCAGTCAAAGCGGAGAAATTCGCAGATACCGAGCCGACCGACGGTCTTTGGATCGACGATCAGAATCGCATTTATCTCAGTACGATGGAGAATAATGGGGTGAAGGTTCTCGGCCCGGACGGCAAGGTCACGCCCTTCCTGGAAGACAGCCGGCTGCGCTGGCCAGATACATTCGCGCAGGGCTCGGATGGTGCGCTCTACATCACGGCCTCCCACATCCAGGATTCGCCCTGGTTCAACGAGGGCTGGACCGACACGTCGTTCACGCTGTTCAAGTTCGCCCCTCCGAAGTGAGGCTGGTTGGTCTGGGAAAACGGGTTGGCGGCAGCAGCAAGACGTGTTGCCGCCTATCGATTGCCTCTGCGTCGCCCACATCATCCTTCTGTCGTTTGACTTGAAATAAGGCGGCGGATCAAGGCAACGTTACGGCCAAGCCCAGCCTTTCGTCCCCCCGGCTATCGAATGCTCTCGGCAAAGGCTCGGTTGCAATCCCGTGCGAGGCCAGCGGCCGTCAGTCAGCAATGGGCGTTAGCGACGCTGCCCCTGAAAATGCTGCTTTGCGGTGGCGATGGCGATCTCCAGCATTTCCTTTATGCTTCGCGCTTTCGCCAGAATGTCTTCGACCTCTTTCGCATCCAGGGGCAAGCAAGCAGGTCTGTTATCATTGGCGGCCATTTCGGCATCCCGAGATCCAAGAAAGTCGAAAGGCTAGGCCACCCCGCTTAACGGACCGTTACGATGCGATGGGGAACGCACGCATACGTGACCGTTAATGGACGGTTTCGACCATGGACGGCACGGGGCGGACGTCGACAAGGTTCCTGCCGAACGGATTGATGGCAACCAATACGGCCAAGATCGCCAATGCGGACGCGGCAAACAGTTTTCGATGAATGCTCATGTTGTCCTACCCTGAGGTAACCGATCGTGCGCTATATCAAAGAAAATTTGACAGATCGTTTAGGCAGCAACGCAATCACGACGGTTTGCGTGACGGATTTCCTGAAATCGTTCTGTCCGCCAATCAATTTCCTTCGCGCCGAATTGTTCCGGGCTTTGATGTCGAACCGAGGAAAAGATCAGAGTGAAAGACCTTGCCCGAGATGTGAGGAACAACAACGACGGGTCTAGGATCAGACAGCCGAAGTGATATCCATGGATTGGGCTCTTGAAATCATCCGCAAGCTGGATCGTTCCTGATGGCCCGCTCAAGCCTACCACCACCAACACGATTTTGAATCGATCGACACGTCTTCTGGTTTCTCCCGGGTTTGGTACTGTCTTGAGAGACACCCGTTTCGGCGCAACCATCAAGGCGAAGCGGTCGAGCGGAAATCAGGTCGCGCTGGCAAGCGCAACAGTCCATCTCCGTCTGACGGCGTCGGGAGAATCTCAGCCGGATCCGCCGACTTCGGTCGTCTCCATCGGTCTATCGCTGTCGACGCCGCGACGCCGGTCGATCCAATCCATGACCGGTGTGACGGCAATGCCGTGCACCACGATGGAAATCAAGATGATGACGAACACCGTCGCCCATACCACCTCAGCTTTGTCGAAGGACGCATGCCCGGACGCGTAGGCGACATAATAGATGGACCCGATGCCGCGAATGCCGAACACTGACACGATAAGCTTTTCAGCCTGAGGGCGTTCACAGCCGATAAGGCTCGTCCAGGCTGCCACCGGCCGGACGATGGCAAGCGCGACGACGGCGACGGTGACGATGCGCCAGTCGACATGGGCAAGGAGCGTGCCCTCTGCGAGGACGGAGCCGAAGCACACCAGGAGGACCATGGTCAGCATCCGCTCGATTTGTTCACCGAAGTCGTGGAGTTCGCCGTGAAAGTCGCTATTGCGCTCGACGTTGCGTAGGGTCAGCGCCGCTACGAAGACGGCGACAAAGCCGTAGCCATGCACGATCTCAGTTGCGCCATAAGCAATGCAGGTAAATCCAAGCGCCGCCAGGCCGTCACCCGTCCTGGCGATACGGCCCGCCTTCGGCAATTTGAACGTGAAGTAGCCGAGGACCCTGCCGACAATCCAGCCCATGGCGATGCCCGATGCAAGCTTCCACAAGACGTCGAACAAGAACCAGTGGGCGGTCCACCCGAATGGGCTGTCGCCGGCCGAGGCAAGTGCGACCGCCGCCAGCACGAAGGGAAAACTGAGACCATCGTTGAGGCCGGCTTCCGATGTCAAAGCAAAGCGGATGTCGTCTTCCTCGCCGGTCTTGGGAGGCCCGACCTGGATATCGGCGGCGAGCACGGGATCGGTCGGCGCGACAGCGGCACCCAGAAGCAGGGCCGACGCCGCGTTCAGGCCGAGGAACTGCCAACCGAGAAACGAGATCGCAGCGATGGAGATCGGCATGGCTATTCCAAGCAGCCGCCAGGTTGTCGCCCAGCGATGGAGGCCGAGCGGCCGATCGATCTTCAGGCCCGCGCCCATCAAGGCCACGATGACGACGAACTCCGTCAGATGCTCGGTGATTGCGCCATTGTCGAGCGGGTTCATCCTCGGAAGGGGCGTGAGAGGCGACCATGCCAACAGGACGCCGATCGCGACACAGCAGATCGGTAGCGACAATGGCAGACGCCGCAACGCCATCGGCAGCCATGCGGTCAGGAGGATGACGGCGCCGAGAATGAAGAGCGTGACGACATAGGTATTCAAATCCTACTTCTCTCTCGCCTGCTTCAGGCGCGATCCGACCGTAACCTGCCTGCCGTCCTGCTTTGCAAGAACGGCCTCTTGCAACGCGCGGGCGGCATTGCGGACTTCCTCCTGCATCGACTGCTCCTTATCGAAGGCCGGATGGCTGGTCGCGTAGGGTTCCCAGTAGCCGATATAGCGATCGACTTCCGCCAGTGTCCCGGCTGGTTCTACTTCCATTGATTTCAGCCAGTCCGAGACGCCGCGTCGGACATTTTCGACGCCTTCGGTGTCGCCATGGACAATCACGGAAAAGAGACGCCCTTCGAGATGCCTGGGATAGTCCCATCCCTTCATCTCGATCTCCTTGGCTTCTTTTGCATGCTTTCCATGCGTCGTGGTCGGATCAGGGTTTCCCCCGTCCGCACAGACCAGCCGGTCGATCATCAGCTTCAGAGGCGAGGAGGTCTGGTACCAGTTCACCGGGGTGACGATCATGATGCCATGGGCTTCGACCCACATCGGATAGATGTCGTTCATCCAGTCATGGATCTGCCCGAGCGAGTAATTGGGATAGCAGGAACAAGGCCAGTGACAGAGTGCGGCCGACGTCGAGAAGCAGGCCTTGCAGGGATGGATCTGGCGACCGTATTCCGATGTGATCCGGCTCAGATCGAGCACCTCGACACTGCTTTGCGGGTTCTGCTCCAAAACCTTCTTGGCAATCTCGACCATGCGAAAGCTTTTCGATATTTCGCCAGGACAGGTATGTTCGCTGCGCGACGACCCGTTTATCAGCAGGAAACGGCGGGGGCCGTTCGCATCGTCATGGCGGTGCTGCGCTTCGCAAATAGCGTCGCGCGCCGCCAGCCAGTCTGTCGCAAGCTCGTAGGAAGGATTTGCAAATTCCGGCCCGGCCTTTTGCGTGCGAGGGCTCTTGCGCGAGTGCTCGTATGCGTCCCAGGCTGCCGCCGTGACCTTCTCGAGCTCCGCCTTTAGAGGCTCGAAGGCAGGATCTTGAAACTGGTTGCGAAAGCGCCTCTTGAACTCGTCCTCGTCCATGCGCGGGCTCGGGCTTCCTTTGCGGGGTTCGAGATCGGCTGGCGTTTGTTGCATCGGGCGGACCTTCGGTATGGCAGGTATCGGGCTGCCTGGACATCCAGGGGGCTCCAGCTAAAGTTCTGGGAACCGACGAAGTTCCGGACCGGCTGCCCTCAGGCTGCGAGAAACACTGCAAGTTCTCGCGCCACTGCCTCCGGATCCTCCCGCTGAGGGAAGTGGCCGACATTTTGCAGCAGGATCCGTTCGAACGCTCCTGTGAACTTCTCGTGCACGGTCTCAGACGTCGACAGTGGCGTAACGCCGTCCTCAATCCCATGAATGAAAATGGCGGGAAGCGACAGTGATTTCGTCGCCTTCACCTTTTCCTCGAGCCATAGGCTGCGCGCATCAGGCTCTGCCTCCTCCCAGCGGACACGATAACTGTGCAGAGTGACGCCGAGCCAGTCCGGGTTCTCGAAGGATTTCGCCACACGATCGAACGTCGCGTCGTCGAACCATCCGTCCGGCGCCCAGTTCTGCCACTGCAGACGGGCATATCCCTTCCGATCATTGTCGATGGCCGCAGCACCGCGCTTGGTCGCCATGAACCACTGGTACCAATAAAGCTGAGCTTGGCTGAAGGCCGGCGTCCGCAGTCCGCCCATGCGCGGCGTGGACGAAAGCAGGGCGATGCGATCGATCCTGTCTTGCCATCCGATCGCCAGGCATTCGGCGATATGCGATCCCCAGTCGTGGCCGACGACCGCGAATTTTTCGATGCCCAGTCCATCCATCAAGGCGATCGCATCCATGGCGAGGATCCCGCCATTCGCCGTTCTCGGCGCTTTGTCGTTTAGAAACGTCGTAGGCCCAAAGCCGCGCAGATATGGAATGACAAAACGAAGATGGCGGTCCTTCAGAAGATCCACGATCGCTTCCCAGGTCGTTGCGTCATCAGGCCAGCCGTGAAGCAGAAGTACCGGTTTTCCGGACCGAGCGCCCGTCTCTTTGAACGTTATGCGCAGGTCGTCTGTGTCGAGGTGGGGCATCGGGATCTCCTTTGCTCGACCAACTCGATCAGCATCGGTTGGTTCTTTGAAATGCTCGTTGCTTGGAACATTGGCGTTGAAGCGAAGTTCAGCAAGACCCATCGACCGGAGACGATGATGACAATCCGACTTCCCCGACCGTCACGACACGGGACGAATGCAGCGACCATCGTCTCGTTCGATCAACGCATCTTCCTGCCAAGGATGTCCCATGACCACGAAGATTAGACGCCGCTCGGTGCTCGCGGCCGCCTCCGCGGCTTTGGCGTCATCCGTCTTTCCAGCATTCGCCCAATCAAGCGCCAATCGATCAAAGGAGCCGATTATGTTGCAGGATCCGACGTCAAAGTATCCTAAGCCGCCATTCGAAAAACAGAAGCAGCCGTTCCCGGGCCTGGCGGGCAAGATGAACCCGAAGCCCGACCATGGCGAGAACGCCTACAAGGGATCGGGTCGTCTGGCCCGTCGCAAGGCGCTGATCACGGGTGGCGATTCCGGCATGGGCCGGGCCGCCGCGATCGCTTACGCCCGAGAGGGCGCCGATGTTGCGATCAATTACCTTCCCGACGAGGAGCCCGATGCCAAAGAGGTCATCGCCCTGATCGAGAAGGAAGGACGCAAAGCCGTTGCATTGCCCGGCGATCTTCGTGAGGAGGCATTCTGCACCAAGCTTGTCGAGGATGCTGCGGCCGCGCTCGGCGGTCTCGACGTCCTCGTCAGCAATGCGGGACGACAGCAACAGGCCGGCGCGCTCTCCGACATAACGAGCGAAGCGTTCGATGCCACCATGAAGACCAACATCTACGCCATGTTCTGGCTGACGAAGGCCGCGCTCAAGCATCTCAAGCCGGGATCGAACATCATCATCACGACGTCGGAGCAGGCCTACGATCCCTCCGAGGATCTGGTCGACTACGCAATGACCAAGGCTGCCGGCATGAACTTCACCAAATCGATGGCAAAGCAGCTCGGTCCGAAGGGCATCCGCGTCAACGGCGTGGCGCCGGGGCCGATCTGGACGCCGCTGCAGGTTTCTGGTGGGGCGACCATGGAGAAGCTGGAACAGTTCGGCGGCAAGACGCCGATGGGCCGTCCGGGACAGCCGGCCGAACTGGCGTCGATCTATGTGCAGTTGGCAGATCCGTCGGCGTCCTATGCGACGGGACAAGTCTACGGCTCGGCCGGCGGAAGTGGCCAGCCCTGAGAGACGCGGGACAAGAGATATTACTCCTGGAAGAGGATGACATGACATGAAAGCTTTGACCTGGCACGGCAAGCACGACATTCGCTGCGAAAGCGTTCCCGATCCTGTCATCGAGGATGGCCGCGACGCAATTATCAAGGTAACCGCCTGCGCGATCTGCGGATCGGATCTGCATCTTTACAACGGGGTGATGCCCGACATGCATAGCGGCGACGTCATGGGCCACGAGACCATGGGCGAGGTGGTCGAGGTCGGCAAGGACAACAGCAAGCTGAAGGTGGGTGACCGCGTCGTCGTGCCCTTCACCATTTCCTGCGGCGAATGCTTCTTTTGCAAGCGCGGCTTCTTTTCCGGCTGCGAGCGGTCCAACCCGAACCCGGAGAAAGTCACCAAGATGTGGGGCAACTCGCCGGCCGGCCTGTTCGGCTATACCCATCTGCTTGGCGGGTTCAGCGGCGGGCAGGCGGAATACCTGCGGGTGCCTTATGCCGATGTCGGCCCGATCAAGGTGCCGGACGGCCTGACGGACGAGCAGGTGCTGTTCCTGTCGGATATTTTTCCAACCGGCTATATGGCGGCCGATTTCTGCGACATTCAGCCGGGTGATACGATCGCGATCTGGGGTTGCGGGCCGGTGGGCCAGATGGCAATCAAGTCCGCGTTCATCCTCGGAGCTGAGCGTGTCATTGCAATCGACAGCGTGCCGGAGCGGCTGGCGCTTGCCCAAAAGTCCGGCGCCATGACGCTCGATTATCTCGAGGAAGATATCTATGACCGCATCATGGAACTGACACACGGTCGCGGCGCCGATGCCTGTATCGATGCGGTTGGCACCGAGTCCGATCCCTCCGCAAGCTGGGATGCCCGACTGGACCGTATCAAGGTGGCGACCTTCATGGGCACCGATCGGCCCCATGTGCTGCGCCAGGCCATCCATTGTTGCCGCAACTTCGGCACGGTATCGATCGTCGGTGTTTATGGCGGCTTCCTCGACAAGATCCCGATGGGATCGGCAATCAACCGCGGCCTGACCTTCAAAATGGCCCAGACCCCTGTCCAGCGCTACCTGCCGCTCCTGATGGAGCGGGTCCAGAAGGGCGAGATCGATCCATCCTTCATCATAACGCATACGGGGGGTCTGGAAGACGGGCCGGATCTCTACAAGACTTTCCTCGAGAAGAAGGATGGCTGCGTCAAAGTCGTTCTCAAGCCTTAACGGGGCAGACATGGCGACCGAATAGGTTCCGTGTCTGTTCAATCGGAGGCACAACTCTGCTGCCAGCCGCTTCCGTTTAATCGCGCGTTCGCAAGCTCGGGAGTGGACGATTGCCGATCACGGCACTGCGCTGTTGTGGAGGATCGCATGTCTTGACGCCTCCTCTGGGCTGACGTCGCCGTCGTTGCGGCGACGGAGCAGCGCGCTGATAACCGCGCTGTAATCGAGCGGCTTTTGAAGGACGATCTTGTCCTACGCCGACATATCCCAGGGATTGATCACAGTTGCGTCGATGTCCTCGAAGTCCTTGACGTTGCGTGTGACGAGGATCAGGTCGTGGATGATCGCGGTCGCGGCGAGCAGCCCATCAATATCGCCCCGCGGACGGATCGCTGCGATCCGACCCCATTCCACGGCGATCTGGTCAGTTACCGGCAGGATACGATCGCCGTGGTTCCGGCGTAGCTTGCGCAGCCACTTGAGAGGCGGCTCTCGGGTCAGACTTTTGTTCAGCGCGATGCCGCGCATGATTTCGCCTAGAGTCAAGGCGCTTACGTGGACGCTAAGCGGATCTACCGATCGTAACCAAGAGACTGCCTGCGGGTGCCGCGTCGCGCTTCCGAGACAATATTGGTCTCCAGCAGGTACATCAGAAGGCCACGTCGCGGCTGGGGCTCTTGGCGCGCGCCTCGACCGCATCAACGAGCTTGTCGTCCCACGCCGGACCGCCGAGTAGATCGTCAACGAGTGTGGGGCGGCCTGCGCGCAAGGTGTCATAGTCCCGCGTAGACAATACAACAGCGGTTCTTTCTCCACGGACTGTGATTTCCTGCGGACCTTCAAATCGCGCCTTTTGCACCACTTTTGAAAACTGGTTTTTCGCGTCCTGTAGCTGCCATTCCATGGTTGTTCTCCGAGTGAGCTAGCCTGTCTAGCCATTTAGTTGATTTCGGTGGCCAAAGAAGGTGGAAACGCCACGACTTCGTGGATTTTTCCGAGACGCGGCGCTTCATGGATACGAATATAGCAGGGATGGGATCTATCTGGCGCAGCGCATCGGTCGGCAGATGCAATTGCCACCTGATGATGCGCCACGCTGTGGATGCGTCACGCCAGGTCTAGCGACTGCTTGAGTTCGTCAATGCGCTTAGAGGCTTCCGCTTTCGTCAGATCCTCGCCGTAAGCGTCCGGTTGATGCGCCTGTTCCGATAGGGTCTTCAGATAAGAGCGCTGCGCACCAGTCATCGGCTCGTCGCCGCTGACCCATTCGTCCGGGTCCTTCTGCGTGTTGGACGACATATCGGTTTTCGGGTTGCCACTCATTACGATCTCCTTCAATTTGTTCTGCAAACGTTCTTTGGCAGCTGATGGTTCCCATGTCTGTTCAATCGCGGGACGCAACTCTGCTGCCAGCCGCTTCCGTTTGATCGCGTATTCGCAAGTTCGGGAGTGGACGATTGCCGATCATGGCGTTGCGCTCTTCTACCAGGGGCCAGGGGCCAGGGGCCAGGGACTGCCTTGATGCAATTGGATTATCCCGGAGACCGGTGCCTCAACGGGCGTTTTTACAAGGCTGCGCTTCGAACGGCAGGACGGCTTGCTCGCGGACCTCTTCGAACCGACTGTAAGACAGGACGTCAGATGGTCCCTGCCGACCTCGTCAGGCATGGAAGCTCCCGAACGGATGGCGGCTTGCCAAGCCGTTCCACGTTCCCACGCCTCGTTTCTAACCAAGAGCAAGGTCACAGGCTCGCCTTGTTTGCCGGAGGGCTTCAAACAGCACTGCCGCTTGTCGCGATCCGGATCGGCCGCACGTTTCTCCGGCACAGATGGTGTGCGAGCGGCCAGTCCTCATGCTTCGAGGTGAGCGAGATCGGACGTGAGCGCTCTAGATGTATTGTCGCCCATGCCTCGTTCGACGGGCTTCAGGGTCTCCACGTCTTGGTTGGTTAGCAGCTCTGCGAGGGCGTCTTTCGCATGGGCCTCGGCAGCCTGCGGTTTCCCGGCAATAGCCCGCCGCGCCCGGAGAAAGGTATCTACGCTCTCAAGCCAGCATCGACTGCTGGGCGGAAATCCCTGCCGTCGCGCCCTGCGATATTGCCGTAGTGACCGAGTTCATGGCCGGATTTGCGAGATCGCCGGCGGCGTAGATGCCCGGCATGCTGGTCTCGCGACGCTCATCGACCTTAAGGGCGATGCCGAAGGGCGTATTGACCGTGGCGAGGCCCAATGGCTCATGCAGGCTTGAGGACGGCTTGTTGCGCGGATGCGCGAACAGGATATCTACGCCGGCATTGCGGCCACTCTCGAGATTAACGGTGGTGATATGGCCCCGGTGATGGCCGATTTCGGCGATCCGCCCATCGACGACAGGTATGTTGCGGCGCGCCAGATCGGCACGGATATCGGGTGAAATGTCGTGACCATCGGCAAAGACAGTCAATGTGTCGGTCCAGTCGTGATACAGCCTGACGTAATTGTGCGACGTTGGTCCTGACCAGACGAGGCCCCAATGCTGGTCGGCGAATTCAAAGCCATCGCAGTAGGGGCAGGGCACGATCGAGGTGCCCCAGCTTTGGACAAAGCCGGGAACATCAGGCATCTGATCGGCGACGCCGTAGCTTAGGATGACGCGGCGCGCACCGAAGCTTTCGCCATCGCCAGTGCGGACGGAGAAGTTGTCGATGGGGCCGGAGATGGTGTCGGCCCGGGCATTGACCAAATTGACCGTGGGATAACGCGTCAGTTGCCGCCGCGCCTCGGCCAGGATGTCCAGCGGTGGCTTATGATCGTGGCCGAGTAGACCATGCGAGTGGCCGGCGAAGCGATTGCGCGGCAGGCCGGTATCGAAAACGGTGACCTTGCGTCGGGCGCGGCCGAGCTGCAGGGCGGCGGCGAGGCCGGCAAAGCTGCCGCCGATGATGATGACGTCATCCATGGTGATAAGCTCCGTGTTGTGTATGCAAGAGGTTGGGCTGAGTCTGGCGCAATTTCATCCAGCGATGCGCACTCGATGGGCGGCCAAGGAAACCTGATTTGGCGGACATGATAAAATCCACTCTTGGAAATTATGAAACTGTGTAGTATCGTAATTCGAGAATAAAGATACTGTCAAGGACTGTAATTATCGTGCCCGAAGAAAACGTCCGCGCACGGCGCGGCCGGCCCGCCAATGAGGCGCTTGGCCAAACCATAGTCGACGCCGCGGGCGAACTGTTTGCGGAATTGGGTTTTCAAGCGACGACATTGGACAAGGTCGCCCAGCGAGCGAAGATATCCAAGCTTAGCATCTACAGGCACTTCGAGAACAAGGAGGCGCTGTTTGGCGCGGCGTTTGCGGCCCGCTGCCAGCAGTTAATACCACAGGCGCTTTGTGAAGGCGTCGGCGGTTCGGCCGAGGATCAACTCATGGCGGTGGGATCATCGCTGCTTCGCACGCTGCTGCGCCCAGACGTCCGCAACGTGGAAGCAATGGTCACGGCCGACACGCCGAACCAAAAGTCGCTAAGCAAGATCCAATACGAAGCCGGCCCCGCCCATATCATCGCCCAGGTCGAGGCCCTACTGCGTCAGTTCCATGCGAAGGCGCTTCTGAACGTGCCCGATCCGCTCTGGTCCGCCCGCTTGTTTGCCGCCCTTTTCAAAGGATCCGATCTCCTAATTATCGCGCGTTTCGATGAGGCGAGAGCAGAGGACGACAACGAAATCGAATCCTACTGCCGATCTGCCGTCACCATGTTCATCGCCGCGCACGATGGCAGCGACCCCGCAGGCGGATAGCTTAGCCAAGAACGGACGTTGGCCGTGGCGCGATCGAACCCGAAACGGTGGTGGCCCGAACAAACAAGAAGCCTACCGATAATGCTGGCTTGCTGCTGCTTGGCCTCCTTCCGAGCTGCAAGCTCTGCTTCCAACTGCCATCCTCCCAAGGGACTAATCACAGGTGCGTCGGTCGCTTCAAAGTCCTTGACGTTGCGCGTAACGAGGATGGTGGCTGCGGCACGCGAGCAGCCGGTCAATATCGCCTTGAGCCCGACTGCCGCGATGCGGCCTCATGCGATGGGATCGGACGCGACCTACTTCGCGGCGATGAAATTAGCGTCAGGTGATTTGAGGCCTTACTGCCATGGGTTTATGATCACCAGGCCTACGCCCTCGAAGTCGGCAACGTTTCGAGTTGCCAGCGCGGCGCCGCGAGAAATCGTAATGGACGCAATCTGGGCATCGAATTGGCTGATCGGGCGACCTGCCTTGCGTCTTTCCGTTGCAATTGAACCGTAGACGTCTGCGGCCTCCCGATCGAACGGCAGCACACGACCGGCGAGATCTTGGGTGAAGATCGGTAGGATAGCCGCCTCAAGTTCGCGCGGCGGCGACCGTCTGGGAGCAGGCGTAGCCCGTAGAGGATCTCCGCTTCGGTAACGGTCGTCGTGAAAATTGCAGCGGGAGACTGATCCGCGAGCCAGTCGACAACTGCGGGCTGCGGAAGCGGCGAGAGCAGTTCAGATATGATGTAGGTGTCGAGGACGATCATGAAGCCGAAAAATCCAGAGCCTCACGGATCGGTTCACGCGCCGGAAGTTCCAGTTCCACGCCGCCGAGCGGCTGCAGCCGCGCACGGATGGTCGCGGCGAGGTTTCCAGCCGGTGTTTCCTGTTGAGCTAACGCCGTTTTCAGGATGTCCCGTGCCTCGTCTTCCATCGATCTCCCGTGGGTGGCAGCGCGGATGCGCAGCCTCTGTTTCAACCGATCATCGATGTTGCGAATGGTCATGCTGGCCATACTGAACCGCCTCCAGTCATCATGATTGCATATAAGGCAATGATGCCAGTATTTCAGTTGATATGCGCTGGTTTCAAGATCCATCTGGCAACGGAGGGGCTGCCGAACCGATGTTTTCCTATTCGAAATCCCTCACTATCGATAACCTGTACTTCTCGCTGCGGTCGAACCTCACAGCTGAGCCCTGGCAGCGCTGCGACTTTGAAGTTGACTCTGGGTGAGGCGACTGCAAAGCTATCGCCGTCGCGAGCATAAGGGAGCTGGCGGCCCGTCAGCAGCCGTACATTGTTGACCGGCGGCGCTGTATTTGCCGCGTCTAGAAGCTCACATCCTGGGGTACGTGAACGTCGATTAGCGGCCCGTCGGTCACGATTCCCGCGCCATCCGTCCAGCCCCTTGGACTGGCAATGCATGAGCTTGCTGCAAATGCGGCGGTCCATGGCGCGCTCTCTCATTCTGAAGGCAGCCTTACGATCAACTGGCGACAGGCAGAAGACGACGGGCTAATCATCGAGTGGGACGAGCTCAGTAAACGCAACGCTGAGCCACGGAAGGGCTTCGGTACCATTCTGCTGAGTGCAGTGCTGGAGAAGCAGCTTGGCGGGAAAATAAGCCGGGAGTGGCGGGACCGGGGCCTTCACATCGCTGTCGAGCTGCCGGCGCTAAACCGTGTCGGCGCTAGCCTAAGATCGAAACCTTGAACACGAACTATTCCACGTGACGCCCCATTGCGGAGAATGAAGTTGAACACTGAAGTCCGAAATCTACGGGAACTCGGGGAGCACGAAAGACAGGCTGTTCTGGAACGCCTTGCTGTCACGCTGGAGCGAACCGCAAAGTGGGCGGCTGACGAAGGAGACGAGGCACTGGAACTGGTCATGGCTTCGATGGGACGGGCTCTCCTGTCTGCCGCGAGCGAACTCTCGTCCAGCAAAGACAGGCTCCTTGCCGAAGATGTCGCGATCCGCGCGCTCAGTCTGATGACGACGTTCCATTGCAGGCACTCGCAGTGTCGCCTCGGCCCGGCTCTGCATTGATGAAGGTATTCATCTACGGCACCCTCAAACGCGGCTTTCCGCTCTTCGACAAGGCCCTTGGTGGGGCTCGGTACGTCGGCGACGTAGAGACAGTCGAACCGTATCCTCTTTATATTGCGGGCTCGTTCTACGGCCCGATGATGCTCGAGCGCCCGGGCGAGGGGCTGCGTGTTCGCGGTTGTTCGACATCGACGAAGATCGGCTTCAAGTTCTCGACGAAGTGGAAGATGTCGATAACAAATCCAGCTTTCGCAGTCCTGTCGCAGTCGCGCCGGTCGGGGAGGGATACCGCCAACGGCAATCGGATACACGAAGACGGAGAAGTGGCTTGATCCGATCCAGTCCGACTACCTGGCGGTTACCAGGAGAGGCGATTCGAGCAGTAGCTTTAAGGTAAGGGATAATCCGGAGTGTCTCAGGTCAGGCGCGAGAAGTCGTTGTCGCTGCGTCTTCCGTCTCATTCAGCTTTTTCAGCAAGGACATGAGATGATCATTGCCCTCCCGCGGAACAGCGCACACCGGCAGCCTGCGCAGCTGGCGCGAGGCTTCCTCGTACTTGGCGTAGCTGGCTCTCAACTTGGCAAGTGCTGCAGCAGATTTGGTCATGCGAACTTAGCCACTCGATGTTGACCTCCCTTTGCTGTTGCGATTTCCGGGCTGTCAGCTTTTTCGAGAACCCCGACGGCTGCTATCGGCCTTGCCCTTTGCCGACGATGTCTTGGCATCATAAGCCTGGCCAAAGTTTGTGCCGCCAAGATGGCCGCCGCCACTGGTGTTCTTCACCTGGCGTACTGCCCTTTGAATCTGCTGTTCGGCGCTGGTCTTTTTCATGTGGGATTCCTTTTCAACAAAAAGAAGGCCGAGGGCATCCCTCGACCTTTCGACATGCGGTCAATGCCAGTACATCCGTGGTCAAGGACCGACTATCGGTCAGGCTGCCTGAAGATTTTCGGCAGCGCTTTTGCCTGAGCGGTCATCGGCGACGATGTCGTAGCTCAATTTCTGGCCCTCTGAGATGAAGCTCATCCCGGCGCGTTCTACTGCGGAGATATGAACAAAGATGTCCTTGGAGCCGTCGGTCGGCTGGATAAAGCCGAAGCCCTTGGTGGTGTTGAAAAACTTTACGATGCCGGTATTCATGACGATTATCCTTTCAATCGCACGATTAGTCGCTGTCCGGCGAGAGCCGCCGACAGTCATTTGATCGATGTCTGAAAGAAAAGACCCGCCAGCTGCGCTCAAGCGCAAAGCAAAGCTCTAAAAGCAAATTCGATAACCCATACATAACCTCAATGTTACGTTGCGCAAGGGCGCGGAGGCATTTTATATTTTTACGCTGTGCTCAAAAATTCAGGAGCAGGCCTCACCGTCGGGACTTTCCTGATGCTGAGACCGGGCATATTTAGTACTAAATAAACCCAAGCAGGCCTGGCCACCACGGTGATCCGCATTCCAATCATGACCCAGTAGCCAACAAAGGCTCACTCCCTCAGGAGAAGAGGCGCCGGCAACGGCAAGCGCAGAGGACGTGGCCGTTCATCACCAACCGCGAAAGCGCTAGCGATCACGGTTTCGCTTGGGTCGCGCCGATCAAACCAGAAATGCGAGCAAGCGTCCCGTTGTGGAGGGCCGGCAGCGGCACGACCACCATGCTTTTTGACAGGAAACCGGGCCGATCTCCTCCGCCCTGTGGTGGCTGGGCAGCGGGAAGGGGTTCCGCAAACATTCGTCCTGCCGCTGTCAGACGGTAGGTCTGAGAGCCGATCTCGCCCCTGGATTCGATCAAGCCCTGGTCCTGAGCCTCGAATGCTGTCTTCAGCCCGGCGTGTCTAGGGGTGCTGCGCCATTCTGCTTCATCAAGGTGTTGCAGGAGCCTTGCGAGCCGGTTCGCGCGTGTCGGCGAAATCCGGAAACGTTCGACCCATCCGAACGAGTAGAAGCGTGAATGGTTTTGGAAGCGTTAGCCCTCAAGGCGCTCCTCCGTCGTCCAGGCGGGAGCACTTGGTAACCCTCAGCCGCCTTGTACGCGAACGCACGAGGTCGCGCCGCCCGGGTTACCCGCCTTTGCAAGCGTTTCGACAGGGTAAGCTTCGTGATTGATCCGGGGACGGTCAGCCGAATTTATTCGCTAATGTTCTGGATATGTGAGCAGGTGGTGATTGCCCGGTGCGGCCCGTTCCTGGGGACCGACCTCTGAGCTCTTTGGAGCCCGCAAAGCACCCCTTTTGCGGGCTCCGGCGCAGGGCTGCAGCGTCAGGCGAGTGATTGGCCCATCAACAAGTTGAAGAGAAGGGCGATCGCGCAGGCGGCGCGTCAATTAGGGAGGCGCCATGGTTGCCGGTGCTTCGAAGATTGCTTCGACGGCCTGTTGGAGCTTTGACATCGCCCTCTTCAAAAGAGCCGACGTAACTCAGGCTCTTGTTAAAGCGGAAATTGTACCCATATATCTATAATCGACCAATGATTGTCATCTCGAGCTGGAGCATGGCTCCATCCGGATTTCCTTTCAAATGATCGATCTGTCTGGCAAGTGCCGGGGACACGACGGGTTTAGCCGTTCCCGTGAGCGTCATTTTCCTTATTAGGGGCCTTACCCCAAACAGAAGGAGGACAAGATGTCTTCCAATCAGTATCCTGCGTGTGTGTCGCAAAACCTCGTGCGAACAAGTGCATCCGGCTATCATGAACAAACAATGATTGGTGACTGCATGTTAAAGACGGTCGTCGTGCGAAAGCTGCCTCTGGCGAGCATGAGCCCCTTTTTCACGTATCAGTGGAAAGCCCGAGCGCCGACGACGGCATAAATCATGCCGGAATGCGCAACCTCTCAACAGACGAAGTCAAAGCGCAGCAAGCTGACAAGGCCGTAACTGGGACCCCCGCAGAAATAATCGAGCGGCAATTAGGCGATTTGTTGCCATAGCTTTTGCTCACCAAAGAAGGAATCATAATGAACTCTACATTCCGCCAATCTGCGGACAAGCTTTTTCGCGCTGCCGAGGCAGGCTCAAACGCGGAAAAACTCAGGACTCTGCGAAAGGGAATGCAGCTACGACAGCGCGAGCTGCGAGAAACAGAGCGCACCGTCAGGGAAGCCAGCCGGGTCAATGCTCAGTCTCCTTCTGCAACGTGGAGGGCAACCCCTTGACCCAGTTCGACTACACCCGCGTGGCAGGCCTGTATCCGGGTAAATCTCTCCGCGGGAGCAGGGGCCCACGCTACCGGCGTTTTCAGACAGCCGCCGAGGCTCTGCGTTTCGCGATTGAAGACATGCCCGGCGCACAGCAACTGGGTTCTCTCCTCGAAGTCGATGAGGCGCGGTTCGACCATAGACAGATCCGGGCATTTTACGACGCGCCGGCGTATCCGCTGGTACGCCGCATCAAGTAATCCCCCGTCTGCCGGCTCTTGCTACATGCGGCGCTTATCCCAAGAACGCAATAGGTATAGTTTGACCTCAATTAAACCGCCGGCCAGCCCAGGCGCTGATCCCGAATCGGCTTGGCTCAAGATCATCGCCGGCTACCGCAAGCCCGTGTTGGCGCGAAGCCTGTACGAGCTTGCCGTGACCCTCATCCCGTTCGTGCTTCTGTGGGCGACTGCGGCGATCGCGCTGCAGTTCGGATACTGGATTGGCCTACTCCTGATCATTCCTGCGGCTGGCTTTTTGCTACGCATCTTCATGCTGCAGCATGACTGCGGGCACGGTTCGTTCTTTGGCAAACGACGCCTGGACGATTGGACCGGCCGCGTGCTCGGAATCCTGACGCTCACACCCTACGACTACTGGCGACGCGCGCACAACGAACATCATGCCTCTGCCGGGAACCTGGATGAGCGCGGCGTTGGCGACATAACGACCCTCACGGTATCAGAGTATCGCAATCTGACCCCGATGGGACAGCTTGGCTATCGCTTGTATCGCAATCCGTTCGTAATGTTCGGGATCGGCCCCGCCTTTCTGTTTCTCCTCAAGCAGAGGCTACCGTTCGGGATGATGCGCTCGGGCGCACTGCCCTGGGTCTCGACCATGGCAACGAACGTCGCCGTTACCGTGTTGACGGCGTTATTAATCTGGAGCGTCGGGATTATCCCGTTCCTCTTGATCCATCTGTCGATCGTCCTCATTGCGGGATCCGCAGGCGTCTGGCTGTTCTACGTCCAGCATCAGTTCGAGGATACGCACTGGTCGAGACCACCAGACTGGGCTTTCCCTTACGCTGCCATGCATGGAGCCTCACACTATGATCTGCCGCGCCCCTTGCGGTGGATGAGCGGTAACATCGGCATGCATCAAATTCATCATCTCTCCAGCCGGGTGCCGTTCTATCGGCTGCCTGAGGTGCTTCGAGACCATCCCGAGCTTGCAGATGTCGGCCGCATCAGCATTCGCGACAGCCTGGCCTGCGTCAAATTTGTTCTCTGGGACGAGAAGAGGCAGCGACTGATTTCCTTCGAAGAGATGGAGATGAGCGTATGATGATAGCCTTTTGCTGGCCTGGTTGCCGCTCTTGTCGCTGTTGCCCACGTTGAGCAAATGGCTTGCTTCCATCACTACGAGTCTTGCAATTGTGCACCGCAGCATTACCTAGGAAATCCGGGATGTCAGTTGGCTTTCCGCGAGCAGCGAGGAAGCCCCTATGAGAAGTCTTTCGGATACTTTGCAGCGCCTGCAACGGTTTCGCACCCCGCCGACCATGCCCACGGGTTCAAACCGGTTGGAGAAGCTGCAGAACCAAACCGCTAATCCCGGCGATCTCCTGGGGTGGTATCGTGTTCCCGGATCCGCGGATGCATCACGACCAATCCCGCTTGTAGTCGTCTTACACGGTTGCACGCAGACGGCTGCCGGATACGATGCCGGGTCGGGATGGTCGAAGCTGGCCGACGAATTTGGCTTTGCTGTCCTGTTTCCGGAGCAAACCCGCCAGAACAACCCTAATCTCTGTTTCAACTGGTTTTCCGACGACGATATCCGGCGCGACGGTGGCGAGGTCCGCTCGGTCCGTGAGATGATCGGCGTGATGATCTCCAACCACGGCATCGACCCTACGAGGGTGTTCATCACGGGACTGTCGGCTGGCGGCGCCATGGCGAATGCCATGCTTGCTGCCTATCCGGAAGTGTTTACCGGGGGAGCGATCATTGCGGGCCTGCCCTATGGCGTTGCCTCAAGCATCCCAGAGGCGTTCGACCGGATGCGCGGCCACGGTCTACCCCCTCGTGAACGACTTCAGCAGCAACTTCGTTCGGCGTCAGCGCATGCTGGACCCTGGCCGAGCATATCCGTCTGGCATGGTACGAATGACAAGACCGTTGACGAGATCAACGCCCAGGCCATTATTGATCAGTGGAAAGCCATACACGAGGTTATCGATCGACCTTCGCGGTTTGACGTCATCGACGGGCACGAACACCACGTCTGGACAGACAAGACTGGCTCGGACGCCATTGAACTCTACCGCATCGGCGGCATGGGACACGGCACTCCTATCGACACTTCAAGCGGCTACGGCTCGCAAGCACCGTACATGCTCGACGTTGGCATCTCGTCGACGGAGCACATCGCCCGCAACTGGGGTCTCACACCATCCTTTGAGCGTCATGCGCATCCCGAGGCCGCGCGCGAAAGGCCCACCGGGGGAGCGAAGTCTGATCGCAAGATCACGAATAACGTCCAGGACGTCATAGAGAGTGCGCTGCGGTCTGCCGGGCTCATGAAATGACGCATCCCTGGCGACTAACGGCCAGCCGGACGGTCGCGAGCTGCACGTTCTTATCGGATCTGCACCTTCCCAATCCTGGCTGAGCTTGTTGGCGGCGCGAAGAACTGGCGATACCTGACCATATCCCCCTGGGTTTGTTCTGTGCGAGGAGCGGCAATGCCAAAACTTTCCATATGCCACCGGACGACCTACAGCTACCGATCTCCGGTTCAGCTCTCTCCTTACCGACTATTGCTGCGACCGCGCGAGGGACCGGAAATCCTGCTGCTAAGTCACGACATAGCCTTTTCGCCCGAAGGCAGGGTTTCCTGGACAACCGATGTTTTCGGAAACGCGATTGCGACCGTGACGTTCTCGGAAGCGACGCAACGGCTCGAGATCACAAGCCGTGCGGATGTCGACCTGACATCGGAAGCCTGGCCGGTGTTCGACATCGCTGCGTCAGCCGCGACTTACCCGTTCCGATACGATGATCAGGATTGGAAGGACCTGGGCGCCCTAAGGGACGTTCAGTATTCCGATCCTTCCGGCGAATTTCACCAGTGGGTCAGGGGCTTCGTCATGGCGGAGCCGACCGATACGCTCTCGCTGTTGAAGGATCTCAGTGCAGGTGTTTCGAACGGCGTTGCCTATCAGGCACGCGATACAGAGGGAACACAACCTCCGCTGCAGACCCTTGGCCTACGGTCGGGGAGTTGCCGGGATCTTGCGATGGTCCTTGTCGAAAGCGTGCGGGTGCTTGGCATCGGGGCGAGGATCGTGTCCGGATATCTTTATGATCCGGCGTTCACCCTCATCGGTTCGTCGCCGGGCGGCTCGACCCATGCGTGGGTTGAGGTGTTCCTTCCCGGTGCAGGATGGGTCGCGTTCGATCCGACAAACAGGAGTATGGGCAGCGCCAACCTGATTCCCGTAGCAGTCGCGCGCGATATTATCCAGCTCTTCCCCGTGTCGGGAACGTTCATCGGTTCGGCAGATGCCTTCATGTCGATGGACGTTGCCGTGGATATCTCCTTCACTGCCTGATGAAGCGTGAACGCAGGTCTAAACATTGTTCTCCGCAGTGAAGCTGAGTTTAATCCGGCGCGTCTCTTGTAAAATCCTGACTTGTACCCATATATGGATTATCGACCATTGCTTGTGATGTTGGCCGCAGCTTTGCTCCCGCCGGATTTCCTCAAATCATCGATCTTATCCCGCAAGGCATCGCGGGAACCATAACGATTGCTCTGAAAGGAAATCGTCATGAATACTGGTACTGTAAAATGGTTCAACTCCACCAAGGGCTTCGGCTTCATCCAGCCTGACAACGGTAGCACGGACGTTTTCGTGCATGCGTCTGCTGTCGAGCGCGCCGGAATGCGTTCGCTCTCGGATGGCCAGAAGATCTCCTACGAGGTTGTCCAGGACCGCAAGTCCGGCAAAAGCTCGGCCGAAAATCTTCGGGCAGCTTAGGGATTTCATTCGCTGCGCTGACCACGGATGTACTGGCAGCAGAGCTGAGTGACTGTGGAAGGTCGGGCTAGCGCCCGGCCTTTTGTTTTCTGGTCGGCCTTTTCCGGCCTGTATCAACCGTCGACCGCTTGGATGTGTCCAAGCCGCAGACCGAAAGACGATCATCATGACCATGACCAAGCCGGCATTTTTCAAGCCCGAAAAGGTTTCCGCGCGAGACAAGGCTTCGACCACGAGTGACGTCGCGCGGCAGATCATTGAAACGGAAGCGGCTGACCGGACCCGCAAAACCGCGCGCCTGCGCCAGCTGCGCGAAGCCCGGCCGATCGAGCTGAAACCGGTCCGTCCGACACGACGCCGAAAGCCACCACTATCCGCGGCAGCGTGACGAGGAACTTGCCAGCGGGATGATCTCGCAAGTCGGACCGACACGTTAACGGAAGGAGAGGATATGCCTCCCACTCACAAAACTGTTTCGCCAAGCTATTCCAGCGCCGCTCCAACAATCGTCGCCGTGATCAGCTTTGTTTTTGTTCTATTCTTGATCACGGAGGGCTGGATGTGGTGAACATAACCGGCATGAAGCAGTCTCTTTTGCGCAGGCTTCTTAAGAGAGCGGACTATGCCACGCTTGACCTGAAGCCCGAGGCGGGAGCGGACCACGCGGCGGAGACCACTCTCATCGAGCAGATCCGGGCCGGCATGATCGCTCCCGAGGATTATCCCGCGTCTACGAGCACAGGCGACGCGCAAGCGGGGGGCGAGCAGGCAAGTTCCCAGAACGAGATGAACCGTACGCGGGAGGGGTTCGATACGGAAGAGCAGATGGAATTCGCCGTGAGCTCCAACGGCGACCGCTGGTTTCTGTGCTTCCAGAGCAAGGGTGACGCCGCCTTCGTCCTGCATCGCGCCAATCTGGCGTCGGGCGCGCACGAGACACGCAGATCCGTCGACGCATTCCTTAATCTAAAACCCATTGGGCCTGAACATGAGGCCCTGCGAGCGCTGCTCAGACGATCGATGGAAGCAGGATCCTGAGACATTGAACAACGTTTCTGACTTGAGCGGTCACCGCTCTGACACAGAACGCAGCCGAGTGGGACGTTTATAGCATGCGCGCAGCCCGGCCGCTCCGCGTCGTCGCACTGTTGTAGTAGCTCGACGCCTGCTCGACGGATCGATGGCGAGACTGTTCCATCGCCTCGGGGAGCGGGATGCCGCGATTGGCTGCCTCCGTCAGATAGCCAGAGCGCAATCCATGCGCCGAAAACTCCCCCGCCTCGAGCCCAGCCATCGCCACCCGCCGCTTGACGATGTCATTGACCGCCTTCGGATCAAGCGTTCGGCGGGACACATTGCCCCAGCGGTCGATCGCCCGAAACACGCTGCCGCTGTCGGTCTTGGCGGCGGTCAGCCAGGCGTTCAATGCCTCCACCGGCCGGCCGGTCAGATAGACGACCTCGTCTTGGCTGGCGCCGGAATTCTTCGTCCGGCCAAGACGGATGGAGAGCGAGGGGAGGGGGCTTCCGTCCTCGGCTGTTACCGGCGTCGATTGTCAGCTGCTCCTTGCGCAGGCTGGCGACTACGCTGCGCCGGCGGCCGCCGGAGGCGAAGGCGACCATCAGGATGGCCCGGTCGCGGACGTCGCGCAGGTCGCCGCCACCGCAGGTCGCCAGCAACTTCGCCAGCACGTTACCGGTGATTGCCTTGGCGCTCTTGCGCTTTCGCGGCCGCGGCACGGCGCGCACGGCGAGACGAATGGCTGATTTCAGGGCAGGGGAGGCGAAGGCACCGGTCAGACCACGCCATTTCGTCAGCGTCGACCAACTGGCGAGACGCCGGCGAACGGTATCGGGTGCATGCGGACCGGTCGATCTGAGAAAGCCCCGGTCGCGAAGCCCTTGTTGGACATTGGCTGGCATGCCGTGGTGCGGATCGGTGTCTCGCTTTTTCGGGTCCCACAGATGATGGGCGACGAATTTCAGGAGCAGCGCCTCTGGCGCGGGCCAGGGCAGGGAAGAGCCGGTGGCGGAAAGCGACCAGGCCTGCAGATAGGCAAGTCGGAGGTCAGAGCCCGCAGCGTATTATCGCCCGTGCCCTTGTTGACCAGATGCCGCAGGGTTTCGACGTCCTGGTCGGTCAGCAGCTCGGCGAGCTCGTCACGGCGCTCGATTGGCAGGACAGCGGCAATGCTATCGAGGTCTTCGGCGCGATGCGCAACGTCGGTCTTATCTCTGCCTGCGGGCTTAGTGATCATTTTCCAGCGGACCCAGAAGGACAATTCCCTCGTTGCGCGCCGCGCTCGCCACTGCAGAAACCATGCCGCGGCAACGGATGCATCGAGTATGAATGGCATCAGTAGCGACGACCTTCGTCACGCCAGGCGCGGATTTCCTCTTGAGTGGTGAACGGCAAGCCCGCACGTTGAGCCTTGATCTCGCTGATCACCGCGTCGACGTCGGTTTCTCGTCGGATGCGAGAGAGCCGTGCTATGGGTGTGTTGCCCCGGGAAATGATGACCTCTTCACCCGCTTCGACCTGTGCGAGTAGCTCGGAAAGATGGGTTTTTGCCTCTGCTACTTTAACGCTGACTGCCATTGGGTTTCTCCCGCGGCCGATGTTTTCCCTCAAGATAGGCATGCGTTGGTCTACCATAAACCATATCAGTTCCGATAAGCACTAGATAGCCTTGCGTGGCTGGCACACCTTCCCGCATGTAGGGCCTCACGTTGAATGCTAGGCAAGTCGTTGTCGGTCGAGCGAACGAAAATTTACCCACAGCGATTTCACACGAGACGCCAGTAAGGGCGGACAGTGACATTGTCTTATCATTTCAATATTTTAGCTTCCATTGACCGACGGGTCCCAGGTTCACATCCTTCAAGGCGTAGTCGACCATACCCTATAGCCGCGTCATTCATGAAAACCCGTTAGAACGACCTTGCCGAACAACCCGCCGGCCTCCATCCGGCGATGTGCATCCGATACAGCCGCAAGCGAATACGTCGCTCCAATGACCGGCTTCAGCTCGTGGCCAACCCTCGGGAGTACCTGTTCCCTGAACCGGCCGATCATCGCTCGTTTTTCTGACCGCGACCTAGATTTCATCACCGTGCCCATCAATTGCAGGTGGTTGTGAAGAACGATGTCGAGGGGAATGATGGCGTTTTTATCGCGGCCGAGCAGGCCGACCTGGACAAGCCGGCCACCAGGCGCAAGACCACGAATGTTGCGGGCGAGGTAGGACCCACCGACAAAGTCGATGATCAGATCGACACCGCGAGAGGCGGTCGTATCGACGATCTCTGCCTCGAAGTCGGCCTGCCTGTAATCGAAGACCGCATCCGCGCCGAGTGACAGCACGTTTTCGATGTTGTTCGCAGATGCCGTGGCCAGCACGGTCGTTCCTGCTGCCTTGGCGAGCTTGACGGCAGCCGATCCGATTCCGCCTGCCGCAGCGTGGACGAGGACCGTCTCACCTTTTGCGAGGTCGGCTCGGTTGACGCCAGCCGCCATGACCTTGACCAGAAGGTCGGTGGGGCGGACGTTGGGCATGGGAGCTTCGCCAAGCCGCAGGACATCCGCGCTTCCGAAGTCATCGAATATGATCGCTTTCATCGCAACGGCTCCTTACTTCGACAGTGCCCGACGGGCGATGCTGGCAGCAAACAGCGGCGTCTCGCGGCTGTTGTGGTCGCCGCCGGCGGACTGACGGGCTGCCGCGGCCTCTTCGTAACTGACACCGTGCTCTTCGATGAAGCGCATGAACGCATCCGTCGGATGGGCTGTGACCTTGTTGGTGTAGCGCGTCCTGCCGTCGTCGATCTTCTCGGCCATCAATTCCCAGACGACATTGACCTGGGTCCGCCCATTGGCCGTGAACACGTCCGAGATGGAGTTCATGCGGCAATAGGCCGGCTCGGCGACTTCGGCCACATAGTGCTGCACGACCAGGCCCGAACCGATCTGCTCGACATTGATCGACATCCGGCGTCCGTCGTCGGTCCAGGTGACGCCGGCGGCGATATGATCGGGCGGACAGCAGCGAAGATATTCGGCCTCTGGCAGGTTGAAGAGCCAGTCCGCTATGTCGATTTTTTCAAGGGGAACGTCGATCTCCGCGGAATAGGCGGACTGAGAGAGAATTGTATCGAGGACCTTGACCATCGTAGTGTTCCTTCTGTTTGTTGGGCGACCGCCCGTTGACGAGAAGGAAAGTGCCCCGAATGCCTGCAGATGATAACGAACTGAATGGTCGAAACGGTTTTGCGTCGTAGGCAAAGATGAGGGACCCACGCTTCGCCGAACATCTCGCGGTTTACGTCGATGTCGTCCGCACGGGGAGCTTCTCGGCAGCGTCTCGGCGCCGGGCCGTTACGCCCTCGGCTGTCGTTCGACAGATTGATGCGCTGGAACAGGACCTGGGCGTTGCTCTCCTTGTTCGCTCGACACGGGCGCTGTCTTTGACGGATGCGGGACGTCACCTTTTTGAACGCGCCCAGCGCTTGCTTGACGATCTCGCCGATACCTATGCCGAGGTTGCCGCTTTCGATGGCGCGGTCAGTGGCATGCTGCGGATCGCCTGTTTCCCGACATTCGGAAAGCGCTACGTCATCCCCGTCCTGGCATCTCTCGCGCGAGACTATCCGAACCTGCACGTCGAACTGGATCTCACCGAGCGATTGGCCGACCCGGTCGCAGAGCGGCTCGATCTGGTGGTAAGGATGGGCGAGCTTCAGGACAGCACGTTGATTGCAACCAGGCTGGCGCCTCACGATCACATCATCGTGGCGAGCCCCGCCTATCTTGAGCACTACGGCGTGCCGGAAAGTGCAGATGCGCTTCGCCAACATCGTGTCCTCGACAAGTTACACGGCAACGATCTTCTCGGTTGGTCGAATATCCTCGGCGCGCCAACAGGGGAGGCGTGCGAGCGCGTTGTATTCCGGTCTGACGATTTTGAAGCGCTGAACGGCGCTGCGATCGCCGGGATGGGGGTGGCGTTCCTACCGAGCTGGGTCTCGGGGCCGTCCGTCCAGACGGGTGATCTCGTCCGCCTTTCACTATTGGGCGAAGCATGGAATGAACGGCCTTCCGGGATCTATCTTCTTCGTGCGCTTCAGGTGCCATCTGCGAAAATCAAAGCATTCACCGAAGCGCTCAAGAATCATGTCGGAACACCGCCGCGTTGGAATTGAGGCTCCCCGCAGCAGGAAGATCAATGCATGGCAGATGAGCAGGCAGCTGATAGCTGCCGACTATGTTGTGGGTTCCTTTCAAGGCGAGGAGGAACATAACGTTCACACCTCCACGCCACGGTCCTGAATGTGGCATCTCCCGTTCAACCGATGCGTATCTTTTTGCCGCTGAACATGCCGCCACGAAATACCTCGGCTTCAGGGTCGAACGCGAATAGAACGACGTCTGAGCCCGCACTGGCAATGAGCTGGTGATCAAATGAGCGAGTAAACGCGCTCTCGCCGGTTGTGATCGTGACGTCGCCGAAATCTATCGCCCCGTCGAAGACATAGAGCAAAAAAGCCGTCCCGGAATCGGCCGCGGCAGGCAAGCGTAGCCGGAAGCCCCTCGTGATGCGCGCATCGAAGACACTGACGTCGGATCGCACGGTCAGCGGCGCCTCCTGTGGCCCGGCAATCAATCGCCACTCGTTGTCACGGCTTTCGTCAACGAAATCATGAAACTGCACCATCGGCTCAAGATCGGGAGCGTTGGGCCGCAGGAAGATCTGTAGCGCTCGAACCGGACTGTTCCCGAGCATCAGTTCTTCGTGCTGGAAGGTGTGGCCTGCATTCATCATCATGAAATGCGTTTTGTCGAGCGTCTTCTCGTTTCCGACGGTATCGCGGTGAAGCATCTCGCCGCCGCGAATGTAGGTCAGGATTTCATCGTCCTTGTGCGGGTGCATGCCGATGAGGTGACCGGGTTGCACCTGGGCGCGATCGATCCTGCCGATCGGACCAATCCCGCTATCATCGGCCGTCAGGGTGAGACCGGGATAAAGGATTTCGACGCCGAAACTTTGAACGAAGTTCCCGCGCATCCGGCCTGCGGAGATCTTGGTGATCGTCATTGAAGTGTTTCCTTCCATTTAGGGCGCGGGCTCCAAGGCCCGCGCCGAACGGGACCAATGCGCGCTCAATGATAGTTGAGGATGCCCACCAGCTTCTGCCCGAGCGGGCTCGTCCAGTCGACGGCAAGCTCGGAGATGATCTGGTCGACGGTGGTGATGACCGCTCCCGCCTTTTCCATGCGGCGCAGAGCAAGGTCGTCGCCGTACTTCGTGTAGGAGGCGGAAGCGTCAGCCGAGACCTGCACCTCGTAGCCTTCGTCGAGCATCTGCAGGACCGGGAAGGTGACGCAGATTTCCGTTGTCACGCCGGCGACGAACAGCTTCTTGCGGCCGGTTGCCTTGACCGCCTGGTTGAAGCCGTCGTGGTGCATTGCGTTGACGATGCCGGGGCGCTTGATACGGGCCTCGAAGGCTTCGGGGAGGATTTCCTTGAGTTCGGGCGCCAGCGGCCCCTGGATCTGGTCTTCCATGCTTGATGTCAGGATGGTCGGGATGTTGGCAGCCTTGGCGATGCGGGCGAGCTTCAGCGCGTTCTGCTTGACCAGGTTGATGTCGTGCGAGTGGGTCCAGGCCATCGTGCCGATCTGATGGTCGATCAGCAGCATGGCGGAATTTTCGGGGGTGAATGCTTGGCTGTGCATTGTCGTGTTCCTTTTCCTTTTCGGCGGCGGGTTGGTGAAGTTCGTTTCGATCCGCTCGATGATTGGAATTTAGCGTTGCGATGAATGGTACGGTAGCTCTATCGTTTGCCACTCTGTTGAACGAAAAATGGAACGCAAACATGATCAGCTTCGAGGACATGCAGACCTTCGTCGAGGTTGCCGACGGCGGAGGGATCACGGTCGCGGCCCGGCGTCTCGGACTGCCGAAATCAATCGTCAGCCGCCGGCTTGTGCGCCTCGAGAGCGAACTTGGCGTCCAGCTTCTGGCGCGCACGACGAGGGGCGCATCACTCACGGAAGCCGGTGTTTCCTTCCGCGAGCATGCTGCCCGCATGTGCCTGGAAATGGACGTGGCGCGCGAGGAAATGCTGCCGACCGGGGAGTTGCGGGGACGATTGCGCGTGGCGGTTCCTTCATCCTTCGGTCCCGGACATTTCGCGCCGGCGCTGGCCGAGCTTGCCCGCCTCCATCCGCTCCTGCAGCTTCACGCGCATTACAGTGACCGGTACGTTGATCTGGTGGCAGAAGGGTTCGATTGCGGGATACGGGTCGGCTATCTTCAGGATTCAAATTTGACCGCACGCAAGATCGGTGCCTTTGCGGCCGGATTGTTCGCCAATCCAGACTACCTGAGTGCCCACGGCATCCCGAAAAAGCCCTCGGACCTGCTTGAACACCAGGCCATCCTGCAAGGGACTGAAAGCTGGAAGGTATCAGACGGCAGCCGAACGGTCGTCGTCAACGGGCAGGGAAGGTTCAAGGCGGACAGCGCCGTGGGGATCGCCGAAGGGACGGCGGCCGGGCTGGGCGTTGCGGCCCTTCCTGTCGTGATCGCGCAAAGCTACGTGACTGCGGGCGCGCTAGTGCCGATCATGGCGGAATACAGCTTGCCGGAGATCGGCGTCTATATTGTGCGGCCGCCGGGATCGCACGTGTCCCGAAAGGTCAGGGTGCTGATCGATTTCTTTGTCGCACGGTTCTCGGCGAGCGCCGCACGGGATGCGTCCTAACCTCATGCGGAGAGCCGACGCTCCTGAAACGCGACGCCCCAGTCGCGCATGGCCATCAACACGGGCGCGAGTGTCTGGCCGAACGGTGTAAGCGAATACTCCACGCGCGGCGGGACTTCAGCGAAGACTTCACGGAAAACAATCCCGTCGGCCTCAAGCTCCCGGAGCTGCATCGTCAGAGATCGCTGGCTCGGATCGCCAACCAGGCGGCGCAGTTCGCCAAACCGGCGCGGCCCGTCCAGCAGCCGGTAAATGATCATCGGCTTCCACTTGCCGCCCGTCACATCGACGGTGGTCTCGACGGGACACTTCTGGCCAAGGCTCATCCTGGTCTCCAATGGTGTACTTTCTATCCCTATAGGCGGAACTGTTGCCTACTTGCAAGATCGCCTGTGGCGCGCCTAGTTGGAGCGAGTTGATTGGAGGTGTGTCATGCGCGCTGCGTTTTACGAGAAACAAGGAGCTGCGAGAGAGGTGCTTGTTGTCGCCGACTTGCCCGATCCACAGCCCCGCGCCGGTGAGGTCCGGGTGAGGGTGATCGCCTCTGGTATTAATCCTTCCGACATCAAGACGAGAACCGGCTTCGGCGGCAAGGCCATGCCATTCGGACGGATCGTACCGCATCAGGACGGCGCGGGCGTGATCGACGCCGTCGGCCCCGGCGTTGCTGATACACGGATCGGAGAGCGCGTGTGGATCTACATGGCGCAATGGAACCGCGCCTTCGGGACCGCTGCGGAATTCGTCGTCGTGCCGTCCGCGCAGGCCGTCAGGCTGGCCGACAACGTGCCCTTTGAGATCGGAGCATCGCTCGGCGTTCCTGCGATGACGGCGCATCGCTGCCTGTTCGCCGATGGTGACCTGCGCGGCAAACGGGTTCTGGTGCAGGGTGGTGCCGGTGCGGTCGGCAACGCGGCGATCCTGCTTGCGAAATGGGCGGGCGCGTGGGTGGCGGCGACAGTGAGCCGCGAGCAGCAGGCGGAGGTCGCGCGAGCCGCTGGGGTCGATCTTGTCATCAACAGGCACCAGGAAGACGTGCCGCAGGCCATACGATCGGCCACGGGCGGCCACGGCGTCGACCGTATCGTGGATGTCGATATCTCCGCCAATATTGAATTGGCAATCTCCTGCCTCGCCCGCGACGGCGTGGTCTCAGCCTATTCGACGGAATCACCGCAAGCCAAGTTGGCCATCCCGTTTTTCCCGGCGCTGCTCGGAGGTTTCTCATTCCGTTTCGTCTACGTGTACACCATGCCGGAAGCGGCGATGCGTCACGCAACTGAAGAGATTTCGGCCTGCGCCGCGTCGGGGGCATACGTTCCGCAGATCGCGAAAACATATGCCCTCGATGCAGTGACCGATGCGCACGAGTTCCAGGAGAGCGGCAAGGCTGTCGGCAAGGTCCTGGTCCGACTTTCAGACGCCTGACCCGAGCGGTTCGATTGCCGGTCCAAGTTAGCGATCGTCACGCAATGACGGCTTTCGGCTCCAGAAACGCCTCGAGGCCGAACACGCCGTATTCACGACCGATCCCTGACTGCTTGAAGCCGCCAAAGGGAGCGAGCGGCTCATGCGGCGCGCCGTTGATGACCACCCGCCCGCTGTCCAATCGATCCGCAAGCGCCTGCATGTGTGCGGAGTCGGTGCCATGCAGATAGGCCTGGAGGCCGTATGGGGTGTCGTTTGCGATGGACACGGCTTCGTCCTCGTCGCGGTAGGCGATGACCGAGAGGACCGGTCCGAAGATCTCTTCGCGTGCGATCCGCATCTGGTTGTCCACGCCGAAAAAGATCGTCGGCTTCGTAAACCAGCCACGATCCAGACCTGCGGGCCGGCCCAGGCCACCCGTCAGGAGACGGGCGCCTTCCTGCGTTCCCAGTTCGATGTAGGACTGGACGCGATCGTACTGCTTGCGGCTGACCATCGGTCCGATCATCGCGTCCGGATCGCTCGGAGCGCCGACCTTGAACGTCTCGATCTCCTGTTTCAGCCTGTCCAGGACGTCGTCGAGCAACTGGTTCGGAACCAGAATACGAGTACCGGCAATGCAGGCCTGGCCACTGTTGATGAAGCCCATCCGCAAAACGGCGGGAATGACAACATTCAGATCTGCATCGTCGAGAATGATGTTTGGACCCTTGCCGCCAAGTTCCAGGGTTACGCGCTTGAAGGTATCAGCCGCGTTGCGTAGGATTTCCCGGCCGACCGCGGTGGAGCCGGTGAAAGTCACTTTTGCGATATCAGGATGCCGGCTGAGTTCCGCGCCGACGACATTGCCATAGCCATTGATGATGTTGAACACGCCTTTCGGCAAACCCGCTTCATGAAGGCACTCCGTCAAGATCTGCGTCTGGATCGCGCTCATCTCGCTGGGCTTGACGACGATGCTCGAACCAGCGGCGATGGCGGTTGCGAGCTTCGAGGTGATGAAGCCGATATTGCTGTTCCAGGGCGTGATGGCCGCGGCAACACCAGACGGCTGCATGACCACCCGCGCGCGGCCCATTCGGCGCTCGAATTCGTAGTCCTCCAGGACGGACGCCATGGTGAGAAAGCTCGAAGCAGCATGAGGAATAGCAAAGCGCGTGAAGGTCTGCGGAGCGCCATATTCGAGCGACATCGCTTCGGTGAGATCGGTAACGTGCGCGGCGACCGCGGCGTTCAAGCGCTTCAGCATATCGATGCGTTCGGCCTTTGACGTGCGTGAGAACGCAGGGAAGGCGCGTTTTGCCGCGGCGATGGCTTCTTGTGCGTCTTCTACGCCGGCAAGCCGGACCGTACCGATCTTCTCTTCAGTGGACGGATCATGAAGATCGCCCGTTTCGGTTCCCTTCGGTGTGACGAACTGACCGTCGATATAGATCTTGTCGATGTTGCGCATGTCTAACTCCTTTCGACTGTCAGGCTTATCTGGCATTTCTCCATTGTCCTGATAAGCTCGCGAAAAGCGCTCAGGCTGATAAGGAGTTACGGACAATGATGCGTGGCTCGCTCGCCGAACTCGAAGCAGTTCTCGCGGTCTCTTCCCGTGGCGGGTTTCGGGCCGCCGCGCGCGAGCTTGGGATCTCGTCGTCCTCGCTCAGCCAGCAGATCGCCGCGCTGGAAGCGCGCATGGGCGTCAGACTATTCAACCGATCGACGCGGAGCGTGGTCCTTTCCGCCGCGGGCGAACAGTTCGTGGCGAGCGTTGGCCCGGCGCTGGAGGCCATTCGCAACGCCGTTGAGCATGTCGACGAGCATCGTGCGGAAGCCACCGGTACCCTGCGCATCAACACGTCGGTCGGTGCGACCCGAATGATCCTGACGCCGCTGATCCTGGAATACATGCGGAGAAACCCGCAGATGGCGGTGGAGATTGTCACGGAGGGCGCGCTGGTCGATGTCAATGCCAAGGGTTTTGACGTGGGGATCAGGATTCGGGAAGCCGTTCCCCCCGACATGGTCGTCGTTCCGATCGGCGACAGCGTCCGTCCGGCCATCGTCGGTTCGGTCGAATATTTCCGGCAGCATGGAAAGCCGCAGGTTCCGGCAGATCTTCAGAACCACGAGTGCATTCGGGCCAGAATGGCGAGCGGCACGCTCTATCGCTGGGAGTTCGAAAAGCGAGGCGAGAGCTTCATGCTCGACGTTCCTGGCAAGCTCACGCTCGATGACAGCGACCTGATGCTCCGGGCGGCCCGCGACGGAGCCGGACTCGCCTATCTGAATGAATGGCAGGTATCAGAGGACGTCGTTGCTGGACGGCTGGAGCAGGTTCTTGCCGACTGGACCCCACCCTATCCGGGGCTCTGCCTCTATTATCCCGGAAGACGAAACATCCCCGCCAAACTGCGGCGGTTCGTCGATCTCATCAAGGACGTTCGGCGCGGCAGCCACGTTGAGAGACCGCCTCAGGACTGAAGAATGTCTCGACAGGACTCCGTAACCCGGAGGTTTGAGCAGGCCTATCCGACTATGCGTTCCGTTACGGAATGAGCTCACCACGCGAAGCGGTTCCAACCACTGTTGCGTGCAGCGTAACGGTGCACTGTCAAACATGAGTATTCAGCCCGCTGATCGCCCGTTGCATCCTTTGCGCATGGATCGGGAACGGACCCGACGTTCAATCACACACCTGCTTTTGCCGTTGACACGCGGTGTGCATCCCTAGCGCGGATCGCAGTAACGAACGGCGTGAGGATAGAATATCTCATGGAAGCCGATGTCCGCGAAGATATTGCTGCAGGGCGACTCGTGCGCATTCTCGAAGACTGGACACCGCCGCTCGTACCGCTGTGCCTCTACTATTATAATCGGCGCAATTCCTCCGCAGCCTTCCAGGCCTTTATCGCGCTTGCGCGCGACTACGCGGCCGGGCGGCTCGCACAGCGTTGAGTCTGCTGCACGTCAGGTGAGGCGCGCCCTGGTCGAGCTAATTTTCAGCCAATTGATCAGTTCCTGCCCCTGCGGCTCCTACGAACCCTTGTGCTCGATAAGGAAAGGGCGTCGCGAGCGGGTGCGGAGCGGGGCTCATTTCTTGGTTCTCGAAGAGGCTGCTTTGGACAGTTCGAGGGCTGTAGTCCCGTGAAGATCAGGGTAATAGAGATAATAACCGGGGAAGGGGCGCACCATGGTGCCAGCAGGCGGATGAGCCGGCTGTCGGCCATCGGCCACAAATACCGTTGTCATGACAACTCCACCAAGGTGTCGAGGAAGGCGCGAACAGCGGGGTTGGACCGACGGCTCGCTGGCCACAGCGCCGTGATGTTGTGCCGGTCGACGGCATAGTCTGCCAGAACAGGAACAAGCGCTTCGCGCTCCACCCAGGAGTTGGCCATGAAGCTGGTTGCCATTCCGATACCTGCGCCAGCGGCAATCAATGCAAGAACGGCCTCGCTTGCATCGACGACGATACCCGAGGATGGCACGACTTCCACCTCCCGATCCCTGATACGGAAGGGCCAGCGGAATAGCTGGCCACTATTTTGGTAGCGCAGATTGACGGTCTCGTGCTCTTCCAACTGGTTCGGATGCTTAGGTGTGGGGTAACCGTCAAGATATTCGGGTGAGGCGTAGCAGCATAGTCGATGGGGCGATAGGCGCCTTGAGAGCAGGCGAGAGTCGGAGAGATCGCCGATCCGAACTGCCAGATCGAAGCCGCCTTCGACCAGATCCACTATGTGATCGCTCAAACGGAGATCTATGTGCACATTTGGATAGAGTCTGCGAAAATGAGGAAGCGCGGGCGCGATAATGTGCAGGCCGATCGGCAAAGATGCTGCTATCCGCAATGTGCCGGCAGGCTCGGTGCGCGCTGCCTTTGCCGCCTGCTCGATATCTTCCGCGTCGCTCAGCAGCCGAAGCGCGCGCTCATGGAGGTCGCGTCCTTCGTCCGTCAAGGTCAGGGAACGGGTCGTGCGCGTAAAGAGCGAAACGCCAAGTTGCTTCTCTAGCCGCTGGATACTTTTGCTGACCGCCGAGGGAGAGATGGACAGGGTGCGGGCCGCCGCGGTGTAGCTTCCGAGCGATCCGGCGCGTGCAAACGCGATTAGCCCCGTCAGTCTATCGATTCCGATTTGTTCCTTCATGGCATTAGTAAAGCGAATTCAACACCGATTATCAATCGTCGTCGACGCGCATATCTTCTGTAATCAAAGCCAATATCCAAGGAGGCAATGGTGACAGAGATAATGAAAGCTGTAAGACTGCATGAATTCGGCGGTCCCGACGTTCTGCTTTGTGAGGACGCGCCCCAACCGGAAATGACCGATCACGACGTTCTCGTCCGGGTCCATGCTGCGGGCATCAATCCGCCCGATCTTTACCTGCGCGATGGCTACCGGGCACTTCCGCCGGAGTGGCAACCCAATCCAACCTTCCCGCTGATCCTTGGCACCGACGTCTCTGGCGTCGTATCGGCGGTCGGCAAGAACGTGTCTGGGTTTCGCGTCGGCGACGAAGTCTATGCGATGGTTCGTTTTCCGGAAGACCTCATGAAGGGCAGCAACGCCTATGCGGAATATGTTTCAGTCCCCGCATCGGAACTGGCGCTGAAGCCCGCCGGGATCGACCATATCCGGGCGGCCGGTGCGCCGATGTCGCTGTTGACCGCCTGGCAGTTTCTGGTGGATCTGGGCCATGATGCGCCGAACCCATTCCAGGCCTTCTCGCATGCACCGGTTCCGCTGGATGGAAAGACCGTGCTGGTGAATGGCGCTGGAGGCGGTGTCGGCCATCTCGCAGTTCAAATCGCAAAATGGAAAGGGGCAAAGGTGATTGCCGTTGCTTCCGGCAAGCACGAGGCGCTTCTCCGCGATCTCGGAGCCGATCGTTTTATCGACTACACCAAGGTGGCTGCGGAAACGGTGGCGAAGGATGTGGATCTGGTACTCGATGCCGTCGGCGGCGCGAATATGGAACGCTTCCTTCCCATCATAAAGCAGGACGGCGCCTTGTATCTCGTCAATCCCTTGGGCTTTTCTGGCCATGGGCAAGCTGCCGAGCGAAAGATCATCGTATCATCGACGCAGGTGCGTTCGAACGGCGCGCAACTCGTAGAGGCCGGCCGCCTCCTTGATGACGGCACCGTTCGCGTGGTGATCGACAGCACCTATCCGCTTGCTGACGCATCTGCAGCCCACCGCCGCGCGTCCGAAGGAAGCATCCAAGGCAAGATCGTGCTGATCGCTGCCTGATCGTTGCGGATGAATGAACACCCCAGATTGCCGAGAGCCTGCAGTCTGGGAGAGGAGAATACCCATGCTTGTCGTAACAGGCTACATGCACGTCAATCCGGCCGACCTGGCGCAGTTCGTGGCAGAACTCAAATTGCTCGCAGTCAGTACGCGCAAGCGTTCTGGCGCCATCGCCTATGATGCTGCCGTTGACGATCCCCAGTCAGGCCGATTGTTGATATCGGAACGCTGGGTGGATGAGGCTGCGCTCAGCGCTCATCTGCGGGCGGCTGATACGATCGCGTTTGTCAGCCGCTGGAACGGCAAAATGCGAGGGGAAATCCGGAAATACGACGCGTCAAACGAACGAGAGATTATGGACCCTTGATACAGCCCCTCGAGATTGGGCGCATAGCCTGACTTTTATCGAAGTGGTTCAGCCGTCTTTAAGTGCCTGAGGTCCAAAGACACTTCCATTTTCCATGGTGGTGTCGATGCGTCGCATTATTGAAAAGTCATTTTTGACTGGCCTGTGCTCGATGCTGGCCTCACTGGCTCTCTCGTTCTGTATCGTGCCATTACTGGGCGGGCAGGTGGTTGGAGCGGGGCTGTTCATGACCATCTTCTGTCCGCTGGCGATATCGATTCCGGCCTCGGCGTTTCACTTTGCCCAGTCCGAGAAGATTCGGCGGGCTGAAGCGGCGACGAAGGAGGTTCTACAGCAGCTCGCAGAAGCCTACGAGGCCCTTCGTCTCCAATCCCGCACCGATGGCCTGACAGGAGTCCTGACACGGAGCGCCTTCATGGAAGAACTGGAGGGTATGAGTGATCGCGGTGTATCCGGGGTCCTGCTGTTTCTAGACCTGGATCATTTCAAGATGATCAATGACCGTCATGGTCATGCAACGGGTGACGAGGCGCTCCGCCTGACCGGCCGAATTCTCTCCCGCTACCAGAGACAATCAGTGTCGCCGGACGCCTGGGCGGTGAAGAATTCGGTCTGTTCCAAAGCGGTCTAACGTTTGAAGAAATGCACACCCGATGTGAAGAGATCCGAGCGGAAATTGCTGCCGTCGTTTTACATGCGGCTTCCGGCTCGCGGGTGCAGATATCGGCGAGCATAGGAGCGTGTCAATGCCCGCCTGGTTTTGACCCGTCCGAGCGCCTGAAAGCCGCGGACGAAAATCTCTATCAGGCGAAATCACTCGGCAGAAACAGGGTCGTTGCATAGGCGACGACGCTGAACCATGGGCTTTTGGAGCGCTGCGACGAAGGCCACTTTTTCTGTGTCGATCGGCTTGATCAAGCGCAATCAATCCCCTTGAACTCACACAGTTGAAGCGCTGGCCGTTCGCGTGTTGGCTCCCCTCTCGACCGGTATCCGCCGAGCGGAATTGCTGCGCGAGGTTCGTCGGGCGGGGCGAATCCAGCCGCGGCGGTGAACTCGAAGACGCGTCAGCTCACTCCGCAGCACGGCCGTCAAACGCTTGACGCGCCTGCTCCACATCATCGACATGCTCAATGGTCCATTCATGGAGCGCCTGAAATGGACCCAGCAGCGAGCGGCCAAGCGGCGTGATGGTGTACTCGACCCCGATCGGCGAGGTCGGAATGATCCGGCGGGAAATAAGTCCATTGCGTTCCAGCCGCCGCAGGCATTGTGTCAGCGCCTTCTGCGTCACGCCCCCAATGTGCCGCTTGATTCCGTTGAAGCGCATCGGGCCCGCATCCAGCACGCTGATCACCATCATCGACCACTTGTCGGCGATATTATCGAACAGCGAGCGGCTGGGGCAGCTTTCATCGAAGTGCTGGCAGACGGACATTGGGTTTCCTCAGCGATACCTAGGCGACTGTAAGTGCGTTCTTGCAACTAAGTAGCAGACGTATACCTATCTCACAAGTTGGGGAGAAATGGCTCTCCTACGACTTCCGCACGCGTGACATTCGCGCCGATACAAATGAAACTATACTAGTTAGGACCTCTCGTGATCCGCTTCTTCTCTCTCCTTCCCCGCCGCCCCGACATCGACCGCCAGCGCTTCCACGACCACTGGCGTCACCCGCACGGCACCCTGGGCCGGCAGATCCCGGGGATGCTCACCTATGTCCAGGCGCACCAGTTTGACACCGACCGCCTCGGCCCGGGGCAGGACCAGTACGACGGTGTCGCCATGCCCTCGTTCGACTCTCCAAAGGCCGCCGGCGCACTGGTCGACGAACCCTTGTTCGTCGATAACATCCGTCCCGACGAGCCGTTGTTCCAGGACCTGCCGAGGGTCATCTTCTTCATTACCGAGGAGGAGGTCATCGTTTCGCGGCCCCCAATTGGCGCCGGAGCCGCGGTTGATCGCCAATGGGACGTGCTGGAGCGGCCGACAAGCATTCATCTCCTTCAGTTCGTGCACCGTGACGGCAATCCCGGTTGGGCGGACGCGGACGACGACGCGCTCGGCCTGCGGATCGGTGCGCTAGGCCACGCGGTGAACCGACCGAGTGTCGAGGTGCATGGCGACGAGCCACCGTTCCTAGGGGCCCGTCAGTTGTGGTGGCCCACACTGACGGCGTTCCAGGACGGCGTGGACGCCGATCGGGCGGCATTCGACGAACTCCTCGCCCGGGCCGGACATTCCGTGACCATGCTGGCGGTCTCGGAGCGTTTCGTGCGCTGAGAGAGCCTGAGCCTGTCATTCTCTATCTACGAGGACGCTGAGCGCTCCAGCCGCGAGCTGGCAGCGTCCTCGACCTTCACCACCGCAGAAGGGCATCTTCATGATCCTCAAGACATACACCCGCATCGTCACGACAGACCTTGAGTCCACCGTGGCAACGCTCAAGGCAGTCCACGGCACCCAGCCCCATCTCTGGCTAAACTATGACCCCGTGACCCTCGTCGGTATTGGCGACGTGCTCGCGATTGGCGGAACGGATGAGGTGCTGGCGCCGATCCGCGGCAGCCTCGGTCCTTGGATCGTGGAGGACATTGACAGCGCCAAGAGCAAGCTCCTTGCAAACGGCGCGTCTGTGATCCGCGACGTAGGAAACATTCCGACCGGACGAATGATGTACATGAAGCATGCCGACGGCAGCGTGGTGGAGTACGTCCAATGGGCGCCTGAATTGGTCGAGCAGCACATTCTGGCACCACTACGCGTCGGGACGCCGGCCTCGCAGATCTGACAGAGAGGGTGCCGTCGAGGATGAGCGGTCCCTACAGCATTCGAGTGGCCCGGCCGCTCCTCCGGGTCGCATTGTTGTAATAGCTCGAGGCCTGCTGAACTGATCGGTGCCTCGATTGCTCCATCGCTTCGGGGAGGGGGATGCCGCGATTGGCCGCTTCTGTCAGATACCCCGACCGCAGTCCGTGCGCCGAAAACTCCGCACTCTCCAACTCGGCCATCTCCGCCCGCTGCTTCAGGATCGCATTGACCGACTGCGGATCGAGCTGGCGCCGCGAGACAGTGCCCCACCGCCCGATCGCCCGAAACACGCTACCCCTGTCGATCTTCGCCGCCACCAGCCAGGCATTCAATGCCTCAACTGGTCGGCCGGTGAGATAGACGAGGTCGTCCTGCCCGTCGGTCGTGGTCTTGGTGCGACCGAGATGGATGGCCAAAGAGGGGAGGGGAGGGCCGTCGGGCACCTCGATGGGCGCCTCGACCGAGAGCTGCTCGACGCGCAGTCCGGCGATTTCGCTGCGCCGGCGGCCGCCGGAGGCAAAGGCGACCATCAGGATGGCGCGGTCCCTGACATCACGCAGGCTGTCGGTCACACAGGTGGCGAGAAGCTTTGCCAAAATATCGCCGGTCACGGCTTTCGCGCTCTTGCGACGGCGCTGCCTCGGGACGGCGCGCACCGCCAGGCGGATCGCTTGTTTAAGGGCAGGGGAGGCGAAGGCGCCAGAATGTCCTCGCCACTTTGTCAGCGTCGACCAGCTGGCCAGCCGCCGGCGCACCGTATCCGGCGCATGCGGGCCGATGGATTTTAGAAACCCCTGGCGCCGGAGCTTGTCGTCGACATCATCCGGCATGCCATGATCGGGGTCGTTCGCTCGCTTCTCAGGATCCCACAGATGATGGGCGACGAATTTCAGCAGCAGCGCCTCGGGCGCCGGCCAGGGCAGCGAGTGGCCGGTCGCGGCCAGCCCCCAGGCTTCGAGATAGGCGAGATCGGAGGTGAGAGCCCGCAGGGTATTGTCGCCCATGCCGCGCTCGACGAGATGTTTGAGCGTTTCGACATCCTGGTCGGTAAGCAATTCCGCCAGTTCGTCGCGGCGCTCCATCGGCAACACGGCGGCAATGGTGTCGAGTTCTTCGGCGCGGCGCTCGACGGCGGTCAGGGACTGTTTAGCTTTGGCCACGCGCGCTCCAAAATCGCTGTATTCGGCGGCCTTCAGGGCCGTGATTTGCCCCGATTCTTTCCGATTTGCGACTCGAGATCAACTACCATCGATAAGCAGTACTTATCGATGGTTAGAACCACAACTCCCAATCATACCATGTGAGGAACCACAATATTCATATAGAGTTCTTTTAGCAAATCATTTACCGTGATTTCAATGGCTTACGATCTCGCTAAATTCAGCATGACAGCGCTTTTGGAGCCGGCTTTTCGCGCCGGCATCGCACTGGCGCGTCTCGACGAGCGCATCGCCCGCTCGACCGTCGGCCAGGGTTGGATCGAACGCCAAAATTTTGCCGACGCCTGCGCCTCGCTGTGGATCGACGGCGAACTCGTCCATCTCGAAGACCTCGTCCTCCACGACGCCACCCGCGACATCCGCACCCCCACCCACGAACTCTCCATCGCCCGCGACGTGTTGCGAACTCGCCGGCGTATTGCCGCGCAGTAGCCAGATTGGGCTTTGTCAGCGGAGGGTATCCGGTCTTTGCGACAGACCTCGGAAATCACATCGGCCGGCGCGGGTGAGGCGGAGCCGGCCGGCGTCACGCGTCGCGCAGTCGCGGAAATGGATCAGGAAGGGGAGGGGGAAGATGACGGTGACGGCGTCAGTATCCCGGGCGTCGATATCGCCGCCATTGATGCGACGCTGGCGCGATCGTCGGCCGCGATTGAGGACGCAGCGCGACCCGGCCGCGCCAGCGTGGCCGAGAAAGATCCGATGATCTATGATCTCGACTGGGACGAGGATTCAAGGCTCGACGAATGGCGCGCCGTACTACGCCAGGCCGAAAATCTACCGACGGCGATGCAGGCGATCGTCGCCCTCGACGCCTGGAATGAATTGTCCGTGCTGCAGCACGCGCCCTGGCTCGGCCGGTTGTTTTGCGCCGCGATCCTGCGCCAGGCCGGCATCACCACCGCCCCCATGTTGCCGCCATCAATCTGGGCCTCAAAACAATTCCCGTCGATCGGCGCCGGCATCGTGACCGGGAGACGAGATTGCTCGCCATCGCCCACGGTCTGATTGTGGCCGCCGAGATCGGCATGAGAGAGCATGACCGACTGACGCTCGCGAGAACGATGATGGACCGAAAACTGCAGGGGCGTCGGACGTCGTCAAAACTGCCAGAACTGGTCGAGCTGGTGATGGAACGCCCTCTCGTGTCGGCCGGGATGGTGGCGAAAACGCTCGACGTCACGCCGCAGGCGGCGCGGCGGATCGTTTTGGAACTCGGCCTTCGAGAGATGACGGGGAGGGGGAGGTTTCGGGCGTGGGGGATCCTGTAGGCACTTTTAAACAAAAAGCGAGATTGACGGCGGACCCCGGGGCCTCGCGCCTGGTTGATGTGCGGTTTTCCGTTAAATGCGGTGATCAAGATGAAGTCATGACGAAACCTGGATTGAAACCCGCAAAGTCGCCCTGATGATGTAAAGCAACGCGGTGCTCGAGGCTGAGGAGATTTATGTCGATCATTTGGTTCAGAGGACCACCATGGAGCAGCCGGAGCACCTCTGACAAAGCCAAGGTGGCTGCCACCGACCCCACGAACGGTGCGCCCACTGCCTTTCCTGCCAGCAGAGTCATGCCACAGCGGTCAAGTACGCCATCTTCCATAATTTTGGTGTAAGCTGGCCGAGCCTCGACTTTTTCGCCTTCGTGGTTTTGCTTCCAGATGTCCGAGGCACTACGCCGACCCGGCAACACATGCAGCCTCATGGTCCGGAAATCCCGATAGCCACGGCCGAGCCCGGCTTCGACAATCAGATCGAACCCGACTTGGTCCAAAGCTCGCCGTCCGGCGGCGTTGTCTAAACCACAAAGCGCCACCGCAGGTTCATCCGGCTGACGCTTGAAATCTGCCGCGAACAATCGCTCCTGCAGAGAGGTCGTGAAACCCCGTTGCTCCGCCCATGCCGCCATCACCCGCGTCTTCTTCTGACCGACCATGGTGGCGTCCGTAAGAATGGAGGTGCTTGTCGTCGACTCGGTAATCACGTCGACATCCTGAAGGACAAGTTTTACCGCTGAAGGGTCCTGGTAGGGCAGGAGTCCAAGACCCCACAGATAGGCTTGGCCCAGATGGCCAAGGCCGATCAACCACAGACGCGACGGCAGGTAGGTCAATGCCGGTTCGCTTTCATCCGATTGCAGCCAGTCTACGTCCGAGCCCGGGCGCCATAGCGAAAGCCCGACCGGACGTCGTCCGACCGCGGACGAGCCGCCACTCACGTAGAGGAATGCTTCATTCACGGCGAGACCTGCTGCAAGCATTCCTGCTAACGGCATAGTGCTGCCGCCGGTCGGAGAAAGCTCGGAATGAATCGGCAATATTCCGCCGCGCCAGCCGGCCGTCGCCGTTCGGATGCAAAAACCTCTGCGCCGCTCACGTGCAGGTCCACCGATTACGATCGTCGGTGTTTCGCCCGGCATGGCGCCGGGCGTGCCGCCCAGTGCCACAACAGCATCGGCCAAGGTCCGCCCGCGGGGCATTGCCAGCGACATTGGCGTTTCCAGTAGACCGCTAACCGAAACCCCGCCCAGGAAAACCCGATGACCAAGGGCGATAGTTGTCAGCAACGCGGCCTGCTGTACCGGGTCGGCGGCTGCGGCAGGATCGATCTCAATGGCCAGCCGATAGCCTTGAAACAGGGCCTTTGCCTCCTCGACGCTGGCGGCTGTGCCACTGTCAATCGCATGTTTAATCAGCCGGTGAAGGGAGTCTGCCGAAATCTGTGTGGTCATGGTGTGTTCCTTGCTAAATCAATCCGATATGGAAGAAACTGGGGCGCTCCGATGCTGGCACCGCCTGCCATTGCTTGCTTCCGAGATAGCGGTAGATGCCGATACCGGATCGCGGCTGAGCGCCAATCGCAAAATCGGGGAGGATCAGGGCGATATGCCCGGCACGCGAGATCATGGGATGATCGCGATCGGAATTGCTCTGCCCGGAACCCTGCGGATGGACATGAACATCGGCCACGACCGTCAGGCCGCGCGCCTTGCAAATCGCCCAGAGGTCACTGAAATACCGCCCATTGAAACGGACGATGCCGCTGTCGAGCGAATGCGGGTCGAGATCGTCGTAGAGGACGAAATCGACGATGCGCGCTGCGGTGCCCTCGCGATACCCGAGCAGGAATGCACCACTTTCGCGGCTGCAATCGCGCCCGCGCTCGCGCAACCTTGTCTTCAGGCGACACCACAGAAACCAGGAACAGGACAGCTCATGCTGCGGGGCGAAGAAGCGGCGCATAGTCGCGAGAGTGAAGTAGTTCATGGACAAGCTCCAGGTATTGGACGATCCCATCGGCGGGGCGCCAGATTTTCGAGGGCATTTCGGAACGCCAGTTGTCATGTCCGACAAAGCTTTCGCGATCACAGGGCAGGTAAAGGGCAGTGCCGTTCTTCCAGTCAGTCCGAAAGACTGCGGACACACGACCACCTTGGCCGCGCGGCCAGAGATCGAATGCAAGAATCTGATTGGTGCTCGTGTCCCACGGGCCGCCAGTCGGCGGGCTCTGCGGATAACCGGCACAGTTCAGTCGCAGCACATATTCACGATCATCTTTGGCCATCACGCCGATGAGGGCGAACGGCCAAGTTACTGAAATGAGCCGCCAGCGGCCCTCCGCCTGCCCGAGCCGGAACGTGGCTTTCGCCACGTCCGTCTCCAAGGCACGCTGATCCGGCCCGATCATGCGGCGTCCTCCGGCGAACCGTTCACACGCTCGTCAGGGACGAGATCGAAGGCGAGAGCGCAGACCTTGCCGTCGGTCAGCGCACCGATGTGCGTTCCGGGCGCCGGACGATCGTGGGTGCCGGCGATCTGCAGCACGTGCTCGCCGGCTTCGTCCTCGGACATGCCGAACTTCTTCTCGGCTGCCCAATGCTTCACGCGTGCGACCGTCGCGCTCGGCGAAAAACGGCGTTCGGCCGTCTCGCCGTTAAACGTGACCGTCACCTCGACATGACGGCAGTGGTGGAGGTGGAGCTTCAACCCCTTGGGGTCGGCGCGCTCCTTGATGAGGATGGATTCGTCGAGCGGCTCGTCCTCATCTTCGAGGAACAGCAGTGCGCCGTGGGTTGCCCCATGCTTCTCGACGAGGATGGTCTTGAGGGCGGAGAACGCGGCATCGGGTTCGATCTCGATATGCGCGATCTCGCCGATGCCTTCGCCCTGGTAAAAGACGTCAATGGCTTTCATTATCTGCACTCCGGGGATTGAAGTGCGAGGCCCTATTGCCTGGCTTCGTCCCTTACCTCCTTGATCGCCAGCAGAGGAGGAACCCGGAAAGCCGGAACGAAATTTTTTTAATCGAGCTTCAGCGAACCCGGCGGCGTCGCGGCGCAAATGAAGAAATGCGGGCACCGGGGGCAGGTGATCGCGTCGGTCTCCGTCGGAAATGCACCCGCGGCGATGCCGGCCAGCATCGTCTCGCTCTTCTTTTGCCGATTGCCAATCTTCGTCGTGCTGATCTCGACCGGTTCCTGCGTTTCATCGGTCAGATGCAACGCGTGAACGACGGCTCGGCCGCCGAACTGGCTACGAGCAGCAAGAAGGTAGAGGGTGTATTCGAGCCGGTCATACTCGTCACTGCGTCTGTATCCGGTGCGAACACGACGGATGACGATTGTGCCATCGCGCAATTCTGCCACTTCGTCCGGCTCGACCAGCACACGACCGCCATTGGGAAAATCGATGGCGAGCGGTTGCGCATCGCTGAAGCGGTGGCCAGCGCCTGCTTTCAGCAGGGCACCGATCAATCTCGATGCAAGTCTCCGGTAGTCATCGGCGAAGGCGTGATCGACCGGTCCTCGTTCCTTCCAGATCGCCTCGAATGCCGATTCCGCTTCGGCAAGACTTGGCTCTCCGGCACGCCGGGCCTCGGCAAGCCAGCGCAGCAGTTCATAAAGACAATCGTGCGTACGGGAAAACGCGGTGGGCTTGCGAGCACCCCCCAGGCCCAGAACATGTGTGTAAAAGAACCGCCGCGGACACTTTTCGTACGAGCCAAGACGGCTGTCGGTCAGTACCCAGTTCGATGGCCAGGAGATTGCGATTGGCTGGGGCTTTGGCGCACCCGGGGGAAGCGCAAGCATGGGCGGATTTGCCACGTCCTCTATGAGCATCGGTGGAAGCCAGTCCAGAAATGGCGACGGCGATCGGCCATTTCCATTTCGTTGCTTTCGCGCATGATAGAGACGGAGATGCGTTCGGGCGCGCGACAACGCCACGAAAAAGAGACATTGCTCTTCATCCTCATGGGCGCGCTTGGCCTCGTCAGCGGGCAACACATCCTCGACGCTGTCGATCATCCCGTTGGGCGGCGGGCAACGTTGGCCGCGGTTCGAACTCGGGAAACTTGCAACCGTCAGCCCCGGCACATGCACGCCTTCGAATTCGAGACCCTTGCTGCCGTGAACGGTCATCAGACGAACGGCGTCCAGATGCAGTGCCGCGGCAGGAACCTGTCGTAAGTCCCGTTCTTCCGCCAGAAGCACAAGCTGGCGGACGCGGTCGAGCGTTCGCTGGATAGGAAGACTGGCCCCCACGGGGCTTTGCTCCCGCACAAAGTTGAGGAACTGCCATACGGCCACAGCGCGCATTCGTTCGGTTACAGTGGAGGCCTCGCCCAGCTGCCTCGTGAGGTCGGTGCGATCAAGAAGATAGACGGTCAGAAACTCCCACGCGCTCACGTTCGAGCGCAGTGGCGCCAAATCGGTGGCCAGTTGCGCGATGGCTGCGCGCCCCGAAGCCGACAGCCCTGGAGCGTTGATCGCCTCCGCGAGGCCCGCCAGCGCGGGCTTACCAAGCGATCGCAGGTGGCCGTTCAGACAGTGCGAATCCTGCAGGCTCAGACCATATCGAGGCATGGCGCCGACGCGAACGAGGGCGTCGCCGAACGGGTCGACCGCCAGGCTCAGCAGCGCCAGCAGATCACGAACCTCCTCCCGTTCGAACAAACTTCCGAGATGAAGGACGGGGATGCCCCGCGCCTCAAGCGCCGTCGCGATCTCGTTCAGGCGGCCGTTGGTCCGGCACAGAACAGCTTGATCGCGAAGCCTTACACCGTCCTTTTCAAGCTGGCGAATGCTGGCCGCCACACCTTCCGCTTCGTCATCCAGTGTCTCGAAGCGCCGCAGTTCGGGGCGGCCTGGGCCTTGGCCCCGGTTAGCCTCCAATGCGAGGCGCAGCATGCCCCTTGAGGCGCCCATGCGCGGTGCAACGGTGACGAAACTACGCACGATCTGTTCGGTCGAGCGGTAGTTGACGCCGAGCTGATCGATGACCGCACCGGGGTAGTCTGTGGCGAACCGGACCATGTTTTCCGACGAAGCGCCACGAAACCGGTAGATGGATTGCCGTGCATCACCAACCACCCAAAGGCGTTCACCGTCTCCGGCGATCATCTTCAGGAGACGCGCGCTTGCGCGGTTCACATCCTGATATTCGTCGACGAGGACGTGACGATGACGAAGCTGAACGCCGATGCGAACGGCCTCGTCCGCTTCCAGCAACTGAGTCGGACGCATGACGAGGTCGCCAAAATCCACGCCGCCTTGTTTGCGCAGGGCTGCTTCGTAGAGATCGTAGACATCCGCAATTTCGAGGCATTTCGCGGCAGCAATCCGTGCATCCTCGTCACCCCCAGCGTCTGCCTCCATCGCCTTTGCAAGTTCACGATAGCGCTGGGGACCGACGATTTCATCCTTCGCGCGGGAAATCGCTCCGACGATGTCGCGCAATACCATCGTCGGGTCCCAGAGGTTCCTGTAGTGGATGAGGGGTAGCGTTGGTAGAATGTCTTCAAGTACCTCGATCGCATCGCTGGGATCGAACAGCGATGGGTTCGGCGCAAGCCCCAGCCTGTCGTGATAACGGCGCACGAGATCGAGTCCGAACGCGTGAAACGTACCCATCCAAAGTTTCGGCGCAGCTTCGGGTGCTGCCGCGGTCAACCGTTCGGACAGTTCCCCCGCAGCCCGGTTGGAGAATGTCAGGATGAGGATCGCCGCCGGATCTATGCCCTCTGCCAATAGCGACAGCACGCGCTTCACGAGCGTTCGGGTCTTGCCGGTTCCAGGCCCCGCCTGCAATTGGAAGGGTTTTCCGCGATGCGCGGCCGCTCGATCCTGGGACGGGTCGGGCTTTCGTGCCGGCGACTCGACCTCCCCCTGTTCGGTCTCATCGGCCACTGTTGGCAGAAGCAAGGCATCGAGCACCTGTTGCCGGACCAACGCGACCGGGAGCTTCGTTCGATCCGCGATTGCCGCGGCCGTCAAATTGTCTACGGCGTGTAATTTGTGCGCGAATGCGCGTGGCAGCAGAAGTTCGCGGGCGTAGACATTTGCCTGTAGCTCGCGTCGCTCTTTTGCGCCGTAATCTTCGACCCGCTGTAGTCCGACAGGGGCGGCCTCGGTGCTCCGGGACGGATCGATATCCGATGTGGCGCAAGTCGCCGAGCCGGCATGAAGTTCGGAATGCCCGAGTTCGTGCGCGACGAGCAGCGCGCGCGTTATCGGGTCACCTTCGTCCTCGCAGCAAATTGTTCCCCCTTGGTCGTCGAACAGCGCTTTTGCACCCTTCAGCGCCGGGTCACCTCGCGGCAGCCAGACGAGATCCAGATCGCGGTGCGAAACTGCCGCCTGAACAAACGCGAGCATGTCGAACGGATCTTTGCCCTCCGCAAGCAACTCGCCGTGGAGTATCGCCGCCGTGGTCCTGATCGGTTCGAACTGGTCCATGCGTTTAAAGTCCTAACAAATAGGCTTGTTGCTCCGGCGTCAGGCCCGAATTTTTGACAGCCTCATCAAAACTCTGTTGCGCGCCGGTGGTTGGTTTTCCGTCTGCTTTGAAAAACTGACCTGTTGGCATCGGCTGCCTTCCCGCGAAATGAGCGACGACCACGTCCAGCGGCGCTTTCAGCTCGTCGGCGACCCGTGCTCGGAAGCCGGGCGGTATGGTGTCCGGATCGATCTGGCGATCGCGTAACTTGCCGACGAAAACGGCATTTGTGTTCAGCCGCGTGGCAAGGCCACGAAACTCACCACGCGATAAAGCGCTGAACGGGTTGGGCGCGTCGGGGACGGTTGCGGGCTCGCTCACCGATTTTAGTCCGCTGGTCGTAACGGCATGAAGCCGATTCTGAAAGTGGCTCATCGCCCTGCTGACGGCGGGGCTTACGATCGTCGGGTCAATTGCCGCTTCCGCTGCTTCAACAGCGCGATCGCCGCGCAATGCGTCGACGGCAAGCGCGATGGCGAATTCGGTGAGCTCTGCGCCATATTGAGGATGCTGGCGTACTAGATCGTCCAGCAGCCTGGCATCGGGGATTTCCTGGGCCGCGGATAGTGCGTAGAAGGCCTCCCGCAATGCGCGCGGGCTCGGGTTAAGGGTCTGGCTCATAGGTCCTCCTTGAAACGGGAAAGCTTCGCGGCGGCCCGTGTCAGCCGGTTGCGAATGGTTCGTCCCGTACAATTGCATCTTGTTGCAGCCGTCTCTTCCTCGGGATCGTCGGATTCCTCCTTGTAGCCGAGGGCATGGACAAGCACGACGGCATCTCGCTCGTCTGGTGGTAACGCTTCGATTGCCTGCAGGATTGGCTCGCGATCGGCATCCCATTCCTGGGTCGGCAAGACCTTGAATGCGTCCGACACCCTGGCAAACGCATCCTCGAAGGCATCGGGCATGCTTTTGACTTCAAGCTCCGGCATCTCGGCAACTTCTATGGAACGCTTGCTCCGCCGCTCGGCACGCCTGATGGCATCGATACGCAGCGCCCTGAATGCTTTGTTGAACTTGCATTCGTAGAAATCCAGTTCGTCGGGAAAGTCACCCGACCCGTCCATCACGAACAGCTCCGTCAGGTCGTCGAGGATTGCCTGGCGAAGGTTTGCAGCGTCCGGTATTGCGCCATCAGCGACCGTAACCCCAAGGTTGGCTTCACACCTGCCGAGCAATATAGGCAAGACTGCGGTCATCAGCGCCTGGTTGCCGGAACGTCGTCCCTCCCGAACGAGATGAACGAGGCATTCGGAGCGCAGATGGCCGGGATGGTGGCGGAAAGCTGGACTGCCTGGTCGATCTGGGTCTCTATCACTGCAGGACGCACATACGGCGTCCCATCTGCAATTCTTGTCAACGGTCGAGCCATCTCACCCCCTTTCTCAATGCAGCATCGGTTTGCGAGCGGCCATCAGAAGCGCTCTGCCAATTGATCGCGGCGGAGCGAGAAACCCGGAAAGCAAATCTGAGAAATTTTTTCGCCCATTCTTTCCTCGGCTGCGAACACGCCGAAACCATGCTGTTTGTCCTGCAAAATCGAATCTCCGACCTAGTCTGACGCCTCTTCAGACGCGCAATGTTGTCGACTGAATCTGCGGTGTCTCGATCCTTGCTCTTGCTCCGAGCTTCCCGGGATGGAAACACGGATGCTTGATTCGAGTAAGTCCCCGGTGTCCCGCGAAGTTAACCCGGCCGGGATTAGGCATGCTGACTGAGAGCATCAGGTTGGCTGAAAGGCAGAGCGGACGATGTTCTTGCACGTATTTCCAGGAAAAAAGAGACCGGCAGAGTGTCCGCGACGATTGAAGCGTTATTGGGAGAGTTGGCTTGTTCAAAACGTAAGCTACTGTTTGCGTTTGCAGAAATGTTCCTTCATTGTATCGCGACAGGGGAAATTATAGATGACGGATCATTTTGTTTTTGTTGCTGATGACGCCGATATTCGGCAGGGCGATGTCATTCGACGAATCGACGTTGAGCAAGGCGGCCGTCAGACTTGGGGTTTGATTATCACGGCGGATTGCGACATAGCGCAGAGAAAGGCAGGGGATCGGTTCACCTGGCTGGAAATCGTAAGCTCTGACCAATTTCTTGAAGCATATTGGGCGCCGGAGCAATTGCGCAGACTCTTGGAGAGGCAGACGAGGCCTGCCTGCGAGGCGTTGAACGGATTGGTCAAGAAGGAAGGCCTTTCCCTTGCGAGCATTGATGGGGACATGTTGTATTCCTGGCTTGCCGAGGCGACGCCGGAGGAAATTATTACCTCGATCAGGCCGACCAAGCCCTCGGACGCGAAGACAGTCGCACTCCTATCGGCACTGAGAATGGCCCTGGGACATGGAAACGCAGGCAACGGGATGGCCTGTCTTCGCGAAGTGTGGACCTTAGTCGGTCGTGACGAAGGTAAGCAACGCTCCGCTGTCCGGGAAGCTTTTGATGGAGAGCGCGGATTTCCGGATTTCGTCCATATTCCGGAACTTCCCGCCACTCCTGGTTATGGGTTTGTCGTCCTGCTGCGCGCCATTTCCACTTTGCATGCAAAAGATCTCTACCGGTCTGAAGCCGATGCTAGGATCGATGGCCAGCCGAATGCCTTTCATCGTATCGGCCGGTTCTCCGACGGATTGCGTTTTTCCATCGCACAGAAACTCGCCTTTCTGTTCTCTCGCATTGGAATGTCGACCCAATTCGAGAACGCATGTAGCGCGGCCACCGACCTGCTCGTCGAAAAAATGTACGACAATAAGGGGATTTAACGTGGCATTGAACATGCTCGTCATTGACGAAGATGCAGTCGGCATCCTGGATGCCGCGCTGATCGAGGATGCATGGTTTTCCGACTTTTACGTACCCACCAATACCGAAGGCGTGAGACGGGTCGAAATCGGCGATGTTGTTTATATCCTTTCGAAGAAGGCCGATCTCGAAAGCAACCTGCTGGTTATCAACATCGGTGCTCTGGGAGTCTTCAAGAGCATCGCGAAGCCGCGCTCGGCGTTCGAAAGGATTGTTCGGGTGGCCTTGCGGCAGTTCGATCGCAGCATATCGCTGCCGGTCCAGTGGCAGCCCTATCATGAGGGTTCGCTTCTTTCTGTCTATGCCGACTCGATCGGCCGCAAAAACCAGTATCGGATCTATTTCGATCAGGCTCCATCGGGCAGCGCGAACCTCTTTGCCTTTGGAGTGACCAATGGGCCAGAGGTCCTGCGGCAGGTCCCGATCGACATACCAGCCTATGAAGCTGCCGTTGGTGGCTTGCTCGAGGCTTTGACCGTCGATCAGGTCAGTCCTGATCCTGTCGGCAATTTTGGCATTCTGTTGAGCGAGCCGCTCGGCGCACAATTGTCTGGCTCCGGGACGCTTGACGAGTGGTACGATCGAAAACTTAGCGGGGAGCAGCTGAAGTTCGTCGATCAGCCGCTCGATCGACCGATCCGCCTTCGCGGGGCGCCCGGGACCGGGAAGACCCAGGCGATGGCGGTTAAATGCCTAAAGGCACTGTATGCCGACGCTGATGCAGGCGGAGACAAGACCATCGCGTTCCTAACGCATAGCTCGGCTTTGGCCCATGATGTCGTGCGGGGCATGTTCTACGCGCTTGACCCATCTGCGCGCTGGTCGCAGCTGAAAACCCCTGCTGGCCGGCCGAAACTGTGGATCGGCACGCTGTACGAGCTCGCCCAGGAGCAGCTAAGCTATGAGAAGAAAGGGTTGCGTCCTCTCTCACTCGACGGGCGAGACGGGCGTGAATTACAAGGGTTCATGATCCATGACGCCATTGAGGCAGTGCGCACGTCGCCACGCACGGCGCTTGGCGTTTTGAAAGAGTGCCCGGATTTGGCGGCGCGTATGGGAAACGAGGGAGCGAGAAAGGCGCTAGTCGAAGACCTGATGAACGAGTTCGCGTGCGTTCTCGACGCAGAAAACATCCGCAAGGGAACCCCCGATGCGGATCGTTACGTCAAGGGTGCGCGTGAGGCTTGGCAGATGGCCTTGCCAACCGAACGTCACCGAAAGCTCGTTCTTGAGGTTCACTCCGCCTATCGCGATGCCCTTCGTCGTGAACAACTCCTCAGCATGGACCAGATGATTGCAGATTTTGGCCGCTATCTCTCCACACACGAGTGGAACCAGCTGCGTGACAGGGACGGATTCGACCTGATCTTCGTCGATGAGTATCACTATTTCACACGGGTCGAAGCGATGACTTTGCACAACCTGTTTGCGTCGCGGGCCGAGCATTCTGGGCGCTGGCCTCTGATCATGGCTTACGACCTCAAACAGAGCACCAGTGATGCGGCACTTGGCGGTGGGCTCGAGCGGTTCCGCAATCCAGGTGTTGGTGAGTCGGTCCCGGTCGACCTCAAGCAGGTTTTCCGCTCGACACCCCAGATTTCGGCGTTCCTAAAGGATCTCGATGCATCTTTTCCGGCAATGGATCTTGAGGGTGAGTTCGACACCTATGAGAGCCAATCCAACAAGGCTGATGGCGATCTTGCGACACTGCGGATCTTCGACACGGGCGTGCAACTCATCGACGATGTTCTTGAAGAGGCTGGTATTTTGGCCCGTTCGATTGACGGAGGAGGGAGCCAAATCGCTATCCTATGTATGAACGAAGAGTTGTTCGATCGGTATAGGAAAGCCGGGCGAGCTCGGGACAAATTCGTGTCGGTGACGTCGCGCGAGGATCTGCGCGAACTACGCTATGCACGGATGAAATCCGTTTTCAGCATGCCCGAATATGTCGCTGGTTTGCAATTTGATACTGTCTTTCTCATCCATGTCGACCAAGCGGACCTTTCGGATGAGTATCTTAGCCAGGGTGCGCGGCGCCGATACGTGTCGCGTGCCTATCTTGGCGCCAGCCGTGCTGCGCGCAAGCTTGTCATCGCCAGCTGCATGGAGAGAGGCGGCACAAGCGCTATTCTGGATGCACCGTTGCGCAACAAAAGCCTGATACAGTTTGTCACTTGATCGCTGCATTGCGAGCGGGCGCGGGGCCGAACCACATCGGTCTTGCGTCTGTTTGTCGCCATGGATGCGGTTCGGCGGCCGGAATAAACAGAGGCATGCCTCAACGATAACTTTGCTCCAGCAAGGAACCTCACGCTGTTGTTTCGAAGGCGGTTTTTGTGTGATGGCTTCGAGTGCGAATCTCATCAAGGAGCTTGAGTTGACATGTCCTATGTTGACCTGATGTTCGCCACATTCCTCGTCACGTCTTGAAGAAACGCCTCGCAGCAGGTGAGAACCTCGTCCGGTAGCCGTCGTTTCACGCCTTTGAGGGAGCATTCCCAGATTGTTAGAACTCTCCATCCTGCCTCTGACAGCGACTGGTTCGTCCGTCTGTCGCGTTCACGGTTCGCGGAAATTTTCTCTTCCCAGAAGTCCTGACGCGAGGCGGGCATCTTGAACAGATGACAGTCGTGGCCGTGCCAGAAGCATCCGTTGACCTGAATGACGGCTCTGTATTTTGGGAAAACGATATCCGGGCGGCCGGGGAGACTGGTCACGTTCACTCTGAAGCGGTAGCCTCTTGCGTGGAGCCCTTTGCGGATCAGCAATTCGGGTTTTGTGTCCCGACCACGGATGCGGCTCATGTTCAGACGGCGTTGTTCCTTCGTCAGAACATCCATTATGGAGTCTCCTCTGACGTAGCGTCGGCGATGATCAGTCGGAGAGCTGAGGTCAGATCTGACATTGCCATGCCTGGCTTCAAAGTCATTGCTCCGAAGCGGAAGCCGGCCCGGTACTGCGGATGAAACAGCCGGCCGGGCATAGCCGTGGAGCGGTAAGTGCTTCCGACGGCCGGCATATCAGGCGTGAGCAGATAGGCAGCGCTGACGATTCCCTTAACGTCTCCTGCTTCGGCCTCCTGAACCAGCGCATCGCGATAGGTGTGAATTGAGGTCAACGCATCATTCAGCCCGTCAGCGACCCTGTATTTAGCATCGAGAACGATCATCCTGCCCCGGCCGCCGTCAGCCGCCGCGTTTCGAGCGGCAACGATGTCCGGCGTCATCGTCCGGCTGTAAGATCCGCGCCGATCAGGCTCAAGCCAGAATTCGCGATATTGTTTCTGGAAGCAGAGCTGCCAGCTATCGCCGACAGAGACGGTAACCGCGCCGGCTGCAAGCGTGAGACCTCCTGAAGCATCGCTGATAAAGAGATCCTGAACTGCAACACTGTCGTCCCCGAATTCCAGCGTCGCGGCGCGCACGAGCCGCAGGAAACACCAGAGTTCGTACAGCTCGAAGGTTCGCGCCAGCGGCAGGTTCAGGAAATCACCAAAGATTGCAGCGATGCCGAGATTCATGTCCTGCCAGAGCCGATAAAAGCGGCGATAGGACGGGTCGTTTTGAAACAGAGCCGAAAGTGTCAGACGCGGAGGAGCGTCTCCAGCCTCAACGAACGGTGCAGACGTCGCAAGCTGGCTAACCCGTCTTGCAAGGCGTCTGCAGCGCCTCGCCCAGGCGCTCGCTTCCCTGCCGACCTCCGCGCCGCGATCGCGGCTACCTTTGTCCAGCTGGTCGGCCGCTACTGTCAGCCATGCCGTCCAGGCGCGAAGACAGGCGGCCATCTGCCGATGTTCCGGAAGATCAAGAGAACTCTGGCGCTGGCGGATACGGATCTGGGCTGGAAGAAAACCTTTCAGCGCGGCCGGCAGCCGCGTCGTATTCGTCGTCTCCCTCAGAACCGGTCCTGATTGGAAGGATCGCAGGATTTCGGGGCCGGTTGCGCGCGTGGCCTGATAGTGCGCGACATTGCGATCCTGCGCCTTCAGGATCCGCCTCGGATTGCGTGCTATCGCAGCGACGACTATCTCCAGTTCCTCGATGCGTGAACGAAGGAATTCCAGCCTTGCTATCGCCGGTGGGCGGGCGCCGTTCCCTCTTGCGATCCCCTTTCTGAAACTGCTCAGCGAAAAAAGAGCAAACGTATCGTCGAGAATTTCGCGAACCATCGCATCGAAGTCGTCTCGCGTCAGCTTGCGCAGATCAGGATCGGTGGTGATTTCGAAGCGACGGGGCGAGCGGCCAGAGAGACGAAGCTCAGCTTCCACCAGCCCGGCCTGGAACCCGGGCGGCCACCGCCACCGTGCAGAATCGGGTGCCGGAGCGCGCAAAGCCTCCAGCCTCACGTCGTCAATCAGCAGATCCGCGGTGTCCGCGTCGTCAGCTCCAGTGAGTTCGAAGAGGTAGGAGCCGGTTTCATGAATCGATCCAGCCGGTATGACGTCGGGGTCCGGCCAGACGCGCCATTCAGCGCCGGTTTTCTCGTCTCTGATGAGCAGGGCTTCCATCTGGCTACCTGTTCGCCTGGAAGGCCCCGTACTCGTCCAGATCTGAAAGAAGCTTCGTCAGGAAGTTCTGAGAGCGCGGAAGTCCTGCCAGAGCTTTTGTAAGTCCCGCCAGCACCTGACGCTGACGCTCGCCGCCGCGCAGCTTCACCAGAACCTTCTGCACCATCAGATCATCGATAACCGAGTTCGGGGCCGGGTCCAGGTGCTTTTCCGCAAAGGCATGGTAGCGCACGACTTCCTCAGCAACGCGATAGCCGAAGCCCAATCCGTGCGGAGCAAGGATTGTCCTTGCCTGACTAAGAACTCCCTCGCAGGCTGCTCGCGCATCGGCCAGGGAGGGTTCACGTTTCACAAGGGCATCAAAGAAGCCCAGAAGATCAACATTGGACATGTCGATCACGATGGCCCGGTCCAGGACCTTGTCACTGACCGGATTGGTCGTCTCATCGACGTTGATTGTGCCGGTGATGTACAGGTTTGACGGGAGCTCGAGCGCTGCAGGAACCGGCGTGCCATTTGAGCCTTCGAGCGGGACGCCGCTAGAATGCAGGCGGATTTTTTCGCCACTTTCCACCGCAGAGAGGACGTCGGAAAGATAGTATTCGACTCGGGCCAGATTCATTTCGTCAAGGACGACGAATACCGGCGAATCGCGATGCGCCGTCGCCAGCAGAACTGCCTCAAGGAACGGGGGGATCATATATCGGTTCGATAGTACGTCGTAATAGCCGGTCAGCCCCGTTGGGTCCGTCCACTCCGGCCTCACAGGACATATGAACAGGAACGGATCCCGGCTTTCTTTGCCGGACAGTCCGTGGACAGCATGGGCATACTGGATTGCGAGGCGGGTTTTCCCTGTACCGGACAATCCGGACAGGATGACAAAATGCTTGGACGACAGAAAATTCATGGCGCCGTGGAAGCGCGAAATTTCTCCATCGGGATAATGGCCGCCTGCTGCCGCGATCGCGTTCTCGATCTCCTTAAGAGACAAACTCATCGGCATACGCTGCATGTCGGCACTGACAGCGTCCATGTCAGCCCACACGCGTAATTCATGGACTTTCTCGCGTCCGATCAGGTTGCCCAGATACCCGATCAGTTCGCGTGCCATCAGGCCTCTGCTGGCAGATGCCGCCGGCGGCCATATCGCAAAGACGATCCGATCAATTGCTACAGGCTTGCTGATCGTTGAGAGATCGGCGGGCATCGTATCCCAATAGCCTTTATTGCGCAGATAAAGACGCCCGTCGCTGGCAATGTAGCCTTTCACATTCTTGTTGTTGTCCGTGTAGTCCAGCGTGTCAGGGGCTGCAGCAGGGACCGGCTCCTCGTTGAAGACGTTTTCCTCGACGGTCTCGTCCTCGTCGGCAACGCTTTTCTGCCCGGAGTTCCTCGGCTTCGAGCTGCCTGAGGCACGCATCTCTTCAAGCCGGGCTTCGAGGAGTGGAAGGTCGTTCTTCACGAAGATCGTGAAATAGATCTCGTCTTCCGGTGGGAAGCGAAGCAGGCAATGGACTGCAATCTGGTCATATGCCGCGCTGTAGGATGCGAGATTAACGTTGAAGGCAAACAGCGCCCCGCCGACAATCTTGGCGCTGTTTGAAACGCCGAAGGCGTCGGCTACGCGTGTGCCTTTCGTCATGCCCGGAAAGGCCTGAACTGCGTCCTTATACTGCTGCTGCCGCTCTCGGATATCCATCAAGGCTCTCTTTCTGGCTCGGACACAACGTCTCCATGATCCGCGCAGCAAGTGCTCTTGCCATCAGAGGAGGTACGGCATTTCCAATCTGCTTGAAGCTCGGGTTCATAGTCCCACTGAAGACAAAGCCGTCCGGGAACGACTGCAATCTGGCGGCTTCACGTACCGAGATCGTACGTGCCTGTTCACTGTCATAATGAATATGGCTATAGCTGTCCTTGCCCAGATGCGCCATCAGGGTTCTGGCCGGCTGATCGCTCCACATCTTGCGCCACTTGTTCGGAAACTTTGACGCGTCGTAGGGTGGGACGATTGCGTCCCTCAGGCGTTCATATTCGGGTGAACCTTCGACAACATGCTTCCCCGCCTTGCTGAGTTCTGCCAGCTTTTCATTGAACATGTTCATTGCGTGCTGCCATGCCTGGGGATATTGGTCGCCCGGGTTGAGACGAGCAAACAACGGATAGTCTCTCGGCAGGTAACGGATGACGTGGTCACGCAGCCCGTCTTGCGGCGCTTCGAACCCCGGCCAGGACCTCATAAGCTTCGCGTATGCCGATATCTTCTGTCGCCGGTCATAGGGGATCGTCTCATCCATGCGGCGTGCACCACGCCTCAGTTCTCCTGAGGCGAGTTTGCTGCGGGCATCGATGCGGGGAAGATCTCCGATCGCCTGTTCCACAGTAACTGCCGCGGGTAGCGAGGGGACCGCAGAGGGGGGCTCATGATAGTCGTGTGCTGACGAAATGTGGCCGTTGAGCACCTTGAGCGCAACTGCCCGGGATCCCTCATAACCCGGAGGAAGGACCAGCCAGTTTGTCGGATCAGGAAATAATATCTTCTCGGAGACTTCGCGACGGTAGGCAATCAGGAACATACGTTCGCGCATCTGCGGTACGCCATAGAACGCTGCGTTCAGCAGTGTATAGCCGCAGACGTATCCTTTATCCTCGAGAACCTCGCAGATCTCCTCGGCGATGTTCTGGCCCCCATGATTCAGTACATCCGGAACGTTTTCCACCACGACGGCTAGCGGTTTGAACGCATCGACGTAACGCAGATATTCCTGGTACAGGCGCGCGCGCGGGTCGTGACGGAAAGCCTGCGGGTGAGCATCGATCTCACGGAGCTTCGGGCGTCCGACACGCGCGAAGGCCTGACATGGCGGGCCGCCAACGAGAATGTCGAACGCATCCTGGACCGGCCCCAGACCTAGCTCTGCAACGAGATCTTCAGGATGTGTATTGATGATGTCGCGTGCCTTGCTGTGACGGGCGTCACCCCCGTGGAAGTTCAGTCCATGAGAACGCGCTGCGTCCACGTCGAACTCAACAGCGGCACGTACTGAAAAGCCGATCGAGTGAAAGCCGAGTGAAAGGCCACCGCATCCGGCAAAGAGGTCCAGAAGTCGCGGTTTGCCGCCAGCCTGCAGTCGGGCGATTTTCTGACGAATCGTTTCCGCGCTCATCTCATATCCTCTTTCGATCGCGGAAGACGCAGCGGGAGGTTCGTCTCTTCACCGTGCTCCGCGAGAAACTGCATGACTGCCGCACGGATAACCCACGCGGCGGAAACATCACTGGCATCTGCAAGCGACTGAATGCGGTTATGAACCGCTTCCGGAAGCATTACGGATGTTCTGACGGTTTTCTTATGAGCTGGAGCTTGCATGAATCATACCGGGTGCAGATATCGCCGAACCTACGCCAAAGTGGTGCATATTGCATCAGATCAAGTTCCTTAACTTGTGGATGAACAACCGCCGCCGAACACTAGCGGGTAGTTAGAACGAAAAAGGAACAAAGGCAAGGCGCGGGCGCCCTATCGCCGAGACCTGATGTGAGAACCTGCAATAGCAAAAGCATTCTATGCTGCGTCGCTGACTGAGACAACCAACTCCCGGCTTGAGCGATCCCAGGATGTTGTTTTCACTGACCGTAGTGCCTTTGAGAGAACGCAATTTGGACAGCGATAGCAAATTCGTCTATGTGCACTGGTAGGTATTTCTTTTGCTTCCTAAAGAGGACGAAATGAACATTCTAACGCCTCTCGAAATGGGATGGGATCCGCTGGAAGCAGCAAATGATTCCGACCATGAGATCCTGACTGCTGGCAAAAAGCGGGAAATAAAGAATATCCTCAAATCTTATGTGGGGACCTACGACCCCATGTCTGAGCTTTTGCAGAATGCAATGGATTCTGTTGAGCGCCGGGCAGCTGAAGGCGAAGCAGGCTATCGACCGAAAATTTTTGTCAAAATTGATCTGCAGGAAAATAGCTTTCAGGTTGTGGATAATGGAGTAGGTTTTAAACGCGAACAGTTCATGGCGTTTATCGCTCCAAGTATATCATTCAAAGCTGGTGGAAATACGAGGGGCAACAAGGGCGTTGGCGCCACATATATTGCTTACGGCTTCAACAACCTGGAGATGAGGACAAAGAATTCCGCGTTCGCCTTTTCCGGCCAATTCGTTGGAGGGCGTGACTGGGTGGAAGATATTCAAGGGAGCGTCCACCGCCCGAAGATTGAGCCAATCGCTAGCGGGGATGAAATCTTCGACCACATCGACCAGGGCGCGAGTTTCAAGATCAAATTCGGCGGCAAGCACACCCGGCCATCTAACCTATCTTGGTACAGTGCGACATCCCCGGAGCAGTGGCTGTATCTTTTGCTCCTGAAGACGCCATTGGGCCACGTGAGCCTGCCGGACCAGAGCCCGAGTGAAATCAGGTTCGACCTGCGTGTGGTCACCAAGGAATCAGACGAAGTCTTGGCGGACTGCGTCGCAAAATACAAGTTTCCGCACGAAGAGATCGCGGTCAGCCCTCGCCTCAGAATGGTCCGCGCCATTCAGACTGCAGCATTGGAAAAAGGGCGAGATCCGACCAAATCTACAGAGAAGTATCGCAATTCGAATGGTGTATATGACGCATTCTCTGGCGATGAAATAATTGCCCGTTTCAAGACATTGGGCGTAGCCGACATCGACCTCATAAAGCAGTACAATGTGAGCGTGTACGGATACTTTGCTTACTCAACTTCCATCTGGGACACCCTCAACGACAAGAAGGCTAAGCTGCGGAAAGGCTTTCGCGTGCTTAGAGGTGGCCTGCAGATGGCGAACAATCATATGGCCCAAGGCGATCTCATTACCATTCCACTTACGAAGAATACTGGCCATCAAAACCAAGCCCATGTGGTCGTCCATTTCGACAACGCCGAGCCCGACCTTGGCCGGAAAGGATTTCAGCCGGAATTAAAAGAACTGGGCGAGCGCCTTTCTGCACTAATGGTGACCTATCTATCTGCCGCCCGGGACCTACTGAAAAATGATACTGGCGCCGAAGCAGATATCGGCAAGGAAATTAAAGTCCATGATTGGATGCGAGATCAGGAAGAGCATGAGAAAAACCACCCCCTTGTCCTGACGAATCAGAATTTTTTCCTTCCGACGAGGCGGATATCGATGCAATCGACTCCGCTCTGCGAGCAGGACGCGATAGTATTATTCAACCAGCTGATTGCTGGAGGGGTCATCCGCGGAATCAAGCTTCTCTCGACCTCACAGGTATCTCAGTATGATGGGATGTTCCGATACGTGGCCGAAGAGCCGCTTGATAATCTTAAATTCGACAAAGTCACAAATCCGCTCGGCGTCTACGAGGAGCAATTATCGAAGGCCTACGTAGGGCCCCCAAAAATTCTTGAGTATAAATTTTCGCTTGATGGGCTCATACGTGAATTCGAGAACGGAGAAAAGTCCGAGAAGGACGTCTCCCTCGCCGTGTTTTGGGATATCGGCACCGAATTCAAACGCGAATATAACGTCACATCTTTGCTTGACTTTGATAACATCCACCACCGTCGGCATCATGGTATCACGCATGTAGTTCGGTCGGCTAATACCCAATTTGACGCCGTCTGCCTCAAAGAGCTAATTGAGGTGCTAAATGACCCAGACGGACAGCAGGGGTTCCAGAAGAAACGTTATGGCGATGAGCTTTGATGCAACATTCCGACGTCCAGCAGTGCTTGCTTAACGACCCGCCGGCGAGCACCTTAATAATGCTAATTACATCCTATGCTTTTAACATCTTTGAACTGTGTAATGCTGCCGGTACACCTCGTTCGGTCGGTCGATGGCGTCCCACTCAATGCGAAAGCGGACGGCGTCAGCGGGTAATGCAAGTCAGAGGGCGTGGCGACAGATTGCCGTGCCTTGCCGATCTCCTGAATTTTGAAAAGAGGTAGCGGTGGGAAAGGAAAGCTCACAAGCCAACCAGATCAAGCGATTTTATGAGATCGAACAGGCGAAGCTGATACTCGATTTTGAAAAAATAACGCTTTTCACAACTCATCCCACCTCTTTGGGATCGTTTCGGGAGCGGCGACTCCGACAGTACCTGAAAGACTTTACACCTCGGCAATTATCTGTCGAATCCGGATTCGTCAGCACGTGGGAGCCGTTGTCTGGTCGTATTACGGACAAGCAAAGCAGGCAAATTGATTGCTTGGTATTCGATGCAACGAAACGGCAGATGTTATTGGCGACAGATGATTTCGCCATCATTGAACCCGAGTCGCTTTATGCTGCGATCGAGATAAAAAGCAGTCTTACCTTCTATCGTGAGAAATCGCCGTCAGGAAAAAAAACGGCTGAATACCCGCTCGGCATAACGGACGATGACGGATTTCGATGGGCTGGCACGCTTGTTGATGCACTCAAGAATATCGCGTCTCTATCAAGTGTGATCGATCGGAAAACTGCTGGGATTTTTCAGGGCGTTTTTGCTTATAACATGAACTTTGACTGGAATAATCTATATCATGCGTTTGACAACAACGAGCTTCAAACCCAGCTTGGCATTAATCATGTGGACCAACTGCCTCACGGCATATGTGTCCCTGGGTCGCTCTTCATATCGTTTTCCCCATATGACATGTTCGAAACTGCTCCCCATCATGACGAATGGACGTCGCATTTCAACTACATTGGAGCGCTAGGTGAGGCGCCTGCATATCCGCTACAATTTTTTACTACTTACTTCACCAATCAGGTCAATTTGAAGCTCACCGCGCGACCGGCGGATTCGCATGGGTTGTTCTCGGCTACCGGATCAGCGGTGGAAATATGGTCGCATCACTTTGATTTAAACTCAGCAGGTTACGATGATCAATAATTGGTCGAATTGCGCACAAGCCAATTAAAACAAGCAGTTGCTGAAACTTTCTACCCGTTAACAACATGGTAGCTGGTTCGGATTGGTTCAAGGCGATGGCGCAATTTGCTTGCACTGCTAGTGCAGTGTCCGGCGGCCTGCCGATCGTATGGCCCAGGATTCTCGTCCTAGCTAAGCGGCATTCAGAAATGCCCTTTCTAGGCCCATGCAGAAAATACCGTCTAAACCGATGCTGCGTACCGTCATATCTAATCCTGTAAAGGGAACCCGCCACGGCCATGGCCATCACTCGCAACGCCCCGCGTCTGTGAAGAGGCATCCGCTTGGCCTAGGCCTTCAACAGGAGTCGCACCATGGATCAGCAGAATCACGAAGCGCGCCAATTTGAAATCAGACGACGCGACTTTCTGATGGGAGCCGCAGTTGCCAGCGCAGTCCTCCCGCTAGGGAAAAATGCCTGGGCCGCCGCCTCCGACACTCCTGCCATTCAGCCAGGCTCAATGAAGACCCGCAAGCTCGGAACGCTCGAAGTTTCTGAGATAGGTGCGGGCGCGATGAGTATCAGTGGCACCTATGGCCCCGCGGTCGACATTTCCGACGGCATACGGGTGTTACGGACCGCGCATGAGAATGGCGTCACTTTTTTTGATACGGCTGAAGTCTACGGTCCTTTCATCAACGAGGAGCTGTTGGGCGAGGCCTTGGCTCCAATCCGCAACCAGGTAAAAATCGCGACCAAGTTCGGTTTCGCGCTTAACGGCACGACAGACCGGGATAGCCGGCCGGAACGTATCAAACGAGTAGCGGAAGCGTCGTTGAAGCGCCTCAAGACAGATCACATCGATCTATTCTATCAGCATCGAGTCGATAGGAACGTGCCGATTGAGGACGTAGCCGGCGCTGTCAAGGATTTGATCCAGGAAGGCAAGGTCCTGCATTTCGGCTTGTCAGAACCGAGCCAGAAAACTATCCGCCGAGCTCATGCGGTGCAGGCTGTGACAGCTGTGCAGACGGAGTATTCGATGATCGAGCGCAATCCGGAAACGAATGGTGTTCTGGCAACTTGCGAGGAACTCGGGATCGGCTTCGTGCCGTGGGGACCGCTTGGAATGGGGTATCTGACCGGCAGGATCGATAGCACCACCAAGTTCGACCCGAATACGGACCTGCGCGCCAATTTTGACCGCTTCAGTTCGGAAAACATGGCGGCCAATATGCCGATAGTCGAGTTCCTCAAACAGTTCGCGGCGAAAAAGGGAGTGATGCCGTCTGCTATCGCATTGGCATGGCTGCGTGCGCAGGGGACCTTTATCGTGCCAATTCCTGGCACCCGCAACATCGACCACCTGGTTGAAAATCTCGGGGCGCTTCGGGTGGAATTGACGCCCGCCGATCTTACGGAGATCAACGCAGTGCTTTCCGCCAACCCGGTACGTGGCGGACGTATGAGCCCAATGTTCAGGGAAGCGCTCGACGTAGACGCCTGACCTTCCGTTGAGACGGACGCCGCGTGCCACCTGTTGGCATTCAGACTGCCGCCAATCGCCTACATCCACGCAGCAGGAAAGGATCCCCATGCCTTTGTCACGTTTTCGTTCTGTTTTCTTTGCACCGTTCGCAGCTATTCTCCTTCTGACAAGTGGCTCCACCGCCACGGCCGCTAACCGCGTGACGTTCCCCAAAGATTTCAAGCAGATGGTCATGTATGGGGATTACAGACGTGGCTCAGGCGGCGAGCTTGCCTACGCCCTGAAAGAAACGATCGACATCGCCAAGGCTGGCCAGCCACTGCCGCCGGGCACAAGGCTTGTCTTGGAGATTTATGAAAACGGCGCTCTAACAAGCTATTTCGTCATGGAAAAGGGCGTCGACTGGGGCCTCGAAGTCGAGGAGGAGAAGCGCACCGGCGACTGGCATTTCCAGCAGTTTGGCGTCAACGGCGAGGTCAATCGCACCTCGATCGCGGAGCGATGCGAGTCCTGCCATCAGGGTCAGGAAAGCAATGATTTCATGTTCACTCGCGAGCGCATGGAAGCCTACCTGCCCTGATGGCCCTTCAAGCGCGTCTGCTGATAAACTTGGTAGCGGGCGGTTTGCTGCTCGCGGCCCTGGCCTATGACTGGCTGGGGAACCTCGCGCATGAGCTGATCGGAACGGCGATGTTCGGGCTGCTGGTCGCCCACAACACCTTCAATCGTCGCTGGTATGGCTCGGCCGTCCGCAAGGGTGGCCGGGATTTGCGGGGCTGGCTCAACATCGCCACCATCGCGACGCTCGCGGCTGTGATGCTGATCCTGCTGGCAACCAGCATTGTCATCTCGCAATCTCTGTTCAGCGCCCTGCCGATTGCCAGCTCCTTCAGCGCGCGTCAGCTGCACGCCCAAGCCGCCTATTGGGCTCTCGTGATCGTCGCGGTGCATGTCGGGATGCGCTGGTCAATGATCATGACTTCGATGCGCTCTTGGACACGCCTTGGCGCACCCAACGCCGGCCGGACATGGATCCTCCGTGTTTTAGCTCTTTCCATCGCAGCCTATGGCATCCATAGTTGGACGGTCATTGGCACCGGCTCGCGCCTGTTAGCTGAAATGACCTTGAACTTTTGGAATTTCGAAGAAGCGGCGTTGCACTTCTTCCTCCACCAAGGTGCTGTTGCGGGGTTGCTCATCTGCGTGACGCATTACACGACCGCGTTGCTGCAGAGGCTGAAGCAGCGGTTCTAATTCGATGCCCGCTGGCTTTTTGCGTGCGCGTTAACCAACTATTGGCGATCGCTTCACGCGATCGCCATGAAGCAGCGTCCTCTGATCAGCCGTTCAACTCCATGATAGCTTGCTCACTGGAATCGACGTATCGGTGGCGTTGAAGAACGCCGAAGGGTCCATAGGGATATTCTTCAGGCGTGGGCGCACTTACCGCGTCGAGCTTCTTCATCGCGGCTTCATCGAGTACGAGGTCGCCGGCCGCCAGATTGTCCTTGAGCTGCTCCATTGTGCGCGCACCAATGATGCTCGCTGTAACGGATGGGCGGTTTGTGACCCAGCTCAACGCGACCTGGCTTGGCGTCGCGCCGATCTCGCCGGCAATTTGCTTAACGGCATCCATCGTCGCCCAGTTTCGATCGCTGGCGAACATTTTGTCCCCGATCCGTTTGAACATGGCGTTGCCGTTGCCAAGGCGCGTGTCTGAGGCTGGCTCGGTGGCGCGCGAATATTTTCCCGTCAGAAAGCCGCTACCGAGCGGGGACCAAGGCAGGAGCCCTATCCCATTATACAGTGCCGCCGGGATGACCTCATATTCTACCTCGCGCACAACCAAGCTGTATTGCTGCTGCAGCGTGATCGGGACCGTTAGACCCATTGAACGTGCAGTCGATAGGAATAGCTGCAACTGCCAACCGGTGAAGTTGGAAAGGCCAACGTAATGGATCTTTCCGGCCCGTACCGCCGAATCCAAAAACGTCAGGGTTTCCTCGGGCGGGGTGAGGGGATCCCATCCATGCATCTGGTAGAGATCGATCGCCTCTATGCCCATTCGGGCGAGCGATGTATTTAGCGCCCGGTGGAGGTGGGGCCGCGAAGTCCCGGCGTCGTTCACGTCGGGACCTGTTCCGAAGCGAGCTTTCGTGGCGACGACAAGCCGGTCAGTCTTGTCCTTGCGGCTTGCACGCCAACGGCCAATCAGTTCTTCTGATGCCCCATTCCCGTAAACGTCGGCTGTGTCGATCATATTTCCTCCGGCATCGACGAAAGCATCGAGAATGGCGAAGGCTTCTTTTTCCGGGGTCTCCGTCCCAAATCCCATCACGCCTAGAATGAGGTTAGAAACCGATAGGCCGGAATGTCCGAGTGTGCGGTACTTCATGAGGTTTTCCTAAATCGTCCTTATATTGATCGGACCGATGACATCGGCGGTTCAATCCAAACTTAGGGGACGTCGCTCTCGCGATTATGGGCTGATATTCGCATGAACCTATAAAGCTCGCTTCTGAATGTCAGAGCGGCTCGCCAGCCCACCTTCATCGCTGAGCGGCCTACCTCAGCCGTGTTGACTGGGCGGAGCGCAGAGCCAGTCTCGTCCGAACCGCCGCCCGCACTCATTTAGAAATCCTATTTCTAACATCATGCAGATTATAACGAATAATCGCCGATCGGCTTCATTGCTAAAAACTGGCTCCGATAGAGTCAAAAGAGCGATGAAGAGAAATGCCGATCAAGAAATCCAGACTGTTCGAACCCTTTAGCTTTCCGAACGGGTTGCGCCTGCGAAACCGTGTCGTGATGGCGCCGATGACGACATGGTCCGGAAATGACGATGGGACGGTGTCAGATGAGGAAATCAGCTACTATCGGCGCAGGGTGGGCGGTGTCGGCCTGGCTCTGACTGGCTGCACTCACGTAACAGCAAACGGCATCGGCTTCACGGGCGAATTTGCCGCTTACGACGACAAATACATACCGAGCCTCCAACAGTTGGCTGATGCGGCGAAGAGCGGCGGAGCTCCAGCGATTCTGCAGATCTTCCACGCCGGCAACAAGGCGGAACCCGATCTCGTGCCGGACCGGGACGTTGTAAGCTCCAGTGCTGTCCCCATTGCCGCCGGACCGTTCAATCCAGGCGGGGTTGTACCGCGCCCGTTGAGCCATGACGAAATCCTCGATGTGATCGCCGAATTCGGCGCAGCCACCCGTCGCGCGATCGAGGCCGGATTCGACGGTATCGAACTGCACGGCGCGCATGGATTCCTGCTCCAGAACTTTTTCTCGCCTTTCTACAACAAGCGCGATGATGAGTGGGGTGGATCGCCGGAAAACCGGATGCGCTTTCCACTCGCTGTCGTAGCAGAAGTGAAGCGGGTCATCAGCGAATTCGCCACACGGCCGTTCCTCTTGGGATATCGTATTTCGCCGGAAGAATCGGAAGACGGCGGTCTCCGTATCAACGACGCCTATGGCTTGATCGACCGACTCATCGATGTGGGTGTGGACTATCTCCACGCCTCGCTGGCCAATGTGCTCGAAGCAAAGCCTCTTTCTAATACTGGCGAACACACGATCGCGGAGCTGATTGCCACGCGCGTCGCAGGACGTGTGCCGGTGATTGCCGCTGGCCAGATGAGGACGCCCGAGCAGGCAAACCGTGCTCTCGAACTCGGTCTGTCGCTTGTAGCGGTCGGCCAGGGATTGGTCATCAATCCGAATTGGGTCGAGCTGTCGGCGAGCGGTCAGGAAAATCTAATCGAGAGCGCTGTGAGGACCTCGAACGTTCCGAAGATCGAGCTACCCAACAAGCTCTGGGGAGTGATCCAGACCGCGACAGGTTGGTTCAAGGTCGATGATGACCTCGCCGAACGAGCAGATCAAGCAAGCGCATAGCTCATCGCTCCCACTGATGGGCCGTCAGGCTCGCCCCATCCCAACCCAACATTGAAGGAAATCCCATGAGTAAAGTATGGATGATCACAGGCGCCGGCCGCGGCATGGGCCTCGATTTCGCGAAAGCGGTTCTGGCGTCAGGCGACAAGCTCGTTGCCACTGGCCGGAACCCGGAGCGTGTTGCCAAGGCAATCGGCGCTTCAGAAAATCTGCTGGTGACGACGCTGGACGTGACAAAGCCGGCAGACGCCGTCTCCGCCGTTAACGCAGTGGTCGAACGTTTCGGACGCATCGATGTTCTGGTCAACAACGCAGCAAGCTTCTACGCGGGCTATTTCGAAGATCTGACGCCTGAGCAAATGGACTTGCAGCTGGCGAGCGCTCTGATCGGCCCGATGAATGTTACGCGTGCTGTGCTTCCGGTGATGCGCAAGCAGGTATCGGGCAGGATCGTGTCCATATCGTCAACAGCCAGCCTGGTCGGCTTCGAGTTCTGCAGTGCCTACGCTGCCGCAAAGTTCGGCCTGGATGGCTGGATTGAATCGCTGCAGCCGGAAGTCGCGCCCTTTGGTATCGAGACGATGATCGTCAATCCGGGCTTCTTCCGAACCGAGCTCCTGACAGACGACTCCACCCAATATGCTTCGTCATCCGTCAGCGACTACGCCGAGCGACGCGCGCAGAACATCGCGTCCTGGAAATCCGCCAGCGGCCAGCAGCCTGGAGATCCGCACAAGCTGGCGGAGGCCTTGATTACGCTGGTGAACTTGCCCCAACTTCCTCGCCGCTTCATCGCAGGTGCCGACGCGGTCGCTATGGTCGAACAAAAGCTTGCGCTTGTCCAACAGCAGATCGATGCCCATCGCGAACTTTCAGGTTCGTTGTCGTTTGAACCAAAAGCCTGAAAATTCCGGCAGCGGGATACTTTTCGCAACCCGCTGCTTTGTCTGCCTTGATGCAGTTTCAGCCTGAAAGCTGAACATATATACACTCACTGAAGTCGGACTGCTTACCGGGCTCGTTACCCGGTTTTTGCGCAAAAATGAGTCCATTGTTGCCGCAAAGATTGAGTGCCGTCGGTCATGCTGTAACCTGACGCGCGGTTAGATCATCACGTGCACTGGACAACAGTTTTGGATGGCGTCTCACGGGCGACTGCGGTCCACCCTGCCTGAACCGTACCGTGCAGATCGACACTCGCAACGCCCATGCCACAAAAGATCAGTACAGCAAGCAGCCACCCTGAACCGACGGATCGCAAGTCGAAATGATAGTCTTTAGGATCGTAAGACATTCGTTCACTTCCTCTAATTGTTGGCGATTCGAGCCTTTGGCCACATGTGCTTCGGCCTTAAGGACGTTTAATTCTGTGGCAGGGAAAACGCCTGCGCGACCTCGGCCACGACCGAAAGCGCCAACGCGTTCGCATCGCGGGTCGGCCCGAACAGTCCGATCGGCGCTTTGATCCGAGCCGCTTCAGCAGATGAGTAGCCCAGGTCGCGTAGTGCCTGGCAGCGACGCTCATGGGTTCTTTTGCTGCCGAGGGCGCCAATGTAGAACGGCTTCCTGCGCAATACAGCTTCAAACCAAGGCAGTTCCTGATCAAGGTCGTGATACAGCACCGCAACCGCTGTGTCCTGGTCGATCATGCTCGCTTCAAAATCACGAGATTTTTGAACGAACGCGAACACCTCGAACTCTGAGGCCATCGCGACCCTCGTAGTCGCCTCCAATTCGATCCCGCGTCCACACAGGATGAGACGGAGATTTGGTCTGTAGACCCGGAGAAATGCAGTCTCGCTCCATGAGGAGACAGCGCCTGTCGGTGCCTTGACTGCTTTAATTGTCTGGGTACCGGGGACGTAGTGGAGAGCAATCCTTCTGCGAGCCTCCAGGGCTGTGAGCACCTGACGGAGCGCACTGACATCTCTGATGACGTGGATTGCCAGAGTAATTCCACCGCCGCAGGGCAGACTGATGTCGAAGAATGGCGAGCCTTCGCCGAGGCTGAGATATCTGTCCGTGCCCTTGCTGATCGCTGTGATCGCTTCAGCGGCAACAGCGGCTTCTGTACAACCGCCGGATATGTAGCCACAATAACTGCCGTCACCACGAACTGCCATCTGAGCGCCGATTGCGCGCGCTGCCCCTCCACGGATTTCGACAAGCGTGACCAACGCACTTCCCAACCCGCAATCTGTACCATCTGCTGCATAATTGATGATCGCTGCGGCGTCATCGGTCATAAAGGCACAAACCGGCACAGGTGGAGCGTCGAGGACGGAAAATGAGTTTAGCATCAGAAACCTCAAAAGGCGTGGGCGCTGCAAGCCTTGTCACAGCGCCCCGTTGTTCAAATCAGCTTTTCAAGCGTGATCGGAAGACTACGGATCCGTTTGCCTGTCGCATGGAAGACGGCATTGCCGATGGCGGGTGCAACGCCAACGACGCCAATCTCGCCGACGCCTTTGCCGCCAAGTGCAGTTGCTTGCATGTCAGGAATACCAACTGAGATCACCTGAATGTCGGGCACGTCTGCATTGACCGGGACGGCATAGTCCGCGAAATTCGCGTTAACGGTCCGTCCGTCTCGCTGATCGACAAATCCCTCTTCGAGCAACGTCTGGCCGAGCCCCATCACCATGCCGCTGATCCACTGGCTTTCGGCCAGCTTAGGATTGAAGATCCGGCCGCAGCAGAAGGCGGAAACCATGCGTTTGACCCGGATCGTTCCGAAATCTTCATCGACACGAACTTCGACAAACTGCGCGCACCAGCTATGAGCTGAAACACCACCCTCCACGGCGCCTTTCAACTGGGCGAAACTGCGGTCGGCGGCATTCTTCATGTCTTCGGTGGCGCCGGGAGCAAAGGTGTTCCCCTCGATTTCCAAACGGTCCCTGCCAACGGCTTTCAGCAACTCCGCGATACTGATGCCGCCAGCAGGCCGACGGGTCGGGCGTATCGTGCCGTTCTCGAAGATGAGGTCTGCTATTTTCGAGGCCTGTAAGGGAGACTTCGGATCAGATGCAGCAAGCTCCAGCAAAGCTGCGCGGGCGTTTTCTGCGGCTTTGACCAGGGCCCCAGTTAGGTTGTTGGCCTGCTGAGAGCCGCCGGCCAGGGCAGAGCGCGGGAGAGACGTGTCACCAAGACGAACAGTGACGGTTTCCACCGGAACTCCGAGGTAGTCTGCAGCAGTCTGGGCGAGAATGGTGTAGGTCCCCGTTCCCATATCGGTGGCGGCGCTGAGGACTTCGACCCGTCCATTGGCATGGAGGACGATTTTGGCTTCGCTGGCCGTCCGAATCATTGGGTAGGAGCCAGCAGCCATTCCGTAACCGATGAGTTCACGGCCTTCGCGCATCGAACGCGGGACCGGATTACGGTTCCACCAGCCGATGGCCTCTGCACCGGTGGCATAGGCCTCCCGCAACTGCCGTGTCGTCCATGGCATGCCGTTGCTTGGGTCCACTTCGGCCCAGTTGGCAAGGCGCAACGTGACGGGGTCCATATTCAGAGCGTAGGACAGCTCGTCGATCGCACTTTCCAGCGCATAGGCGCTTGGGTTTTCTCCGGGACCGCGTTTCCAACCAGGCTGGACCGTATTGACGGGCACGACGTTCAGGCGCGACGAGAAATTCGGTGTCGCGTACATGATCTTGGTCACATTGTTGCAGGCTTCGACGTGGACCTCATCGATCGCAGTCTCGTTCCAGCTCTCGTGAACGATCGATGTGATCTTGCCGTCTCTCGAGGCGCCGATAGAGAGGGTTTGCCGCGTTGCCGGTCTGCCGCCAAGCCCGGTAAAGGTCTGCGGACGCGTGAGCGATACTTTGACCGGACGGTTCAACTGACGAGAGGCGGCACAGGCGAGCCCGACATGGGGATGCGCCCCGATCTTCGAGCCGAAACCCCCGCCGACATAAGGGGAGATGACCCGCACGTTTTCGATATCGATGCCCAGAAATTCTGCGACAACGCTTCTGGCGCCTCCAACCCATTGGCTAGGCTCCCAGACGGTGATCTTTCCATTCTCCCAAGACGCAATGGTGGCATGCGGCTCCATCGGCACATTGTATTCCCGCGCGGTGGTATAGGTGACATCGACCTTGACCTCGGCACTGGCCAGCCCTGCCTCTGCATCGCCCCATGTCGCGCCCATCGGTTGGATGAGCACCGGCTTGGCCTTGGGGTCGTTGATATCGAGAATGGCGTCGCCGTCCTCATAGTCCACTTTGAGAAGGCTTGCAGCTTCCGTCGCCGCTTCGAAGGTTTCTCCAACCACGAGCGCGATATGCATGCCGTTGAAGCGGACAACGTCGTCCTGGATGGGCGTAAATTCTTCGGTCGCGCCGCCGCCCTTGCTGTAGACCGTCGGTTTATTGATCTTCAAGGAATTCTGGAAGGTGTAGACGTCGATCACTCCCGGAACGGCTTTAGCGGCCGAGGTATCGATATTGAGGATCCGCCCTGCCGGACGCGTCGACTGGACTGTCACACCATAGGCCATGTTCTCAAGCTTCTGCTCGATCGCATAGCGGGCCTGGCCTGCGACCTTCAACGGACCTTCTGCGCGAGAAATCCGGGAACCGAGCGCTGTAACCTTTTGAGTGGCGGGTTCGGCAGCAAAAGCGTTCGGTGCCAGATTGACGCCAGCGCCAGCGACTGCAGCAACGCCTGCACCGAGTTTCATCACGTTACGGCGGCTGAGTTCCAAATGATTTTTGTCTGTCATGCGATATCTCCTACCGTCATCAGGGCGCGTGCCACGACCTTCGGTGTCAGCTCGATCTTGAACGCGTTGTGTCCGCTCGATTTTGCGCCATCGACAGCGGCTGCCGCCGCGGTCCGAAGCGTCGCCTCGAGAATCGGCTTCCCTTTCAGCGCATCTTCGACGGCGCGCAGGCGCCAAGGCTTGGTGGCGACACCGCCCACCGCGATACGCACGTCGCGAACGGTCTTGCCATCGGGTTCGAATTCGATCCCGACCGCGGCACTGGCTGCCGCAAACTCATACGAAGCGCGATCACGGACCTTGAGATAGTGAGATCGCTTCAAGGCGGGGACACGCGGGATTTCGATCCCGACGATCATCTCGCCGGGTGACAGTTGATGCTCGAGATTCGGCGTTTGCCCCGGAAGCAGGTAGAATTCATCGATAGGGACGCGGCGCTCGACAGAGCCTCGAATGAGCAGAGTGGCGTCGAACGCCACAAGCGAGACCGCGAAGTCGCCGGGATAAATGGCGATACAGGCATCGCTGGTGCCGAGGACCGCGTGGTTGCGATTGACGCCCTCAAGGGCTGCGCAGCCGGAGCCGGGATTGCGCTTGTTGCAATTGGAATAGGCACCGGGGTCGCGGAAATACATGCATCGCGTGCGCTGCATCAGGTTGCCGCCGATCGACGCCATGTTGCGCAATTGTGCCGAGGCTGCCCTCCATAGGCTCTCGGACAGAACTGGCGCAGCATAGATGATATCGGCATGGGCGGCGACTTTGCTCATCTTGGCGAGCGCGCCGATCCGGATGACATCCGTCGAGACATCGATCGTGTCGAGGCCAGGCAGGCGTGTGATGTCGATCAGGTACGCCGGGCGCTCGACATTGAGTTTCATGAGATCGAGCAGCGTGGTGCCGCCTGCGAGAAACAGGGTATCCGGCTTGGCAGCCTCGGCAATCGCGGTAGCTGTATCCTCGGCGCGCAGGTAATCGAAGGTTCTCATAGCGTGGCCTCCTTCTTGAGGCGGCTGGCGGCATCGCGCACGGCAGCCACGATATGCGGGTAGGCGCCGCATCGACAGATGTTGCCGCTCATGTATTCCCGGATCTGATCGTCCGAGCCAGCGTGGCCTTCGCGAATACAGGCGACGGCTGACATGATCTGGCCAGGTGTGCAGTAACCGCATTGGAAAGCGTCATGTTCGATGAAGACGGTCTGGACTGCGTGCATCACGCCGTCGGCGCTCTGGAGACCTTCGATCGTGGTGACGGTGCGGCCTTCAACCTGCGCCGCCAAGGTGAGACAGCTCAATACGCGCTCGCCCTCGACGTGTACGGTACAGGCTCCGCACTGTCCGTGATCGCAGCCCTTTTTCGTTCCGGGCAGATCGGCATGCTCGCGGAGAGCATCGAGTAGCGTCGTTCGTATGTCGAGCTGCAGGTCATGGCGCTTGCCATTGACCTCAAGCGATAATTGACGGGCGGCGGACATCTCGTCTCCTTTCGAACCCAGGTATCGATGGTGGAACCTAGCTCTGCGGCCAAGGAGAGATTAGGCAGCGTTATCCGCATGACGTTAGAAATCGGACTTCTAAATCAGTCGGCTAAAGCCTTGATGTTTCGCCGCTTACATATTGCTGGTGTCAGCACGCGCAGGGGTGCGCGCAGTGACTGGCATGACTCAAAGCGCGAAGATGCAGACACTGGCCTAGAAAATCCCTATTATCGACTTCACTTTAGAAACGGGATTCATGAATGAGACACGGAGACTTCAGCGAACTTGCAGCGTTCATCGCTGTCGCGGAGGCCGGCAGCTTTACGCGAGCCGCCGCCAAACTGGGGCTCTCCCAGTCTGCTGTCAGCTACTCTGTGCGAATGCTGGAACAGAAGCTCGGCGTAAGGCTGATCTCCCGGACAACGCGAAGCCTGTCATTGACAGATGCCGGTCAGCGCATGCTGCGGAACCTTCGCCCATCGTTTGAGAACATCGAGAATGAGATTGCCGCCATCTCTGCGTTACGGGACAAGCCAACCGGCACAATCCGCGTCACGACCTTTCGATATGCGGCAACGAGTGTCCTATGGCCCGTTGTCACGAAGTTTCTGGCAGAATACCCCGATATTGAAATGGAGATTATGGTCGATGAGGGTCTGACAGACATCGTAGCCGATCGCTTCGACGCCGGTATCCGGGTTGGTGAACAGGTTCAGAAGGACATGATTGCTGTTCGCGTAGGACCAGATCTGCGTATGGCAGTTGTTGGATCGCCTTCTTATTTCGCAAAGTGCGGTGTGCCTGAAACACCTCGCGACCTCGGCAATCACCTCGGAGTTAGCTATCGGCAGAGAACAGGTGGTGGTCTCTACGCGTGGGAATTCGAGCGAGATGGAGAAGAGCTTCAGGTCCGAATGAACGGCCCGCTGATCATGAACGACGGCCTGATGCTTGAGGCTGCTGCTCTGGACGGACTGGCACTCGCCTACACATTCGAAAATCAAGTTGCGCAATACGTTGAGGATGGTCGATTGGTTAGGGTGTTGGAAGACTGGTGCCCCCCGTTTTCGGGATATCACCTGTATTATCCGAGCAGGCGCCAGCACACCGCTGCGTTCGCGTTGTTTGTCGAGGCGCTACGGTACAGAAGCTGAATGAAAAAGATCGAAGCTGATCGACCGGGAAAGCGACGTCATTGAAATGCAGCCAAATCCGCCTGCGTTGTCGCCGGTTCGAATCTCTTCAAGGCGCTCTATGGAATTACTCCGGGCTATCTGCGACTTATCGAAGCGCTAAATCAGATCAAGCACACTGGTTTACGAACGCAGCGGTTGCCTGCCGGGCATATTCATTATTGAAATTGTCCTGCTTTTGAGCGAGACAAATGCATGACAAAATGGCAGCCCAATGCCGGCCTGCTACGGCGCCCGGTCTATATTTCCCTTGCGGACCAGTTCTCCGCGGCGATCAAGAACGGTCGCCTCGCCGCAGATGAAAAGCTGCCGGCGCATCGCGATCTCGCCTATGACCTCAAGCTCTCCATTCAGACCATCAGCAAGGCGTACGACATCTTGGCGCGCCGCGGTCTCGTATCGGGCGAGGTCGGCCGTGGTACCTATGTCAAACCAAGCGGCCCTTCATTCCAGCCGCCCTATATGACTGACGGCAGTGCGGATGTGGTCGACCTTTCGATCGTCACACCTGTGTGCACCCAACGACAGCTCGATCGCATGAAAGCAGCGCTTCATTCGCTTGGTGACATGATGACGCCTGCCTCCGCCCTATCTTTTCGGCCCAACACGATTTTCCCCCGCCACAACGAAGCAGCGGCTCGATGGCTGGAGACCCTCGGCCTTAAAGTGTCATCACAGAATGTGCTCCTGACCAACGGCTCGTCCTCCGCCTTCACCTTGGCACTCATGAGCGCTGTTGGCCCCGGAGCGATCCTGGCGGCTGAAGAGGTCTGTTATCATGTGGTGCGTCCGCTGGCGGACTATCTCGGGATCCGCGTTCGCGCAATCGCAACCGACGCCGACGGCATGCTGCCTGAAGCGCTGGACGAGGCTTGCAGTCACGAGGAGATCCGCGCGATCACGGCTGCCGCGACCTCCGCAGCACTGCCGTACCGTCCGAGCGCGGTCAGGCTGCGATTGACATCGGCCTGTCCGCCTTCGGCGGGGTTCTGGTCGGTGTCGATAGGGCCCGGCTGGACCGTATTGACGGTAATACCCTTCGGCCCGAGATCGCGCGCAAGCCCCTTCGTAAAAGCCAGGATCGCAGACTTGGTCATCGAATAGGCCGTCAGGCCGCCGTATGGCACGCGCTCGGCAAGGCAGGAGCCAATGGTGATGATGCGTCCACCTTCCTGCAGGTGTGGAATAACCGCCTGGGACGCTAAGAGTGCCGCACGAACATTGACGGCGAGCAAGGCGTCGATGTCTTCCAAACGCATGTCAGGAAGCGCGCCGGCCCGGGCGATGCCGGCGTTGTTGACGAGGATGTCAATCCCGCCGAGCTTTTCGATGGCCTGCTCGACCAGGCGCTTCACTGCCTCCGGGTCGGCATTGTCGGCTTGAACAGCAAAGGCTTGGCGTCCTTTGCCTTCAATAACGTTCGCAACCTTCTGGGCAAGATCGGCGGAGCGTTCGTAGCTGATGACGACATCCGCCCCTTTTTCCGCCAGGGCGACGGCGATCGCAGCGCCGATCCCGCGTGACGCACCTGTCACGAGTGCGCGCTTACCGATTAATTCACTCACGGGAGGATCCTTTCTGATTGGTGTTCCCGATATCGGTCTGGCTGAACCTCGGCCCATCGCTAAACGGGCTCCTCATTTCGCCTTCACCGAGTTCAGGAATTCGAGCAGATAGCCCGTGACCTTTTCAGGCGCTTCCTCGGCGATGTAATGACCACTGCTGAGGCGCGGCGGCCGGCTGACCGAAGACGAGACTTTGGAATCAGGTGTTCAGGCCGCTATCGACATTGAGGATCGCACCAGTGATCTGCCTTGCTGCTGGGCTCGCCAGGAATGCGACGGCAGCTGCAATGTCGGCAGGTGCGCTGTACCGGCCCAACGGAACAAGGTTACGCTGAAATTCGGAGTACTCTCCGTCTGCCGGATTCATGTCGGTATCGGTCGAGCCCGGCTGGATAAGGTTGGCCGTGATGTCGCGCGGTCCGAGCTCTTGGGCAAGGCCGCGGGTGAATGACTGCAATGCAGACTTCGTCATGTAGTAGATCGTGCCCGTCGAGCCGACGATACGATCGGCGCCAGCCGAACCGATCGTGATAACCCGTCCCCCGGGACCGAGGTGCGGAATGGCAGCTTGTGTGGCAAGGATGGGTCCGCGGACATTGACCGCAAGAAGCGCGTCAATATCCTCGACCTTGATCTCGGCAATCGCTCCATAGAGCGCGATACCAGCGTTGTTCACCAGGATGTCGAGGCCGCCAAGCGCTGTTACTGCCTCATCCACCGACCGGTGGATCGCCGCCGGGTCAGCGCTGTCGGCCCGGATCGCTATTCCGCGCCGGCCATGGGCCTCGATTGAGGCAGCGACGGCCATCGCGCGCTCAGTCGAATTTTGGAACGTGAAGGCGACATCGGCGCCATGTGTGGCGAGCATCCGGGCAATTGCTGCTCCGATACCGCGAGAACCGCCGGTCACAAGCGCCTTTTTGAGGGTAAGATCGATCATTTTCAACTCCGTTCAGGTAGCGAGCAAGCGGTCTAATTTCCGTGAGCAGCCATGGGCTTTCGCGCACGTTCGTCGCCGACGTCCGCTTTGATCCGCGGCAACGTCAGCCGAAAATAGTCACGCTAACTCGGCCGCCGTAGGCGGGTTCGGGGACTACGAACTATTCCTGCCGGGAATGGATCAGGAGGCGATACGTAAAGACGGCTCGTCGGCGCAGATCTGGGCCAGAAGGTCGATGACAACGCGAATACGTTCCGGCATTCGTCTGCCGCCTGCGGAAATCACATGGATCGGCGAGGGGGCCGGGATGTAGTTCTGGAGGATTGGGACCACCGCGCCAGCATCGATGTCGGCGGCGAACATGGCCCGACCGCCATAGCCGATGCCAAGCCCCGCCAGCACGGCCGCACGTTGATCCTCAGCGTCATTGGATCGGAAGTTGCCCTGCGGTTCGAGGAGAAGGGCTCCGTCCGCGTACTTGAACTTCCAGGCCTGTGTTGCGCCCTGGCTTTGACCAGCGATCAGATTATGGGAGCGTAGCTCGTCGAGACTTGTGGGCATATGAAAGCGTTCGAGGTAGGCAGGTGTGGCCACGACAGCCATGTGCAGGTCACCGATCTTGCGAGCAATGAGAGAAGAATCGGCCAAAGGTCCGACGCGTAGCGCAATGTCTATCCGTTCTTCCACAAGATCGACCCGCCGCTCCGAAAGAGATAGATCGATCGAGATGTTCGGGTAGCGCTGCATGAAGGCGGGAAGCCGAGGAATAATGTACATACGGCCAAGGGCTGGCGGCGTTGCCAACCGCACCAGACCCGCAGGGCTGCTCCGGTTCTGTCCAATCCGAAGCTCGGTTTCCTCAAGGTCGTCGAGGATCCGAAGTGCGGACTCATAAAGATCTTGTCCCGCCGCCGTCGGGCTTAGACCGCGCGACGTCCGATTGAGGAGCGGCACGCCGAGACGGGACTCGAGTGCAGCGATTTGCTTGCTCACCGCCGGCTGGCCGATACCCATTTCTCGCCCGACATGCGAAAAGCTGCCACGCTCGATCACACGAACGAACAGCCGCAGCGATGAAAAGCGATCCACGGTGGTCGTCCTTTGTATAGTGACCGGGTATCCCTTGGCACACATAACGAAATGTTGGCCGAGGGAGAAGGGTGCCGGTCGATCTGTGCAAAACTGGGATCATAAATTCGCTAAGTCTAGTTCAAAAAGAGCTTAAGGGGGCCCGGAGCACGATTGCCTTGTTTCGCGCCACGGCTCGGCCGCACGCGCTACACGCCCAGTCTAACGGGTCAGCGGTTAGGATCCCATCAAGACTTCCAACATACAAGCGTTTGCCCCGCCGGCCCCGTCGAAATTTAGGCGTTAACGTCCCTTGCTCTTCGAGCCTCGTAAGCTTTAAGGCCAACGAAGACAGTCCGGAGAACCGGAAGTGCAGCCGCGTTTGGAGATCGAGCGATCATGTCCCCGATAATGTGGTCTGCTTCGATGCGTCCCTTCGCCTCGATGTCCCTGAGCATGGACGCCGTCATAGGCGACCCCTTCGCCGTCAACATGGCAAGGGTTCTTTGTTTGGACTCCAGAGTGGGGGCATGACCGTTGGCTGCTGCGACCGCGCTACATTCTTCAACCAGCTGCTCGACCAGGACCGCACCGTTTGCTTCAACGATATCACCGATAGCGGCGCGCATCAGTGTGGTGATCCCCGCACTCGACGCGATGAATACCCACTTCTGCCACATCTCCTGTTCGATCTGATCCGACTGGCGAACATCGAATACAGCTCCCGTTAACGCCTCAAGAACCTTCGCCGCCTCAATCGCCGGATTTTCTGTCCGGGGGCCGAACACCAGGCTCTGAAGATCGCCCATGTGGACTATGCCGCCGTCATGATCGAGCGTGGTCGAGATCATGCATTGTCCACCATAAACGCGATCGGCTCCGAACTTTTCGTCCAGCACATCAAGATGTCTCATGCCGTTCAGCAGTGGCAGAATGACCGTTTTCGGACCGACAGCGGGTGAGAGGGAAGCGATCGCATCCTCAAGGTCATAAGCCTTGCAGCTCAGGATTATGAGATCGTATGGGTCCGAGACTTCAGAGGCAAGTAAGGTCGTCGGCCGTTCGATATGCAGGTCACCCGCATTGCTCTTGATGTTCAGACCTTTTTCCCCGAGAAGCTCTGCCCGTTTCTCGCGCACAAGGAAAGTGACATCCCTCCCGGCTTCGAGAAGGCGGCCCCCGAAATATCCGCCGATGCTCCCAGCACCGATGACCAGAATACGCATGCAATATCTCCTCGGGCGGCGCCCGGTTGCAGAAGGATTTTGTGGGCCGATCAAAGCGCCGATATTGCGCTGACGGCGAGATTGTCGTCTCTGAGGCGGATAGCCCTATCGGCCCCGAACTCTTTTTCGAAGGTGGCCTGAGCCGCATTCCAGACCGGAACGGCTTGATCGAGCTTGGCTTTTCCTTGGGTCGTGAGGTTGAAGACATGACCCCGCTCACCTTTAGCCCGGCTAGCCGTCACCAGGCCTTCGATCTGAAGGGGCTTTAGGTTCCGGAGGAGGGTTGTCCTCTCCATGACCATGATCTCGCCGAGATCGCTGACCCTTATGTTCGGATGATTGTCGATGACGCTCAGAAGGGAGAACTGTGAAATTGTCATGCCGACCGGTCGAAGGGCCGCATCGTATAATCGTGTAATTTGCCTGGAACCCCTTCGTAGGGCGAGGCAGTGGCACGTGTCGTAACCTGGTAACTGTGTCATGAAACTTTTCTAACTGTGTATTTACACACTGTCAATTGATTGCTACTTCTAGTCGCTCATCCGAAAAAACGCGCTGAACTGTGTAGATACACATATGGAGCCCTAAGATGACCGAGACAACCGGCGCCAAGCGCCACCCATTCCTCGAAGACCTTGCCGATGACGTCGTTCTGACCAGCAACACGATCCGCGAACCCGTGATCGGAAAGGATGCCGTCCTGCGGATTATCAGGGCAGGGGCCGGGATCTATGAGAAGCAGACCACCACCTACATCAAGCGCATCGACGATTCACGCACCTTGTTGGAATACGATGCCGATCTCGTTGGCGGACGAACCGTCCACGCAATCGTGGTCATTGACTGGAACGAGGACAACAGGGCCCAGAAGCTGAACATCGGCTTCGCGCCTCTCGGCGGAGCATTGGCGTTTGCCACCCGGCTTGGTGAGCTGCTTCCTCAAGACGACCGGAAACTCGCCATCTGAAAAAACTGGGAGGGCAAAAATTTTTGCCTCCTTAAACGCCTGCCGCGGGGTCTTTAAATGAGACCAGAACTCAAACGAAGACCGAGGTTCTCATGACGGAAATCACGTACGGCATCACGGGGGCGAGTGGTCAGCTCGCTCGGATCGCAGCGGAAGAGTTGAGGACTGCCGGCGTCAGACGTCTTGTGCTCGGGACCCGGGATCCGTCGTCACTAAGCACCACGGCGATTGCGCAGGATGACATCCGTCGGCTCGACTTCGACGACCCATCGACCCTCACGAGCGGATTGGCGGGCGTCGACCGCTTGCTGATCGTGTCCACCGACCACCTCTCGCTGACTGGTGCTCGCGTAACGCAACACAGGAACGCGCTTCAGGCGGCGCTCGCCGCGGGCGTTGGTCACGTCGCCTACACCTCGATGCCAAACCCGGCGGAAAGTTCGGCGATCCCGTTCGCCGACGATTACCGCATCATGGAAGCCGACCTGCAACACAGTGGGATCGACCACACCATCCTTCGCGTCAGCTGGTACTTCGAAAACCTTCTACCGCTTCTTCGGCATGTCGCATCGACCGGGACGTGGTTCTCGGCGGCAGGCGACGGCCGAATTTCGTATCTGGCGAGATCCGATGCGGGCCGGGCGGCAGCCCGGGCTCTCCTCCGTGCGGATGGCGGTGTCGTCGACCTTACCGGACCGGCCTATCAGACGACGCGGGAAATCGCCGGGATCCTCTCTGACTTCCTGGGGAGGACGATCCAGGTGGTCGATGCCAAGCCGTCAGAGCTACCTGGCCTGTGGACGGCCGCAGGACTCCCGCCTTCCTACGTCGCGACCTTGGCCGTGACCGATGCGAACCAGCGTGACGGCAGGCTCTCTGATGTCTCAGGGGCGGTCGCCGAACTAACGGGCCACGAGCCTCTCGGCTGGCACGACTTCCTCTTTGCCAACCTGGAGCGCCTGCTTCCCAGCGCCGTGCACTGAAATCAAACCAGATCCCAACCGTTGAAAAGGAATACCCATGTCCATCGTACAGTCCATGGAATGGCGTTACGCGACCAAGAAGTTCGCGCCTGAGACACTCAGCGATACTGAAGTGAACGACCTTCTGGAGTCGGTACGGCTTGCGCCGTCATCCTATGGTCTTCAGCCCTACAAGTTCATCGTCGTGAAAGACGCGGCCCTGCGCGAGAGCTTGAGAGCCGCCGCCTTCAACCAGCCGCAGGTCGTCGAAGCTTCCCATCTTCTCGTCATCGCTTCCGAAACGGATATTAACGAGAACACCGTGGCACGGTTTATCGATAACGCGGCCAAGACCCGTTCGGTCGACCGTTCGGCGCTCAAGCCGCGCGAGGATTTCATCAACAACTACCTCGCTCCGTTTACGAAGGACATGCGCAACGAGTGGGCGCAGAAGCAGGCTTATCTGGCGCTAGGCGTCTTCGTAGCTGCCGCGGCGGAGGCGGGAATCGATATGTGTCCGATGGAAGGTCTCGACCGCCCGCGTATCGACGAGATCCTCGGGCTTCGCGCCCAGAACCTGACCACCGTAGCTTTCGTCACCCTTGGAAAGCGGTCATCGGACGATCCGGCGGCCGCGTTCGCGAAGGTTCGCAAGCCAGCAGAACAGCTTTTCCCGGCGATCTGACCGACCGTCGCCTTCCGGAGCATGACGATGAAAACCATAAGCCTCATCAAGTACGGAGACGCCGTGGAAGGAACAAGTTTCCTCGACGTTGAGGAGCCGGGTCAACCCGGGCCGGGCGAGGTTCTGGTCAAGGTCGATTACGCGCCGATCAACTTCAACGATCTGATGGTGCCCTGGGGTATCTACCCGTGGAAGCCGGAACCGCCCGCCGTACTCGGCACGGAAGGCGCGGGAACCGTGTTGCAGCTCGGGCAGGCCGCCACAGGCCTGAACGTCGGTGACCGCGTCATACTCCCTTTCGGGTCGCAGACCTGGAGGGAGCGGCTGGTCGTCAATGCCAGCGACCTCGTGGTCGTCCCTCCCGAAATGTCATCGGAACAAGCTTCAGTCCTCACGATCAACGGTGGCACTGCTTGGATGCTGCTCCATGACTTCGTCGATATGAATCCGGGCGACGGTGTCGTCTTCAGCGCCGCGACCTCAGGTGTCGCGCGATGGCTTATTGCCATCGCAAAATTCCGGGGACTGAAGACGATCGGCCTCGTAAGACGAACAGCGGATATCGAGGTGGTCAGGGCAGCAGGATGCGACTTCGTCTTCGAGACCGGAAGCGACCTGAAGGCGGCGAAGGCTTCGATTGCGGATATTCCGATCCGGCTCGGCCTGGATGTCGTCGGAGGGCCGGTCAGCGGCCAGGTTGCTTCCTTCATCGATTTCAGGGGGCACTTCGTGAGTTACGGAGCGATCAGCAAGGCCCCGATGGAGCTTCCGGTCGGGAACCTGACCTTCAAGGAAATAACCATCCGGGGCTTCTTCGAGGGCTCGGAGGAGAACTTGAAGAAGATCGTTCCGGCACTTCAGGCGCTCCTCAGAATCGATGACGTCGGACGGGTCAAGCAGCCCTTTGCCGGGATTTTCCGCCCGGAGGAGGCGAGAGCCGCTCTGTCCTTGGCGACACAGGGCAGGAGAGTGCTTCTGGATTTCCGTTCCTGATCGTGACCTGAAAAACAACGCGCTAGGAGAACGCCATGAATGAACATGACCCAGTTGTCGCCAGTTTCAAACGCTGGCTTGCCATGCCTGTCGTGACGGCAAGATGCCCGGTACGAGATGTCTTAGACCGTCTTGGCGAGAAGTGGACGACCTTGATGATCATGGCGCTCGCCGACGGCCCGAAGCGTTTCAGCGAACTGCGGCGGGCGGTACCGGATATCTCGAAACATTCGCTGACACTTGCCCTGCGTAACCTTGAGGAAGACGGGATCATCACGCGGCACGTTTTCCCGACCAAGCCCCCGGCTGTGGAGTATCGCCTCGCTCCGCTTGGGACGACAATGCTCGAGCCTCTCGCAGGTATGATATCCTGGGCGGAAAACCACCATACGGAAATCCAGGCCGCGCGGGGGCGCCGCTCCAAAGAACTCCGACGCGAAGTTTGACCTGGCGTAAACGCCAGCCGACCAACCAAACATGCAACTAGATGTGTATATACACAAGAGAAGAGGAACATGACATGACCGGCATACTCAACGGCAAGACGGCTGTGATCACAGGCGGCGGCACCGGCATCGGTTTGGCGACAGCGAAGAAGTTCGTTGATGAAGGCGCATTCGTGTTCATCACGGGCAGGCGGCCGGCCGAACTGGAGGCGGCTGTCGAGGCTCTCGGTCCGAACTCCGTCGCCGTTCAGGCGGACGTCTCAATCAATACGGATCTTGACCGGCTTTATGAAACGGTCAGGGAGCGCCGCGGAAAGATCGACATTCTGTTTGCCAATGCGGCGGTTGCAGAGGGCGCTCCGCTTGGCGCGATCACCGAGGAGCACTTCGACAAGCATTTCGACATCAACGTGCGCGGGTTGGTCTTCACCGTTCAGAAAGCACTTCCACTGCTCGTCGACGGAGCCTCGATCGTATTGACCTCGTCCGTCTCGGCTTTCACCGCGGATCCTGCGCTCAGCATTTACAGTGCCACCAAGGCTGCAATTCGAAGCCTCGCCCGCTGCTGGGTCCTTGATCTCAAAGATCGACATATCCGGGTGAATGCTGTCAGCCCGGGTTCGACGGAGACTCCCGGTCTCGCTGGCCTCGCCGGACCCGACGGCGACACGAAGAGCCGCTACGATTTTCTGGGGAGCCGCATTCCGCTTGGCCGCCTCGGTCGACCGGAGGAAATCGCCAACGCGGTGGCGTTTCTCGCCTCCGACGCGGCAAGTTTCGTCAACGGGGCCGACCTGCAGGTCGATGGCGGCGCCGAACAGATCTGAACAGAAAAACCGGAGTGCGCCAACCAGGTAGCGCTCCGTTCAAGGAGCAATGATGCAGGACGAACTTGAACTCATGGCCGACGCAGACGCGCGTGCGGCCCGATATATCGGATCGGTGCAAACCAGGCGGGTTTTCCCTGACCAGGAAGCACTCGATGGCCTTGGAAGGTTCTCGGAAGACCTCCCGAAAGAAGGCAGGCCCCCGGCGGAGGGGCTGGCGCTTCTGGACGACGCCGGCTCGCCTGCTACGGTGACGAGCAACGGCCCGCGATATTTCGGTTTCGTGGTCGGAGCGGCCTTGCCGGCCGCCGCAGCCGCCGACCGGTTGATCGGGGCCTGGGACCAGGGCGCGACGCTTGCCATGACCTCGCCGGTTTCGGCCAAGGTCGAGGAAGTCGCGGCGCAGTGGATTTTGGAAATACTCGACCTGCCTCGGGAGAGTGCGGTCGGGTTTGGAACCTCTGCTACGGCATGCGGGATCACTTGCCTTGCGGCGGCACGCCGCTCGCTGCTGAAGAAGCATGGCTGGAATCTCGACGAGGACGGACTGATCGGTGCACCCGCGCTCAAGGTTGTCGTCTCCGAAAAGATCCATATCGTCGTCTTGAAGGCTTTGCGCATTCTCGGCTTCGGAAAGAAAGATATCCTGCTTGCTCCGGTGGACGCCTTTGGCAGGGTAGATCCCGCGAGACTGCCTGTCGTGGACGACAAGACGATTGTCTGCCTCCAGGCGGGCGAAGTGAATACCGGCGAATTCGACCCGTTCCCGGAAATTATATCGACCGCCAAGGCCGCAGGCGCTTGGGTCCATGTGGACGGAGCGTTCGGTCTTTGGGCAAGAGCATCCGCCCCAAGCCGCCACCTGACCGAAGGCATCGAGCTGGCCGACAGCTGGACCACCGACGGGCACAAGTGGCTGAACACGCCTTATGACTCCGCCATGGCGATCTGCCGGGACGCCGACGCGCTCGCCGAAGCGATGAACAGCGATGCCATCTATGCGTCCGGATCAAAGAAGGCCCAGAAGAACCTGACACTGGAGTTTTCTCGACGGGCAAGAGGGATTCCGGTCTGGGCCGCTCTGCGGGCACTCGGCCGTACTGGCGTCGCCGAACTGGTCGAGCGACATATTGCGCAGGCCAAGCGCCTCGCTACAGAACTGGAGGCAGCGGGGTTCGAGATACTCAACCGCGTTGCGCTCAACCAGGTCCTGGTCCGGGCATCGAGCGATCAAACGACGAACTGGATCAGAAGCGAGGTCGAGAGATCGGGTGAAGCCTGGTTCGGCGGCACCATCTGGAACGGACGCGCTGCATTCCGGCTCAGTGTGTCCTCCTGGAGGACGACGGACGACGACATCGGCCGCCTCATTGCTCTCCTGATCCGCCTTCAAGGCCAGGCACGGCGTGAAGAGGTATCCCAGTGAGCGAAACGTCTCTGACCGTGCACGACACCAAAGTTGCTGTCATCGTTCGAAGCGATCTGCAAACCTGGCAGAAGCTCAATGTCACAGCCTTTCTGATGAGCGGGATAGGCGCCGCATACGCGGAGATGATCGGTCAAGCCTACTTGGACCGGGATGGCCGCAAGTTCCTGGCGCTGTCCGTCCAACCGGTCATCGTTCTCTCGGCAGACGCGTCGCTCCTTTCGAAAGTACACCAGCGCGCGGTGTCGCGTGACGTCCCGGCCGCTGCCTTTATCGAGGAAATGTTTTCAACGAGCGATGATGTCGCAAACCGTGAGGTCTTTTCCAGATTTGCACTGGAGGATGCAAAGCTAGCCGGCATCGCCGTTCGAGCGGAACGGTCTGTTGTCGACAAGATAACCAAGGGCGCATCTCTACGGCACTAAATGAGTAGGCAAAGTGATTGACCTCAATTGAGGAGAGCACGCCTTGGGCAATCGGGTCGCGGGTCCATATTGGTTCAAGGCGAAAGCATGCTGGTATTCCTCGGTCGTAGCAGAAGATCACCTAAAGAGGGCGTGTCCAGAATTCTATCGCAGCAACCGCAGCAATTGCTCACCCTGCCGCTTGATCTCCTGTAAATACGGAGTGTCGGACAGAATGAAATGCGTGATGCCGAGCTCTCTGTATCTTCTGAGCGACCCGGCGACATCTTCAGCCGAACCGACCAGCCAAGTCGTGCCGGCACCACCGCCACCGAATTTTCCGGGTGCGGTATAGAGATTGTCGTCCAGCACATCGCCTTGCTTGTGCAGATCGAGCAAGCGCTGTTGGCCAACGGCACCAGCCTTGTGATCGTTCCAGCTACCGCTTTTGCCCTCGGCCATCTTCGCAACGCGCGCTTCCGCATCGGACCATGCCTTTTCCCTCGTGTCGCGCACCAGGGTCGTTATCCTTAGTCCAAACTCCAGGGGCGGGAGATCGCGGTCCAAGTCGTTGCTGAGTGTCTTCAAGCGCTCGATCCGCTCCCGTACGCCATCGAGAGGCTCCCCCCAGAACAGCTGCACGTCGGCTTCTGTCGCCGACACTTGTTCGGCCGCCTCTGATGCGCCGCCAAAGTAGATCTTGGGATGACGGCGCCCGCTGCGCACATCAAGCCGTGGCGCAACGGTAGAGCCGGTCACCCGGAAATGCTGGCCGTGGAATGTCACATTCTCCTCGGTCCATAGCCGGCGGATCAGCCGCATGAATTCCTTCGTGCGTGCATAGCGCTGAGTCTGGTCGCCTTCCTCGTCGCCATAGGCGGCGAGGTCGTCCTGCCCGGAGACGATGTTGACGCGAACCCGGCCGCCAGTCAGTTGGTCAAGGGTTGCGGCAGCGGAAGCGAAGTTCGCAGGCCGCCAGTAACCAGGTCGGGCAGCGATCAACGGTTCGAATGTGGTGGTGCGTGCAGCAAGGGCTGCTGCGATCGTAAAGGTGTCGGGGCGGCCCCATCCGGTGCCAATAAGAGCCCCTTTCCACCCATGCTCCTCCAGTGCAATAGCCTGCGCTGTCAACGCTTCCAGACTGTTGTGATTTTCGGCGGCAGCATCGCCTCTATGGCCCGCCTTGACGTCGTTTGGAATGTACCACAGGAATTCGGAGTTATTGGTCATGGTTGTACCTGGATCGTTCGGATCGGATCGTGGAAAGTCGCAAAATGATCAGGCCGTAACACGGTTTCGCAACCGGCCTTCATCAAGCAGGATTTTGACCGTCCGCGCGGCGTTGGTACGCATTTCGACGGCAGCGTGGTCGGAATAAAAAGCGTTGTGGGGCGTGATGACAAGCCGCCCGGCAAGCCAGTCCTCACGATCTCGCCACGCGGACAAGAGGGGATGGTGGCCCGGCGGCTCCTGTGTCAGCGTGTCGATCGCCGCTGCCGCAAGATGGCCGCTGCGCAGAGCCGCTTCGAGTGCGTCGAGGTCCTCTAGCAATTCTCCGCGTGCGGTGTTGACGAGGATTGCCCCTGGTTTCAGCCGTGCAAGACCGTCGGCATCCAGCATGCCACGGCTTTCGGGCGTTGCCGGACAATGCAGTGTGACGATGTCCGACTGGGCAAGAATATCGTCAAGGCGGTCCACACGCTCATAACCGACAGCCTTCTCATGGCCGGGCGGCTGACCTGGATCGTAACCGAGGATCCGGAAACCGAACGGCTTCAGGCGGTTGACGACCGCCGTACCGATATATTTTTCCTGTGTCATTGTCGTTTGCCAGCCATACTATCGCGTCATGCCCCATTTCAGGATCGTGTGTCGTTCCAGCTGCCGGAACAGGACATTCTCGATGAGGAGGCCCAGCAGGATGACCGTCATCAGGCCGGCGAACACTCGGTCGGTGTAGAGCTCGTTGCGGTTCTGGAAAATGTACCAGCCCAGCCCGCCGCGGCCCGAGGACGCGCCGAAGACGAGTTCCGCGGCAATCAATGTCCGCCACGCGAAGGCCCAGCCGATCTTGAGGCCCGCGATGATCGACGGCAGTGCTGCCGGCACAAGAATAAGGAAGACGTAGCGCAATCCGCGCAGGCCATAATTGCGGCCCGTCATGCGCAGGGTCTCTGGTACACTGGTGAAGCCCGTATACATGTTGAGAGCAAGCGGCCAGAGCACCGAATGGATCAGCACGAAAATCAGACTTCCCTGGCCGAGCCCGAACCACAGAAGCCCGAGAGGCAGGAGAGCGATCGGAGGCAAAGGATTGAGCATGGAGGTCAAGGTCGACAGGAAATCGCGACCGAGTTGGCTGGATACCGCAAGCGACGTCAGGACGAAGGCAAGAACGACCCCCGCGACATAACCTTTCAGCAGAACATCGATGGAATTGCCTGCCCGGCCAGGCAAAACCCCATTGGCGATATCCTCGAAGAAGGCTTGAAGTGTTTCCGTGAATGACGGCAGGAGAAGGTCATTGCCCTGAATTCTTGCGACAATCTCCCACAAGGTTGCGAGAAGGATCAGGATAAGAGCTTTACGTAGCCATGCCTGCTGCCAGAGCCGCCGCGACAGCGACACGCGCCGTTCGATGGAGCTTCCGGCGATCGGCTCAGGCATCAGCTCGTATTCAGGTCTAATCGGCGGCGTCGGCCGTATACCAGGCCCAGCGGTAGCAGCGTCACGCATGATCGATTTCCGTTGCAATGGGCGCCTCGTCGAACAGAAGGCGATGAATGCGGGTTGCGGCGGACTGAAACTCAGGACTTCCGCCGCTTTGCAGGTCCCATTCATGGCTGTTGATTTCGGCACGCATGCGGCCCGGATGCGGAGACAACAGTGCGATCCGATTTCCGACGACCAAAGCCTCTTCGATGGAATGGGTGACGAAGAGCAGGGTGAAGCGCACTTCTTCCCACAGTGCCAGGAGTTCTTCCTGCATCTTGCGTCGGGTCAGCGCATCAAGCGCTGCAAAGGGCTCATCCATCAGCAGGACACGTGGCTCCATCGCAAGGGCCCGTGCGATTGCAACACGTTGCTTCATGCCTCCTGACAAGGCGTTCGGATAGGCCCCGGCAAAACGAGATAATCCCACCTTTTCCAGATAATAGTCAGCTCTTTCGAGAGCCTCCTTTCGGCCAAGGCGACCGGAGACCCGCACAGGGAACGCCACGTTCTCGCGAATGGTCTTCCAGGGCGGCAACTGGTCGAATTCCTGAAACACCACCACGCGATCCGGGCCCGGCCCGGTGACCGGGCGACCATCAAGCAGGATTTGTCCTTCGGCAGGCGCAAGGAAACCGCCGACGGCTTTCAACAGGGTGGATTTGCCGCAGCCGGAAGCGCCGAGCAGGATGAAGCGATCCGCTTCCCAGACGTCGAAGCAGACATTCTGGGTCGCGCGTACGATCCGTCCGGGTGCCGCGTACTCCAGCGTGACACCCTTTACCGATAGAAGCGGCGCTTGCGTTGAACCAGCAGCGCGGCTGAAGGGTTTGGTAGATGTGCCGTCCATACTCTCTCCACAAAACGCTCTGCGCGGCCTCGGAGGGCCGCGCTACTGCATGATCAGGTTGGCCCGATGAGTGCTTAGCTGCCGTTGTCGCCCTGCGCCTCCGGGAAGAAATAATCCTTCCACGAGCTAGCCTCGTTTTTCAAAACGCCGATCTTGTAGAGCTCCGAAGCGTAGATGAAGGTGTTCTTCGGCACGATCGAGAAATCATTCTCCGGATCATTGAGGATATCGAGAACAAGTTTCGGTGGGAGCTTCGATTTCTGCTCCCGGATGAAGGTGTCAGCGGCTTCTGCCTTGTGCGTGCTGATCCAATCCGCGGCATCACGCAGTGCTGCATAGAACGCAGCATAGGTCTTGGGATTCTTGTCGTGGAAAGCGGTGGTGGCGTAGAGGACGTTGAACGTCGCCGGACCACCAAGAATATCATAGGAGCTGATGACCTTGTGAACTGCCTTGTTGCCCTGCAGCGCCTGATAATAAAAGGGTGCGGAGGAGAAGTGCGAGTTCACTTCCGTTCCGCCGGAAATCAGTGCCGCGGTCGCGTCCGGATGCGGCAGGCTGATGGTGATATCGTCTAGCTTCTGAAACTTGTCCTTGCCGAATACCTTCGCAGCTTCGATCTGAAGCGTGCGGGACTGAAAGCCGACGCCGGCCGCAGGCACCGCGATCCGATCGTTGGGCCCAAAGTCATTCAAAGAATGGATATTGGGATTGGTCGTCAGGAGGTAGTTGGGCTGGGCGCCGAGCGCTGCGACCATTTTGACGTCCTGGCGCCCCTTTGTCCGATCCCAGGTGGTGAGCGCCGGCGGCACGCCGGCAGCTGCGATATCGAGATTGTCGGAAAGAAGAGCTTCGTTCATTGCCGTTGCACCGGACACCGTTGCCCATTCAACCGTTATGTCGAGACCGGCCTCCTTGCCATGTTTCTCGATGAGCTTCTGATCGCGAATGACATCGAGCGTCAGGTAGGAGATCCCGAACTGCTGAGCGATGCGGATCTTGCCCTCGGCCGCAGCTTCCCCGGGCACCAGCATGGCGATGAGACCGAATGAAGCCGCGATTGGGAATAACGCGTTAGGCCAATTGAGATGGCGGCGGCTTTTTGAAAATTGACGCTGCGGCATGCGTGTTCCTGTATTAGGCGTTGCGGTGTCGAAAAGCTATGCATGCACAGCTCTTCACGCATTCCTCCGGAAGAGGAGGCGCGTGAGATCAGTCGAGGGTATTAATCTCGATTAAATCGATCAACATGCTCGCGTTCCGTTTTCAGGCGCGCGTTGAGATCAAAATCCTTCGAAAGCCGCTATTTTCGGAAATTAATCAGTGCTTGTCGGTAGCCTGTCGGGTGGCAAATTGCCGATCCCTGCGTTTGCGAGCGCCTTTGTGTTGGAGCGTTTCATTCGGCCGCGACACGATTGGCCTCGCTGATCGGCAAGAAGGTGCGATGGCAGACGTAAGCATCGCCGTGACGCGAGGTCAATCAAAAGAGGCGTCGCAATCGGCCCATGCCGGCTCTCCTCTCACGCGGCTTGTGGCGCCACATTTGCGCGCCGCATCTCCTCGTCGTCGATTAGAACTCATCGTTCAGGCTATAGCGATCTGCACCGCAACCACGGATACAACATCGTCGTCGGTTCGATGCTGGCAGCGCGTCAGGCGACGTTGCTCAATTTGCCCGAATTGAAATCGACCAGGAGAATGGCGATCTCGTAACCGCGCCGTTGCAGCCAGTGGGCTACGATGCGCGCGCGGGCGCCGATGAGGTCATCGATGAGCACCACACGTGCGCCTCTGACCGCGATTGTACGATAGGCAACGCCGAGCAACTGGCCACCTTCGGACGACAGGGTACCTTCAAGGTGGCCATTTTCGAATTCCTCCGGCGTCCTGACATCGAGCAGGTAGGTGGTCCGATCGGGATCGGCAGCCCAGGCTTTCGCCGTCGAGACATCGATTTCGGGGAAGCGGTCGGCGCTGCTCAAGACTGCGATCTGCCGGCGGGCAAATTCGACGGCCGCATCGCTTGCTTCTCCGTAGGTGCGGGTCCTGCCGGTTTCCAGGCTAAGGCCTGCCGCGGTCCAGGCCTTGGTGCCGTCATGGAGATAGGAGACCTTGTTTGGAATCTTGGCGTCGATCAGTGTCTGCGCCCCGAGGATGGCGCGCGGCAGCCCGGCGCAGGAGACGACGATCTGCGTCGTTTCGGACGGTACGACGTCCTTGAAGCGCAAGACCAGTTCCGCTCCTGGCACGCTGACCGCACCCGGCACATGCTCGCGTGCAAACTCGGCTACCGTACGCGTGTCGATGACAAGGACATCTTCGCCTGCGTCACGCAACCTTTGCAACGTTTCGACCAAGGTGACCGGCGTGCCCCTCTCGTCCTTGACCGCAAGCGTAAAGTCGACGCCGGGCGTATCGAATGTCGGCAGGGCTCCGTCTGCGCCGTCCGCTATCCAGGCAGGAATGCCGCCGTCGAGTGCGAAGATATTCACCCATCCGGCTGCAGCGAGGTCCTCGACAAGGCGCTCGGCCGTTCCATCGCCGTCATCGGCGAGTACGGTGCGCACGAGCTTGCGCGGCACGAAGCGCGAAAGCTCGCCCACTACTCTTTCGGCCGGGAGGTTTGTGGCGAAAAGCGGCGAGGCGTAGCCGACGACATCGGGCGCGCGTATGTCGAGAACGGCAAGCTCGTTTCCATCTGCAAGCCAATCTTTGAATGTCTCGCGGGAAATCGTCTTCTGGCTCATCGTCCGTCTCCTTGTTCGCTATCGGTGATCAGCCAAGACTAACGGCCTCGGGAATTCGTTTCGAAGTCGGTCGATCCGGACGGGAACCAAATCCGGAAAAGCAATTTCATAATATATAAAATCTATAGAGTTTATTTTCTTATCAGCGTTTGCGCCCTTCCTTAGGCTCACCCATCATGAATGACGTCACGCCAATCGACGCAGGCTGCTGCCGATTGGCCAGGAGGGATGAACAATGAGATTTGACCATATCGATAGGCTGATCCGCCATGCGGGGCTTGCCATCGCCTTTTCAGTTTCGTTCGCTACCGCATCGCTGGCGCAGACTACGCCGGATCTGAGCGACCTGGCCCTGACGGTCGGTACACCCAACAAGACAGGCCTGCATCGTCAGCTGATTGCAGCAAACGAGATCGAAAACCTTCCCTACAAGATCAAATGGGCCGATTTCGATTCAACGCCGCCACTCGTCGAGGCGCTTCGCGCCGGTCATGTCGATATCGCAGCCGGCGGGGACACCGGTGTCCTTGCGGCGATCGCCAATGGCGTCAAGGTCACGATCCTTGCCGGCACCTGGGAACGCAAGGAGAGCGGCAGCGCCATTCTCGTGCGTGGCGATTCACCGCTGAAAGACGTAGCCGATCTCAAGGGGCACAAGGTTGCCTTGCCCTATTTCACCAAGCAGCACTACCAGTTTGCCAAGGCGCTTGAGCAGGCCGGCGTGCAGTTCGACAACAAGCTGATCCTCAACCTGAACACCACCGATGGTCTGTCGGCACTGGTCAATTCTCAGGTCGATGCCTTTGTCGTCTGGGATCCCAATACCGCGATCGCCCAGCAGCAGCACGGCGCGCGCATCCTCAAGTCCTTGAGCAAGGTGATCGATACGGCAGGCGTTCTTTATGCCCCGACCTCTTCTGTCGAGGATCCAGCGCGCAAGGCCGCACTCGAGGACCTGACGCGCCGTATCATTCGGGCGCAGGCCTGGGTCAACGCCCATCCGCAGGAATGGGCCGAGCAGGTGGCCAAGCTGTCGCAGATCTCGCCGGATGCCGCCAACCTGCAGGCCAGCCGCTCACGGGTGGAATACGTTCCGGCGACGGACGCCGACGTCCTTGCCGGCTGGCAGCAGGAGATCGCCTATTTCCATGCTGGAGGGCAGTTCAAGCGTGACTTCAAGGTCGACGACTATGTCATCAAGGATTTCGACGACTTGATCCGCGACGAGAACAAGAAACTCGCAAAGACCAACTGATGGCGACGGTGACAAGCTTCTCCGAAGCACGACTGGCTGCGTCCTCGGTCGACGCAGCCGATCCTGAATGGGATGTTGGCGATCTTGAGCGTATCGTTCCGCTCGGCAGAAGAAACAACAATCGCATGCCGCGCGGTCTTGGCAAGAGCCTAGGCCCTGCGGCATTGCTCACCCTGTGGTGGCTTTCCACGCGCTATGGCCTGATTTCCGAAGATCTGTTTCCCGGCCCGGCCACGCTATGGGCAACTCTGCTTGATATGATTGCGAGCGGCGAGCTTGCCGAAGCGCTTCTGCTGTCGCTCCAACGTGTTGTCATCGGCTTTGGTTTCGGCTTTGTCGTCGGCGTCAGCCTTGCCGTCCTCTCCGGCCTTCTGCGTATCGGCGAAGATCTTATCAATGCGCCGATGCAGATGGCACGCACGCTTCCCTGGGCCGGTCTCGTGCCGCTCCTGATCATCTGGCTCGGCATAGACGAGACGCCGAAGATCACGCTCGTCGCCTTTGCCGTGACCTTTCCGCTCTACATCAATACGTTTGCCGGCATCCGCAACGTCGACAAGACCCTGGTCGAGGCTGCGCGCACGCTGTCTTTCGGTCGTGCAGCGCTGATCTTCCAGGTCATCCTGCCTGGCGCGCTGCCGAACCTGCTTGTCGGCCTGCGCTATTCGCTCGGATCGGCATGGCTGGCGCTGGTCTTTGCTGAAACTGTCAATGCCCAGGGCGGCCTCGGCTATCTGATCACCCATGCGCGCGAAGTTTATCGCGTCGATATCATCATCCTGTGTCTCATCATCTATGCGCTTCTCGGCCTTTGTGCGGACCTCGTCGTCCGGCTCCTGGAGCGGGTTCTTCTCAGGTGGCGCCAAAACTTCGACGGAGCATGAACATGTCCCTTTCCGGCTCGGTCCAGGCAGGTCTTTCTGTCAGCGTGCGCGGTCTTGTCCGCCGCTTCGGGCAGCGCAACGTCATCGACCGTCTTGATCTCGACATCAGACGGGGCGAGTTCGTCGCCCTGCTCGGGGCGAGCGGCTGCGGCAAGAGCACGCTTTTGCGGATTCTTGCCGATCTCGATCACGACATCGAGGGCGACGTTTTCGTCTCGCCGCGTCGCGGGGTGGCCTTCCAGTCGCCGCGCCTGTTTCCCTGGAAGCGGGTCTGGAGCAATGTCGTCGCCGGTCTTCCACGCGGCGCCGATCGCGTAAGGGCAAATGCGGCGCTAGACGAGGTGGGACTGACCCATCGCGGCGATGCCTGGCCGAAGGATCTCTCGGGCGGCGAAGCACAGCGCGCATCGCTGGCGCGCGCTCTCGTTCGCAACCCTGATCTTCTCCTGCTTGATGAGCCGTTCGGGGCACTCGATGCGCTGACGCGGCTCAAGGCGCAGGCGCTCGTCGCCGACCTCTGGCAGAAACATCGCCAGGCCGTGCTGCTCGTCACCCACGATGTCGAAGAGGCGCTGCTGCTTGCCGACAGGGTGCTGGTGATGCGTGACGGTGTGGTGGCCCATGAGGCAAGGATCGACCTGCCGCGCCCACGCTCGACCGGCAGTGCCGGCTTCAACCGTCTGCGCACCCAGCTGCTCGACTGGCTCGGCGTGAGCGAGCCGGCTGCACCGGCAAAACAGAGCAATCATTGACATTGAGGAAGCAACATCATGACCAGGATCGATGAAGGCTGGGGCCGTGGCCCCTCGGCGCGCTATGAGGAGATTGCCGCGCGTTTCCGTCCGATTTTCCGAGAGATAGCACAGGCGGCGATCGAAAGAGACCAGCAGCGACGGCTGCCTTTCGAGGAGGTGCGATGGTTGCGCGATGCCGGTTTCGGCGGCTTGCGGGTCCCTCCGGACTATGGCGGCCTCGGCGTCACCCTGCCGGAGCTTTTCGGGCTGCTGATCGAGCTTTCCTCCGCCGATCCGAATATTACCAACATCTTCCGCAGCCAGCTCGGCTTTACCGAGGATCTGCTGAATGCACCAAAGGGCGCCTGGCGCGACGAATGGCTTTCCCGTCTCGGCCGTGGCGAAATGATCGGCAGCGGATTTTCGGAGCTGTCCACCACCAACATCGGTGATCATTCGACGACCATCCTGCGCGAAGGAAACGGCTATCGCCTGAATGGCGAGAAATTCTACACGACCGGTTCGATCTATGCGGACTGGATCAACCTTGGTGCCGTCGATGGATCGGGTTCGCCGATCGCCGCCCTCGTGCCCACCAGGGCGCAAGGCGTCGATATTCTCGACGACTGGGATGGGTTCGGACAGGCGATGAGCGGTAGCGGCACGGCGCGGTTCAAGGATGTCAGGCTGGAGCCTGAACATATCAAGCCGGATGCGGCCCGCTTCCCCTATACACCGGCCTTCTTCCAGCTCGTGCATCTGGCAAGCCTCGCCGGGATCGGCCGGGCAGCAGCAAGCGAGCTTGCGCAGCATGTCGGCGCACGGGCACGGATCTATCCGCGCGGCAATGGCGCTACGAGCGCTGATGATCCGCAGGTGCTGGAAGTGGTGGGGCGCGTCAGGGGCCGTGCCTATTCGGCCGGCGCGATCGTGCTCAACGTCGCCGAGGCCCTGCAGCGGTCCTTCGAAACCAATATATCCGGTGTGGATCCAGAGCGGACCGATATTCACCTCATCGCCGACGTCGAAACCAGCCAGGCCGTCACGGTGATCTCGACGCTGATCCTCGAGGCGACAACGATCCTCTTCGATGCTCTCGGCGCATCCGCCGCCAAGCGGGCTACCGCGCTCGATCGCCACTGGCGGAATGCCCGCACGATCACCTCGCACAATCCACGCATCTATCACGACCGTGTGGTCGGCGACTATGCGGTTTCCGGCAAGAAGCCCGCTGCTGTCGGCTATCGCAAGATCATCACGCCTTTCGGCACCAGCAGCGAGGTTGCCTGAGCCATGGCCAGCACATCCCGCACACTTAACCTTAACGTCGGCATCAACACGACGGGCTATCTTGCCAATGCCTGGAAATACAGGAGCGGCAGCCGACAAGACATCAACGATCCGGACTATTACCGCCGGCTGACCGAGCTTGCGCATAAGGGGCGCTTCGATGCGGTCTTCTTTTCCGACCACCCGGCGCTGATGACCGATCCGGCGAGCCGGCCCTTCCACACGATCGATCCGCTGATCCTCTGTACGGCGCTCTCGGCGCAGGTGCCCGATATCGGTTTCGTCGTGACGATGTCCTCGACCTATAATTCGCCCTTCAACTTTGCCCGCCGGGTGCAATCGACCGATATCATTTCGGGCGGCCGGCTGATCGTGAACGTCGTCTCCTCCTTCAACCCGAACGTGGCCGCCAATTTCGGCTCCGAGCCGCTGCCGCCGCGCAGCGAGCGCTATGCCAAGGCGTCGGAGTTTCTCGATGTCGCCAAGGAGCTGTGGGCCAGCTGGGATCCGGCGCGCGAGGGCGAGGTGCCGGAAAACCGCTTCTGGGACGCGGCAAGCGCACATGCGATCGATCACCAGGGCGCGTATTTCACCGTCAAGGGCCCGCTCAACGTTCCAAAAGGACCGCAGGGCCATCCTGTCATCGCCCAGGCCGGCGCATCGGAAGGGGGCATCGAGCTTGCCGCGCGCCATGGTGAAATCATCTATTGCAACATCCTGTCACGTGGCGCCGGCCGGGCTTTCGGCGCCAAGGTAAGAGCGCGCGCCGCAGCGATCGGTCGCGATCCCTCGGGCATCCGCATCGTACCTGGTCTCGTCGTCATTCTCGGCGAAAGCCGTGAGGAGGCCTTGCGCAAACATGAGCTTTACAGCGGCACCGGCTCGGAAGATGGATTGCTCGCGCGGTTCGTCAAAGAGCACGGCATCGATCCGGACGGGTTCGATGCGGATGCGTTGCTCGATGCCGAACGGTTCATTCCCGATCCCAACCGCCTCCAGGCAGTCGGCATGGGGCTCGGCCTGTCCGACCTCCTGACGCATGAGAAACTGACGGCAAAACAGGCTGTACGCAGGTCGGAGGGCCATCACCGCCTGCTGCTCGGTACTCCTGAACAGGTGGCAGACGAGATCATCGACCTCTGGGCTGATGGTACCGTGGATGGATATACGCTCCAGCCACCGCGCGCGCCCGACGACATCGAGGAATTCGTCGAGAAAGTCGTCCCCATCCTGCAGGATCGCGGTGTCTACCGCAGGGAATACGACGGCAAGACGGTGCGCGACCGGTATGGGCTGCCTTATCCGGAAGAGCCTTCGCGCCTGGGCGATACGGAGAGACCGCGGGCTTCGGCTTTAGCCCGCATCGGCTCCTGAATCGTCAAGGATAGGTCTGCTCATGGCGGTCGGCCGAGTGACGCCGCGCCGTGCCTGAAAGCCGAACGATACGGGGAAGAAAGAGGCATATTTTCCCCGCATCGCCTCGACCGCAAACCACCATTTCTTTAATCCATTAATTTTATAGACAATAATGATTTCAACGAAAGGAAAGCTGATGGCCGCTCTCAAACTTGTTGGAATCGCGGGTAGCTTCAACCGCCCGTCCAAGACCCTGACGCTCGTAAGCCACATTGCTCGCATCGCGAGGGACAGGCATGGCTTCGAAAGCAAGGTCTATGACATGCTGGATGTCGGACCCTCCCTCGGTGAGGCAAGCTGGCGCAAGGATCTCGATGGCCAAGCGGAGGCCGTGATTTCCGAGATCGTCACTGCGGACCTGCTGATCGTCGGTTCTCCCACCTACAAGGGCTCCTATCCGGGCCTTTTCAAGCATCTGATCGATCTGATCGAACCGCATGAGCTGCGGGCAAAACCGATCATCATCACTGCGACGGGCGGTGGCGACCGGCACGCGCTGATGGTTGAACATCAGCTCCGCCCGTTGTTCGGCTTCTTCATGTCGCACACCCTGCCGACAGCAATCTACGCATCCGATCGGGATTTTGCCGATTACGCTGTGTCCTCCGAGCCGCTTTCCAAGCGAATAGACGAGGTGATCAGCGAGATCGAGGCTTTCTTCCCGGGTGTTCGGCCGACACTGCACGCGGCGGAATAGGAGAGCGACCGTGGCGGCGAACCTGCAGGAAAAGATGCACGCTTCGCCGCCTGGCGAGGAACTATGGAGCGTCTTCGACTTCGCGCGGCGATACCGGCTCGCGAAATCAGAGGAAAATCGCTTGGTGGCGCTCTTCGGAACGATGGCATCGCCCGGCGATCTGCTTTTGAGCGCCAGGCGAGTGGAAATGTTTGGCTAGAGGCCGAAAGGCGAGGAGGTTGCGATGAGGCTACCCATGCTTTGGTATTTTTCCGCAGCGCTTGTCCGATTTCTCGAAACGCATACGCGGCGTCGCACGGTCAGATCGATCGGACTTGCGGGGGGAGATCGCCAGACCGCGCTCGACTATGAGCTTTCCTTCTGGCGCGCCGCAGCTCCTGTTTGGTATTGACGGAGGCGGTTATGGCAATTGTCGATGATCATCATCGCTTCGTGTTGCGACATCACACCGGCTGGCTTTCGCCGGTTTGTCTGCGTCTGCATCAGGCCGCGGCCGCCGGCTCCTTTGCCTTCATACTGGCGCTCGTCGTCGGACTGGTTTGATCGACGAAGATGAAGCGGCGTGCGACGATTGACAGGGACGTGGAAGAGACGGCACTGGCCGGAGATGGCGATCTGTCAAGCCGGGCGCGTCGCCGCGCGATCATTGACGAGCTTGTGAGAACGCTCGCCGGTCTTGCCGAGGGGCTCGACGGGAATAACGGGGTCTCTCAGGAATCCGTCGCTCACCTGATCGGAATTTTCCGGACCATGTCGGACAGTATCGCATCGGCCGACGATGCGACCTTCAGCGCGATCATGCACGAGGCGGCCTTGTTAATAAAGGCAGTGCGCGAGCGGCAGGTCCATGTCAGCCGCTTTACGGTTCACTAGCATGCAGGCCTTCTTGCCAAAGACCTCGTCGACCCCAGAGGCTTCTTTCATAGAAACGAGCCAGCCTGCCGGTTTGCGGACGATGGCGCTGACAGCCGATCTCGTCTCACTCAGCCTGCGGCTGGAAACCGACCCCGGACCGGATCCCGATCATATCACGCTGAGCGACGCCGAGCTTCAGACGCTTGCGGAGAGACTGTTTCGCGAGGCGGCAGCAGAGCCGCTTTGGGTGTTTGCCTACGGCTCGCTGATCTGGAAGCCGGACTTCGATGCCGTGGAATGGTGCCATGCCGAGGCTCGTGGCTGGCATCGTTCGTTCTGTCTGCAGATGACGCGATGGCGCGCAACACAAGCCGTGCCGGGCCTGATGATGGCGGTGGACCAGTGTGGGCAATGCAACGGCGTCGCCTACAGGCTATCCGATAAGGACCGCATGGGGCAGCTTCGCAGGATGATACGCAGGGAGATCGGAACGCTTTCCGATTCAAGCTTCATCCGCTGGGTTCCGATTCAAACGCAACAAGGACCTTCGCGGGCGCTTGTGTTCTGGGCAGGCCGAAAGGCAACCGTGTCCTGCGCGGACTGCCTCTCGATAACGTTGCCAAAGTTCTCGCCAGGGCATGCGGACATATGGGGTCGTGTGCCGAATATCTCTATCTCACCGTAAAGCATCTGGAGGAGAAGGGGGTCCGCGACCGCAACCTCTGGCGGCTGCAGGCTCTGGTCGCCGAGGAGATCAGGCGAATTCACGGGGTCGAAGCCGCGTAGAAAGGCCAGATTAGCCATGCGCCCGCGAGTTTTCGATCGCCCCTCGATACAAGACAGCCCCCAAAGAAACTGCCCCTGTCCATAGAGACCATCGGGGGCGATCACCATTCCAAGGAGAGAAACAGCATATGAGCAATGAACTGGATATCGTCGACATTCACACGCATCTCTGGCCGGCAGAGTGGGGCGCTGACGGAACGCGTCGCATATCCGCCGGGCTTGCCGAAACTGTCCTGAAGAAGATTGTCGATCCGGCTTCCCTGATCGGCGAATTTTCTTCAGCCGGTGTCTCGCTTGCCGTACTCAGCACGACGATCGAGAGCCTGTTCGGCATGGAGAATGCCACCGATCCCGCCGTGATCGCCCGCGTGAATGACTGGCTTGCGGGCCTCGTCAAGGCACATCCCGAGCGTCTGGTCGCGCTCGCAACCATCGATCCCTTTTCCGGCGAGGTGGCCGCGCAGGAGGCCGAGAGGGCGCTTGGCGAACTTGGACTGGCCGGTCTCGTCGTCGATTCCTATCGCGACGGCAAGTTCATCGGAGATCCAGTCGCCCGCCCTGCGCTCGCTGTCGCTGCCCGTTTCGGCAAGCCGGTCTTCGTCCATCCCGTCAATGCGCCACAAGCCGATCTCCTCATTGCCGGTGCCGGCAAGCTCGGCAATTCGCTTGGCCGCGGGCTGATGAACGGGGTAGCGTTTCTGTCCGTCCTGGAAAACGGCCTGCTGGACGAATTTCCGGATCTGAACTTCGTCTTCGCAACCCTTGGCCTCGGGGCGGTCGTGCAGGCGGCGCGGGGCGGTGCCTATTCGCGGCAGAACCGCGCTGCCGGGCATAAGCCCAACATCTACTTCGACACGATGGGCGACGATCCTTCGATCATCGCGATATTGGTGGAGTTCTTCGGCGCAGAGCGCGTTCTTGCCGGAACGGACTGGCCGATCCTTCCCGCCCTTTCCCGTGAGAGGTTGACGGAGAGCCTGACGGCGGCGGGTCTCGACGCCCAGTCACAGTCTCTTGTTGCCGGCGGCAATGCGCGTCGGCTTTTGGGCCATCCGGGTCAGTAGCTCTCTTTTTTATCCATCTCTCGGCGGCCATGTTCGCTGCTGCCCGCAGCGGACATGCTCGACTTTGCTGTTTTTCTATGCCTGCGCGACAAGCTTTGCTTCGCTGCGGCGATAGAAAATCTGCCTTTGCTTCGGCGGGTTGGGAAGGGATCATTCCGGCATCGGGGCATGGGGCTCCGTGCACGCTTTTTCGAGCGTCGCAGCCTTCGGAGCTTTCCATGTCGATCAATCGCCGCCAGTTCAATCAGCTTCTCCTTGCGGGCTCGGCCGGGCTTGCATTGGGGGCCGTTCCAACGTTTACCGCTGCCGCGGCGACAGAGACGCCCGTCAGGGGTGGTACGCTCAATTGGGCCTATTATCCCGACCCGAGCGCTCTCATCGCTATCAATACGTCCTCTGGCACGGGGCAGGCCATCGGGCCGAAGATCAACGAAGGCCTCTTTGACTTCGACTACGATCTGAACCCCATCCCGCTTCTTGCGACGGAGTGGTCCGTCAGCGAGGATCAGTTGCGCTATACGTTCAAGCTGCGCGAGGGTGTCAAATGGCATGACGGCGCCGACTTTACATCGGACGACGTCGCCTTCACCATCTTCCGGCTCAAGGAAGCCCATCCACGCGGCCGTATCACCTACCAGAACGTGACAGCGGTCGAGACGCCCGATTCGCACACGGCAATCGTCGTGCTCACCAAGCCTGCGCCCTATCTCATTACCGCTCTCTCGAGTTCGGAATCGCCGATCGTGCCAAAGCATATCTATGAAACCTTCAAGCCGCAGGAGCAGCCCAAGCTCGCCCAGACGATTGGGACAGGCCCGTTCCTGCTGAAGGAATGGGTGCCCGGCAGTCACCTGATCTTCGAGCGCAATCCGAATTATTGGGATACCGGAAAACCCTATCTCGATCGTGTCATCCTGCGCGTCATTCTCGATCCGTCCGGTCGTGCCGCAGCACTCGAGACGGGTGAGATCGACATCGGTGCCAACCCCGTTCCCCTGTCCGACATCGAGCGCCTGAAGACCAATCCCAATCTCGTCGTGGACACGACGACCTATGCCTATTCGGGACCGCAGCAGCAGCTGTTCTTCAACTATGAGAACGAAATCCTGACAAAGCGCGACGTGCGCCTGGCAATCGCCCATGCCATCGATCTGCAGAAGCTCGTCGATATCGCCCTGTTCGGTTACGCCGACGTCTCGCCGAGCCCGATCAGCACGGCATTGCCGAAATGGTATGATCCGAGCATCAAGGCCCGTGAACCGGACCCCAAGCTTGCAGAAAAGCTGCTCGACACGGCCGGCTACCCGCGCGGGGAAAATGGCGTGCGCTTCAAGCTCCGACTTGCCTATAATTCCTTCCTGCCGCCTTCCTATGCCGATTTCATCCGTCAATCGCTCGCAACCGTCGGCATCGATGCGGAGATCCTCAAGCTGGATCTGGCGACCTTTCTGAAGACCGTGTACACGGACCGCGCCTTCGACCTGGTAATCGAATCCCTGTCCAACACATTCGATCCGACGCTCGGCGTCCAGCGCGCCTACTGGTCGAAGAACTTCAAGATCGGCCTCGTCTTTTCGAACGCCAGTCATTATGCCAACCCCGAGGTCGACAAGCTGCTAGAAGCCGCAGCAGTCGAGCCCGACGAGACCAAGCGACGCGATCTCTGGTATCACTTCCAGCATATCATCCATGAGGATGTCGTCTCGGTCGATCTTGTCGCCGCCGGCTCGCAGATCGTGGCCAGCAAGAAGGTCAGGAACTTCGCCCCCGGAGCGCAAGGCATCAACAACAGTTTCGGCCAGATATGGCTGAGCCCGGATGCCTGATCGCACCGGTACCCGGCCGACTTGGGAGCTGGCCGGGTAGCGGGTCGCAAGGCGAGTTTCAGCTACGCCCTGCTTCAAGCCGGGAGAGAGCATTTTTCGCAGCGATTGCCCGAACCATGTGGTTCTGTGGCGCGTGCGAGCGTCCGGTGATGGCGTCGCGGTGATGGCGTTCCAATCCAAAATCCCTGTTGAGGCCTGGATTGCCGGCCAGATCGAGCGCCAGGCTTGTAATGGCGACCGCATTGTCGATCACCACATGGCGCACGGCCATGGCGTCGATACCGACCGGCCTGCCGGCATCGACATCGTCGCCGAGCGAGCGCAGCAGCCTGGCATTCGTCGCAAGACGCACCTCGATCTCGCCGAGACCGTCCTGGATGCGGGGCACGGTCGCAATCGGTGCCCCGAGGCTTGCCGGCGCATGGCGGGCGCAAAAGGCAAGCACGCTGTCACGGGCCGACAGCGCCACCCCATGATAGACGGCGCCGATCAGCGAGAAGAAGAAGGCCGTGGCATGCTCCTCCCGCCGGATAGGTTCTGAAGCGGGCTGTGCCTCGATTAGGTCTTCGAGAGGAATGACGACGTCTTCAAGGATGATGTCGTCGCTAGCGGTCGCGTGCATTCCGGCGGCATTCCAGGTCTTTTCGACTGCAAAGCCGGGGCTGTCGGTCGGTACCAGGAAGGAGGCAAGCCGTGGCTCGGCCTCGTCCGTCAGCGCCAGCAGCGATACCCATTTGAGGATCGGTATGCCGGTCACGTAGGTCTTGCGACCTGAAATACGCCAACTGTCGCCCTCGCGCTTTGCGATCGTCTCCGGCAAGGCGCCGTGGGCGGGAGAGCCGATACGTGGCTCGGCCTGGGCGGCATTGATCAGGGCTGAGCCTTGACGGTTGGCGAGAAGAACCCGCTCGGCAAGATGCGCAGGCCATTTTCCGAATCGCCGCAACGTATAGTGGCTGTTGTAATGCATGGCGAGCACCAGTGCCGTCGAGGGCTCGCCGCGGGCGATCTCGCTGATCACCGCCTGCGCATCCGCAAGGCCGCCGCCATGGCCGCCGTTCTCGGGTGCTGTCACCAAGCCGAGAAGGCCTGCCTCGTAGAGCCGTGTGAAATTCTCGAAGGGAAATTCGCCGCTCGCATCGAAATGATGGGCGCGTTCGGAGAAATCCTTTGCAAGCCTTCGTGCCCTGTCGAGCGGATCGATCGCTTCCTGCAGCATGACGGTTCTCCTGTCAGGCGACGGCGCGGGTGTGAAAACCGTCGACGTGACGGCGGTCGACCCAGTCAGCAATATCGAAATCGGCGGCCAGGAAGCCGAAGTCCCGCAGGAAATTCTTGTAGTGGCCGACAGCCTCGACCAGTTCGGGCGCGAGCCCAAGGCCGAGATGGCGGTGGACTTCCGGCCCATTTGCCGCCAGCACCTGCTCCTCGGTGGCACCGGCCTCGCGTGCGACGAAGCGGCGCGTCTCATCGGGATGGGCTTGCGCCCAGTCGCCCGCCTTGTAGATCGCTTCCAGAAGCCGGTGGACGAGATCGGGCCGTTCCTCGGCCAGCAGTTCGTCGACCGTGAGGACACGCGGCGAACCGGAATTGATGCGGATCTTCGGGTCGGGGTGAAAACCGAATTCCGCCACCTGAACGGCGCCGATCAGATTCGCGACGCTAATGCCGGCCGTACCCTTCACATAGATCGCATCCACGTCACCGCGCAGCAGAGCTGCGATTTCCTCGCCATAGGCCTGGCGGCGCTTGAGGCCGAAAAGCGATGGGCCCTCCTGGGTGGCGAGGACGGAATCGGCAAGCGCGATGTCGATGATCTCGACGTCGTCGAGCGCCAGGCCCTCCAGCGACAGAGCCGACAGGAGACCTTTCAGGGCCGTTGCGCGCATGAAGTCGACGATGCCTTCCGGGCGCCGGGCGATGCCGAAGCGGCGTCCCTTCAGATCCCTCGTGGTGTTGATCCCGGTTCCCGGCAGGGTGATGATCGACTGAAATTCGTCCGTCCAGGTAATGCCGACGAGGCGGGTCTTGCGGCCTTCCGAGCGGGCGCGGATCGGCGGAACATTGCCGCCATGGCGGAAGGACCAGTCGAGCGTGTGGTTGAAATGGCTCTGGCGGATGGCGCGGTCGGGAGAGTCGATAATCGACTTCAGCGTCACGCCTTCCTTGCGGAAGCCTTCCTCGAGATAGCCGAGCTGGGCGGCGAGCCCGACCGGGGTCGGCACCGGGCAGCGCGTATACCAGATTTCGGAAATGGCATTGCTGGTCATGATCGTCCCTTTCAGTGGCGCAGGCCGGCCTGCTTCATCAGTGGCAGCACGTCTGTGCCGAAGAATTCGAGTTCATCTCGGAAATCGAAGAAGCTGAGCTGCAATCCGTCGATACCGGCGGCTTTCAGCTTGAGGAACTGGTCGACCACGCTTTCGGGCGAGCCGATGACGCGGATATTGCCACCGACGAAGCGGTAGGGATCCTGCGGATCGCGGCCTTTCCAGGCATGCGCATCCGAGTTCAGTGACGAAAAGCCTTGCGGCGAGCGCTGATCGCCATGGGCGACGATCCGGTCGGCGAGTTCCCAGGCCTCCTTGTCGGTCGGCCGGCAGATGACCATCGGGTTGAGTAGGGTGCGCACCGTGCGTCCGACGTCGCTCGCCGCATCCTTCACTCTTTTCGTGTGGGCCGGCAGCGATTGAAGCGCGCTGTTGATATCGGCGCCCGTCGGACTGGTGATGAAGACGATGTCCGAATAGCGGCCGGCAAATGCAATGCCCGCATCCGATCCCGTGGCGTTGACGAGGATCGGCCGGCCGAAATGCGGTTTGGGCGTCACGAAGCCGCCACCGAGCTTCCAGCTGCTCTCGCCCTCGAAGGAGAAATTCTCGTTATCGCTCCAAAGGCGCTGGACGACTTCGAGGAATTCGGCCGCCAGTTCGTAGCGCCTGTCGTGCTCGATGCGTGGCCAGCCGAACATTTCATGCTCGACGGCACGGTGACCGGTCACGACATTGATGCCCCAGCGGCCACCAGTGATGTGGTCGAGCGTCGCACCGAATTTTGCCAGATGCAGCGGATGCCATGGCCCGTAGAGAACATGCATGGTGGAGATCAGTATGATCTTCTTGGTCAGGCCGGCGAGCGCTGCCGTCGTCGTGAAGCTGTCGAGCGCCTGGCCGTTGAAGACACCGCCATAGCCACCTTTCGGCAACCATTGCGACAGGGCGAAAACTAGATCGAAGCCGAGTTCCTCAGCCTTCAGCGTCAGCGCCTTGTTGTAATCGAAGCTCCAGTCCGTCGAGCGCTCGAGCGTGGATTGCGTCCAGCCGCCGGCCTGGATCGGCAGGAAGAGGCCGAGCAGCACCGGCTGCTTGAGCGCCTGCGACAGCGGGCTTTCGGCAAAGTCGGTGGGGGCGGAGAATTTCGGGAGACCCACGATGGAGCCGGGAGGGTGTTGAATGGACATGACGGATCCGTGTTCCTCTTGGCTCAGGCTGTGGCGAGATAAGCGTAGGCAAGGCTGCCCGAGACGCCTTCTCCACCCACTGTGTGGTCAGCGATACGTTTATTGTAGATGGTCAGCTCCGGCTGGCTGGCGATGTCGATCGCCGGCAGGTCCTCGACAAGGATCTTCTGGATCTCGCGCCATTGATCGACACGCTTCTTGGCATCGACCTCGATTGCCGCGGCCTCGAGCAAGGCATCGACCTTCGGATTGCTGTAGGCCGAGCCGTTGGAGAAGGGCACGCCCGGCTTGAAGTTCTTGCTCCAGTAGAGGCGCTGGACGCCGACGGTCGGATCGAAGAGGTTGCTCATTCCCTCGAAGGCGAAATCGAAGTCGCGATCGGTGTAGATGCGCTTGGTATAGGTGGCGAAGTCCTGGCTGCGCACCGTGGCATCGACGCCGACCTTGGCAAGCGCCTGGCGAATATATTCGGAGCCACGCGGATACGTTTCGCCGCTCGGCACATAGTCGAGATTGATGCGGATGCGCACGCCGTCGCTGCCGCGCGGATAGCCTGCCGCGTCGAGCAGCTTCTCGGCGGCGGCAAGATCGATCGGATAGGTCTTGAGGTCGCCGTCATACCATTTGGCGAGATTGGGATTGATCGGGCCGGGAATGGCCGCGCCATAGCCGTAGTTGATGGTGTTGAGAATGACCTTGCGATCGATCACATGGGCGAAGGCCTGGCGGACGCGAATATCCTTGAAGAACGGGCGTTCGAGATTGAACTCGATGCGGCTGACGCCGTTCGAATATTGGTAGCCGCGCTCTTCGAAGGCGATACCGTCAACGGCTTTCAAACGCTCCAGATCGCTGAGCGGAACGGGTGTCGAGGGCGCGAGGTCGATCTCGCCGGTTTCGATCGCGATCGAGCGGGCCGCCGCGTCCGGGATGAAGCGGACGATCAACTGGTCGAGATAGGGACGCGGCTGATCCCAATATTCAGGATTGCGCTCATAGACGAGATGGCTGCCGCGAACCCATTCCTTGAATTTGAAGGGACCGGTGCCGATCGGCGCGAGGTTGGCTGGGTTTTCGGCGACCTTCGTTCCCTCATAGATATGGCGCGGAACGATCGGCGTCTCGGAGGAGGCGAGCGCGGTGATGAGATAGGGAGCGGGCTTCGAGAGTTTCAGGATCGCCGTCAACGCGTCCGGCGTTTCGACGTCGACGAGGTTTAGGAACGTGTTGCGGCCACGCGGATGAACCTCCTTCAGCGTCTTGACCGAGAAAGCAACGTCGGCCGATGTGAAGGCTTGGCCGTCATGCCATTTCACGCCGTCGCGCAAATGGAACGTGTAGGTGAGCCCATCCGGGCTCACCGACCATTCTTTGGCCAGGAGCGGCTGCGGGTTCAGCTCGAAATCATAGGTCAGGAGGCCTTCGATGACCTTCGGCGAGACATAGACGGAATTGAAAGCGGTGTTGGCAATCGTCGTCAGCACCGGCGGCTCGGCCGACAGGAGCAGCGTCGCAGTGCCGCCGCGCGCCGGGGCCGCAAAGGCCGGCAGGCGTGTTGCCGACGCCACGGTGAGCGCAACGGAAGCAAGAAGGAAATTGCGGCGTGTCGGGGCAGGAAATGCTGGCATGGTCGGTCCCTCGATGATTATGCGTGCCCGTTTCCGGGCGTCCTGGGTTAGCCTTTCCATACTTCGGCGCCGTCTTAGAGTTTTTTACCCGGTTCCGAGACTGCTTCGGTAGGAAATTCTTAAGAAGCTGCATAATAGAATAAATAATTCCTTACGACGTCATTTATTGGTGCCTTATTGGAATTATTTACCAATATGGATTTGACAAAACACACAGATTTAGTCAACTACTATCGCAACGCAACACGACGAATTCTTCCGGCGACGCGAGGTGGAAATCCATGTCGGCACTCAAGCGGGTCGCCCTGACGATCAGAAAGACTATCCTTCAGGCCGTGCCGACCATGCTCGGCATCATCATATTGAGTTTCTTTCTGCTCAAGCTCGCGCCGGGCGATGCAGCCGACGTAATGGCGGCCGAATCCGGTTCGGCCACCGAGGAAACCATGGCGGCTCTGCGCCAGCGCTTCGGTCTCGACAACCCTCTGCTTGTCCAGCTCGCCAACTACCTGGACAACCTGGCCCATTTCAGTCTCGGCTTTTCGCCGCGCTACGGAATGCCTGTTGCCGATCTCATCGGTCAGCGGCTTCCTGGAACACTGACGCTGATGCTGGCTGCGCTGCTGATCGCCATTGCTGTCGGTCTGCTGCTCGGCGCGTTGATGGCAAGCTTTTCAGGCAGGCTTGCCGACCGGGTGATCTCGGTCATCTCGCTGCTCTTCTATTCCATCCCTGGATTCTGGATCGGCCTAATGCTGATCCTGTTCTTTTCCGTCAAACTCGGCTGGCTGCCGAGCGGCGGCGACAGCACGATCGGATCGCGGCTAACCGGGATACCGGCACTCCTCGACCGGGTCCGCTACATGGTATTGCCGGCAACCTCGCTCTCCCTCTTCTATCTGGCAATCTATGCGCGCCTGACGCGCGCGGCCATGCTGGAGGTCAAGTCGCAGGATTTCGTCCGCACCGCCCGCGCCAAGGGCGTGTCGCCCTTCTTCCTGACCACGCGTCACGTGCTGCGCAATGCGCTGATCCCGATCACGACAATGGCCGGCATGCATTTCGGGGGCATGCTCGGCGGAGCCGTCGTGGTCGAAACCGTCTACAGCTGGCCGGGGCTCGGCCGGCTTGCCTTCGAAGCCGTGATGGCCCGCGATTTTTCCGTGCTGCTCGGCATCCTGCTCTTGTCCTCCTTCCTTGTGATCGTCGCCAACGCGGCCGTCGATCTGCTGCAGGCATGGATTGATCCCAGAATCGGAGCCAGCCGATGACCAGTCAGAAGCTTCATACCTATGTCGGCAGCGCAATCGATCTGGCCGAGCACGACAGCGACGCCGCGCGGCCACTGCCCGAAAAACCCGCCGAACCGCGCTGGACGCATATTCATGCGCCCGACGTCCGTGCGGCCGCCGTACCCGGTATTGCCTGGCGCGGTCTGCGCCGCGAGCTCAAGGTCTTTCTGTCCAATCCCACCGCTTTGTTCGGCGTCCTGTTCCTGATCGCCACCGCACTCGCAGCCCTTCTTGCTCCCGTCTTCTATCCCGGCGATCCAATGGAGATGGTGGCGCGACCGTTCCTCTGGCCGGGCCAAAATCCGTCCTACCCGCTCGGTACGGATTCGATGGGACGCGATGTGCTCGCAGGCATCCTGCACGGGGCGCGCATCTCGCTTACGGTCGGGATCGCGGCGACCGCGCTTGGGCTTTCGGCCGGCATTACGATCGGCGCGATGGCGGGATATTTCGGCGGGATCGTCGACGATGTCCTTGTGAAAGTCATCGAGATCTTCCAGACGATTCCGAGCTTCGTGCTGCTCGTCGTGCTGGTCGCCATCGCCCAGCCGACGACCTCGACCGTCACCATTGCGATTGCCATCGTCAGTTGGCCGACGGTGGCGCGCCTGACACGGGCCGAGTTCCGCTCCATCCGCGAGAAGGACTATGTGCTTGCGGCGCGAAGCCTCGGCTTCGGCCATGCACGCATCATCTTCCGCGAAATCCTGCCGAACGCCCTGCCGCCCCTGATCGTCACCTCCTCGGTGATGGTCGCGAGCGCCATCCTGATGGAATCGGCGCTATCCTTCATGGGGCTCGGTGATCCCAATCGCGTCTCATGGGGATCGATGATCGGTGCCGGTCGGGACGTGATCCGCACCGCCTGGTACCTGACGGCGCTGCCGGGCCTTGCGATCGTCTTTACCGTACTCGCACTCAATCTTCTGGGTGATGGGCTGAACGATGCGCTCAATCCGCGCTTTTCGGAGGAACGCTGATGAGCCATCTTCTCGAAGTCCGCGATCTCTCCGTCCGCTTTGCGACCGCAGAGCCGGTCAAGGGCGTCAGCTTCAATGCCAATCTCGGAGAGATGCTGGCGATCGTTGGTGAATCCGGCTCCGGAAAATCGCTGACGGCCCTTGCGCTGATGGGGCTCTTGCCGCGGCACGCGCGGGCGGGCGGTGAAATCCTGTTTGATGGTCGCAGCCTGCTGACGCTGTCGGAACGGCAGCTGCGACAGGTTCGCGGGCGCGACATCGCAATGATCTTCCAGGAGCCGATGACCTCGCTCAATCCGGTTCTGTCGATCGGGGACCAGATCATCGAGGTGCTGCGGATACATGAGGACCTCAGCCGCCGGCAGGCGCGGGCCAGGGCGATCGAGCTTCTGGACCTCGTCAGTATTCCGGAACCGGCCCGACGCATCGACGAATATCCCCATCAGTTGTCGGGCGGCATGCGCCAGCGCGTGATGATCGCGATTGCCGTTGCTTGCAACCCGAAGCTTCTGATCGCCGACGAGGCGACGACCGCGCTCGATGTGACCATCCAGGCGCAGGTCCTGCAGCTTCTCGACAATCTGCGCGCCAAGCTGAACATGGCGGTCATCCTCATCACCCACGATCTTGGCATCGTCGCGCAATGGGCCGATCGCGTCGTCGTCATGTATGCCGGCCGCAAGATCGAGGAGGGTCTTCCCGGCCCGGTCTTCGACACGCCCTATCATCCCTATACACGCGGCCTGCTGGCGGCCTCGCCGCGCCTTACGGCAGATTATCACTACCGCGATGGGCCGCTTGCCGAAATTCCGGGCTCCATCATTTCGGCGGCCGGCGAGAAGGGCTGCTCCTTCCGTCCGCGCTGTCCGGTCGCTCGTCCCGCCTGCGCCCAGGCGGTGCCGGCGCTGTTTTCCGTCTCGGCGGGCCGCGAAGTCGCTTGCCCCTATGTTTCATTCCATGCGGAGGTCGCTCATGTCGCTCCTGTCGGTCGATAGGCTCTCCACCCATTATCCAGGAAGCGCCGGCACGGTGCGTGCCGTTGACGGCGTGTCACTGGAAATCAGTGAGGGCGAGACGGTTGCGCTTGTCGGCGAATCCGGTTGCGGCAAGTCGACGCTCGGCAAGTCGCTGACGCGCCTCGTCACGCCGTCTTCCGGGCAGGTCCGCTTTCGCGGCCGCGATGTGACGGCCATGTCGAACAGGGAGCTGCAGTCGATCCGCCGCAGCGTCCAGATGATCTTCCAGGACCCCTTCGCCTCGCTCAATCCGCGCCAGACGATCCGCACGATATTGACGGCGCCGCTTGCCGTACATGGCATTGGCGATCGCAGGAAACACGATGCGATCGCTGCAGGAATGGTCGAGCATGTCGGCCTGCCAAGCGATTCCCTGGAGCGCTATCCGCATGAATTTTCCGGCGGCCAGCGCCAGCGCATCGGCATTGCCCGGGCGTTGATCTTGCAGCCGGAGCTCGTCATCTGCGATGAACCGGTCTCGGCGCTTGACCTATCGATCCAGGCCCAGATCCTCAACCTTCTGGTCGAGATGAAGACGGAGCTGTCGCTTTCCTATCTGTTCATCTCGCACGATCTGTCCGTCGTTCGCTACTTCGCCGACCGGGTGCTCGTCATGTATCTCGGGCGTATCGTCGAAAGCGCCTCGACCGCCGACCTCTGGAATGGCGCCAAGCATCCCTATACGCAGGCCCTGCTTGCCGCCGTGCCCGACCCGTCGCGGCGCAAGCAGGCCGCCCCGATCACGGGTGACCTGCCAAGTCCGCACAATCCCCCGTCCGGCTGTCGCTTCAACACGCGCTGTCCGTTTGCCACCGATATTTGCCGGGCCGAGGATCCGGCATTCCGCCAGTTCGGCGCCGGCCATGCCGTCGCCTGTCACCACGCTCAATGAATGGAGAATGAAATGGTCGATTATCGCTACCTCGGGCGCAGCGCCCTCAAAGTGTCGCCGCTCAGCCTTGGAACCATGATGTTCGGCGGGCCGACGCCCGACGAGGTCGCCTTCCGCATCATCGACAAGGCGCGCGAGCAGGGGATCAACTTCATCGACACGGCCGACGTCTATCACGACGGCAAGTCGGAGGAAGTTGTCGGGCGCGGCATCAAGTCAAGCCGCGATCATTGGGTATTGGCGACCAAGTTCGTCAACTCGCACACCAAGGGACCGAACCTTGGCGGCCACTCGCGCAAATGGGTGATCGAGACGGTGGAGAATTCGCTGCGCCGGCTGAACACCGACTATATCGACATTCTTTATTTCCATCGCGCCGTCTTCGATGCGCCGCTCGAAGAGCCGGTGCGTGCCATTGCCGACCTTATCCGCGCCGGCAAGCTTCGTTATTTCGGGGTCTCGAATTTCCGCGGCTGGCGCATCGCCGAGATCGCTCATCTAGCCGATCAGCTCGGCATCGACCGGCCGATCGCAAGCCAGCCACTCTACAACATCGTCAACCGCACGGCGGAAGCCGAGCAGCTGCCGGCCGCCCACTCTTACGGCCTCGGCGTCGTCTCCTATTCGCCGCTCGCCCGCGGCGTGCTGACAGGAAAATATGAGCCGGGCAAGGAACCAGGTGCCGATACCCGTGCAGGCCGCGGCGACAAGCGCATCCTCGAAACCGAATGGCGTCCGGAATCGATTGCGATCGCCAAGGAGATCGCAGCCCATGCCAACCGCAAGGGTGTTACGCCGACCGAGTTCGCGCTCGCCTGGGTGCTGAACAACAAGCTAATCTCGGCCGCCATTACCGGTCCGCGCACCGAAGAGCATTGGGACAGCTATATCCGCGCGCTCGACGTCAAGCTCGATGCCGAGGACGAGACCCTGGTCGATCGGCTGGTTGCCACCGGTCACCCGTCAACGCCGGGCTTCAACGATCCAAGCCATCCGGTCGAAGGGCGCGTTCCGCGTGTCAGCGAAATAGGGACCGACAATGTCGTGTCGCTGACGCGCGCCGTCGCCTGAGATCGCAAAGGGAGGATCCGCTCTTGCGTGGGTCCTCCCCATTCTTCAAAAATTCGCCGTTGAAAGCTTGACCATGGCCATTCCGACCCCTTCCGCGCTGTTATCCGCCAATGGATCTGAGCCCGATACCGATCTTGCCGGCCTGCTTGCGACGGTGCCGGCGCTCGCAGCCGAAATTGGCAGGGAAGCGGCACGGCGCGATCTCGATCGCGAGCTTCCGTTTGAGGCTTTCCGCCTGTTCAAGGAGGCCGGTCTCGGAGCGCTGCGCATCCCCACCTCGCTTGGTGGGCCAGGCGGTAGTGTCCTCGACTATATCGAGACGATCATGGCGATCGGTGCGGCCGATTCCAATGTCGCACATGCGCTTCGCAGCCATTTCAATTTCACCGAGAGCCTTATTCTCAATCCCAATACGGCGCTTGACCGCACGCAGCTGACAAGAGTGCTTGCCGGCAAGCTGTTCGGCGGCGCTCATACGGAACAAGGCACCAAGCGTCCTGGCGAGGTGACGACGAAACTCTCGAAGGCTGGCGACAGCTACCGCCTCAATGGCCGCAAATGGTATGCCACGGGCACCGCCTTTTCCGATTTCGCCTCCTTCAGCGCCAGGAACGACGAGGACCAGTTCGTGAGCGTCCTGCTTCCGGTCGACCGCAAGGGCATCACCGTTCTCGATGACTGGGACGGCATGGGCCAGCGGCTGACGGCGAGTGGCGGCGTGTTGCTGGAGGATGTCGAGGTCCTGCCGCATGAGATTTCCACGCGCGGCCTCAACACGCTTGTCGGTCGCCATACTTCGACCCTGCGCCAGCTCCATCTTGCCGCCTCGATGGCGGGAGCGGTGCGCGGTGCCGTGGCCGAGGGCACCGACTATGTTCGCAGACAGGCGCGTTCTGCCGCCCACAGCGCGGCAGAAACGGCGAATGCCGACCCCTTTGTCCAGAAAATACTGGGCGAGATCGCCAGTGGCTCTTTTGCCGTTGATACGCTGATCCGGGAGGCGGCCCGCGCGCTCGATCGTTCCGTTGAGGCGTTCAGCGCAGGCGATCCGGAACGGTTGGAAGAAGCTCTCGTCGATAGTGCACTGACGACGGCGCGCACCCAGATTGTCGCCTCTCAGATTGCGCTTTCTGCGGCAACCAATGTCTTCGAACTTGGCGGCGGTTCGGCGACTTCGAGGCATCTCAACCTGGACCGCCATTGGCGCAATATCCGCACCGTGCTCAACCACAATCCGCTGTTGCACAAGGCACGTGTGGTTGGCGATTTCTACATCAACGGAACGACGACGCATCTGGAGGAAGGCAAGGTCTTCTAGAACCCGGTCGGTCGCTTCGCTTCCATTTATCATCCGAGGTCATCCTGATATCCGGCCGCTGCGTCGGCAGGAGATCTGTGCGCCTTTCCATCTGTCGTCCCCGGACTTGCGTGACGGGGGAGGGAGGTTTCATGCATTACGATCCAAAGCCAGGCCATTCCGTCATCATCATCGGTGGGGGCTTTGCCGGCGCCCTGACTGCGCTCAAATTGCTCGACCGGACCACGGTCGGGCTATCAATCACAATCATCGAGCCGCGTGCCGAGCTCGGGCGCGGCGTTGCCTATAGCACGGCCGACCCGGCCCATCTCGTCAACGGACCGGCGGAGATCTTCTCGCTTTACCCCGAAGACATGGGTCATCTATCCCGCTGGCTTGCCGAGAACGGTGCCGCCAACGGCTGGCAGGCGCCCGCAGACGTAGCGGCAAGCAGCCCGCCGCGTCATCTCTATGGCACCTATGTGTGTGACGAACTGAAGCGCGCGGCCGCACAGACGCGTTCCGGATCGAGCCTGCATCATGTCCGCTCGTCGGCGGGGCATCTGTCGTCATCGCCCCACCGGGTCCGCGTTACGACCACGGACGGTACGATTTTGGAAGCCGACGAGGCCGTGCTGGCGCTCGGGGTCTTTCAGTCCGATCTGCGTCCTGCCGAGGCAGCTGTGGCTGGCCATCCGCGCTTTGCTGAAAATCCCTGGAATGCAGCGGCACTCGAGCGGTTGAGCGACAGTTCCGATATCCTCATCATCGGCGCCAGTCTCTCGATGGTCGATGCGATCGCGAGCATGGAGGCGAGAGGGTTTCGTGGACGCTACCGGGTGATTTCGCGGCGGGGCCAGTTCGTCGAGGGTCGCAGGAATGCCGAGCCTGCCCGTGACTTCCTCGCCGAGGGGCCGCTTCCTTCGACCGCACGCGGCCTGCTAGCGCGCGTCAAGGCGGAACGGCGAAAGCTTGCCGCCGCGGGTGCGGACTGGCAGGGGCTGCCGCTTACCATTCGCCCCCACATCCTGCCGCTCTGGCAGAATGCCAACGATCGGGAAAGGCTGCGCTTTGCCCGTCACTTGAGGGCCTTCTGGGACGTGACGGCGCATCGATCCGCTCCGGAAAGCCACCGCAGCGTCGAAGCGGCGCGGTCGCAGGGGCGGCTCGTCCATGGGGCGGCCCGCCTCCTGGCGCTGAAGCCCAAGGAAGCCGGTATCGCAGCAACCCTGAAGACCGCGGCAGGCCTTGAGGAGACTGTCTTCGGCGGTGTGATCGATTGCCGCGGGCATCAGCTGCACGATTGGCGGGAAATCGTTGATCCGTTTGTTCGCCAGCTTCTTTCAAGCGGCGAGGTGCGACCGCATTCGACCGGCTTCGGCATCGACGCCACCCCCGAGGGCGACCTCATCGATGAGGAAGGGCGCGTTCACCGCAACTTGAGCGCCATCGGTCATCCGCTGCGGGGCGTGGCCTGGGAATCGAGCTCGATCACCGAACAGCGCACGCAGGCGATCGCGCTTGCCGACCGCATCCTCGCGAAATTCACGCCGGCCCGCGCCGCCTCTTGAGAAGCGATTCATCCGACAAACCGCAAAGCGATCATGGGCGCATCTGACGATGCGCCCATGATCCGTGAAGGCTGGTCGTGACCCCCGAACGTCAGCCTTCGCCGTCCTTGATATAGACCTCTGCGAAATTGGCCTGGACGCCTTCGGCACCGATCGTGTGGTTCTTGACCCGCTTGTTGAAGACCGTGACATTTTCCAGCGCGATCAAATTCACCACCGGAACCTCCTCGGCGATGATCCTCTGGAAATCGTTGAATTCCTGCCTTCGCTTCTTTTCGTCGATCTCGACCGATGCTGCCTCCAGAAGCCGGTCGACCTCAGGGTTGGCGTAATGGGCAGCATTGGAAAAGGGCAGGCCGAGCTTGAAGTTCTTTGACCAATAGATGCGCTGGACGCCGAGCGTCGGATCGAACTGGTTGCCGAGATATTCGGCCGTCACATCGAAGACGCGTTCGCTATAGACCTTCTGGATATAGGTCGAGAAATCGTAGGAATCGATCGTCGCGGCGATGCCGATGCGGGTAAGGTTCTGCTTCAGATATTCGATGACCCGCTTGAAGCCTTCATTATAGGAATTGTGAGTGAGCCTGAGAGCAAAGCGGGTGCCATCAGCACGACGCTTGTAGCCGGCTTCGTCGAGAAGCTGTTCGGCCGCCTTGAGGTCATAGGCATAGGGCTTGATCGAGCCGTCGTGGTAGCGCGACAGGAACGTACTGATCGGCGTCGGAGAGATATGGCCGTACCCGTACCAGACCGTGTTGAGGATGACGTCGAGATCGATCGCGTGGGCAATGGCGCGGCGAACCCTGACATCCTTCAGATATTCGTTGTCGAGATTGAAGATGAGCTGGGTTTGATCGCCCTTGGTTTCGTAGCCGCGGGAATTGACGCTGATATTGGGCAGCCCTTTGATGCGCTCGAGATCGCTGAGCGGGATCGGATTGTCGCCGCCGATATCGAATTCGCCGGTCTCGAATCCTGCAGCTCTGGCCGCTCCGTCAGGCACGAAGCGGATGACGATCTGGTCGAGATAGGGTTTGCCGGCATCCCAGTAGTCGGCATTGCGCTCCAGGATAATATGCGAGCCGCGCGTCCATTCCTTGAAGACGAAGGGGCCGGTGCCAACAGGTGCGCTCCCGTTCTTATTGAGCGGCACGTCTGCAACCGCAACGTTTTCGTAGACATGCTTCGGAACGATCGGCGATTCCGCCGCATAGAGGGCGGTCAGGAGGTAAGGCGCGGGCTTCGAGAGGCGGATAACCGCGGTCAGCGGATCGGGTGTCTCGACCTTGACGACATTGGCGAAGGTGCCGCGCCCGCGCGGATGGACTTGCTTTAGGAGTTCGATCGAATAGGCGACGTCGTCGGCGCTAAAAGGCTTGCCATCATGCCATTTGACGTTGGGGCGTAGCTTGAACGTGTAGCTCAAGCCGTCGTCGGATATCGACCATTCGGTCGCGAGCTGCGGTTTCGGCGTCAGGTCGAAGTCATATGTCAGCAGCCCCTCCGTGATCTTCGGGCTGACTTTCTGGGTGCCGCCGGCGGTGTGGGCGAGCGCCAGGATCGTCGGCGGCTCGGGCTCGACGATGAAGGTCAGCGTTCCGCCCTGCTTCGGTTTGTCCTCGGCGGCTTTGAGGCCGAGCGAGGGCATGAGCGTGCCGGCGGTGGATAAAAGCAGCAGCTGATTGAAGGTGCGGCGGTTGATGCTCATGGGATTGTCCCTCTCAGGCGTTCTTGAGGAGATAGGCGGAGGAGAGGCTGCCCGAGAGGCCGTCGGCGACCACGGTATGGTCCTGGACTTTTCTGTTGAAGATCGTCAGCTGCCGGAATGAAACGAGCGTGATATCGGGCAGGTCCCGGGCGATGATCACCTGCATGCAGTTGAAGAGTTCGACGCGTTTGGCCCGGTCGTTCTCGACCGCCGCCTGTTCGAATATCGCGTCGATTTCCGGGTTGTTGTAGCCTGAGCCGTTCGAAAAAGGCACGCCCTTCTTGAAGTTCTTCGACCAGTAGAGACGCTGCACGCCGATCGTCGGATCGAACGTATTGCCCATGCCGTTGGTGACGAAGGCAAAATCGCGGTCGGTATAGACACGCTTCAGCCAGGTCGGCACATCCTGTCCGCGCAACGTTACCTTGACGCCGATCTTGGACAGCGCATCGCGCAGATAGTCACCGATACGAGTATAGGTGTCGCCATAGGGCATGACATCATGCGGTATTTCGAAGCGTACTCCGTCTGCCCCGCGCGGGAAGCCCGCTTCGTCCAGAAGCTGTTCGGCCTTTGCGAGATCATGAGCATAGACCGGGACGTCGGGATTGTAGAAAGCCTTGAGGAAGGGACTGATCGGGCTCGGCGCCGGGACCGCATAGCCGTAGAAGGCAATATCGGCGATCGCTTGCCGGTCGATCGCATGGGCGACGGCCTGGCGGACCTTGTCGTGCTTGAAATACTCATTCTGCAGGTTGAATTCGATGCGATAGACGCTCGGCGAATAATCGTTGCCGCGATCATCGACGGCAAGCGTCGGCGAGGCTTTCAGCCGGTCGATTTCGCTGAGCGACACCGGTGTGTCGGGAGCAATATCGACTTCGCCGGTCTCAAGTGCGGCAAGTCTGGCGCTGGCGTCGGGAATGAACTTGACGACGATGCGGTCGAGATAGGGCTCGCCCTTGTCCCAATAGTCGGGATTACGATCCAGGATCACATGGCTGCCGACCGCCCATTCGCGGAAGATGAAAGGACCGGTGCCGATCGGGGCGCGGCCATTCGCATGTCCGGCAAGATCCGTTGCGCCCTCGTAGACATGCTTGGGCACGATCGGCGATTCGCTCGCCTGCAAGGCGCCGATCAGATAGGGCGCCGGCTTCGACAGCCGGATGATTGCGGTATGCGCGTCCGGTGTTGCGACTTCCTTGACGCTGGAGAAGGTCGCTCGACCGCGCGGATGCACCTCCTTCAGCGCCAGGATCGAGAAGGCGACATCCTCGGCGGTGAAGGGTTTTCCGTCATGCCACTTGACGCCTTGCCTGAGCTCGAAACGATATTCCAGCCCATCGTCGCTGTCGTGCCAGGCGGTCGCAAGCTGCGGGATCGGCTTGAAGTCCAGCCCGTAGGCCAGCAAGCCTTCCGTCACCTTGCCGGAGACGCGTGTGGTCGGACCTGCCGTGTGCGCAAGGGTGACGAGCGTGGGAGGTTCCGGCTGGACGAGCAGATTGAGCGTGCCGCCGGCGACAGGTTCTGCCGCCTCGGCGAAACGGCCGATGGACATGACGGCGCTAAGCGCCGTGAACGCGAAGAGCTGATTGAGCTGACGTCTGTTGATGTCCATAACGACCCCCTGTGTCCGTGCCAGCCCGGTAAGGCCAAGCGTTGTGAGCGCGCATGATCGGTCGAGGCAGGGGAAATCGAGAAGAATGTTTTTCTCTCGATCGTCGAAAGAAAAGCTTCGCGCAAATCGCCCGGGATGATCCGGCCGTAATAATAATCTAGTCTTTTGGTAGACAATTTTTCGATTTTAGTTTTTGCTTCTCCGGCAGGGGTAGTCCCGCGCAAGGAAATGTTTCCGGCCTCGTTATCGGCGCAAAGCGGGTTCTCGTCTTGTCTGGCCTGTTTGTGGTGCAATCAGCTCATGAACACGCTCGCGCCCCATCGCAGGAAGACCATCAATCCGACGCTTGCGCGTCTGCCGCCGCTGACGTCGCTGCGCGCTTTCGTGGCGACGGCGCGTCACCTCAATTTCATCCGTGCCGCCGAAGAGCTGCATGTCACCTCCGCTGCCGTCGGCCAGCAGATCAGGCTCCTGGAAAACTATCTGGGCCAGCCGTTGTTCAACCGGGTGCGCGGTCAGTTGCAGCTGACATCGGCCGGCCATGCGCTTGTGCCAGGCCTGACCGATGCTTTCGACGCCGTCCTTTCGGCCATGACGCAATTTGCAACGAGCGATCACGAGCCGCCGATCCGGGTGTCCGTCGCGCCGTCCTTCGCCAGCAAATGGCTGATCCCGCGGCTCGATGCGCTTCGGCGCGCAGCACCCGGTTTGCAGATCCTGGTCGAGGCCTCGACCGATCTCACCGACCTCGAGGCGGGCGATGCCGATTGCGTGATCCGTTTCGGAAGCGGCGCCTATCCGGGCCTCGCTGTCGATCATCTGTTTTCCGAGGCGGTCGTGCCCGTTTGCAGTCCGCAATTTGCAGACCATCACGGTCTCTGGGAGCGTCCGGAAGCGATTGAGGACGTGCCGCTCCTCCACGAGGAAGGGGCCGAACATGACAATTCCTGCCCGGACTGGCATGCTTGGCTGCGCGCCGAAGGGCTTTCCTATCGCCCGTCACGCGGCGGCTTCCGTCTGAACCAGTCATCGCTGGTGCTCGACGCGGCTGTTGCCGGGCAGGGGCTTGGTCTCGGCAAGATCAGGCTCGCTGAAGCCGAGATCCGCGGCGGTCGGCTCGTCTCCCCGTTCGGCAGCCCACAGGCGGTCGGCTCTTCCTACTTCTTCGTCACATCGGCCCACAAGGCGCACCTGATGCGGGTCGATCTCTTCCGCAACTGGCTGCTTGCCGAGGCGCGCGCTGCGCAGACGATCGAGGTCGCTTCGTCCCGCACCGGTCGATCCGAGTTCGGGATGATCGCTGCCGAGTGAGACCGTGGGCGGTGGTGAGGCCGGATTGCGCTATTTCAGCTGGAACCCCAGCTTGCGCGCCACCTCGCCAAGCACGTGGCGGCCCTTGAGTGCCTCGACCGTACCAATGCGGTTGCGTACCTGATCGGTCCAGTCGATCAGAGACATGGTCTGTTCGCTTTGAAAGCTTCTGAGAATACGATTGTAATCGGCGAGGTCGTCGACAGGTGCGCCGTCTTGATAGCGCTCGCGGTGCAGGACGCTCGTCTGCGGCAGGCGTGGCTTGACGCCGGCGGGTACCGCCGGATCGGGATAGCCGACTGTCAGGCCGAAAACCGGAAAGACCCCGTCCGGCAGGGCAAGTTCACGTGTGACCGTTTCCGGATCGTTGCGGATCGCTCCGATATAACAGGTGCCAAGGCCAAGTGATTCAAGCGCGACGACGGCATTCTGGGCGGCGAGCGCGGCGTCGATCACGCCAAGAAGAAAACTCTCCACATAATCGAGCCCTTCGGCTGCCGCGCCACGTTCCGTTGCAATCTTGCGCGGGCGAGCAAGATCGGCGAGCCAGACAAGCAGAAGCGGTGCCTGGGCGATCTGCCGCTGGTTGCCGGCAATCGCGTTCAAACGCCTGCGGCGTTCGGCATCTTCCACGGCGACGACGCTCCAGGCCTGCAGGTTCGAGGAGCTCGGCGCCGACTGGGCGGCGGCGACTGCGAGCTCGACCGCATGCGATGGTACGACGTCCGCCAGGTAGTGGCGTACGCTGCGATGTGAAAGGATCGTTTCGATAGTTTCGGTCCAATGGCTCGAAAGCTTCTGCCCATTGCGATAGCGTTCACCGGCGAGTGCCGTCAGTCTGTCGTTGCCGAGGTTTTTCTCTGCTTCTGTCGATGGCGTCATGTCGATCTAACCTGCCAAAAGGTCATTGTAGATTGTTTATTCGGCGGCAGCCGCATAGGGATTGGCCGGACGGGCAAGGCCCAGATGCTCACGAAGCGTCCGGCCGTTATAGGCTTGCCTGAACAATCCACGTTTGCGAAGGATTGGCACGACCTCGTCGACGAAGACTTCGAGCCCGTGCGGCAGGACGTCGGGCATCAGATTGAAGCCATCTGCCGCACCGGCGAGGAACCACCGTTCGATATCGTCGGCAACGTCGCGCGGCGTACCGACAATGGTGCGGTGGCCGGTACCGCCGTTCAAGGCGCGGATCAGACCACGCACGCTAAGCCCCTCTCTTTTGGCAAGCGCCAGCGTGGCACGGAAGAATGTATGACCGCCGTCGGGCGGCAGAGGGATATCGTCGGGCAGCGGAGCATCGAGGTCGAGGGTGCTGGCATCAAGCTGGAGCACGCCCGCAAGGCGCGCGAGACTATATTCGAGTGGTATCAGCTCGCGCAGCTCTTCCTGCCGGCGTTTGGCTTCGATTTCGGTACTGCCGATGATCGTGGCAAGACCGGCAAGCACCAGTATGCTGCCGGGCGGCCGGCCGAAGCGGGCCGCACGGCGACGCAGATCACCGGCATATTCGAGCGCTTCCTCGAAGGATTGCGAGGCAGAGAAAACGGCTTCCGCATGCTCTGCCGCAAGCGCCCTTCCATCGTCCGAGCCGCCGGCCTGGACGAGAACCGGATGGCCCTGAGGCGGGCGGGGGATATTGTGCGGGCCATGCACCTGGAAATGCTTGCCGCGATGGGCGATCGCGTGAACCCGGGCCGGATCGACGAAACGGCCTGTCGCGACATCACCGATAAAGGCATCCTCTTCCCAACTGTCCCACAGCGCCTTGACGACGGCAGTAAATTCACCGGCGCGCTCATAGCGGCTGGAATGGGCGACGGGCTTTTCGAGGCCGAAGTTGCGGCTCTGCGACAGGTCGGCACTGGTGACGATGTTCCAGCCGGCCCGACCGCCGCTGGCATGATCGAGCGTCGCAAAACGGCGGGCTATGTTGTAGGGCTCGTTATAGGTGGTGGAAGCGGTGGCGATGAGACCGATATGCTGGGTGTTGGCGGCGACCAGCGCGAGAACGATCGTCGGTTCGAGCGAGGTCAAAGGCCTGAAATCCACGCGGTCGGAAATCGCTGCCTGATCGGCGAGAAAGACCGCATCAAACGTGCCGCGTTCGGCAATCCGGGCAACGTTGATATAATGATTGACATCGAAGGAGGCGCGGGGATCGCTCCCTTCCATGCGCCAGGCCGCAGGCGAAAAGCCGGAATGCAGGATGTTGATATTGAGATGAAGCTCGCGTCCGCTCATTGGAATATTCCCGCTTCGGGATAATCGCCGGTCAGGAACCATGTCCCGACATTGCGTGTCTTGTATTCAGCCGGGTTGTGCAGCGTGTGGATGCGGACATTGCGCCAGAACCGGTCGAAGCCGTAGGCGCGCACGGCAGAGCGCGCGCCCATCACCTCGAAAATCTCGCTTGTGACCTCGAGTGCCACCTTGCCGGCCAATACGTTGGCAGAAGCAACGGCGATGGCTGCGTGGCCGCGCTCGTCCGCCGTCAGGCCAGCGCCTTTGGCATACGCGGCGTCGATCGCCTGGGCTGCCCGGTCGGCAAGTGCCGTCGCAGCCTGCACTTTCGTCCAGAGCTCGCCATATTGTCGCTTGATCCAGGGATCATCGACGTGCCGTTCGACGCCGGAATAGATCCAGGGCCGTGATTTCGTGACCGTATAGTCGCGGGCTGCCGCAAGTGCCCCCTGGGCACTGCCGACAAAGACGTTGAGCAACACGCTCTGCTGCTGCTGGGGCGCCAGAAGTGCGATCGGGTCGCACGGGCGTTCGGTCAGGATCTCGGCATTGTCGATCGAGACATCCTTGTAGAAGACCCTGCCGCTGCCCGTCTGGCGTTGGCCGATGCCGTCCCAGTCGTCGGCGATCGTAATCCCCGCGCGATCGGCCGGAATATAGGCAAAGCTGCGCTGGTTGGTGTCTTCGTCCTCCCAGGCGACCATAAGGTAGTCGGCGACATGCGAACCGGAGGCGAAGGGTCGAAAGCCGTTCAGCACGACGCCACTGGCCGTCTTTCTGCCGAACAGGCTCTTCGAAAAGCTGTTGGTCGTGTTGCCCCAGAACCAGCGTCCATGAGCCGACCGCCGCAAGATTTCCTGCGAACGCGCGTCGCCGGTCGTGGTGGCGTTCATGAGCGGGCTGAAGTGATAGCCGAAGAGGTGACCAAGCGAGCCGTCAACCTTGGAAAATTCACGCAGAACCTTGAGCGCGGTCGAATAGGGCTGCCCCTCACCGCCGAATTCCTTCGGGATCAAAAGATTGACGAGGCCGCTCTCCCGGAGAAGCCTGATCTGCTCGGACGGTCGGCCACCGACCTGGTCGCGTTCGACAGCATCACGAGCGAAGATCTCCGTGAGCTCGGCGGCCTTGGCGAGATAGGGATTGTCTTGATTCGTTTCGAAGAGGGCAGGCGGGTTTGGGATCGGCTCCGGTTGATCCGGCTCGAATATTCCAGGCTTGACGCTCATCGTGCTCCTCTTTCAGTTGTGGAGCCGGGGGAAGCCATGGCGCTCGGCAAGCAGTTCGAGGATGCGGTCAGTCTTGTTGACGAAATGCGTACCATTCCAGTCTTCGGCATCTGCCGGTGCGTTTTCGGCCAGAATGAGTACGGGCAACGACTGGTTATCCTCGCCGACGGCACCAATTACGCTTACGCGCGGTCGGGGAAAGGGGATCCTTTCGACCTCGATCTTGCGCGCGAGGTCGGGGTATGACGCCAAAAGCCCCTCGATGGCGTTGCAATAGGGGCAGACGAAGCTGACGCCCGGTTTCTTGGGATCGGAAAACCCCGGTTCGATGAGATAAAGCTTGTCGTGGCTCATAGGTTTCTCCTTATTCCGCCGCAGCGGCATTGCCCGCGTCAACAAAGCGGTTCGTCGGGCGCTTGAGCCCCAGATTGTCGCGCAGCGTCGAGCCTTCATATTCCGTCCGGAAGAGGCCGCGGCGGCGCAGTTCCGGGACGACGAGTTCGATGAAGTCTGCAAGCCCGCCCGGCATCAGCGGCGCCATGATATTGAAGCCATCGGCTCCATAGTTTTCGAAACGTTCTTCGAGCACATCGGCGATCTGAACCGGAGTTCCGACCACCTGCCAGTGACCGCGGGCGCCGGCGATGCGCAAATAGAGCTGACGGATGGTCAGATTTTCACGTCGCGCAAGATCGAGCACCAGCGCTTGGCGGCTTTTGCCCGCATTGGTCGCCGGGGGGTTGTCGGGTACAGGTCCGTCCAGCGGATAGGCAGATAGATCGACGCCCGACAGCTGCGAGATGAGGTTCAGTCCAACTTCGGGCTGAATGAGTGCTTGCAGCGCTTCGAACTTCTCCTGTGCCTCCGATTCCGTTCTCCCGACGACAGGGAAAATACCGGGCAGGATCTTCAGATCGTCATGCGAGCGCCCGAATTTGCCGAGCCGTCCTTTGACGTCGGCATAAAAGGCAACCGCTTCCTCAAGGGTGATCTGGGCGGCAAAAATGGCTTCTGCCGTGCGGGCCGCCAGTTCCTTGCCGGGCTCGGAGGCACCCGCCTGCACGACGACCGGCCGTCCCTGGGGTGAGCGGGGAATGTTGAGCGGGCCACGCACCTTGAAATGCTTGCCGCTGTGATCGAGCCTGTGGAGCTTGCCGGGATCGAAATAGCGGCCCGACGACTTGTCGCGGATGAAGGTATCGTCCTCGAAACTGTCCCAGAGGCCGAGCACGACATCGGCGAATTCTTCGGCGCGCTCATAACGGTCGGCATGCAGGATCTGCGCATCATGTCCGAAATTATAGGATGCGTCGGGATCGGAGGATGTGACAAGGTTCCATCCGGCTCGACCGCCGCTCAATCGGTCGAGGGAGGCGAACTGCCGTGCGAGGTTAAACGGATCGGAAAAACTCGTCGAAGCGGTGGCGATCAAGCCGATATTGCGGGTGACCGAGGAAAGTGCGGAAAGCAATGTGATCGGCTCGAAGGGATAGATGCCACTATGGGCCTTGCGGCTTGCCGCCTCCACGTCCTTCAACCTGGCCGCCACGCCGTCGGCAAAGAAGATTGCATCGAATTTTGCGGCCTCGGCAAGACGGGCGAGTTCGAGATAGTTTTCGAAGTCAATCCCGACCGAGGCCTGCGGATGGCGCCAGGCGGCGACATGGTGGCCGGTGAAGAGCAGGAAGGCGCCGAGCTTGATCTGGTCCTTGCGTCTTGCCATGGAATATCCTTTCAGCGGTAGATGGCCGGCACGGGAAATTCGCCGGTCAGCACGAAAGCGCCGACCGTGCGCTTCTTGTATTCGGCGGGGTTGTGGAGTGTGTGGGTGCGGACATTGCGCCAGAAACGGTCGAAGCCGTTGGCCTGCGTGGCGGAGCGCGCGCCCATGACCTCGAACACCTCACTCGAAACAGCAAGGCCGACCTCGCCAGCATAAAGATTGGCCGTGGCGATATCGATGGCGGCGGCACCTCGATCGGCATGGCTCAAGGATGGTCCTTGGATATAGGCGGCATCAAGGCTGCGAGCAGCCTTGTCGGCAAGTTCGGCTGCCGCAAGCGTACGAATATAAAGCTCGCCATATTGGCGTTTGATCCAGGGGTCGTCGATATGCCGTTCAACGCCGGAATAGATCCATGGTCGGGACGAGCCCACCGTATATTCGCGGCCTTCTTCCAGAATGCCCTGGGCGCTGCCGACGAACACATTGAGAAGCACGCTCTGCTGCAGCAGCGAGGTGAGGGACGTATAAGGCGTCAATGGCACCGAAGGCGCACTGATCATCTCATCATCGTCGATGCGCAGATCATGAAAATGGACGGTCCCGCTGCCGGTCTGTCTTTGTCCGATGCCATCCCAGTCGTCCACAATCACGATGCCCGGACGATCGGCTGGAACCGCAGCGGTCAGGCGTTCACCAGCTGAATTTTCGAATGAGATCTGGATATAGTCGGCGATATGCGAGCCGGAGGAAAAGGGCCGGCTGCCGTTGATTGTCCAGCCGCCTTTAATTCTCTCGCCTGTCGACGTCTTTGACATGGCATTGCCGGAATTGCTCCAAATCCAGTTGCCGGCAGCTGATCCGCTCAGCCACTTCTCTTTTTGAGCACTCGAACCGCGAAAGAGGATAAGGTTCAGCGGCAGATGATGGTAACCGAAGAGATGTGCGAGCGACCCGTCGGTCTTGGCGAATTCCCGCACGATGCGAAGGATCGTCAGCCACGATGCTCCCTGCCCACCATATGCTTTGGCAATTTGCGCGGAGGGTAGGCCACTTTCCTTCAGGATCCTGATCTGCTCGAGAGGTCTTCCTCCTTGCTTGTCGCGATCCACCGCGTCTAGGTGAAATACTGCACGCAACTCGGCAGCTTTTTCCAGGAGCGGATCAAGAACGTCAAAATGGAAAGACATATCGCCTCTGCACATCATCGCCCCAGGCGTTCTGGCGGCGTTTATGTCAGCAAGATTCGATCGATGGTGAACGCGAGTCCAGGCATATGAATTTGAAAGCCGGAAAAGAATTTCTTTCGGCATCTATGACAGGTTCGCTGACAACTCCCTGCCCATTAGGCCAAAATATCGCGGGCGTGGTCGCCGCACTCTTCGTAAATCAAAGGGGCTCCCAGAACTTCTGCGAGCCCCGTCGGCCGCGGCCGTCTGCCACGCTAAGCGCAGAACAGGCATTGCTCCAGGCAGGTGGCGGCAGACGATGAAATACAAGGACACGATTCATCTGGAACGTCGAGAACCATGTGCCACTGTCGGATGGGGCAGGTATCATCGAAGCTGTCGGCGACGGGGTCCAGCGGTTTGCCGTTGGCGATCGCGTGATGAGCAGCTTCTTCACGAACTGGTTCGGGGGGCGCATCCCACCCCACCGCGAGCAGTACCAGATGGAGCAGGATGGCTGGTTGACGGAACACCTTTTGATCAGCGCGGAAGCTTCGACACTGCCATGCGCTGCCCTGACCGCATGGTCGGCGGTATCGGGTGTCGCCCTGGTGATACGGTTCTAACACTGGGGACGGGCGGCGTTTCCATCTCCGCAATCCAGTTCGCAAAGGCGCTCGGCGCGCGCGTCATCGCCACGACGTCGTCCAGCGACAAGTTCGAGAAGCTCCGGCACTCGGTGCGGATGCGCTTATTAACTACCGCGAGAACCCGGACTGGCACCAGCCGGTGCGTGACCTGACGGGTGGCCTGGGTGCCGACCGTATCGTCGACGTCGGCGGACCGGCAACCATTGCCCAGTCCGTTCGCTCGATCCGCGAAGGCGGCCAGGTCTCGATCGTCGGCGCGCTAGGAATGGAGGGCGAAGCAATCGATATCATGAAGCTGTTCTTCAGCCAAGCTATCTACAAAATCATCAGTGTCGGCAATCGCAACGAGCTGGAGGAGATGAATCGCGCCGTCGCCGCGCACCAGATCCGTCCGGTGATCGAAAGCGTTTTTGCGTTCGAGGATGCCCATTCAGCTTATGACCGCCTTGGGAGCGAAACGTCTTCGGCAAGGTCGTTATTCGCAACTGACGATTTCGCTCACTTTCAAGGAGATTTTGCTATGACCGCTTACGCGATCTTTATTCGGGAGCGCAGTCGGAACGCCGCTGAACTGCAGATTTATGCCGAACTGGTGACGCCACTGCTCGGTGAATCGGGAGCGACCATGCTTGCCGCCTACGGCGCTCTGGATGCCCTCGAGGGCGCCGTTCCCGAAGGTGTCGTCATGGCCAGCTTCCCGACCATGGATGCCGCGCGCGCCTTCTACGACAGCCCCGAATACCAGTCGGGGCGCAGACTATCGCTCCTTCATCATCGACGGGGTCAGCTAGGCCTGCAAGGTTACGGGACTTCAATATGAATTGCCCGCCACATCAGGGGGGCAATTCAGTCGACGAGACACGGTGGTTCCTGAAGAACGTCTGCAGGGCTCGAGCTTTCAGAAGCGGTCGTAGCTGACGCGCCAACCTTCTGCAGCATCGACCGGGGAAATCACCAGCTTGTCACCTGTGACCTCGAACTTGCGCTCAAGTCTCTGACCGATCAGGTCGCGGACCAGAGAGGACTCCACGGTGATCGCGAATATGTTCTTGGCATCGTCGATCTCAACCGGGCCGTAATAGGCCTCGTATCCTTTCGTGGTGTAGGGCGTGTCCGCGGCATTCGCATCTGGATTCATCGCCTGCACCGACAAGGTGCCCCCTTGGGTGAACACGAGCTGGGCTGAATATGGAATGGCCTGAAGATTGCCTGCAGCGCCGACCTCCAGTGCGGTCATGCGCCAGGCGCCGATGATCGGAGACTTTGCATCGCTGGCGAGCGCCGGGGAGGTGAACGCCAGCGTCATTGCTGCAGCCAAGATCTTGAAACGGTTCATCGAAATATTCCTTGTTGGGTGGCCGGAGGTAGAGGATCTGTCAAATCCGTTCGATACGAACGGGATACTCGCCGCGTACCAGCAGCGCGTCGAAACTGTTGTCAAACCGGCCGAGACGGATCAGCCCGTCCCAGCGATAGTCCGCATAGAAAAGAGCCAGGTTGCCCCAGGGCTTGAAGTAGCAGAGGTCGCCGGGCCTCTCGTTGGTGAAGGGGCCGCTCGCTTCCTCGGTAAGTTTGCGAGGTAGGCGAACGATCTTCTCGTTGCCTCCGAAGTCCTCGATCTTGAGGTCAAGCGGAAGCATCGACGCAAGGTCGCGCGCTGAGGGGGTGTCGTAAAGCGTCGCTGTCAGCACCAAGCCATTGAACGTCAATCTGATGCGTACGTCGCTCGGCTCCCGGTTGTTTGGGTCGCGTCCTTGCTGTGCAATGGCGACACGTGGAATTGCCGCGGCAGCCAGCGCGGTGCCCAGGACTTGTCGTCGGCTGATCGGACGAGACATGGCAGTTCCGTCAGACCGGCTGCGCTGTGGGCCGGAAGAGGATTTCATTGATATCGACGTCATCAGGCTCGCTGATGGCGAACGCGACGCTCCGGGCGAATGTACCTGGTCCGATGGCGATCTTGCTGACGAAATCTCTGGTGCCCGTCTGGATATCCTTTTCGCTGATATGATCGAGGAGTTCGGTGCTGACCGCGCCGGGTGAGATGATCGTCGTCCGGACGTTGTAGGGCTTCACCTCCTTGCGCAGGCCCTCGGATAAGGCGCGGACGGCATGTTTTGTGGCGCAATAGACCGTCGCACCCGGATCGACGACATGGCCGTAAACAGAGGAGACATTGATGATGTGTCCTGACTTCCGGCCCTTCATGTGAGGGAGGGCCGCAGCGATACCATAGAGCACGCCCTTGATGTTGACGTCGATCATGCGGTCCCATTCGTCGATTTTCAAACGCTCAAGCGGCGCAAGCGGCATGATGCCGGCGTTGTTGAGCAGGACGTCAATCCGTCCGAACCGTTCGACAGCGGTATCGACGAGTGTCTTAACCTGATCCCGGTCGGTCACGTCGGTCTCTACCGCGACGACCTCGGAGCCCGTCGCAATAAGCTCTGCAGCCAAAGCCTTGATACGGTCGACCCGCCGCGCTCCGATAACCACGGTCGCGCCGCGCTCGGCGAGATGGCGTGCGGTTGCCTCGCCGAGGCCGCTGCTGGCCCCGGTGATGACGACGACCTTGTCTTCGATTCCATGTGACATAACGGTCTCCAGTCTTCGAGTGTGAGAAGTCAGTTGCGAGGCCGGGCGAGGGCGGCCAGAACCGCCGACCCGACGAGCAGGATTGCGGAGAGGACAAAGGCGCTCCACCATCCGGCGGTATCGAACAGGACGCCGCCTGCGGACGCGCCGCCTGCTATGGCGAGCTGGATCAGGGCGACCTGCAGGCCGCCGCCGGCTTCGAGATCGTCCGGGATGATACGTGCCATCCAGGTGTTCCAGGCGACAGGCACCGGTGTTGACACGATACCCCAGAGAACAAGCAGGGCTGCCGTCAGCCACTGGAATGGTCCGGCTGCAATCAGGAGGAGGGCGATGACGGCAAGGACGACGGGCATGCCGACAAGAGCGACACCGAGATGTCGACGGAGCACAAACCCGATCGCGAACAGTCCGGCCAGTCCGCCCGCACCCAGGCCGAGCAGAACCATGGACAGTGTGTTGATATCGAGCCGGGTCACATGATCGAGGAACGGCCTCAGGTAGATCGAGAGCGAATTCATGCCGATGAACGTCAGCGCAGTCGCCGCCATGCCGATCGCGAAGGTGCGGTTGCGGAGCAATCCGAACATTGTCCCAACGGATGCAGCTTTGGCAGATGGCATGTTCGGCAGGGCAGCCTTTTGCCATACCAGCGCCGCGAGGCCGATAGGGACAGTGACGAGAAACGTATTGCGCCACCCAATGAGGCTGCCGAGAAAACTGCCCAACGGTGCGGCGGCAACGATTGCCATTGCCGTTCCGCCCTGAAGCAGCGCAATCGCCCTGGGAAGATCGGGCCCGGATGCGAGACGCGCAAGAATGGCGGTCGACAGTGACCAGAAGCCGCCGATCGCCATCCCCACCATGGCTCTCCCTGCCAGGAAGGTGAGGTAGCTTGGGGCAAGGGCGACCGTGAGGCTGGAGAGCGTCAGGATGGACGTGTAGAAAAGGACGACCGTTTTCCGGTCCAGTTGGCCCAGAACCCTGTTTCCGAACAGGCTGGTCACGACTGCAAAGAAGCCCGAGACCGCGATTGCCAGTCCTGCCTGACCTTCCGTGATCGACAAGTCCTGCGCAATCGGCGTCAGAAGGCTGACAGGCATGAATTCCAGGCTCACCAGAAGGAATGTCAGGAGCGACAGGCAGGTGACGGCGCTCCAGGGCGTCCTCTGGTGCAGGCCCTTAAATCCATCTTCTACGGTCAGTTCGGTCATATCGTACTCGCTCTCGTTGCGAGACTAGATAACGGTGTTGAAGTCGTGTCACTAGACGGCATAAACTGCATGTCGTGATGAGAGAGATTCAACAATGCGTCGAGATGAATTTTCCGAGATGCGGGCCTTTCTTGAGGTGGCGAGAGAACGCAGCTTTACGCGCGCGGCAGTCAAGCTTGGGGTGACGCGATCTGCGCTTAGTCACACCATCCGAGCGCTGGAGGAGAGGCTCGGTGTGCGTCTGCTGGCGCGCACGACCCGCGATGTCGCACCGACCGCCATGGGGCAGAGGCTGGTGCAGAGTATCGAGCATCATTTCGAGGGGATCAATGCCGAGGTTGCAGCGCTGAAGGCGCTCAGTGACAAGCCTTCTGGCCATGTCCGGATCGTCTGTCCCGATGATGCCATCGATTTGGTGTTTCGAAAAAAGCTGAAGACGTTCCTGCGCGAATACGCGGCTATTCAGGTTGAACTCATCGTCGACAACGGGTTCACCAATATCGTTGAGCGCCAGTTCGACGCCGGGGTACGGCTGGGCGAGGCGATCGCCCGAGACATGGTCGCGGTCCGTATTGGTCCTGATGTCAGCTATTCCGTGGTTGGGTCGCCAGAATATTTCGATCGATATTCGGTGCCGGAGAGCCCTCAGGATCTCACGGCCCACAATTGCGTCAACCTGCGGCTTCCTACATCGGGTGGCCTCTACGCCTGGGAATTCCAGCAGGACGGGCGTGAGTTCAGCGTCCGTGTCGATGGCCAGCTGGTTTATAGCAATATTGGCTCAGCAATCGATGCCGCTCTTGACGGAATGGGTATTGCTTACGCACCGACCGATCTCATTCGCGGATATGTCGACGAGGGCCGTTTGCGAGAGGTCATCAAGGACTGGTGCCCGACCTTCCAAGGCTACCATCTCTATTACCCCAACAAACGAAATCACTCCCCGGCATTCTCGACATTTGTAGATGCATTCAGGTTTCGCCTTGGCACGGGCTTTTAAAAAAATCGTGCTCCGGTGCGCTCGCAGCAAAAGCGTTTTGAGACGGTAAGTTATGTATTGGTGGAACGTCGGTTCGTATCTGTTCTAGGCGAAAGGTTAAAGGCCTCGCTTTGAGGGCTAACAGTCATAGAAGCCATAGTTGCAGGTGCCTCAGTCCGGCATGGTTTACGCACCATCGCTACGGGACCCTCAAATCCAGCGTTAGCAGGATAGAAAGTGATGAAGGCGACGCGATCATCCTGATCTACCTGTTCCAAAGCATAAGATGAGGGTCACCTTAGTTGCCCTTCGGTTCAACAGAAACGGTCGCCGTCCTCCCCGCAATAAGCGTGGCAGACTTCGAGACATCATCGATCTCGATCCGCACTGGAATTCTCTGGGCCAGACGGACCCAGGAGAATGTCGGAGCCACGCTTGCAAGCGAGCCCGCAGAATCGCTTCGCTCCCGGTCTTCAATTCCGGCGGCGATACCGGCGACGCGTCCGGTAATTGATTGCGGCTCTCCCATGAGGTTGATCTTCACGCGATCGCCGACGTGGATCCGTGGCAGTTTTGTTTCCTCAAAATACGCGGCGACGTAGATCGCGTTCCGTTCTACCAGCACTCCAACTGCATTTCCGGCGGAAACATAGTTGCCGGCACGTAGAGCGAAGTTCGTAATTTTACCCGAGGTGGGGGCCCTCACGATTGTCCGGTCAAGGTTCAGCTTCGCCAGATCAAGAGCGACGAGCGCCGATTGATGCGCGGCGTCTGCCTGGTGCATCTGGCTTTCTGCATGTTGCCGCTCTTTTAAGCTTGCCGCTTCTCTGGAGGCGAGCAACTGATATCGTTCGAAGTCGATCCTGGTTAGCTCCGCCGCAGCCTTCGTACTTTGCGCCTGAGCCTCGGCCTCGCGCAACGCAAGTTCAAAGCGGTCTTTTTCGATCCGAAACAGCGGCATTCCCTTCTCCACCTTGGCATTGTCCGTAACCATGATCTCTGTGACGGGGCCGGAAATATCCGGTGCCAGTCGGACAATATCTGCGCGCACATGAGCATCCCGTGTCCACGGCGCCTCCATATAGAAAGCCCACAAGTGCCAGCTTAAAACCGCCGCACAGCCCGTCATGGATAAGGTCAAAAGGGTCTTGCCCAAGGTGATCGTAAGGTTCTTCATGTCCGCAACCAGTTAAGAATGGTGGTAAGTCCGCCAAGGAGGGTGATGTAGAGTGCGAGATTGAACAGGGAGCGATGCCACACTGCCTGATAAAGCCCGAGCTTTGCGAAAACCGATGTGAGGATGCGGAAGAGACCGTACGCGCACAGTGCGATTGCCGAAAACGATGGCAGGAAAACCCCATAGAGGTCGAATTGTCCTGTCATGCGGCATTCCTGTCTGAGGGCGTTGTCAAAACCGGGGGATCCGCCTGAGGGGCGAGGCACACACGAAGGGCGGCCGCGTGCACCAGCAGTTCGGTGTCGGCATCTGTTGCCGCCAGGTCAGCAGCGGAAAGGATGAGGTCGTCCAGCAGTCCGATCACATGTGCCACGGCGCCGTCACGCTTCGGGGGCGCAAGCCGATACAAGACCTGAAACCCGCAGAAGATTGCTTCAGCCATGACGCCAATAGGTCTTGACGCTTCATCCCTGCGCTCCTGCAAAGCTATCAGGTGAAGCCCTGCCCGCAAGTCCCTTATCAGGTCGGCATAGGAGACGTCGGAGCGAAGAGGGAGTTTCGCCATCCTGGCGCCGAACAGGCCTGCAACATCGATGACGCGATTTCGCGTGACATGCGCTTCGGTGTGCTGGCCAGCCGCGATCCCGAGGACACGCCTCCGGGCCACGGACAAAAGCCTTTTGGCATTCGTCTCAGCCGTCACAGATCGGAAGATTCCACATACAACGGTCGACCAGATCATCGCAACAACGGTCGCGGCACCTGAGTTTGCAAACGTCATGAAGTCGCTGCTCTGGTGTGCCTGGAGTGTGAGAAGAAGCGGAAAATTTATGCAGAGCCCCATGCCGACGATCGCGAGCGAAGGTACGGCAAGGCATATCCCTGCAGGGATCAAGAACAGGCCGAGCGCGGCGACAAGAGGCGCAAAACCGTCGATCATCGGAAGGATCGCGAAGCCATAGACGAACGCCGCGATGACGGAGCCGATCGTCACGTCGACGAACTTGCGCATGGCTGGCACCGGATCGTCCATGGTCGCAAGAAGGCAGCACAAGACGCCCGAGATCTGCGCAAATGTCATCCCGTCGGTCCAGCCGCTTGCAATCCAGAAGAACATGGAGGTTGCCAGGCAGATTGCGACCGTCAGCGCCGATAGCGATGCCATGCCGATGTCACGATGCGGTGCGGGAATATGATCAGGAGACGAAATGCCGCGAGCGGCTCTTACTGCGTTTTCTTTCTTCAATGCCTCCCGAAGGGAGTGACACGCGCGAGAAACCTCAACAACATCCCGCAGGTTCCGCGCAACATTGGCAAGAAGCAGACTTTCCCATGACCGTGGCGATTCGAAAGAGGCAGGCGCATCAGTTTTGGTCGTTAAATTCCCGGAGGCGCTTGTTGAAGACGATCCGAGCGCCGCGATCGCCGACATGACCTGCTGCGCGCTGGAGGTGTTAAGCCTGGCGAGTGCTCGTCGAAGATCTTCCAGTTCGCTCAACAAAGGAAGGAAGGATACCATCTGGTGCTGTAGCGATCTTACCAGCGAAACGGCATGTCGATATCTCGATCCGTCATATTGAAGGTGGGTCGTGAACGACCGCAGGTCGACCGCGTCCGCCGCCAAGGCATATCGTTCCGCTCTGCCTTGGGCTTCATCCTGCTCGGCAGTTGCTGTTGCCGCAAGGAGCGCTTGCGCCCTTGCCATCCAGGCATCAATCCGCCCCAGCAGGGTTGTTCCGACATGGACTGGAAGAACGACGTGGCTGACGATCGAAGCGCACAGGATCGCAAGGCCGATCTCCTCGACGCGGGCGACGACCGTGTCGAACGTATTCACCGGCGCCGTGACCAGTGGCAACCCTGCAAGAAGCACGGTGTAGCCGGCCAAGAGTGAAACATAGCTGCGTGGCGTGCGATCGAGGAGGCTGATGAACGTGCATCCCGACACCCAGGCGATGATCGCTACTGACAGCAGGATCGGTTCGTTCACGAGGTTCGGAACCAGAATAATTGTCGCGGTTCCACCGATCAGCGTCCCCAGCAGTCGGTAAACCGATTTCGAAGAGATCGCGCCGGACAGCGGATGAGCAACAATGTAAACGGTGGCGACGGCCCAAAATGGTCGTGGCAAGTCGAACCTGATGGCGATGAAATAGGCGAGCATGGCCGCCAGGAATGTCTTCAACGAAAAGAGCACGTTCCCGGTGGTGACAACCGGTCGAGCGCTCATGAGTCCTCCCCGGACGAGTGATTCCTTCGCGAAGCGCCTTGCTCATCCGCGGTGTCGGTGAGGCCGTAGAGTGCAGGCGAAACGTAGCAGAAGAACGTCGCCGCCATGCAAGCATGCATATAAGCTTCGAGTGAATCGACGCACGGAAACGACGAAGCGGGAAGCGGCTGGGGGGCAAAGAACCCGCCGGCCCTCACAAGAAAGGCTTTAGTGATCCTTCGCACACTGGTTACGCGACGGTGCCCGATGCGCGAAAATAGTGGAGGCGAGATGCAATTGCTTCGATAGCGCTTCTGAGGCTGGTGGAATTCCGTCTGGAAGATTTCAGACCACCAAGGGGAGTCAGTTTCGCTAATTGCCATCGACATTCTCCGAATTCTTCCGGAAGATTCTATCGACAAAGCACCGAGGGGAATTTAGATATATCCTCAAATGATGACTAAATCCCACCAGTTGCGGTTATCCCTTTCTGACGCTTTCGTTGAGGAGGATCCTGAACAATCGAGCGCACGAGCGCATGCGGTAAGGATCGACGTTTCGCAAAATGAACGCGAAGCGCCCGAGCACCGGCATAGAAAAGGGCAGCTCGTCATGGCGTCGCGGGGCGGGGTGACATGTCGTGTTCCGAGCGGCGTGTGGATAGTCCCACCGCAGTGCGGCGTATGGGTTCCCGGCGGCATGCTGCACAGCAACGTGGCGACCGCTAATGCGCGTTTGTTCTTTCTCTTTATCGAGCCGGGCGCCGCCGATCTGCCGAATCGATGCTGCACGCTTTCGCTTTCCCCGCTTGTCAGAGAGCTCATCATTGAGATGGCTGACCAATCTACGGTCGCAGGTGCTTATACGGAGACGATGACGAAACTGCTTCTGTCGGCTTTGTCACAGATGCCGGTGGAGGATCTGCATTTACCGCTAACAACCGAGGGGAGATTAAATCGTATCGCGTCGGCGATGGTGGAGGATCCATCCGACCGCAGTACTATGGCACAATGGGCACAGCGGGTGGCAATGAGCGAGAACTCCCTTGCGCGTCTCGTTCAGCAAGAAACCGGCTTGACCTTCGGCCGTTGGCGGCAGCAGTTGCAATTGATCATTGCAATCCGAAGCCTTACGGGCGGGGCGACGGTCCAGCAGGTTTCGGGCAACCTCGGGTATGAATCTGTTTCTGCGTTCATTACGATGTTCAAAAAAGCACTCGGCACATCGCCGGCGCAATATTTACGGAAGTTCCAGCGTTAAACGTCAGGGGACGCCGTTACAGAAGCATCCCATTGGAGAAGAAGCATGTTCACCCATGTCATGATCGGCAGCAACGACCTAGAGAGCGCCGGAACCTTCTACGATGCCACATTCGCTGCCTTGGGAGGCAAGCCCGGCGAGATGGATGCGAGGGGCCGCCTGATCTACCTCCACGAGGGCGGTCGACTGATGATCACGAACCGATCGACGGTAAGCCACCGACAGCTTCCAACGGTGGGACGATCGGTATCACGGCGGTGAGCCGCGATCATGTTCTAGCGTGACATGCCGCTGGTACCTCGCACGGGCGACGATCGTATGGCCGAAGAGGGGCACGCCGGTTCATGTCCGCTCAAGGCGGCGACACTTAAGAACTTCATACTTCAGTTCTGTTTGGGCTTTCTTCCCGCTCTCATCGGCTTCGGTTTCGCCTCTGTCTCGGGCTCGGAAAAGAAGACCGAGATGTCCGCAGATAACGCAACGGCCAGTCGGTCCAGCAGATCAACTGAAGCGTTGTGCTTCCCTCTCTCCAAGTCGCTAATAACAGTCCTGTCTACCTGAGCGTCAACGGCAAGATTCTCCTGCGTAATCTTCCGCAATGAGCGGAGATTTCGCAGATTCCAGGCTATGCGCGCTCGAGTGTCCATGACGCATGGCCACCATCTTGCATTGCATTAATCCATGGGATATAACCGACATATTATCACATCGGCTGCGTTGTCGCGCCGTTATGAACACGATCTGCTTTGGCAGGGTGGGTGAATTCGATGGAACTACGCCAACTATCCTACTTCGTCGCGGTGGCCGAGGAGCTGCATTTCGGTCGTGCGGCAGTCAAGGTGAACATCACCCAGTCCGGCCTGTCGGATGCGATCCTGGCGCTCGAGAAGGAACTCGGCGTGCAGCTGTTGCTGCGAACGACCAGGCGGGTGGAACTGACGCGGGCAGGGGCCTCCTTCTACGAGCGCTCGGTCAGGATGATCAGCGAGCTGGAACTGTCGAAGGAGATCGTCCGCTCAATCGCCGGCAAGACGACCCGCAAGATTGCGATCGGCACGGTCTATCCGGCCACGATCGGCGTGCTGCCCTCCTTCCTGTCGCGCATCGGCAGGAAGTATCCCGATATCCGCATGCATATCGAAAGCGGCACTACCGATGACATCATCCGCCATATCGAGGCAGGTCGTATCAATCTCGGCTTCATCCGGCCGGTGGAGAATATCGGCTCGCTTCGCTTCTTCTCGATTGCCCATGAGCGCTATCTGCTGGCAGTGGCCAAGGAGAGCCCGCTGTCCTTAAAGAGCGAGATCGATCTCGAGGATCTGCGCTCGGAGAAGATCATCTCCTTTTCCCGCCAGAACCTCTCCTACAGCGAACGGTATTTCGCAGAAAAGTTCGAGGAGCACGATCTGACCGACAATGTCGCTTACACCTGCGACGACACCTTCTCGCTGGTGTCGCTGGTTTCAGCCGGTCTTGGCATCGGCTTCGTGCCCGAATGGACGCAGGATCTGCCGAACCGCGGCTTCGAGCTGAAGAAGGTGAGGGGCGTCGATTTCAAGATCGGGCTCGGTGTCGCCTGGAACAGGGAAGACCCAACCGCCGGCCGTGACGACATCATCGATATTGCGCGGTCTCTCGTGCGGCCGGGTAGGTGAGGGGTGTGCCGGTATACCGTCGCCCGACCACGATATCATTGGCGCGGCCAAGGTTTCGTGGCTCGGGCGGGTCTTCATGCCGCCTCCCGCCGCTGGCATGACAAAGATCCGCACGTTCGCTAAGGAGGCCGGTATGCACGAGATGTTGCGGCAGGCTGCAAGCAGCGCCGCTGCTGGGTCCGAAGATCCTCCTTCAGGGCGTGGAGATTGAGCGGCCGCTCGAGGTGGTAAAAGCGCCTGCACTTTCCGCAGACGACAAAAGGACGATCCTGGCGTCATGGCCTCGGACTTCCACGCGGTCGACTCGAAGCCGGCGTTCCGCCATATGCCAGTGGCACCGGAGCCGGTTTCCATCGATGAGGTTCAGGCTGTCCTCAATGAACTTGATCGGCGCTACGGATATTGAGTGAGCGTACCGGCCGAACAGGCCGGTTCACTCACCTGTCGGACGTTTGCGATCGAGATCGGAATGGTCAAGACCGAAGTGATCCAAAACGAGGTCGAGATTACGGCGGTTGGATTTGAAGTAGACGTCAAACAGGTCCCCGACCAACGGAACGCTCCCGGCCGCCGCATCGAAACCGATATTGACCAGCATCCTAAAAAGCTTGTCATTCGGCACGCCAAGCCGCCGGGCCTCATTGACGATGTAGAGACTGATCGCAGCCCCGGCGAAGTCACCAATACCCGGGACCAACCCGATGATCGAATCTGCTCCAAACGAAAAGCGTGTTCCGGGAACGCGCAGCGCGGTGTCCATGAGCCGCGCCAACCCGCGCATGCGGCGAAGGCGGATTAAACGGTCAACGTTGCGGAAATTCGTGTATTGGCTATGCGCTCGGTCGTCTGTCATGCCGCCGTTTTCATCACCTTGCTCAGACGTCTGATCGCCTGCTCACCTTTGCCCGGCGCGGTACTATGCGATGAGGATCCGGAAAACTCATCGCCTTCGTCATCTCGGTCACGTCAGGTGACACAGCACGCGACCTCAACAGGCACAAACCAACAGATTGTCGTTTTGTTCCATAGGTTGGACAGGAGGGCCATCGACGCGGAATACGCAACCTGGCCCTGTCGACGCCCTTAGCATGACTGCGCTGCAGCAAAGTCTGTTTAATGGGCTGGCTAGTGGTGGAGATTGCGCGACATTATTTGCGTCAACGGGAGCAACGAGCGGCCCACACCGTATCAATGGGCCGGTGCCAAGCTGTTTCACGCAAAAAACTACCATCTAGGTTCACCAGGAGACGAACGTTTCGAGTAGTAGTGGTCGCCGAAGTGTTTGACGACGGCGGCGGTGTCCTGTTTGGCGTCAACGCGTCATTGCTGAATCAGAACCTGTAGCGGTGTTCCCACTCGCCAATGCCGTCGATCTTCAGCATCGTCGTGTCCGAACTTTTCCGAGTATCTTCTTCAGAACATTTAGCCTTGAGAAAGGTATCAAGAGCGCCTCGGTCAAATCGGGGCAAGAAGATTACATTACGTCCGCTCACGACCTGATGTCCGTGTTCCCGCGTGAACCATTCGGAGCGCTGCATCAGGACGGGCGTCCGCCAGGACCAAGGCAGGATTGACCATGCGGAGATTTGTGCAATCGGTTAGCTCAACATCCGCTAGGCCGGAAACTTCTTAAAGTCAGTCGTCGAAGTCTTCTCGCAGCAGCCTCAAAAGTCGTTCCTGTAGGGCGTTCCAGCGCTCAAGCCGATCGATTTGCTGATCATGTTCTTTCACCGAAATCGGGTGGATCGTTGCCCTTTGTTCTTTAAGTGCGGCAATCTTCTCGCTGTTTACGGCTATTCGCTCCGCGAGCTTTTCCAGGTCAGATTTTGGTGCCATTGTCATCAACCTAGTCGATCAATCGGGAACCGGCTGCAAAAAACTGTCTCAGGTAACTTGGGTCTCTGAAAAAGGTTGCTTTCAAGAAGTTTTGGAGCGGATGCTCCGGGAACAAACGACGGGCGAATTAGGCTTCGGCTTCGCGGCTTCCATCGAGGGCGGCTATCCCTTGGACCTCGGCGAGGGATGGCAACTGGAGCCGCAAGCGCAGCTCGTCTGGCAGACCGTCAGTTTCGATGACTTCAATGACGGAGCTGCCGACATCCGCTACGACAACTTGGGGCGGATCGGCGCGCGCCTAGCCAGAATCTGGGAGGCTGAGGAAGCGACCACGGGCGAGCCGGCACGATTGGTCACCGTGTGGGGCAAGGTAAATTTGTGGCGGGAGCTTACGGCGGAAGCTCAAACTAACATTTCGTCCGCGAGCGGCAATGCTCCTTTCACCTCCGATCTCGACGAGATGGATCGAGTTCGGTCTCGGGACAACGAGGCAAGTCTCAAGAACCACGTGGCTCTACGGCAACGTCAATTCCAGCACGACCTTCGACGGCGACAATCACGCCTGGAACGGCAAGCTGGGGCTTAGAGTGAACTGGTGAACTCAAAACACGCGTGGGGAGACACAATATGGGAATCGGTCATCTGCGAGTTTCTGGACGTTTTTCGACGACTAGAAGCCGCGGTAAAAGCGCGTTGGCTGCAGCAGCGAACTGGCGATGTTGGCGACGATCTGCCCGTCCGCCTCGCTCTTCGCCTTCGCGTCCTGCCAGTCGGGGTCGGCTATGAACTCAGTCCATTTCAGCTCGCGCTCCGCCAGCGAGCGCCACTCGAGCAGGTAGGTCAGATCGTTACTGGACGAACCGATCATCGTCGTCCAGAAGCCGAGTGAGCGAATGCCCAAGCGTTCCCAGATCGCCAGCGTCGCCGTCTCGAAACGCTGCTGGAGTGCCGGCAGCCTCCCCGGCAGACATGTATAGATGCGCAATTCGTGGATCATCGGATGCTCCTCCCGTTAGATCGTGCATATCGTTTAGCGCTGAAAGAAGCGAGAGGTCCTTTGGCCGTCACCACCCTTCGCATGCTAGCAATCGCCCGGTCGATGGGGTGGAAGCGAAAGCAGAATTCTGAATGACTGCCGTCATCGAAAGCGTAGCCATTCTCGATGGAGGCAGCTGAAGCCGTCGATATCCTGGTCGGGAAAACCGAGTTCGGTCGCCCGCTCGGATTTGGTCGTCACGCGGTACCATGTGCCCTGTAAGACGCCGTGAAGAAACCAGCCTCCTTCCCCGAAGCGGGTCCAGTATCCGCCGAGCCGAAGGCGTTGAGTTCGTTGCGCCTAGCCCGCGCGCCCTCGTCAGCCTTCCTGCGTGACATCCAATACCGGGTCGTCAAAAGTAGGGCCTCGTTTTGACGGCGGTTATCTCGCAAAATCCTTCACAAAATGAGAGATAACGGCATTGAAACAATGCCGGTGCACCCATGCCTATTCTGCACATCCATCTGCTTTGCACCGAGACATCGCCAAAGAATGGCGCAGTTGAATATGTGCGCGAATACAAGCGCAATGAACTGGCCGAGATTTTCACCCCCGATGAACTGCTTCGGATGTCAGAGGGCAAGGTGATCGAACGAAACGGCCAATATGGTAAATGCACTTTTGTCGACATGGTGGTGGCATCGCGTCGCATGCGATCGGCCAATGAGCCTCAGCGCTTTGATACCCCGCGTCTTGCCTTCGATCCTAAGTCCCGGAAGGACGTTATCGTGATGGCTGCAAGGCTCACAGCCGGGGGCAATGCTCAATATCTGGTTGATGATGGATCGGGCCCGCTTGCCGTCCGCTGGCGTGATTGCGGCGAGATCGAATTCTACAAGGGGACCAAGGTATGAGCTCTATTGCGCTTGAAGTATTGAGGCCAGAATGACTGCTGAGGATTTCCTTTACTGGCTCGAGGCCATGCGGTCGGCCAAGGGCTTGAATAAGAGCCAATGCGGAGCTCTCTTAGGCCGCAGCCCGCAATCGATCAGCCGTTTCCTGAATAATGGCGCGGACCGGACCGTAGCACTCGCATGCGCTGCGCTGCTCGCAGACCTCCAGCCGTACAAGGCAAACGGTGACAAAACTGTTTGAACATGGTCCGTACGGAAGCGCACCAGACCTAAGTCCGTGCTTACATGGTGTAACCAGCTGTCGTAGCGTAGTTTTGTCCACATCCTGAAGGACATCGGAAGCCTCTATGGGATATGTTGCTTGTTCCCCTGGTGGCTTCCCCGTTGGAACTCTGGCCGTGAGCGATAGTTTGGGTGGCCATGGAAAACCTCCTCGTTGCAGTGCTCCCAGAAGGCCGTCGTCGACGCTCGTTCGATATTCGATTACCGTTGGGATCGTTCTGTTGGCGGCTCTGCTGCGGATGGCCCTCGATGAAACCCTCAAAAACTACCCTCTGTTGTTGTTCGTTCCCGCCGTCTTCTTGGCAGCTCTATTGTTCGACCGAGGGCCGCTTTCTCGCTACTGTCCTAAGCGCCATTATAGCCGCGTGGATTTTCATTCCTCCCGAATGGAGCTTGTCCGTTGGTGCCGACCAATGGTTCGCCGTCGCGCTGTTCGTTGTGATTGGTTGCGGAATAACGATGATCACCGAGGCCCTTAGGCGGGCGGTGACGAAGCTCGATCGCATGGAAAAGGCGAGGGCCATCCAGCTGGAAGAGCTAGGGCATCGCACAAAGAACGATCTGGCCACCGTCGCCTCGCTCCTGCGCCTTCAAGCTCGAACCTTGGAGCAGGGGCCGGCTCGTGCTGCCCTTGACGCGTCCGTTTCGCGCCTCAATGTTATCGCGCAGGTTCACCGCCATCTTCAAGCGAACCATGACAACGGAGCGTCTGTCGACATTGCCGACTATCTGGGAGAGACACACGGTCTGGCTGATCTACTCCGCGATGTCAGGCCGATCGCGCTCAGAGTTAGGTGTCCTCATCTTCTTCTGCCCACCAACCACGCGTCGTCCATAGGTCTGATCGTCAACGAGCTGGTCACGAACGCCTTCAAATATGCCCTCCCGGATGACAACGGCGGAAACGTAGAGATAACGCTGGTGGCCGAAGCAGACGCCATCCTGGTTACGGTCGAGGACAACGGCGCGGGTTGCCCTCCAGACCTTGGGGAAGGAGTGGGATCAAAGCTCGTGAAATTGATGGCATCCCAGTTTGACGGTAAGGTGAACAGGAGGCCCTCTGAGAAAGGGTGTCGCGTCGACTTGAGGCTAAGGTCGACTGCTGCCCCAGGGGTGACGTAAATTTTTAACTGACAAGCCAGCCGCAGTACCTGACTTCTTCAACGGCCCGCAACAGCGGTCTTTGAGCGAATCCGCCTGCTGCGCCTACTAGCGATTCCTTGGCTCGTGTTGCTACTCGGGCCAAACCTTGATTGTGCTTTCGCTTTAAGCGCCGCATCCGTGCAGACAGCAGTGACATCTGTGCGGGTGATCTTCGTAAGATAAGAGCTGGCCGGGGATTTCGATCCCCCTAACCTTGCGACCTATCCCCTCGATCGTTATACTGTTTTTGAAAAACAGTATAACACAGGAGTCGAGGCTATGAAGTCAATCGACCTCATGTATCAGACGATGCTCGCCGAGCTAGGTCAGCGCACGCTCGACGCCGCATGGACGGCCGATTTCCCTCCAGAGGGTCGGTTTACCCCGGCGAACATCAAAGGGCGCAAATACTGGTATTTCGACATCCCGGATGGACATGGTGGTACGAAACGTCGTTACGTCGGTTCTGCTGATGATCCGGTTATCGCGCAGCGCGTAGCTGATCACAAGCGGGACAAGGACGATCTACGCGCTCGCAGGCGCCTGGTAAATACCCTGACCCGCGAAGGCGGGATGATCGCCCCTGATGCGATGTCGGGTGACATCATCGAGGCTCTTGCCGATGGCGGTCTCTTTCGTCTCCGGAGTGTTCTCGTCGGCACGGTGGCCTTTCAGTGCTATTCCGGACTTCTAGGCGTCCGCCTTCCCATGGCTGCGATCCTGACCGGCGATGCGGATATCGCTCAGGACTATGCCATCAGTCGGGAGGTAGAAGACAGTCTGCCTCCGATTGTTGAGCTGTTGCAGAGCGTCGACGCCAGCTTCCGGCCAGTTCCACATCGATCGGGATCCGCGGCCTCGTCGGCGTTTCAGAATGCTGATGGTTACAGGGTTGAATTTCTGACATCGAATCGTGGTTCGGACGACTACATCGACCAGCCGGCGAAGATGCCCGCACTTGGTGGCGCCAGCGCGGATCCACTGCGCTTTCTCGACTTCCTCATAAGGGAACCCGTCAGGACAATGCTGCTCCACCGAAGCGGGGTCTCAGTCGTCGTCCCTGATCCGTCCCGATATGCGGTCCACAAGCTCATAGTCGCCAGCCGCCGAAACACTGACGGGCAGGGGCCGGCGAAGCGAGACAAGGACGTTCGTCAAGCTGCGCTGCTCTTTGAAGCCCTGCAGCAGACAAGGCGATCTGCCGACTTGGCCCTCGCCTACAACGAAGCATGGGAGCGCGGACCTGCGTGGCAGGAAGTTATTCGAACCGGGGCGGGAATGCTGCCGGCACAAGATGCCGAGCGGCTCAACACGGTCCTGCTCGAGGGCGCAAAAAGAAACCGCGAAGAAATTGAACTTCCGTTTGGTGAATAGGCCATCCGTCACTTCGAAAGCCAAAGCAGTTCATTTGAGTCAAGTGGCGAAGACAAATATGGTGCCGAGAGTTCGAGTCCGACCAAGGCGGTCGACTGAGGCACTGCTTATTTAAGAGCGCTTACCTCAGTCTTATGCTTATTTAAGCGAAGGGCCTCTTGCTTACATAGCAACCAAGAATCATACTCCCTGCCACGTCTGTTTCTAAACCTAATCAGTGGCTTGGACGCTTTATAGAAACCTTCGCTCACGGCGAAAAGGTGTGCGCGTTCATACCGCCGCCATTACCGCCCTTGCCTACTACCGATGTGCTTTCACTATTGGAGCGCCTTAGCTTGGCGGGGCGAGCTCTCGGACGCTTAGACGGCTTCACCATGCTGCTCCCGCGCTAGGCTGGACCGGCTCAATGATGGCGGAAGGCTAGTCCTACCGCTTACGACGGATCTTGCCGCGAGCGTCTCGGGCTTGGTCACGTCGCCGACCGCGATCTCGACGGCTGGCAGACGGCGCAGGCGGCATTGCGAACAAGCGCTCGAACCTTATGACCCTTCGCAAGAGCTTCGGACACAACGAGCCGACCGACGCTTCCCGTTCCCCCGATCACCAGAATCTTCAATTGCCTCATCAAAGCCATCCTCATTCAACGTGACGAAGATAACGCCGTTGGATTGATCTGGTTAGTCGAGATGAATGGCATGCGCTTATACCTGTAGTTCATAGATGCGAGCGGGAACGGGCGGCGCCTGCGGCAAGCATTTATGAACTGCAGCGATGACTGCATGCGAACTAGAGCATCTAATCCGCGTTATCCAAAATCCTATCTAGCCCGAACGGGTCGAAGGCTCCTCCGTCTTCGCTCCGCAAACGCGCCACCGTAAGGAGAGCGAAGGATGTCGGACTTCAATCAACTGGAACTTTCTCGACGGGAGCTCCTTATATCGTCAGCCGCCACGGTCGTGGTCACGGGGACCGCCACAGGGAGCGCGGCCGCCCAGTCATCTGGAGACGATATGAAATTTACGACGCCTGTGGCGTTCACCGTCAACGGCGAGCGCCGGGAACTGGATGTCGACAACAGGACGACGCTTCTCGACGCTCTCCGGGAGCACCTGCATCTGACCGGTACGAAAAAGGGCTGCGACCACGGCCAATGCGGTGCATGCACCGTGATGGTCGACGGCCAGCGGATCAACTCCTGTCTGTCGCTCGCCGTCATGCACGAAGACGCCGAGATCACGACGATCGAAGGACTGGGTCAACCCGGCAAACTGCATCCGATGCAGGCGGCCTTCGTCAAACACGACGGCTTCCAGTGCGGCTACTGTACCCCCGGCCAGATCTGTTCCTCCATCGCGGTTCTTGAAGAAATCAGGGCGAACATTCCGAGCCACGTTACCGGTGACCTGACAGAAGCGGCAAAGCTGACGGCGGCGGAAGTGCGCGAACGCATGAGCGGTAATATCTGTCGGTGCGGAGCCTATTCGAACATCCTTGAAGCTATTTCTGAAGCGGGAGGGATCGAAGCATGAGAGCCTTCACCTACGAGCGTGCGCCGTCGATCGAGGCGGCAGCCCAGGCCGCGACCGCGAACCCGGAAGCAAAATTCATCGCCGGCGGCACGAACCTCCTCGATCTGATGAAGCTCGAGATCGAGCGGCCCGCGCATCTGATCGATGTAAACGGTCTCGGCCTGGACACGATCGAGGCGACAAGCGATGGAGGCCTGAGAATTGGCGCCCTCGTACGCAATACTGCCCTGGCAGCCAACGAGACTGTGCGTCGAGACTATGGGCTCTTGTCGCGAGCACTGGTGGCAGGCGCTTCTGGCCAGCTCCGGAACAGGGCAACGACGGCAGGCAATTTGCTTCAGCGCACGCGCTGTCCGTACTTTTATGATCGTAACCAGCCGTGCAACAAGCGTCAGCCCGGCAGCGGGTGCTCGGCCATCGGCGGCGTCACGCGCCAACTCGGCGTCGTGGGAGTGAGCGACGCTTGTATCGCCACCCATCCAAGTGACATGGCGATCGCCATGCGTGTCCTCGACGCTGTCGTGGAGACGGTTAAGGCAGACGGGTCCAGACGATCGATCCCGATTGCGGACTTCCATCAGCTTCCAGGAAAAACCCCTCATATCGAGACTGTCCTCGATCAAGGCGAATTCATCACCTCAGTGGTGCTGCCCCCGCCGATCGGTGGCAACCACATCTACAAGAAGGTGAGGGACCGCGCGTCCTATGCGTTTGCACTCGTGTCTGTCGGTGCTGTCATCCAACCGGACGGCAAGGGCCGGGTCGCGGTTGGCGGCGTTGCGCACAAGCCTTGGCGTATCGGTCAGGCGGACGCCGAGCTTGAAAATGGCGCAAAAGCTGCGGCAGCCGTCCTCATGGCGGACGCCCGGCCGACGGAGCAGAACCGTTTCAAGGTCAACCTCGTCGAGCGCACGCTCAGGGCCGTGATCGCAGAGGCAAGAGATTAATCATGCAGTTCGACAAGCCAGCGACTACAAACTCCATCGACCAGCTCAAAGTGGTGGGCAAGCCCATCCACCGCATCGACGGCGAGCTGAAAACCACCGGCCGGGCGATATACGCCTACGAATGGCACGACAAGAACATGCCGTACGTCTACGGCTATCCCGTAGGCTCGGCGATCGCCAAAGGCCAGGTGAAGTCGATCGACACCGCCGCAGCCAAGAAGTCACCCGGCGTTCTCGCCGTGGTGACCACGCTCGACGTCGGCGACCTCGAGAAAGGCAAGTACAACACCGCCAAGCTGTTCGGCGGGTCCGAGATCCAGCACTACCATCAGGCCGTCGCCGTGGTCGTTGCCGAGACCTTCGAACAGGCGCGAGCCGCCGCCGGGCTGATCAAGGTGGACTACGAAGCTGAGGACGGCACCTACGATCTGCGCGCCGCCATGGCGTCCGCGAAGAAGCCTGATGAATCGACCAAGCCTGAAACCGCGGTCGGCGACTTCGAGCGTGCGTTCAAGTCCGCCGCCGTAACCTTGGAGGAGACCTACACTACTCCTGACCAGTCTCATTCGATGATGGAGCCGCACGCCTCAATCGCCGTATGGGACGGTGACGAAGTGACCGTCTGGACGTCGAGCCAGATGATCGACTGGTGGCGCACCGATCTGGCCACGACACTTGGGGTCGACAAGGAGAAGGTGCATCTGATGTCGCCCTTCATCGGCGGAGGCTTCGGCGGCAAGCTCTTTCTGCGGGCCGACGCCGTGCTTGCAGCCTTCGGTTCAAAGGCAGCCGGCCGTCCGGTCAAGGTCGCCCTTCCGCGTCCGCTTATGCCAAACAACACCACGCATCGCCCGGCTACGATCCAGCGAATCCGGATCGGTGCCGAACCGGATGGCAAAATCACCGCGATTGGTCATGAGAGCTGGTCGGGCGACCTTGAAGGCGGCGGACCAGAGACCGCCGTCAACCAAACCCGGCTTCTGTATGCCGGGGCAAACCGGATGACGGCGATGCACCTCGCGACGCTAGATCTTCCGGAAGGCAATGCCATGCGCGCGCCTGGCGAGGCTCCAGGCCTCATGGCGCTGGAAATAGCCATCGACGAAATCGCTGAGAAGGTCGGGATGGACCCGATCCAGTTCCGTATCCTCAACGACACGCAGGTCGATCCCGAAAACCCCGAACGTCCGTTCTCGCTGCGCAATCTGATCGGCTGCCTCAAGCTCGGAGCGGAGAAGTTTGGCTGGAGCGAGCGACCGAAGACGGCGTCGCGCAGGGACGGCGACTGGCTGATCGGCATGGGGATGGCGGCAGCCTTCCGTGACAACCTCGTGATGCCCTCCGGCGCGCGGGTGAAGCTTGGCAAGGATGGCGTCATTACCGTCGAGACAGACATGACCGACATCGGCACCGGAAGCTACACCATCATTGCGCAGACTGCCGCCGAGATGATGGGCGTCGGTATCGACAAGGTGGCAGTTCAGCTCGGTGACTCTCGCTTTCCTGTATCTGCAGGTTCCGGCGGGCAGTTTGGCGCCAACTCTTCGACCTCTGGCGTCTACGCGGCCTGCGTAAAGCTCCGGGAGGCAGTGGCGGCCAAGCTCGGCTTCAACTCGGAGGATGCGGTGTTTGAGAACGGGCAGGTGCGCTCCGGCAACCGGTCAGTTCAGCTTGCAGATGCCGCAGGCGATGAGGGCCTTGTCGGCGAGGACACGATGAAATGGGGCGACCTGACCAAGACCCACCAGCAGTCGACTTTCGGCGCCCATTTCGTCGAAGTCGGCGTCGACGCCTTCACGGGAGAGACGCGCATCCGTCGAATGCTCGCTGTCTGCGCGGCTGGTCGCATCCTCAATCCGATCACCGCCCGAAGCCAGGTCATCGGCGCGATGACCATGGGAGCGGGCGGTGCGCTCTGCGAGGAACTGTCCGTGGATACGCGTCGAGGTTTCTTCGTCAATCACGATCTGGCTGGCTACGAGGTGCCAGTTCATGCTGACATCCCGCATCAAGAAGTAATCTTCCTGGACGAGACCGATCCGATGTCGTCGCCGATGAAGGCGAAGGGCGTCGGCGAGCTCGGCCTCTGCGGCGTGTCCGCGGCCATCGCCAACGCGATCTACAACGCGACCGGCGTCCGCGTCAGGCACTACCCGATCACGCTCGACAAGCTGATCGGCGAACTGCCGGACGTGGCCTAGGAGGTTGGGATGGACCAGATTGGCAATGTCATTAAGGCCCCGGTTCGCTCGGCTTTAACGGACGATCCTGTCGAGATCCTGACCTTTGCCGCCGACGCCTTCGACAAGGGTGGCGCTGCACTTGCGACCCTTGTCGAAATCAGAGGTGGTGCCGCCCGTGCCCTCGGATCGCACGTGGCGATCTCGAGGGATGGGCGATACTGCGGCTACGTATCCGGCGGATGCGTCGAGGCGGCCGTCGCTTCGGAAGCTGTAGCCGCCATCGCCGAAGGGCGCGACCGCCTGGTCAGCTATGGCGACGGATCGCCATTCTTCGATATCGTGCTGCCGTGCGGCGGCGGGATCACGGTCGCAATTCATGTCCTGCTTGATGGCCGAGCGATACGAGCGACCATCGACAGTCTATGTCAGCGACGCTCCGCCGCGCTTCGCTACTCGCCGACGCTGCACCGTCTTGCAGTAATACCCGCTTTGGAAAGGTCCGCATGGCACGACGAGGAATTCATAAGCGTCTACCGGCCACGCACAAGGCTTCTGATCTCCGGGAGGAACCTGGAGGCCCAGGCGGTCGCTGCGGTTGCGCAGGCCTCCGGTTACGACGTGGTGTTGGATGATCAGAGCGTCAAGTGCGCCATCGACGAAGCGACGGCCGTCGTGATCCTCCATCATGATCTCGACGCCGAGGACAAGGTGCTGGAACGCGCGCTAGCGTCGCCTGCATTCTATGTGGGCGCCCTCGGCAGCACCCGCACGCACCGCCGCCGCGAAGAGCGCCTGCGACAGCATGGCTGGGCGAATTCGGACATTAACCGGATAAAGGCGCCGATCGGGTTCTTCGGCCCGACGAGGGACGCTAGCTCGCTCGCCCTGTCGGTGCTGGCTGACGTCGCAGCCGCGCGGCTTGCCGCTCACCCATGAGGAGAAAGGTGATCGATCCAAGGATTTCCGTTGCAATAGTGGTTCTAGCCGCAGGCCGCTCGAGCCGGATGGTCGAAGGTCTAGGCCACAAGCTCCTGGCACTATTCGATGGCCAATCTTTAGTTCGAAGGTCGGTGAGCACGGCTCTGGCCTCCGATTGCAGGAGGGTGGTCGTGGTCACTGGTCATCGAAGTACCGAAATTGCCGCGCAGGTTCGCGACCTGCCGTGCGAGGTCATATACAACGCCGAATATGCATCGGGCATTGCCAGTTCATTGCGGACCGGCGTGAAGGCGGCATCGAAGGGCTGTCCCGGCGGTATCATGATCATGCTCGCCGACATGCCGAGGCTTGCAACTGGCCATATTGATACATTGATCGCGGCCTTCCGTTGCGGCCAAGGGAGGGTCATCGCGCGCGCCGTTGGAAGCGGATCGCCAGGCAATCCCGTCATCTTCCCTCACGACCTTTACAACGATCTTCAAAATCTGACTGGAGATGTCGGCGCTCGTTCGCTGATCGAAATGGGAAACGTTCCGGTCCTTGACGTTGAAATAGGCGAGGCCGCTCTTGCCGACGTGGACACGGCGGAGGAGATGCTGGCGGAGGGCGGAATTTTTGACCGACAGCCTCCGGCATGAAAGCTGCTTTCAGCTAGAAGCCTACGGTCCGGTCATCCATGAATGAGACTCATGACAACATGCCGGTCTTTCCGTCTAATCCCGGCCTCTGCGGACTGTTACCGTGACGCTCAGGAAGCTACCCCGTTGCCGGGGAGGCCTGAGCCATTGAAAGGATTCCGTTTGAAGAAGCTGGTTCAAGCCGCTATCGCATCCGCTGGCGCCGCCCTTTTCCTATTGCTCGCGACGCTTATCCTTCTTGGAGAAGAGGCCTCGAACGCCCGTGCGGAGGCGAACGCCGTTACGTTTCCTCCAGTCGAAGAGTTCGAGCACTACACGACCGTCGGGCGCGGCGTCTCCACCGAACACATGATGACCAGTCGCGAGGCATTGGCCGCTCTTAAGGCCGGTACAACGGTTGCAGTCGGCACGCATATGGTGCTGGTGGACTACCGCGAAGGAAAGGTGTTCCGCTACTTCGTCTCTCAAAAGATGGGGCGGGTGCCGACGAATGGGCGTTCCAATGGTTTCATCCCGACCGCTCGATCAAGGTCGATGAGAATACCTCGCGGTGCTACTCGTGCCATCGCTCCCGTCAGGACAGTCAGTTCATGTTCACGCTGCCCGAAGCGCAGGCGTTCGGATCGTGAACAAATGCGTCGTCGTGCAAGCTCGGGGGTCTTTCGGGCTTCGACTGGCAGTCGCCGCCGTGATGGCGGCGCTTCTCCTTCTCGCTCTCGGCTACTGGTGGCTCGACAATCTGCCGCATGAGCTATTCGGGACGGCTATGTTCGTTCTGCTTGGATGGCATGTCCATACGAACAGGAACTGGTTTCGGAATCTTGCCAGGGGCCGCTATGGTGTCCGCAGGACACTGATCGTCGCTTTCCATCTGGCGCTGATCCTAAACATGCTGATCGTCCTTGTTACGAGCCTTTTCGTCTCGAAATCGATCTTCGTCGCGCTCGGGCTGCCCAACAGTCCACTCGTGAGCGAGATCCACTGGTTCTCGGCCTACTGGGTAATCAGCTTGATATTCCAATCAGGGCGGGATACCTCGCATCGCCCGACCAGCATGCTGCAACTCCTGCATGACTTGCAAACCGGCTCGTGCGGTGTAACCTCTAGCCTCCATGGCTCTAAGGGGAAAAAGTGTTGAACGAGGGCGGGTCCTAAGCCTTGGCGAAGCAGAACGCCTATCTGTTCGGCGATTTCCGGCTGTTGCCGGAGGCCCAGTCGCTCCTGCACAAGGGAAGGCCGGTTGCGCTCGGCGGGCGGGGTTTCGATATCCTCACCCTGCTGGTAGAGCGGGCCGGTGAAGTGGTCAGCAAGGCCGACCTGTTTGCCCACGTATGGCCCAGCTATATCGTCCACGACCATAATCTGAAGGTCAATGTCGGTAACCTGCGGCGCTCGCTCACCGACTGCGATCCGGCCGCGGACTATATCGCGACGATAGCCGGTCGCGGCTACAAGTTCGTCGGCGCGGTGGAGAGCGATCTCCCGGCACCGGTGCGGCCCGTTTCTTCCCCCGCAAGTCTTCACTACGCAGCGCCGCACGACGTGCCGAAGCTGCTCGGCCGCGATGAGGCGATCCGGCAGATCTGCGGCCAGCTCGATCAAGCCGGTTATGTCACCATCGTCGGGCCCGGCGGCGCCGGGAAAACCTCGCTTGCGGTCACGGCGGCCCGGCATTACCGCGCCGGGGACGACGCCATTGCCTTCGTCGATCTCTCGACGATCGGCGATCCGCGCTTCGTCGTCCCCGCGATCGCCTCCGCTCTCGGCATCTCGCTCGGGCTCGACGACCCGGTCGGGGGCGTGATCGCCGTGCTCCGGGAGAAGACACCGCTGCTGATCATCGATAATTGCGAGCATGTCATCGCTATGGCGGCGACAGTCGTCGAGCGGATATCGTCTGAGGTTCCCGCCGCCTTTATCCTCGTAACCAGCCGCGAACCCTTGCGCACGCGGCACGAGCAGATCCATTTTCTCTCCGGTCTCGCCCATCCGGACCCGACGATCGCGCTTCCGGCGAGCGAGGCATTGCAGTTTCCGGCTGTCCAGCTCTTCATCTCCAGGTCTCAAGGCTGCGGCACGGCCGAACCGACGGAGGACTTTGTCCGCAGTGTCGTCTCGATCTGCGCAAGGCTGGAGGGCTTGGCGCTCGCCATCGAGCTTGCCGCCGGCACGGTCCGTGCGCTTGCGCCTGCCGCGCTCGACGATCTCTTCAGGGGCGGGTTCGGTTCGATGAGCCGGGGAGAACGGGACGCGCCTTTGCGCCACCAGACGCTCGAAGCCGCGCTCGACTGGAGCTACCGGCTTCTTCCCGACCGCGAGGCCGTCCTGCTCGGCCTGCTTTCGGTGTTTTCGGGCGGGTTCACTGCCGACGACGCGGAGGCCCTCTATTCCGCCGGCGCACTCGACCCCGTGACGGGACGCGACGCGCTGTCCCAGCTCGTGGCGAAATCGCTCGTCTCGACGGACTATGACGGCGGGACAGTGCATTACAGGCTGGCCGAAAGCACCGGCGCCTATGCGGCGCAGCGTCTTTTCGGCTCAGGCCATCGGCAGCAGGCGAGGCGACAGGTTGCGATCCGGCTGCGGGACAAGCTGCAGATCGCCGAACGGGAATGGTCTTCGCAGACGTCTCGCGAATGGCTGCGGAAATATCGCCGGACGATCGACGATGTCCGGGCTGCCATCGACTGGGCCTTCGATCCCGCCGGCGACGCCGAACTGGGCATCGAGCTGGTCGTGGCCGCACTGCCGCTATGGCAGGAGCTTTCGGCGTTCCGGGAAATGCTGGCAGCCATCGATCTTGCAGGCGAAAACAGCGCGGCGCTCCTGAAGCTTCCGCCGCTGGGACGGGCGAAGCTGTTCACGGCGCGGGCCTGGGCGATGACGCTTGCCCGCCACATGCATCCGCAAACCGACAAAGCCTGGCGCGAGAGCCTCTTTCATGCGAGCAAATCGCGCAATGCCGAACTTGAAATGCGCTCGGTCTGCGGACAGGCGGTCTTCTTCGCCTATTCCGGCCGGCCGCGCAAGGCTTTGCGCCGCATGCGGGATTTCGGCGCGGAAAAGGGGCTCAACTGGTCGAGCGCGCCCGACGGCAAGCGGCTGCTCGCCCATATCGAGATCTATGCCGGCGAACTGGATTCGGCATCGACCCATCTTAAGGCACTGATGGACGAATGGGGCGATCTGGAGGACGGGCACGGATTGTCCCGATTCCAGGTCGATCTGCCTACCGGAATTCGCCTGTCGCAGGCGCTTCTGTCGTGGTTGCAGGGAGAGCCTGATCGCGCCGCCCGTCTGGCCGGCCATGCCATCGATCGGGCCGCGGATCTCGATCACATGATATCGCTCGGCAATGCGATCTCGCTTGCGGCGCTTCCGATCGCCTTCGTGGAGGGCGAGCTCGAAACCGCGTCCCGGCTTCAGCGGCAGCTGGATGACGTCGCACGACGCGAGAATGTCGGCATCTACGAGGGCACCGCCCTGTTCTTCGCCGGCGCTATTCAGGCGGCTCGAGGCGACGCAGCCGGCTTCACCGGGATGCAGGACAGCATTGCCGGATTGCTCCGGGGCGGCTGGCGCAATCGTGTGCCTTTCTACCGCAGCCTTTTGGCGGAAGCCTATATTGGCGCGGGCGAGATGCGCCTTGCGGAAGACAGCATGCGCGCCGCGCTGACCGAAATCGGGATCCGCGAGGAGCGCTGGTGGCATCCGGATCTGTGGCGCGTCGCGGGAATGATCGAAGCCCGCAACGGACGACCGGATAGGGCGACACGCTGTTTCGAGAAGTCTCTGAAGTGCGCCCGCGCCACGGGTGCGGGCGCCGCGGTCCGGCGGACGGAGCGTCTCATGGCGGGCCTCGACTGATCTCCGGTTGCCGAACTAAGCGCATCTATCATGTCGCAGGCACCGGATGGCTCTGCGCCTGGCTTGCCTCGCTGGCTGCCTGCCGGGCACGGGCATAACTTTCGGCGACCGCCGCATAGTTTGGCGCGGCAAGCCCGTAGAGTTTTGCGAGTTCGGCCGCCTCGGGCCGCGCCCAGCTGCGATGAAGCTCGGACAGAAGGGCGTTGGCAGATGTGGGTTTGACGCCGCCCTGGACGAAGCGGGCGAGCGAAATGCGCGAGGCCATTTCGCTCGGGTCCCCCGAGGCATCGAGTACGGCGTAGACGTCATAGCCGGCGGCGCGGGCGTCGAGCGCCGGAAACATGACGCAGACGCTGGTCCAGACGCCCGCCATGACGAGCGTCTTGCGGCCGGTCGCGCAGACAGTGGCGACGAAATCGTCATTGTCCCAGGCGTTTACCTCGCCATTGCGCGGCACATAGACGGCGTGTGGCGCATATTCATGGATCTCCGGCATCAGCGAGCCGTTGGGGCCGGCAGGTTCCGAGGCGGTCGTGACGACCGGAATATTCAAGAGCGTGGCAAGCCTGGCGATCATCTCCACATTCCGGCGCAGATCGGAGACCGACATGTCCCTGACCGTCTGGAACAGGCCCGACTGGTGATCGAGAAGCAGAATCAGCACGTCGGAGGGATCGATGAGGCTCATGCCGCCGCCCGTCGCAAGCACGCTCGACTTGGATTTGCTGTTATACATGGTCGCTGTCCATCTCTGAGTTCCGGTTAGCGGGCAAAAGGGTTCGCGCGAGGAAGTCGCATGACGGGGATCATCTCGTGCGCCTTGTCTTCGAGGGCGAAATGTCCGGTGTCGAAGAAATGAGGTTCGGCGCCGGGCAGGTCGCGAAGGAAGGCGTGAGCGTCTTTTAACAGGAAGATCGGATCATTCTCGCCCATAGGATCAACGCCGCCGGCTGATGCGCGCGGAAATAGGCGAGAAAGGCGGGATAGAGCGCGACGTTGGTGCGTGAGTCGTAGATGATGTCCAGCTGGATTTCCTTGGCGCCCGGGCGGTCGAGGAAGAGCTGATCGTACAGCCATGCGGCGGGATCGATGCGGGCCTCGTCCCTCGTGCCGGCGAGATATTGGAAGCGCGTGCCCTCCAGCGACAGGAAGGGCAGCATCGTATCGCGGTTCGCCGCTGTCGGCCCAGCAGGCGCGGAGCGACGAGGACTTCGAAACCGAAGCCGGCAAGCTCGCCATGGACCTGTTGCCAGCCGGAGCCGTCGACGAAGGCGCCGTGCACGAGGACGATCGAGAGGGACGGCGCGCCGACTGCCCGGGCGCCCGAAACGACATGGGGCATGTCTCTTCCTTTTAAGGTGTTGTCGAGGGAGAAAGACCGCAGGGCCGCCGGCCCTGCGGGACGCATCACTTGCAAACCTTGCGGTCGAGGAAGTCGTGGATCAGCGGCGCCATGACGTCGAGCTTGTCCTCGAGGGCGAAATGTCCGCTGTCGAGAATATGCATTTCCGCGTCGGGGAGATCGCGGAGATAGGGATGCGCGCCCGATTCCGGGAAGATCTTGTCGTTCTTGCCCCAGACTATCAGCGTGGGCGGCTTGCGCTCGCGGAAGAAGGCCTGGAACTCCGGGTAGAGCGGAACATTGCTGCCGTAGTCGCCCAGGAGATCGAGCTGAATGTCCTTGTTGCCCGGCCGATCGAGCAGGGCCTGATCGACGTCCCAGTTGTCTGGGCTGATCCGCGCGATATCGCCCATTCCATCGGTGTATTGGAACTTCGTGGTTTCGAGCGTCACCAGGCCGGCGAGTGCTTCCCGGCGTTGCGGTGTCTTTTCGGCCCAGTAGGCCTTGATCGGATCCCAGAAGGCGGCCAGGCCCTCGGTATAAGCATTTCCGTTCTGCACGATCAGGGATTCGACCCGCTCGGGATGCTTGAGCGCGAGCCGGTATCCAATCGGCGCGCCGTAATCCATAACATACATGCTGTACCGGTGGGCGCCGACCTTGTCGGTCAGTTTCTCGACGATATCAGTCAGATGCGCGAATGTGTACTGGAACCTGGTATGGTCGGGCGTGTCGCTCTGACCATAGCCGGGATAGTCGGGCGCGATCACGCGGTAGCGGTCCGCAAGCAGCGGTATGAGGTTGCGGAACATGTGCGACGAGGTCGGAAAGCCGTGCAGGAGCAGGATGACCGGTGCATCCCTGGGGCCGGCCTCGCGGTAGAAGACGTTCACGCCGTCGATCGACGTGCTCTTGTAGTGAATGACGGGAATTGCCCTGACGGAGGCGGTGATCGCGGTTTGTGGGAGGCAACGGGCTTCGGCGGCAAACGGAGCGGCGGCGACCAGTAGTGCAATGGCGCTAGCGAGATGTTTTTTCATGACCTTTTCCTCTTCAAACGGGTGCAGGAAATCTGCGCCTCTGGGGAAAAGGACTACCACCGGCAGCCTTCGGCCCCGGGATAAATAAGGGTAAATAGTTGTAAGATCCGGGCTGGCCGAATGCACAATGAGCTACTTGAGTTTGCCGATGAACAAACGTGCCAGCCCCTCAAACCGATGATCTAGCGAACTATTTCGATCCTTTTAATCGTATCCCCTGTGCTTGCTGATAATTAGCCTCCCCTAAAACGAACGGTCTTCGCTGCAGAGTTGAGGGAAGAGTGAGGAAAAGATCACCGTGTCGACGGTTCGTTTCCCTTCAAGGCGTTCGATACCTTACTTCCAACCCATCAGCTCTTAAACAGAGCTGAAAGGTCACGCCGTCCGTCAACCACTCGGACGATCTCGACGGTATCAATAGGACCGTCATCAGTGTCAGGCCTTGTCTCATAGAGGATGACAAAGGGCGCTTCGACCAACATCCGGGCTGTTCGGAATACTTCCTGGTGACGCTCGCCTAACAGCGGGTGCTCAATGAGCAACTCCACCTTGCGACGAAAATTGGCGAAGTACTTCTCCGCGCTCCGTGGCTGCTCTTTGCCAATATGAATGTAAATGTTCTTAACGTCGGCGCGCGCCTTTGATGTCCACAGAAGCTTAACGGGCATGAGGAGAGGCAGGTGCTATTTCCTGGCGTGCTTCATCCAGCACTGCATCAAAATCCACTTCGACAGGAGGACCACTAGCTTTGCCTTCCTCCCACATCGCACGCAGCTTGGTGATATCCGCACGCTTTTGCATCCATTTGGCCGACCAATCACGCATAGCTTCGCGAACAACTTCGCTTCCGCTTGCATAAGCCCCACTGCTCACCGCATCTCGCAACAACTCGGCATGTTGGGGTGTCATCGAAATACTGACCTTTTCAACATTCGGCATTGATAACCTCCATCAGGATTGGTAGCAATTATTACCACCAGTTGTCCGAGATGGCAACTTCGCTGTTTCAGTCACGCCTGAAACGAGGTCCGGCTCTTAAGCGTCACTGCCGGGACGCTTCGACGTCGACCGGAATTAGCGGCTTCGGAGGTTTGTAGGACTCTGAGAAGCAGGGCCGACGGTTCGAATCCATTCAAAGCGATGGACAGCGCAACAGTTGCCGGACAGAACGTGAACGGAACGACTGAATAGCCCGAGGTCGACAGGCTCGTCGAGCATGGTCTGGCACGTGCAGGCCTCTGAGCCGCAAAATGCCTATTCCCGGTGTGGTTGACATGCACCGGGAAGAAAAAAGCCACTGCTTCGTCTGCTCTTGTCAGAAGAACTGGAATAAGCCGGATCAATCGCCCGTTGCATGCCTGCGTCTGCCGTGTTTATTGCGTTTTCGGCGGCTATGTATTATATAACTTATTGAAAAACGGTGGTGATAACGATGTCTAGCGTTGCGATTAAGGTACTGTCGACGGTGAACGCCCCTTACGGGACGAACCTCTCCGCTGAGCAACTCGCTTCGAAGATTTCGGATTTTGCGAGCGTTAAGAACTTTGATGCTTCCGCATTTTCATTCTATTCCGAAGTGAAAGCCGAGCTCCAGCACCAGTTTCTCGATGAGATGGAGATTGATCACGGCACCGCATTCGAAATTGCCCGGAAATTCTCGCAGCTGGCTGGATATCCCCTCGCCCTGGCCGCCTGAGGGCTGTCCTGATGAGCCATTGGGAAAGCCTTTTCGACCAGGCTGTGTCAATTATCAATCAGGCGAACACTTCTTTTAAGCTCCTCGATAGCTGGACTTTCGGAGGTGAGAGGTGGCTCGGTTTGTCTGAACAGTTTCGGGCGTTTCGCTAAGTGGATTTCCGCCTCGATTATGCCGCCACCATCATTGGTGCCAGCGCGTTG
>NZ_JACIAD010000005.1:0-498552 GCF_014193955.1 Rhizobium sp. BK379
TTGATTTCTTTAGAACGAGAGACTTCGTCGCCAGCAGCGCCGCCGCCCTCGTCAGTGAGTGGGCTTATAATCCTCACACACCGAAACAGTCAACAGGCCTTTTTCAAAAAAATCATCTTTCTCGTATCCTGTTGTTTTCTCACGAGATTTTGTAGAGGCCATTGGAATTCGTCGATTTCCCGGATTCTGGTCACGCTGGAAAGCCTGAAAAACATGACTGTTTGTCGGTTTTGTTGTGGAAGATGCGATTTTGCTCCTCTTCGCCCCGACATCATCACATTCTGCTGGTGAGAGGAAACACGTAGGATTCACGCAGGCATGCGCACGTAAGGTGCCATTCCCGGTGTGATTTGACTTCAGTGCCCAAAATATGCACATCTTTCGCCCCAGCCAGGATGGCCCGCGGATGCTCAGAACGACATCGAATGTAAGGATGCGAACTCCACTGCCATGATGACGGAGAAAATGATGATCCGCTCGCTCGGCAGCGAGCCTCCGCTTCTGGCAGACGGGCGACGCGCGCCCGACCGACGCGAAGTTTCGCTTCGCTGGCTTTCGGGCACGTTCCTCACCGGCATTACCTCTTCAATCCTCATGGGTGTCGCACTCTTTGCTGCGCTCGACGGCAGGCAGCAGCTGGCAATCCCGGCCGAAGCCTATGCAAGCGCATCGGCAGACGCACATCAGGATACATCTGTTACCCGCGGCGGTCGTCTGATCGCCCCCGTCATCGCCGCCAAACCATCCGACCGCGCCATCATGGAGGTCTCGACCGTTGTCCATGACGGCGAGAAGGAAGTCGTGCGCCGCCAGCCCTTCTCTCATGTGAAGATGATGCTGGCTGCCAATCACGTGGCAACTGAAGATTATCCGGACTTCGATCCGCTGGCGATCTTCTCGGCCGACGAGCCCCAGCCGGCACCGCAAAGCCGTACCGGCGCAATCTACGGGTCCGACGTCGAATCCGAAGTGGCACTGAAGACCGTTCCCTTCCCCACCGGCAAATCCAATCTCAACATGGCCCCTGGCCTGTCGCTTGACGAGGTTGAGGAAAACGTCCGCTCCAACGGATCCGTTCTGACGGATGGAAATGCCCAGCTCGCGGCCCTTTACTATGTGGATCCGCGCCGCTTCTCCGCCGAGGACAATGACGTCGATTTGACGGCCGGCCTTGCCGCACGCGTGCTCGAACAGAATATGACCGTCTCGGCACCGGAATCCATCACACCGCAGACCGAGGAATTCGCCGACGATATTCTGCCAGTGCGCCAGGACACGACAATTGCCAAGGCGCTCGCCGATTCCGGCTATCCGCAGCCACAGGCAGATGGCATGTCCGGTTATATCACCCCGGTGCTCGGCACCGATACGCTTTCCAAGGGCGACGTCCTGCGCATCGGTATCATTCAGAAGGGCGAGCAGGCGAAGATCATTCGGGCCAGCATCTATCGCAATACGCGCCATCTCATCACTGTCGCCCTCGATGACAAGGGCCGCTTCGTGGCCGGCAGCGAACCACCGATGCTGGATGCGATCGCCACCGCTTTCGAAGACAACTCCTTCGCTCCACCCGCCGGCCAGAATCTGCCGCGCGTCTATGACGGCATTTACCGCGCAGCCCTTTCCTACGGCATGACCAAGGATATGACCGCGCTGATCATCAAGCTGCTAGCAGCCAATGTCGACTTCCAGGCGCAGTTGAAGCCAACGGATTACCTCGAAGCCTTCTTCTCGGTGGCTGACAGCAACGGCCAGGCGACCGAGGATTCCGACCTTCTCTATGTCAACGCCCGTTTTGGCGATACGTTGACGCGCTTCTATCGCTTTCAGGACCCGGAAGACGGCACGATCGACTACTTCGATCAGGAGGGTAAGAGCATCCGGCAGTTCCTGCTGCGCAATCCTGTCCCGAACGGCATTTTCAAATCCGGCTTCGGCATGCGCCGCCATCCGATCCTCGGCTTCGCGCGCATGCATACGGGTGTAGACTGGGCAGCGCCGCGCGGAACGGCAATCATCGCAGCCGGTAATGGTACGGTCGAAAAGGCCGGCTGGGATTCCGGCGGCTACGGCAACCAGACGATCGTCCGCCATGCCAATGGCTATGAATCCTCCTATAACCACCAGAGCGCCATCGCCAAGGGCATCGTGCCCGGAGCAAAGGTGCGACAGGGTCAGGTCATCGGCTGGGTGGGCACGACGGGCGAATCCACCGGCCCGCATCTGCATTACGAACTGATCGTCAACGGCACCAAGGTCGACCCGCTTCGCATCCGCCTGCCGGGCGGCAAGTCGCTCCAGGGCGATGCACTCGCCAAGTTCGAGGACGAGCGCAAACGCATCGACACGCTGCTGAACAACCAGCCCGCCTCGGACCAGGTCGCCAGCAAGTAATCCTCCGTCTGCAGAAACAAAAACGGCGGCCCGAAGGCCGCCATTTTCAATTCTCGTCAACGCAGCTTTACGCCGCTTCGCTCACCGACTGTTTCGACCGGAACAGCAAGCGATCCGACCCACTGGTGATCTTCACCGTCGATCCGTCCGGCACCTGGCCTGAGAGGATCTGCTCGGCAAGCGGATCCTGGACGAATTTCTGGATCACCCGCTTCAGCGGACGCGCGCCGTAGACCGGATCGTATCCCTTGTTCGCCAGCCAGTTGCGGGCCTCCTCATCGAGGTCGAGCACGATCTTGCGCTCGGACAACAGCGAAATCAGACGCTTCAGCTGAATATCGACGATCGCGCCCATTTCCTCACGCTTCAGGCGATGGAAGAGGATGATCTCGTCGATACGGTTCAGGAATTCCGGCCGGAAATGACCGCGAACCACGTCCATCACCTGCTCGCGAACAGTCTCGCTGTCCTCACCCTCACGCAACTGCGTCAGGTATTCGGCACCAAGGTTCGAGGTCATGATGATCATCGTGTTGCGGAAGTCGACCGTCCGGCCCTGGCCGTCGGTCAAGCGACCGTCGTCAAGCACCTGCAGCAGGATGTTGAAGACATCGGGATGCGCCTTCTCGATCTCGTCAAACAGCACGACCTGATAGGGCCGGCGGCGGACGGCTTCCGTCAGCGCACCACCTTCGTCATAGCCGACATAACCGGGAGGCGCACCGATCAGCCGGGCAACGGAGTGCTTCTCCATATACTCGGACATATCCATGCGTACCATTGCCGTCTCGTCGTCGAAAAGGAAGCGGGCAAGCGCCTTGGTGAGTTCCGTCTTGCCGACACCGGTCGGGCCGAGGAAGATGAACGAGCCGATCGGCCGGTTCGGGTCCTGAAGGCCTGCGCGGGCACGGCGCACGGCACGGGATACAGCCTGAACCGCATCGCCTTGACCGATCACCGATTTCGCCAGATCGTCTTCCATCCTGAGCAGCTTGTCGCGTTCGCCTTCCAGCATTTTGTCGACCGGAATGCCGGTCCACCGGGAGACGACGTGGGCGATATTGTCGGGGGTCACGACCTCCTGGACCATCGCGTTGCGGCTGTTGTCTTCCTTGCTTTCGGCATCGGCAAGCTGCTTTTCGAGACCCGGGATCACACCATAGGCAAGCTCGCCAGCGCGCTGGAATTCACCCTTGCGCTGGGCGATCGCCAATTCGTTACGGGCATCGTCGAGCTGCTTCTTCAGGTCAGCGGCAAGACCGAGCTTCTGCTTTTCCGCCTGCCAGCGGGCTGTCAACGCATCCGCCTCTTCCTCGAGCGAGGTCAGTTCACCTTCCAGCCGCTTCAGCCGGTCGGCGGAAGCCACATCGGTTTCCTTCTTCAGCGCCTCGCGTTCGATCTTCAGCTGGATGATGCGGCGGTCGAGCTCATCGAGCTCCTCCGGTTTGGAGTCCACCTGCATACGCAGGCGGGCAGCCGCCTCGTCCATCAGGTCGATCGCCTTGTCCGGCAGGAAACGGTCGGTGATGTAACGGTTGGAAAGGGTCGCAGCGGCAACCAGCGCGGCATCGGCGATGCGCACCTTGTGATGCTGCTCATATTTTTCCTTCAGGCCGCGCAGGATCGAGATCGTATCTTCGACCGTCGGCTCCTCGACCATGACCGGCTGGAAGCGGCGGGCAAGGGCCGGGTCCTTCTCGACATGCTTGCGATATTCGTCGAGCGTCGTCGCACCGACGCAATGCAGTTCGCCGCGAGCAAGGGCCGGCTTCAGCAGGTTCGAGGCATCCATCGCGCCGTCAGCCTTGCCGGCGCCAACAAGCGTGTGCATTTCATCGATGAAGAGGATGATCTCGCCATTTTCAGACTGGACCTCGTTCAGCACCGCCTTAAGGCGTTCCTCGAACTCGCCGCGGAACTTCGCGCCGGCAATCAGGGCGCCCATATCGAGCGCCATCAGCTTCTTATCCTTCAGGCTCTCAGGCACGTCGCCATTGACGATACGCAGCGCAAGCCCTTCGACGATCGCGGTCTTGCCGACGCCCGGCTCGCCGATCAGAACGGGATTGTTCTTGGTACGGCGCGAGAGAACCTGGATCGTGCGGCGAATTTCATCGTCGCGGCCGATAACCGGATCGAGCTTGCCTTCGCGGGCATCACTTGTCAGGTCGCGTGCATATTTCTTCAGGCTGTCGAACCCCTGCTCGGCGCTCGCTGTATCGGCGGTGCGGCCCTTGCGGATTTCATTGATGACCTGATTGAGCGCCTGCGCGGTCACACCGGCGTTCTTCAGCGACTGATAGGTCGAGGCAGAGGTTTCGATCGCCAGCGCCTGCAGCAGACGTTCGACCGTCACGAAGCTATCGCCGGCCTTTTTTGCCGCTTCTTCGGCAGTGGAGAAGACCTTGGCAAGCGGCTGGGCAAGATAGATGTTACCATTGCCGCCGGAAATCTTCGGCAGCTTGGCAAGCGCGGCATCATTGGCGAGCCGCGCGGCTTTTACATCACCGCCGGCGCGCTCGATCAGCGAAGCGGCCATGCCCTGATCGTCATCAAGCAGGACTTTGAGCACATGTTCTGCAGTGAATTGCTGGTGCCCCTGGGCAAGCGCATAGGTCTGGGCGGACTGAACGAAACCGCGCACCCGCTCGGAGTATTTCTCGATATTCATATGTTACCTCCATGAATCGCCCTGCCCTTCATAAGGCACAGACCGATGATTGAGATTGAGCTCCCTCAAAAGGCAAGCCCTTGTTTGTCGCCATTGAGATTTGCGGCAAACGAAACTGAGGTGGATATGGTGGGGAATCCGGAGAGTTTAAAGGGGCGGGACACGGGAAAAACCACGCGTCATAGGCCGCTTCGCAAACCTCTCCAATTTTGCCGCCTGGTCAGATTCGCTTGATCTGAAAGTCGGATTCCAACCGCGATGGGCAAAGACAGGCGCGAGAATGATCCGGCGTGACACGCGGCCCGTGCCCCTAAAGAAAAAGCCGCCTAGGGGGCGGCTTCTCGGGTCCATGGATATTTGAAACGAGCTTACTCCGAAGCTGCCTCGGCCAGAGCAGGTGCCTCGCTGGAAGCGCCCTCTTCGCCTGCTGCTTCGCCTTCAGCGGCGCGGCGCGGACGGCGGGGGCGGGCGCCTGCGGCACGGCGACGGGGCTGGCGTTCAACAGGCTGCGCTGCGCCACCCTCTTCTTCCATGGCAACTTCCGCCGGAATACCTTCGATCTCCGGCTGCGGTCCGGTTCCGTCGATGGCCTCCGCCTGCTGCACCGGTGCGGCCGGCTGCTGTTCACGTGGCTGGCGCTGTTCACGCGGCTGACGCTCTTCACGCTGTTGCTGACGCTCTTCGCGTTGCGGCTGTCGCTCTTCTCGCTGCTGCTGGTGCGGCGGCTGAACGATGACGACATCGTCATTGTCACCCGTATCCAGATCGTCACCATCGCGGTCCGCATTGTCACGATCATTATAGTCGTTGCGGTCGTCGCGCTGGAAGCGCTCCTGCATCTGCGCCTGCGCGGCGGCAATGATGCGGTTGTAATGTTCGGCGTGCTGCAGGTAATTTTCGGCAATGACGCGGTCGCCGGAGCTCTGGGCGTCACGGGCGAGCTGCGCATATTTCTCAGCGATGTGCTGGGCAGTGCCGCGGATCTTCACATCGGGACCGGAACTGTCATAAGTCCTGGTCAGCGGATTGCCGCCCTTGCGGTTGAAATTGTTGTTATTGTTATTTCCGCCGCCGCCATTGTTATTATTGTGATTGCCACGCCCTCGACCGCGCTTGTTCTGCTGTCCTGGCCTCATCGATCGTTCACCTGAATTCTCTGTTTGTGATTGGATACATGGCACCAACCGCCAAGACCGGTTCATCCGGATCAGGGCCTTCGTGCCGCAAGCATAGTGCGCCTTCGCGCCGACCTGCCGCTTGTCTTCAAGTCAGTTTGACTGATTCACGCATTGGGTCGTGTTCAACTTTTGAAACTCTCGTTTAAAAGAGCAGACCCCCGAAGCTGAGCAAGTACCGAACGAATCTCGTTCATTCCTATGCGCCCAACGCGTGAGGGCAACCTATATTGCTTCCTCGGGAAATCCAAGCCTTTTTCTTCGCAATAGCAACAATGTCCAGTTCGATGCTGCAATTTGTCGCCATCATGCCGGCGAGAACACGAGCACTCTGTCATTCTGACCATAGTCTTTCACGGATTTGAGGCACTTGAAGCCTTCCGCTTCAAAGATCGCCGTCACATCGTTTCGCTGATCATAGCCTATTTCAAGTGCGACGATCCCATTTGGCCGTACGAACCTTCCGGCATCTTTTGCTATGGCTTTGTAGGCGTCAAGCCCATCCGAGCCGCCGTCCAGAGCTGCAGCTGGATCAAATTTCGTCACTTCGGGAGCGAGATCGTGAATAACATTGGAAGCAATATAGGGCGGATTTGAGACAAGCGCATGAAACGTCCCGTGGATGTTCTCGAACCAGTTCGACCGAATGGTCGTGAATCGATCCTGCAATCCGTTTCTTTCTGCGTTTGATCTTGCCGTCTCAAGTGCATCGGTCGAAATGTCGCTGCCGATGCCTGATGCTTCCGGGCATTCACTCAGGAGCGCAAGGCAAATCGCTCCGGTCCCGGTTCCTAGATCCAGGATGTGGAGATTGTCTTCCGTCTTTGCAAGGTCGCGCAGATAAGGAATGATCGTATCGACGAGGATTTCCGTATCCGGTCGCGGTTCCAGCGTGCCGGCGGACAGCGAAAGCGGCAGGCCGTAGAACTCCCGCTCTCCGAGAATGCGATGCACTGGCTCGTGTTTTAACCGCCTTTCGATCGCCCGACCGATGGTTCCCGCCTGCTCTTCCGAAACCACGTCACGGCCTGCGGTCAGCATCTCGGTCGGCGAGAGCTTCAACAAACCCGAAATCAGCAGCCGCGCATCGGTCTGCGGATCAGTGATGCCGGCTTCCGTGAAACGGCGCCGGGCCTCGGCAAGCATTTCGGAAACCGTCGGCCCGGATGCGGTCATTGCTGTTCGCCGAGCTGCGCGAGCTGGCTCGCCTGATAATCAGCAAGCAGCGCATCCACCACTTCGTCGATCTCGCCGATCATCATCCGGTCGAGTTTATAAAGCGTCAGGTTGATACGATGGTCGGTCACACGGCCCTGCGGGAAATTGTAGGTGCGGATGCGCTCGGAACGGTCGCCGGACCCGACCTGGCTTTTGCGGTCGGCAGACCGTTCGCTATCGGCCCTCTGCCGCTCGGCATCGTAAAGACGCGACCGAAGCACCTGCATGGCCTTGGCGCGGTTCTGGTGCTGCGATTTTTCCGAGCTGGTCACAACGATACCTGTCGGCAAGTGCGTGATACGCACCGCCGAGTCCGTCGTGTTGACGTGCTGGCCGCCCGCACCCGACGAGCGCATCGTGTCGATGCGGATATCTTCCGGCCGGATTTCGATATCGATCTCCTCGGCCTCGGGCAGGACCGCAACCGTCGCCGCCGATGTGTGGATACGCCCACCGGCTTCCGTCTCCGGCACACGCTGCACACGGTGCACGCCGGATTCGAACTTCAGCTTGGCAAAGACACCTTTGCCGGTGATTGTAGCGATGATTTCCTTAAAGCCGCCGGCTTCGCCCTCGCTTGACGACAGCACTTCCACCTTCCAGCCATGTGTCGACGCGTAGCGCTCGTACATGCGGAAAAGGTCACCGGCAAAAAGCGCAGCCTCGTTGCCGCCGGTGCCGGCGCGGATTTCCAGGATCGCGCTCTTTTCATCGGCCGCATCCTTCGGCAGCAGCAGGATCTGGATTTCGTTCTCCAGCGCCTCGATCCGCTCTTTCACGTCAGGCAGCTCGAGTTCGGCGAGCTCACGCATGTCGCGATCGACGGACTTGTCCTCGAGCAGCACCTCCAGATCGGCAAGCTCGCCGAGTGCTTTCTGATAGGCACGGATCTTTGTGACGACCGGCTGCAGCTCTGAATATTCGGACGCGAGCTTTACATAAACATCAGCCGAAGGGCCGGCCGACATGCGCGCTTCGATCTCGCCGAACCGGCGCTCAAGCTCGCGCATCTTTTCAATGGGAAGCTTCGCCACCCCTTGCTCCAATTCTTCTTATATATGTCTAAAGGGGAATATTGTGGCTCTCGGCGAAGCGGGCAAGCACTTCGCGCATCGGCACGGTCGCATTTCGGTCGTCGAGCGCCTCATTAACGGCCTTGGTGAGAGCCTCGGCATCGAGGCCCAGCAGCATCGCCTTGACCGGCCCGATCGAAGCCGGCGACATGGAGATGGAGCGGAAACCGACGCCCAGCAACGCCATGGCCGAAAGCGGCTTTCCTGCCAGCTCACCGCAGAGCGTCACCGGTGTCTTGTTGCGATCGGCACCGCGCACGATATCGCGCAGAATCCGCAGGAACGGCCGTTCCAGTGGATCGAAGCGCTCCGACACCCGCGCGTTGCCGCGATCGACCGCCATGGCGAACTGGAAGAGATCGTTGGAACCGACCGAGACGAAATCGACCGCATCCATCAGCTCGTCGAGCTGCCAGAGCAGCGCCGGCACTTCCAGCATCGCGCCGAACTGCAGCTTGCGCGGCAGGCCATGGCCGAAACGCGAAAGATGCTGCACTTCCTTCTGCAGAAGTTCGCGCACCTGCCTGAGCTCAGAAACCTCGGTCACCATCGGCACCATCAGCTTCAGCTCGGCGCCTGCCGCAGCCTTCAGCATGGCGCGCAGCTGGGTGCGCAACAGCCCCGGACGGTCAAGCGACAGGCGGATTGCCCGCCAGCCGAGCGCCGGATTCTCTTCCTCGTGGCCGCGGAAGTAAGGAACGACCTTATCGCCACCGATATCGAGCGTACGGAAAGTCACGACACGGCCCGCCGCCTGCTTCAGCACATTGCGGTAGAACATCTCCTGCTCTTCCGCTTTCGGCATGGTTGACGCGATCATGAATTGCAGTTCCGTGCGGAAGAGACCGATGCCCTCCGCACCCGATTCCGCCAACTGCGGCAGGTCGACCAGCAGGCCGGCATTCATCAGAAGCTGAATGCGCTGACCATCCCGGGTGACCGGCTCGACGGAACGCAATGCCCGGAACTGCTCCTGCCGGCGGGCGCGGAAGCGAACCTTTTCTTCATAGGAACGCTGATGCTCCGGCATCGGTCGGATATGCACATGCCCTTCGTCACCATCGATAATGACGGCATCGCCATTTTCGGCAAGAGCGACGACACCCGCCGCCTGGCCGATGACCGGAATGCCCATGGCGCGTGCAACGATCACCACATGGCTCGTCACCGCGCCTTCTTCCAGCACCAGACCGCGCACATTGGCGCGCGGGTAGTCGAGAAGCTCCGCCGCCCCCATGGCACGCGCCAGGATGATCGCGTCGGTCGGAAAGCCTTCAGCCGTCGTGCGACCCGTATAACCGGTCAATACGCGCAGCAGCCGGTTCGCCAGATCTTCGAAATCGTGCATCCGCTCGCGAAGATACGGATCGGTCAGGCGCATCATGCGCGCCTTGGTGTCGCTCTGGACCTTCTCCACCGCCGCTTCCGCCGTCAGGCCGTTACGTATCGCTTCTTCCAGCTTGCGCACCCAGCCCTGGTCATGGGCGAACATGCGATAGGTTTCGAGCACCTCGCGGTGCTCACCTTCCATGGAGACATCGCGGCGCGACAGCATGTCGTCGATCGAAATCCTGAGCGAGCCCATGGCTTCCGCCAGCCGCCGGATTTCCTTCTCCGCATCTTCATTGAGGAGATTGGTAACGACGATGCGCGGCTCGTGCAGCACGACGTATCCAAGACCGATGCCGTCATTATACGTATCGCCGTCGACTGTGACCGAACGGGTGAGATCGAGTTCGAGGCCCGGCTTCGTGATCTTCTTGAGTTCGCCGGTCGCGATCATCTCGGCGAGAACCATCGCCGTCGTTTCGAGCGCTTCCAGCTCCTCGTCGCGATAATTGCGGCTCGCCTTGTTCTGCACGACGAGAACGCCGAGCGACCGGCCGGTCCGCAGGATCGGCACACCGAGGAAGGAATGATAGATCTCTTCACCTGTTTCCGGCAGGTAGCGGAAAGCAGGATGCGACTGTGCGTCGGAAAGATTGAGCGGCTGGGCCGATGCGGCGATCGTGCCGACGAGACCCTGCCCCATCTTCAGTTGCGAAAGGTGGACGGCTTCTTTTTTGAGACCTTCGGTCGCATAGAGCTCGAGAACGCCGTCGGCCCGCAGCACGTAGACGGAGCACACCTCTGCCACCATGTTGCTGGCGATCTGGCGCACGATCCGGTCGAGTCGCTCCTGCGGCTCCAGCGGCTCCGCCATCAATTCGCGCAGCCGCTTGAGCAATACGCGCGGACCGCCGGAAAGGTCTCTCATTGCGTCTCAAGCTCCCCGAAACAAACGCTTGGTGCGGACAGAAGAACCGGCCGCATCTTCAACCTGAAGGGGCAGGCCGCCCGCTGGGAATCAATTCTTATCCAGACCGTAGCAGGAATGCAAAGTTCTGACAGCGAGTTCTGCGTAAGGACCGTCGATCAGGATCGAAATCTTGATCTCCGAAGTTGTAATTGCCTTGATGTTGATGCCTTTTTCGGCAAGTGCCCGGAAGGCGGTCGCCGCAACACCCGCATGGCTGCGCATGCCGATGCCGATGACCGAAACCTTCACCAGCCCCGATTCGCTCTGCGCAACGTCATAGCCGATCTTCGCCTTGTTGTCGGAGAGGACCTTGATGGCTTTCTCGACATCTCCCGAAGGAACGGTGAAGGTCATGTCCGTCTTCGAACCATCTTCAGAGATGTTCTGGACGATCATATCGACGTTGATGTGGCTTTCGGCAAGCGGACCGAAGATCGCAGCGGAAACGCCGGGCCGGTCGGCAAGACGGCGAAGCGAGATCTGAGCCTCATCCTTGGCATAGGCGATGCCGGTGACTACTTCCTGTTCCACGATTTCATCCTCGTCACAAATCAGCGTTCCGGGCGGGTTCAAGAGGTCGCCCATGCCCGGAGCATCGGGATCCTCGAAAGACGAACGCACGAAGGTGCGTACCTTGTGCACCATGGCAAGCTCCACCGAGCGTACCTGGAGAACCTTGGCACCGAGAGAGGCCATTTCCAGCATTTCTTCGAAGGCGATCTTCTTCAGGCGCCGGGCCTTGGGCTCGATGCGCGGATCGGTCGTATAGACGCCGTCGACATCGGTATAGATGTCGCAGCGGTCGGCCTTCACTGCGGCCGCGATCGCCACTGCCGACGTGTCCGATCCGCCGCGCCCGAGCGTCGAAATGCGGTTATCGGGGCCAAGCCCCTGGAAGCCGGCGACGACCGCGACCTGCCCCTCGCCCATGCGTTTGATGATATCGGTGCCGTCGATCTCCATGATGCGCGCGGCGCCGTGCGCGTTGTCTGTGCGGATCGGAATCTGCCAGCCCTGCCAGGAACGGGCATTGATGCCCATGCTCTGCAGAGCGATCGCCAGAAGGCCTGACGTGACCTGTTCGCCTGAGGCGACCACGGCGTCATATTCGCGTGCGTCGTAGAAAGGCGAGTTGGCGCCGATCACCTTTGGCGTGCCTTGCACCCAGCCAACCAGCTCATTGGTCTTGCCAGACATGGCGGAAACGACGACTGCCACTTCATGGCCGGCGTCGACTTCACGTTTCACATGGCGGGCAACGTTCTTGATGCGGTCCAGATCAGCGACGGAGGTTCCGCCGAATTTCATAACGATGCGTGCCATAAGCCTCTACCACGACCCGCGCGCGACTGCCGGAAACGGGATTTGCTTCTCCGGTACGCCACGCGTTCACAAACCGCCGGGAGACGCATTGCCCTCCCGGGCATCAGAAAACCCCGGCTGCCGAATGGCCGAAGAGCCCGGAAATACTGGTTTCTGGAACGCTTCTAGCCCCGCCAACCAAGGACGAAAGTTGGCGCGTCTCTTAGCGAGTTTGGCAAGGGGTGGCAAGGGCGGGGAAAGGGTGAAGTGGAGACGGCAGGAGTTCGCCGGAAACGACCCGCACCGCCCCTGCAAAACATCCCTCTCACCATGCCCGTCGAACCGGAGCATCAAGGCGATTGAACTTAGTGGCCGGAAATGCGTTTAAACAGCAATAGATACGTCAAGAAAGCTGGTGAGCAGAATGAGAAGATTAGCGATAATTGCACTGTCGATAGCAACCGCATTCTCCGGAATGCCCGCTTGGGCAGGGCCGGCCTATACGGCAAACCCTGTCCAGTCGGCAGTGCAAACCCAAGCCGCCGGCGACCAGGCCGAGCTTCTTCAGGTGGGCTGCAACAACTTCACGAAATGCCCTCGTTATAATCAAGGCTGGGGCCGCAATTACCGCTATTCGGACCGTTATCGCTATGATCGCGGATGGGACAGGGACCGCCGCTATTATGGCGACCGCTATTACCGCGACCGGTATTATCGGCACCATGACAACACCGGCGCCATTATCGGGGGCTTGGCCGCCGGCGCAATCATCGGCGGCATTATAGCCTCGCAGCCGCGCGTGCAGACGGGCAGTTCGCATGCCGATTACTGCTACAGCCGCTATCGCTCATACCGCGCGTATGACAATACGTACCAGCCCACATACGGCCCGCGCCGTCAGTGCCGCTGAATCTGCATGACCTTTGATACGAACCCCGCGAAGACGCGGGGTTTTTTAATGTCTTGAGGCTCGCTCGTTTTGTTAAGGTGTATACCAAGCGTCCGGTGCGGCTTGAGCGCCCTTGACTTATCGTACCGATCATCCGACTTCACTGACAGGACATGAAGGAGCGGCAGATGAACGAAGCGGCCAAAACAACAATCGACCAGAGCGAAGTCGATCGCTTTTCCGCCATGGCAGCCGAGTGGTGGAGCCCGACCGGCAAGTTCAAGCCGCTGCACAAGTTCAATCCTGTTCGCCTGGCCTATATCCGCGACAGGGCAGCGGAGAATTTCTCTCGCAATCCAAAGAGTGCCAAACCGCTTGAAGGCCTGCGCGTGCTCGATATCGGCTGTGGTGGCGGCCTTCTGTCGGAGCCGGTTGCCCGTATGGGGGCCGAAGTAGTCGGCGCGGACCCCTCCGAAAAAAACATCGGCATCGCTTCAACCCATGCCAAGGCATCGGGTGTTACGGTCGACTATCGGGCCGTCACCGCAGAGCAGCTCGCCGAGGCCGGTGAGGCCTTCGATATCGTGCTCAACATGGAAGTGGTGGAGCATGTGGCCGATGTCGAGCTTTTCATGAATACCTGCGCCGGCATGGTCCGGCCGGGCGGCCTGATGTTCGTCGCCACCATCAACCGCACCATGAAGGCGGCCGCGCTTGCCATTTTTGCCGCCGAAAATGTCCTGCGCTGGCTGCCGCGCGGCACGCATCAATATGAAAAGCTGGTGCGCCCCGAAGAGCTGGAAAAACCGCTCGTCGCAAACGGCCTCGAAATCATCGACCGCACAGGCGTCTTCTTCAATCCGCTGGCAAACCAGTGGAACCTGTCGAAAGACATGGATGTGAACTACATGTTGCTGGCAAAGCGGCCGGCTTGATCGCGACGGTCTAGACCTTCAAAGTTTGGACGAAAGCGAGCAGATCCTTCTGCGTCTCGGCATTGCGCGCGGCAAGCTCTTTGACGTGGTCGCGATCGATCACAATTTCCGCCCCGTCAGGCCCAAAGGGCTGTTTGAAGTTGAAGGCCTTAGGGCTTGCGCCGTGGTCGGCAAGATATTCGAGACGCTCCACACCTTCCTGCCAGTCCGGCCGATGATAGACTGAAACCCACCATAGGACGAGCGGCGGCCAAGTCTGCTTCACATTCCAGTTGCGGGCATGTTTCAGGGCGTCGGCATGAACACCATTATAGGTGAAAGCCATCAGAGACTCGATATCGGCCCATAATGACAGGGAAGATGGCGCAGAGGTGAAACCGCTGCCCTCGATGTAACGCGGAAAAGCCTGCGGCCCCCAGCTTCTGGGGCCGGGATATCCGGGATAGCCTGAGCGGCCAATGAAGCCGCACGCCCGGGCGGCAGCTTCGAAATTCGGAGGTTCACGAAGAACGAAGCCTTCGACGGCCCTGCTGTCAGAAGGTGCGACATGCAGGCCGAAATTATAGAAGGCCAGCCGCGCAGTCTCCATATCAGTTCACGTCTTCAGGCAGGATCGGCAGGGCAGCAATCTCGATGCCCTCTTCGACCAGCGACTGCGCTTCATCGGGTGTCGCCTGGCCGATAATGCCGCGAGCATCCGCCTCGCCATAATGGATCTTGCGGGCCTCTTCGGGAAAACGCGTCCCGACATCCTCCGAATTCGCCTTGACCGCTGCAACCGCTTCCTTGAGCTTCAGGAAGGCTTCGCGGCGAGCCACGTCCATGGCAACAGACTGTATCTCGTCCTTCTTGCGTGCAGTCGAGACCGACGGCGCCATCAGCGATTTCGAGATGGAGGCGGAATTGCAGACGGGACAGGTCAGAAACCCGCTTGCGACCTGCCGGTCGAAATCCGCGCTTTCTGAAAACCAGCCTTCGAACTCATGGGCATTCTCACAAATGAGGGAATAGCGGATCAAGCTGCGACGCCTCCCGAGATTCCCCCCGCAATCCTCTCGATGGAAAACTCCCGTCCGTTCTTAAGGTTTGGAATCTTGTCATGTGCGGCCTTCACAGCCGCCGGATCGATCTCTGCCAAAATGACGGCCTCGCCAGTCGGGCCGGCCGCCGCGAGCACCTTGCCCCAGGGGTCGATGATCATGGAATGACCGAATGTCTCCCGACCGTCCTCGTGCAGGCCAGCCTGCGCTGCCGCGATGACGAAGACGCCGTTTTCGATGGCACGCGCCCGCAGCAGGATCTCCCAATGCGCCTCTCCGGTCTGCTTCGTAAAAGCGGCCGGAACGGTCATCACCTCGGCACCGGCAACCGCCTGCGCACGGAAAAGCTGCGGGAAACGCACGTCATAACAGATAGTGAAACCCATCTCGGCAAAAGGCAAAGACAGAACGCGCGCTTCGGACCCCGGCCGGTAGGCGGCGCTTTCGCGCCAGCTCTCGCCGTTGTCGAGGTCGACGTCGAACATATGGATCTTGTCGTATCGGTTCAGGATCTTTCCGTCAGGTCCGAAGAGGAAACCGCGATTGGCCATCTTGCCGTCATCGAGCGCAATCGCCGTCGAGCCGACATGCATATAGATGCCGAGCTCAGCCGCAAGCGCCGAGCCGGTCTTGACGATGATGTCATTGCTCTCGTCGCGCAGCACTTCTTTTGCAGCAGCCCGGTTACGCTGCAGCATGCCGGTCATTTCCGGCGTTTGCACATAGGTGGCGCCCTGCGCGGCAGCTGCTCGGACGAGACGCGCCATCGAAGCGGCATTCCGCTCCGGATCGACACCGGAACACATCTGTATGGCGGCAGCCGTAAAGCTCATCGCTCTTCCTCAGGCTGCCAGCAGCGGATCGAGCTTGCCTGCCCGATCGAGCGCGTAGAGATCATCGCAACCGCCGACATGCGTGCTGCCGACGAAAATCTGCGGAAAGGTCGTGCGGCCGTTCGACTTACCAAGCATTTCCTGGCGAAGCTCGGGCGAGAAGGTCGCGTCATGTTCGACATAGTCGACGCCCTTCTCTTCAAGAAGAGATTTGGCGCGTGCACAATAGCCGCAGAATTGGCGCGTATAGATGGTAACGGGTACCATGAAGCTCTCCAGACAGTGCTGTTTTCTTTCTGTCATATAGTTTCTGCGATAGCCCTTGCAAAGGTCAAAACCGTTATATCGGAGGCGCCCGCCTTGCGCAGCGCGCGCGTTGCCGCACCAACCGTCGCCCCCGTCGTAAAGACGTCGTCGACAAGCACGATGCGTTTGCCGAAGACATCGCTTTCCGTGCCCGCGGCAACTGCAAAAGCGCCACGGACATTGTCTTCGCGCGCCCGTAAGCCAAGACCGACCTGCTGGCTGGTCCGCTTCACACGCAGGAGCGTTGCCGGCAATAGCGGCTTTCCAGCAAGCCCCGCCAAATGTCGGGCAAGCTCAGCGGCCTGGTTGAATTTGCGCGAGACCATGCGGGTGCGATGGAGGGGAACCGGAATGATGGCGTCACAGCGTTCGACCATGCCGTCCGAGGCGCGCAGCATCCAGGCGGCCATCATCGGTGCGAGATCCGTACGATCGCGGTATTTCAGACCATGGACCAAGGTTCGAACGGCGTGATCGAGGGTGGCTGCTGAACGCAGTCGATCGAACGGAGGTGGATTGGCGATCGCTTCGGCACTCAGGATGCCGGCGCCGAGATCATGAGAAAAGGGAAGGCCGAGCACCTCGCAATAAGGGCGCTCGATGAAGCGGACTTCGGACCAGCATTTGGCACAGAGCCCGCGGTGACCGCCTGTCGAAACACCACAAGCCGCGCAGGCCGGCGGATAGACAAGATCGGCAAGCATCGAAAACGGCTGCAGAAACTGCGCCCATATCCGCACCGCCTCACTTTTCATCTCGATCGTCCCCATATGAGGCAGACTAGAGCATGTCGCACAAAAGTGTGTAGCGGTTTTGCGAGAGTGACATGCATAAAACGAAGACCCACAGCGTGGCAGGCCGAGCTCAAGGGCCGCGAGACGCACTGGCGCGTCGCGCCAAAGGAAAATCGCCTTGCCGCCTGCCGGACGGGGGAATATGGACATCGCCATGGATATCATCTTCGACAAGGCGCAGATCGCCGCAAACCGTCGGCGCGCGCTCGCAAACAACGACCCGAAAGCAGGCTTCCTGCTCGATATCGCCGCCGAGGAACTGGCAGACCGCCTCGCCGTCGTGGAGCGCAGCTTCGAACATGCGGTAGAACTGCACGGCACGACGGGTGCGGCCGCCCATGCGGCGATCGCGACCGGCAAGGTCGGCAGCCTCACCCGCGTGGAAAGCGACATCCGCTATGTCGCGCCCGGTGAATCTTTTCTCGAAGCACCGCTCGAAGACGTGCCGCTCGCGCCCCAATCAGCCAATCTGGTGATTGCACCACTCAACCTGCACCTGACCAACGACACACCCGGTGTCTTCATCCAGATTCGCCGCGCATTGAAACCGGACGGCTTGTTCCTGGCCGCCATTCCTGGCGCCGGCACGCTGCAGGAACTGCGCGAGGTGCTGCTCGCAACCGAAATCGAGATGACCGGTGGGGCAAGCCCGCGCGTCATCCCCTTCGCCGATGTGCGCGATGTCGGCGGTTTGCTGCAGCGAGCAGGCTTTGCGCTGCCCGTCATCGATGCGGAGAATTACACTGTCCGCTATGATTCACTGTTTCCGCTGATGCGTGACCTGAAAGCGATGGGCATGGCGAATCCGCTGTCTGCTCGCAGCCGCAAGCCGCTGACGCGTGCCTTCTTCCTGCGCGCAGCGGAAATCTATGCCGAGCGCTATTCGGACCCGGACGGCCGTATCCGCGCAACATTTTCAGTAATCTATGTGTCTGGATGGGCACCGCATGAAAGCCAGCAGCAGCCCCTGAAACCGGGATCGGCCAAGGCACGGCTTGCTGACGCATTGAAGGTGGAAGAGCAGAAACTGAGGCAGTGAGGCCTGACGGATAGCTCAGTTGATCGTCAGGTTATTCTCGACGGTATTGAACACGCCGCGCAGGCCATCGGTGAACACACCCAGGCCGCCAATAAGGGCAACCGCCATCAGCGCTGCGATCAATCCATATTCGATCGCCGTCGCACCGCTTCTGTCCGTCAGAAATTTCTTCAGCAAATCCATCAACCCAACCCTTTTGCGCCCAAGACAGCAACGACATTCGCAAGCCCCGGCGACGGAAGCCTGATTTCCTCAGCAGCCGGCGCCCACGCCGTAGCCCTGGACGACACAGACAGAGCCAGGCGTATCCTGGAGCACGCTGCGGCGGATTGTATAGCGCTTGCCGTTCTCGCTTTTCGCGCCATTCTCCACCTTCGGAATGGAACCGGTGGTGATCGTGTCGAAATCAGCCGGCGCGCTGGCGAGCACGCTCTTCTTGGAAGAATCCGCCAGCATAGGCGTCAGGATAAGGGTCAGCGCCACGACGGCCGTACCGAACAGAAGGGCAATATTGAGCGCCCCCGTCCTGCGTGAAGCAGACGAAGAAGCGCGTTCCTTTTCGCGCACAGCTTTCCAGAAATCGTCGTCCATGACGTCAAGCCCTTAAATACACACACGCCAGTTGCTTGAGTGAGGCCGATCATTGCCAGAAGGTGCTAAATGATCGATTAATATCCACAGGCGAAATCGACGTTTCGCCCCAATAATCAACAAAAGCTAAAGTAAATCCTGCAACACCGGAATGAGCGGTTCATCGGCCGGCGGCATCGGATAATCGCGCAGTGCCTGCGGGCGCACCCATTTGATTGCCTGGCCCTCACGGCCATGCGGAATGCCCTCGTAGCGGCGGCAGACGTAGAGCGGCATGAGCAGATGGAACGTATCGTAGCTGTGGCTTGCGAAGGTCAGCGGCGCAAGACATGGCACCTTCGTCGAGATACCGAGCTCTTCGTTCAGTTCGCGCACCAGCGTTTCCTCGGGCGTCTCGCCGGGTTCGACCTTGCCGCCGGGAAATTCCCACAGGCCGGCAAGCGACTTGCCCTCCGGCCGCTGCGCCAGAAGGATCCGCCCATCTGCATCGATCAGCGCACAGGCTGCGACCAAGAGCAATTTCCTTCCGGCTTCGCTCATTCGCAACGCTCCCGCCAATAGCAATAGTGATAGGCATCACGGAAGCCGAGACGCTCATAGAGCGCGATTGCCGGCGCATTGGAGAGTTTCACCTGCAGCCAGGCTGTACGAGCGCTGCGCATCCGCGCCCAGCGCAAAGCCGACGTCAGGATCTCGATACCAAGCCCCTTGCGGCGATGGCTATCGGCGACCGACAGCGACATGATGCCGGCAAGATCATTGTCCTGCACGCAGAGGACCGTTGCCAGCGAGCCTTGGATTGTATCCTCGATCATGAAAAGACCGGACGGCGGCTTGATTGCTGAAATGATCTCGGCAAGCGCTGGCTTCATCGAAGGTGATGCCTGGTCGACGGCGAGATTGGCATCGACGAACCGGCCAACATCATGTGTTGGAAGGTGATCGAGCGTATCGGGCAGATCAGCCTGCGAGAGATCGCAGACCATGACAGCCGTCTCATCGAAACGTTTCCAACCCTGTTCCTTGATCATGTCGATCAGAACAGGCGATGCAAGCGGTGTCTCGCGCAACACGGCGGAGCGGCCATAGGCCTCGAATTTACGGCTTGCCTTCTCCAGCCTGATCTCGACGTCCCGATGGTCGGACGGATCGAGCGGCACGATGGAGTTCAGGCGGTTGGAGGGATGGCCGGCGGTTAGGCGAACCTGCCAGCTTCCGTCATATTGCACGGAAGCGGCCGGCCAGGCGCGAAAGCCCACGGCCTCCAGCCGCCGGACCAGCGGCAGGTTCTGCTTCTGAAGAGATGCCTGCATCAACGAACGATCAGCTCCGGTAGTCGCCATTGATCGCAACATATTCCTTGGTGAGGTCGCAGGTCCAGACCGTGGCCTTGCCGGAGCCGAGGCCAATGTCGACCTTCACAGGAATATCCTGCTTCTTCATGACAGCCGAGGCAGCATCCTCGGAATAGCTGGGGTCGCGCTCACCATTGACGGCAACACGCACATCACCGAACCAGATGGCGAGCCGGTCACGATCGGCCATTTCGCCGGCCTTGCCGACAGCCATGACGATCCGGCCCCAATTGGCATCTTCGCCGGCAGCCGCAGTCTTGACCAGTGGCGAATTGGCGATGGAAAGGGCGATCGTCTTGGCGGCGGCATCGCTCTCGGCGCCGGTCACGGTGATCTCGAGCATCTTCGTCGCCCCCTCGCCGTCGCGGGCGACCTGGATTGCCAGGTCCTTGAGAAGGTCGTTGAGCGCCGAACGGAATGCGCCGAGCTGCGGAGCGTTCGCGCTCGTGATCCGAGCCTGTCCGTCGGTCGCTGCTGCACCTGTCGCAAACAACATCAGCGTGTCCGAGGTCGAGGTGTCGCTATCAACCGTCATGGAGTTGAAGCTCGGTTCGACGCCGGCAGACAAGAGCGACTGCAGGACGGAGGAATCGATCGCAGCATCGGTAACGACGAAGGAGAGCATGGTCGCCATGTCGGGCGCGATCATGCCGGCTCCCTTGGCGATGCCGTTGATTGTCACCTCGACACCGCCAATTTCAGCCGTCCGGGTCGCGACCTTCGGATAGGTGTCGGTGGTCATGATCGCCTTGGCGGCCTCGAACCAGAAATCGCCCGTCGCATCGGCGTGCATCTTGTCGAGCACACCGGCAAATTTGCTGGCGTCGAGCGGTTCGCCAATGACGCCGGTCGACGCGAGAAAGATTTCATTTTCGCCGCAGCCGACGGCGGCAGCGGCGGACTTTGCCGTGAGCTCGGTCGCGGCGCGGCCCTTCAGGCCGGTAAAGGCGTTGGCATTGCCGGAATTGACGACGACGGCGCGTGCCGTCCCGTGCGGCAGGTTGGTCCGGCAGAAATCAACCGGAGCGGAAGGGCACTTCGACTTGGTGAAAACGCCGGCAACGGCAGCCGGCGCATCAAAGACCATCATCAGCACATCCGTCCGGTTCTTGTATTTGATGCCGGCGGAAGCGGTCGCCATGCGCACGCCGCGAAGCGCGGGCAGCGAGGCAAAGGTTTTCGGGGCAAGCGGAGAAACGGTAGCGGACATAGAATGAGACCTGCCAATATGCATTTCCAGGCGAAGTGGAAGCCGGTCCGCCATCCGGAAATGCGACGATGATAGTGAAGGGCCCGGAAGAACCGGGCCCAAATGCTGATGATTACTGCTGCGGCGCCGGTGCCGGCACGGGCTCGGCGCCCGGCTCTGGCTGCTTGTTCGCGTTTTCGTAACCCTTGCGAAGCGTTTCGTCCGTGATCTCGACCTTGGCCTTGGCTTTCGCATCGTTCAGAAGCGCAAGATACTTGTCACGCATGACGAGTTGACGAACCTGGTCCTGTACCTGTTCGAACGGCGGCGGCGGAGCGTCGCGCTTATCCTCGACCTTGATCACATGATAACCGAAGTCGGTCTTCACAGGTGTCTTGGAATAGGTGCCCTTTTCGAGAGAGAAAGCAGCATCCTCGAATTCCTTGACCATGCGGCCGCGGGTGAAGTAGCCGAGGTCGCCGCCGTCATCCTTGTTCGGATCGGTGGACTTTTCCTTGGCGAGCTCGGCAAAATCCTTGCCGGCGTCGAGCTGCTTGATGACGTCCTTGGCCTCGTCCTCGGTCTTGACGAGGATGTGGCGGGCGTGAACCTCTTCCTGCTTCGGCAGAGCGGCGACTTCCTTGTCATAGCGCGCCTTGACGTCGGCATCGGTCACGGTATCGACGACATGCTTCTTGAAGTAGGCGTTGTGAAGCTCGCGGTCGGTCAGGTACTGCATGCGCTTCTTGAAGTCGTCTGTCTGGTCGAGCTTCTCGGCGGTCGCGTCGGAAGCCAGAAGCTTCACGTCGATGGCGGCCGAAAGTGCGGCGACCTTCTTCTGGTCATCGGGAAGCTGCGCGAGCTGTGGGTCGAGATTGGCGACAGCCAGATCGAGTTCCGACTGATGGATTTCCAGATTGCCGACCTTAGCGACGACAGCGTCATCGGCAAAGGCGGGAGCCTGAAACGCCACGAGGGCGGTAAACGCCAGCGCGGCAAGTTTTTTACTGCTCAACATCAAATAACCCTTCACAATTATACCCGCCGGCTTCAGCTTTCGTGAATCCAGCCCGAAAACAGCCTTCAACACCGGAATGTGGCCTTTCTATATCAGCCAAATCCGTTGACATCATTTGCCCCCCCTCTTATCTGTCACGCAACCTCGCGTCCAGAACAGTTTCCGGGCGTTTTCAAGCGTGCGCCTGTTTTTCGGCTGGGTGGCGAATAAGAAACGTCGGGGAAGAATATTCAGAAAGGACCAGTCATATGGTCAGCTTTGGCGGTATTGCCCGCAAGTTATTTGGCTCAGCCAACGATCGCCGCGTGCGGTCCTTCCAGCCGAACGTCGCCGCAATCAACTCTATTGAAGAGAAGACCAAGGCGCTGACGGACGAGCAGCTTGCCGCAAAGACGGTGGAGTTCCGCGCGCTCCTCGCAGAAGGCAAGACACTGGACGATATCCTGATCCCGGCCTTCGCGGTCGTTCGCGAAGCCTCGCGCCGCGTTCTCGGCATGCGACCTTTTGACGTACAGCTCGTCGGCGGCATGATCCTGCATTCCAATGCCATCGCCGAAATGAAGACCGGCGAAGGTAAAACGCTGGTCGCGACCTTGCCGGTCTATCTGAACGCACTCGCCGGCAAGGGCGTGCATGTCGTCACCGTCAACGACTACCTCGCTCAGCGCGACGCCGCGACCATGGGCCGTCTCTACGGCTTCCTCGGCCTGACAACGGGGGTCATCGTCCACGGCCTTTCCGACGAGGAGCGCCGTGACGCCTACAATTGCGACATCACCTACGCGACCAACAATGAACTCGGCTTCGATTATCTGCGCGATAACATGAAGTACGAGACGAACCAGATGGTCCAGCGCGGCCATAACTTCGCGATCGTCGACGAAGTGGACTCGATCCTGGTCGATGAAGCGCGCACGCCGCTCATCATTTCCGGCCCGCTCGACGACCGCTCCGACCTTTACAACACCATCGACACTTACATTCCGCTACTGACGCCGGAAGACTATGAGATCGATGAAAAGCAGCGTTCGGCAAACTTCTCCGAAGTCGGCACCGAGAAGCTGGAAAACCTGCTGAAGCAGGCCGGCCTCCTGAAGGGCGCCTCGCTCTACGACATCGAAAACGTCGCGATCGTTCACCACATCAATAATGCGCTGAAGGCTCACAAGCTCTTCCAGCGCGACAAGGACTACATCGTCCGCAACGGCGAGATCGTCATCATCGACGAATTCACCGGCCGCATGATGCCGGGCCGCCGCTATTCGGAAGGCCAGCATCAGGCGCTGGAAGCCAAGGAAAAGGTGCAGATCCAGCCGGAAAACCAGACGCTGGCTTCGATCACCTTCCAGAACTACTTCCGCATGTATGCCAAGCTTGCCGGCATGACCGGTACGGCTCAGACGGAAGCGGAAGAATTCGGCAACATCTACAATCTCGACGTTCTCGAGGTGCCGACCAATCTCCCGATCAAGCGTATCGACGAAGACGACGAGGTCTACCGGACTGTCGAGGAAAAGTACAAGGCGATCATCACCGAGATCCTGGACGCCCACAAGCGCGGCCAGCCGGTGCTTGTCGGTACGACCTCGATCGAAAAGTCGGAATTCCTGGCCGAGCTGATGCGCAAGCAGGGCTTCACGAACTTCCAGGTCCTGAACGCCCGCTATCATGAACAGGAAGCCTATATCGTCGCCCAGGCCGGCGTGCCGGGTGCGGTGACGATCGCCACCAACATGGCCGGCCGCGGTACCGACATCCAGCTCGGCGGCAACCTCGACATGCGTCTCGAGCATGAGCTCGCCGAAATCGAACAGGGTGCCGAGCGCGACGCGAAGGTCGAAGCAATTCGCGAAGAGATCAAGGCGCTCAAGGAAAAGGCGCTTGCAGCCGGCGGCCTCTATGTCATCGCCACCGAGCGCCATGAAAGCCGCCGCATCGACAATCAGCTGCGAGGCCGTTCCGGCCGTCAGGGCGACCCCGGCCGTTCCAAGTTCTATCTTTCGCTTCAGGACGACCTGATGCGCATCTTCGGCTCCGACCGCATGGACAGCATGCTGCAGAAGCTGGGCCTCAAGGATGGCGAGGCGATCGTCCATCCCTGGATCAACAAGGCTCTGGAACGAGCGCAGAAGAAGGTCGAAGCCCGCAACTTCGACATCCGCAAGAATCTCCTGAAATATGACGACGTTCTGAACGACCAGCGCAAGGTCATCTTCGAACAGCGCGTCGAGATGATGGAAGCGCCGAACATTTCCGAGACTGTGTCCGACATGCGTCGCGAAGTTGTCGACGATCTCGTGACCACCCATATCCCCGAGCGCGCCTATGCCGAACAGTGGGATGCCGCAGGCCTGAAGACACAGGTCACCAACATCCTCAATCTCGATCTGCCGGTCGAGGACTGGGTGAAGGAGGAAGGGATCGGCGAGGACGATATTCGCGAGCGCCTGACGGAAGCCACCAACGCCGCCTTCAACGAGAAGGTCGAGCGTTTTGGCCCCGACATCATGCATTATGTCGAGCGTCAGGTCGTCATGCAGACGCTTGATCATCTGTGGCGCGAGCACATCGTCAATCTCGATCACCTGCGTTCGGTCATCGGCTTCCGTGGTTACGCCCAGCGCGACCCGCTGCAGGAATACAAGTCTGAAGCCTTCGAGCTCTTCCAATCGCTGCTCAACAATCTGCGCCAGGCTGTGACCGCGCAGTTGATGCGGGTCGAGCTGGTGCAGCAGGCTCCGCCGCAGCCGGAACCGCCGCTCATGCAGGCGCATCACCTCGACCCGACGACGGGCGAGGACGAGTTCGCCAACACGACTTACCAGGCAGAGGAAGTGATCGTGGCGCCGGAAAATCGCAATCCTGACGATCCCCAGACCTGGGGTAAGGTGGGCCGCAACGAAGCCTGCCCCTGCGGCTCGGGCAAGAAATACAAGCACTGCCACGGTGCTTTCGAACAGGTTTGATAATGGCGCCCTCGGGCGCCATTTTTCTTGGGTAATTCCGCCCAATTATGGATCACCGCGACAGGCAAGACCTCCTCGCCGGGCATACCGTTTCTTAACCCTGGTCTGGCAAGACTTGGCCGTGCGAATGCCCTGCCCTTAGAGTTTTGCGTGTTCAGAATGGCGGTCATAGAAACAGCGGAAAAGATGCTGCCCGCGGGGCTGCGGCCGGTCGCCGGCCGGGCGCGGCGCATGCTTGCCGCGGTCCTGACCGAACGGGGCGACAAGGCCGCCGCCCAGCGTATGGCGCTGATCGCCTTTTCGATCCGCATTCTGAGTGCGGCCCTCGCCTTCCTGTCGCAGATCATACTTGCCCGGCTGATGGGCGAATATGAATACGGCATCTTCGTTTTCGTCTGGGTGCTGGTCGTTCTATGCGGGGATCTTTCCTGCCTCGGTTTCCACACCGCGATTGTCCGCTTCCTGCCGCAATATCGCGCTGCCGGCGCCTTCGCCGAAATCCGCGGCCTGACGGGTATTGCGCGCATCTTTGCAATGGTCTCGGGCACGACCGTTCTCATCGCCGGCATGCTTGGCCTGCATTTCTTCGGCGACAGGATCGAGAGCTACTATCTGGTTCCGATCTTCCTCGGCCTCATGGCGATGCCGATGATCGCGCTCGGCGACATCCTCGAGGGCACGTCGCGGGCCAATCATTGGCCCGTCATGGCGCTGAGCCCGGTCTATATTGTCAGGCCGATCCTCATCATCCTCTTCATGCTGGCTGCGATTTTCTTCGACGCGCCGCATACGGCAGTCACCGCCATGCAGGCAGCGCTCGCGGCGACCTTCGTCACGGCACTCGGCCAATATGCCGCAACCCTCTATCGGATGCGCAAGCACTACGATGCCGGCCCGCGCAAGGTCGATTTCGTGGAATGGCTCGGTGTCGCATTTCCGATCTTCCTCATCGAAGGCGTGAGCTTCCTGCTGACCAATTCCGATGTCGTCGTCGTCGGCATCTTTCTGGAGCCGCACGACGTTGCGATCTATTTCGCAGCGGCCAAGACCATGGCGCTGGTACATTTCATCAATTTCTCGGTGAAGGCCGCCGCCGGCCCGCGCTTCTCCTCGATCATCGCCGAGGGCAACCGAGCCGATCTCGCAGTTGCGGCTATCGATGCCGCGCGCTGGACTTTCTGGCCGGCGCTTGTTGCCGGTCTCGCGGTGCTGGCCGCCGGTCATATGCTCTTGTCGCTCTTCGGAGGCGCCTTTACTGCCGGTTATGTGTTGATGGCGATCCTGCTGGCCGGTATTCTTGCCAAGGCGCTGATCGGTCCCGCCGAGACGCTGCTGATGATGGCGGGCAAGCAGAACCTCTGTGTCGCCCTTTACGCCGGAGCACTCGCCGCCAATGTCGGCCTCAATCTCCTGCTGATCCCTCACTACGGCATTGTCGGCACGGCAATCGCCACGGCCTCCGCCATGGCCGTGGAAGCGATCCTGCTGCATGTCTTTGTCCGTCGTGCGCTCGGCTTCGCGCTTTTCGCCTTCGCAACCCCTTCCATCGCAACGCCAGAAATGAGAGCCCGATAGATGGTACGTGTACCACCCATCACCGAGAGCACCGACAGCAACGCGAACCGCATGGTTCACGATCTCGCCGCGCTCAAGTTCGAGGCGCCGCAGGCTGAAGCACGGATCGAAATCGGCCGGCTGGGGCGCGAGCTCTGCCTTTACCCGGGCAGGCTGGGTTACGATCTGCAGGAAGAATTGGATTTCCTCTCCAACCGCGCGATGGAACCGAACGTCTTCTTCAGCGGCCGCTTTCTGGCGCCTGCCATGCCACGTCTTGAAGACCGGCAGGTGAATTTCGCCATCATCCGCGACGAGAACGAACATCGCAGCCGCATGCGCCTGCTCATGCCCTTCTCGGTCGACAAGCCCGGCTTTGCCGTTGGCCCGTCGATCATCCGCGGCTGGGCAAACAGTTTCGGTCCGCTCGGCACGCCCTTGGTCGATGCAGAGGAAGCCGCGGAGACGCTCGACAACCTCTTCGAAGGCCTTGTCACGCCGGACCTTGGCCTGCCGGGCACACTGGTGCTGCCGGATGTACGGCTAAACGGTATCTTCGTGCGGATGGCAAAGGCGGTGGCCCTCAGCCGCAACCTGCCGCTGACAGTTGCCAATCCCTATGAGCGGCCGATGCTGCAAAGCGATGACGACGCCATGGTCTATCTCGGCCGCACCATATCCTCCTCTCACCAGCGCGAGATGCGCCGCCAGTGGCGGCTTCTCGAAGAGCTCGGCAGTGTCGTCCACACCGTTGCCCGCCAGCCACGCGAAATCCACCTGCGCTTCGAGGAGTTCCTCGCGTTGGAGGCTGGCGGCTGGAAGGGCAAGCGCCGCAGTGCGCTGGTGACCGACCGCTATCACACCGCCTTCGCCCGCGAGGCCGTCTCCAATCTGGCGGAAGTCGATGCCGTGCGCATCCATACGATCGACATCAACGGCAAGGCGATTGCTGCCGTGGTCGTACTGATGATGGGTGGCGAGGCCTATACCTGGAAGACTGCCTACGACGAAAGCTACTCCCGCTATTCGCCAGGCAAGCTGCTAATGAGCGAGCTGACCGAATGGCATCTCGACGACGCCAATGTCGTACGCTCGGATTCCTGCGCGGTCTCGGATCATCCGATCATGAGCCGCTTCTGGCAGGAACGCGAGGAGATGGGCACACTGGTGATCGGCCTCACCCAGAACGGTGACCGCGACATGCGGCAGGTCGCGGCTCAGCTTCACATGTACCGCAGCACCCGCAACATGGCGAAGATGCTACGCGAGAAGATCATGTCGCTCGCCGGCCGCGGTTAGCTTTTAGCTTCCGCCGCAGCCTTTTCCCGCAGCAGGCGCCGGATGACCTTGCCCGTCGTCGTCAGCGGCAGTGCATCGACGAATTCGACCTCGCGCGGATATTCGTGCATCGAAAGCCGGGTTTTCACCCAGTCCCGGATCTCCACTGCCAGTTCCGCGCTCGGGTTGTAGCCCGGCGAAAGCACGATATAGGCCTTGACGATCTCCGTGCGCAGCGCATCGGGCTTTCCGACGGCCGCAGCAAGCTGTACGGCCGGATGGCCGATGAGACAGTCCTCGATCTCTGCAGGCCCGATACGGTAGCCAGATGAGGTGATGACGTCGTCGTCGCGGCCCGCAAAGGTGACATAACCCTCCGCGTCCTGCCGACCGATATCGCCGGTCAACAGCCAACCCTTGGCATATTTCCTGTCTGTCGCATCGGGATCGTTCCAGTAACCGAGAAACATTACTGGATCAGGGCTGGCGATTGCGATCTGCCCCTGCTCTCCGACCGGCAGTTCGTCACCTTCGTCGCTGACAACAGCAACCCTGTGACCAGGTGAGGCGCGCCCGATCGCGCCAGCTTTGGTCACCCCGAAGGCAGAGCTCGAAGACAGCACAAAATTGCACTCCGTCTGTCCGTAAAATTCATTGACGGTGATGCCAAGCGTACGGCGCGCCCACTCGTAGGTTTCGCGCCCCAGCGATTCACCTGCCGAACCGATGGTGCGCAGCACGAGATCGTATTTCGAGCGCGGCTCCTCGACGGATTTCAGGAGCCGGAGCGCCGTCGGCGGAATGAAAGCATTACGCACCCTCATCTCGGCCATGATGCGATAGGCCATGTCGGCATCAAATTTCTGGGCCGGCGAGGAGACGACAGGCACGCCGAGCAACAGGCTCGGCAGCAGCGCATTGAGCAGCCCGCCCGCCCAGGCCCAGTCTGACGGCGTCCAGACCTTGTCTCCGGCCTGCGGAAAGCCTTCATGGGCAAACTGCATGCCGGGAATATGGCCGGCGAGAACCCGGTGACCATGCAATGCGCCCTTCGGCGGCCCCGTCGTGCCCGACGTGAAGATCATCAGCGCTGGCTCGTCCGGGCCTGACGACACAATTTCGAAAGCGGAAGAATAGGCAGAGACCAGCTCGGCAAAACCGAGCGTACCAGCCGATTCTCCCTCGATCGAGACGACGTGTCTGACGTCAGGCAGCCGGTCGCGGATCTGGTTGATGCGTGCAAGCCCGAAGCCGTTGGTGACGACGGCTGTCGCGCCCGCAGCCTTCAGCCGGTATTCCAGGGCCTCGACCCCGAAGAGCAGCGCCAGCGGCAGCGCGATTGCGCCCATCTTGTAGATCGCGACATGCGAAACGACCGTCTCGAAACATTGCGGCAGGAGCAGCGCAACCCGATCCCCCCTGCCGATGCCAAGTGCTGACAGCGCATTGGCGAAGGATGAGGAGCGGGCGGCAAGCTCGCCATATGTCAAAGACAGATGGTGGCCGTCGGGACTAAAATGTTCGAGACAGACGCGATCGGGATCACGCGCGGCCCAATCGTCGCTGACGGCACGGCCGATATTGAAATCCTTTGATATCTGCCAGGAAAAATCGCGGTAGAGCGTGTCATATCGATCGCCGGGCGGCAGTTTCATAGGCATGATCCAGTAAAATGCTGCACCAGCTAACACCTCACCGGTCGAATGTGCAAGCATTGTAATCCGCAAGGATAAGACGACATCCCGCCTGCCCATCACGTATTATTGCGCTAACTGCAGAAGACATTCTCCGCCTACTCACTGAGACTTCGGCAATTTCTGCACTACATCATGCGCATGCGCCTGGGGAGCCGCTGAAATTCATCACGGAGCATTTTTATGGAATATGTAAAACTCGGGAAAACCGGTCTCGAAGTCTCGAAGATCTGCCTCGGCTGCATGACCTATGGCGATCCGGACCGTGGAAACCACGCCTGGAGCCTGCCTGAAGAAGGAAGCCGCGCATTGCTGCGGCAAGCGATCGAACTCGGGATCAATTTCCTCGACACGGCCAATACCTATTCCAACGGGTCCTCCGAGGAGATCGTCGGCCGCGCCATCAAGGATTTCGCCAAGCGTGAGGATATTGTTCTCGCCACCAAGGTCTTCAATCGCATGCGCCCCGGCCCGAACGGCGCCGGCCTGTCGCGTAAGGCGATCTTCGACGAGATCGACAACAGTCTGCGCCGCCTCGGCACCGATTATGTCGACCTCTACCAGATCCACCGGTGGGACTACACAACACCGATCGAGGAAACGCTCGAAGCTCTCCATGATGTCGTGAAAGCCGGCAAGGCGCGTTATATCGGCGCCTCCTCCATGTATTCCTGGCAGTTCGCCAAGGCGCTTTATACCTCCCGCCTCAACGGATGGACGGAATTCGTCAGCATGCAGGACCATCTGAACCTGCTCTACCGCGAGGAAGAACGCGAAATGCTGCCCTTCTGCGAAGACCAGAAGATCGGCGTCATTCCCTGGAGCCCGCTTGCCCGCGGCCGGTTGACCCGTGACTGGGACGATAAGACCAACCGCAGCGAGACCGATGAATTCGGCAAGACGCTCTACAGGCAGGCTGAAGATGCCGATCGCAAGATCGTCGAGAAAGTTGCCGAAATTGCCAGGGCCCATGGCATCTCCCGCGCGCAGGTCGCCACCGCCTGGATCCTGCAGAAAAGTGCCGTCACCGCGCCGATCATCGGCGCATCCAAGGCGCAACACCTCACGGATGCCGTCGGCTCGCTGACCGTGAAACTCAGCGCCGAAGACATTGCCGCACTCGAAGCCCCCTATATCCCGCACAATGTTGCGGGCTTTAAATAACACGCCCCGGCAATCTCCCTCTGCTGGTGCGGAGGGAGACCCTTTCAATTTCCAAAGTCGGGACTTTCAGGCGAGCGCCGCGCATGGAATATCAGTGCTCAGCTGGGTCACGACCATTGAGGCAGATCATCACGAGCCGGTCACACTTAGGCCTTAGCCGTTTCGGGCAAACAGAGGGCCCGCCGCATGACCATCTTTCCCTACGAAGCTCGCCGCTTCCGCACCACCGCTACCTACTATAGCCGCTTCCGCGTCCCCTATCCGGACAGGTTGATCGAACGTGTTACCGAACGAACCGGCCTGAAAACCGGTGATCGTCTGCTTGATCTCGGCTGCGGCCCGGCACCGCTCGGCATCGCCTTCGCACGCCTCGCCGGCGCCGATGTAATCGGGATTGATCCCGAGCCGGAAATGCTGGATGCAGCACGCGAGAATGCGTCCAAAGCCGCGGTCACTATAAGGCTTATCCAGGGCTCCTCTTACGATCTCGGCCAGGATCTGGCGCCGCTGAAGCTTGCAGTCATGGGCCGCGCCTTCCATTGGATGGACCGCCCGACAACGCTTGCCGCACTCGATAAGCTCATCGCTCGCGATGGCGCTGTCGTTCTCTTCTCCGACAGGCATATCGCGGCCGCACCGGATTGGCGTGATATCCTGCATCAGCTGTCAGAGACCTATTCGCCGGAAAAAAACGCCGAGCGCAAATTGCGCCGAGCGCCGGAATTCGGACCGCACGAGACGGTCCTGCTGCACTCCCCCTTCCGCAACCTCGAACGCATCGGCATCGTCAACGAACGGATAATCGGGACGGAGGACATAATCGGCCGCGCCTTCTCCATGTCCGTCACCTCTCCACAGGCGCTGGGCGACAAGACAGAAGAATTCGAGGCAGCCTTCCGCAGCGAACTCGCAGCGCTCTCGCCGAACGGCACCTTTACTGAAATCGTCGAAGGCCTTGCGATGATCGCCTTCCGCGACTGAAGCAACTCCAGCAAAAGCGCGGAGCCGTTTTTGCAACGGGAATGCGCGAATGCCCTAGGATGATTGCGCCGGATCGAGCCTGCGGCGCATCGTGACCAGAAATTGCTCGGCGAGCGCCCGGTCCTCGACCGCGCGGGCAAGAATGACGGCCCCCATCATCGATGAAAGCGTTGTCGTCGCATTGGCACGGCGCTCTTCCTCAGTCGCGCCGGGCACCACTTCTTTCAGCACATCGACCAGCGTGGACAAGCCCTCGCTGAAGGTCGCACGAACCGCCCCTTCGCTGCGGCTGACCTCCTGGATCAGCGACGCAAAGACGCAGCTTCCACCGGGATCGTCGACCGTGCGCCAATGGATGTAATGATCGAGCAGCGCCTGAAGCGGACGATCTGGATGTCCGACAATCAACTCACGCCAGCGTTCCTCCACCCGCTCGATCAGCTTGCGGCTGACCTCCAAGGCAAGATCGTCCTTTGATTCGAAATGGCCGTAGAACCCGCCATGCGTCAGACCAGCGGCTTTCATGATGTCCGCAACGCCGACGCCGTCGAACCCGTTCTCGCGGAAGAGCACGCTGGCTGCCGTCAGGATCTTCTCGCGGTTTTCTGCAAATTTCTCGCGGGTGACCCGCATCTTTCGTCTCCGGAAATGGTCGCTTGACAATTTATATGATGTCCATCATCAATATGCAACAAATATGATGGTCGTCATGTAAAGCGGCCTTGTATGGTCCCGACGTCACAAACGGAATTTGCCCATGGTCTCTGCTGTACTTGCCTCAACCCTTGCCCGGCGAAACATCCACTATGGATGGGTTGTCGTCGCAGCCACCTTCCTGACCATGCTGGTAACCGCCGGCGCAATGGGCGCGCCGGGCGTGCTCATCAAGCCGCTGCAGAATGAGTTCGGCTGGGAAACTTCGCAGATTTCCTCCGCACTTGCCATCCGCCTGATCCTTTTCGGCCTGATGGGACCGTTTGCGGCCGCCTTCATGAATTATTTCGGTGTCCGCAAAGTCATTGTCTTCGCCCTTGCCTTGATCGGCGCGGGCTTCGTCGGGTCGCTGTTCATGACCAAGCTCTGGCATCTGCTGGCGCTCTGGGGCATCGTCGTCGGCTTTGGAACCGGGCTGACTGCCATGGTGCTGGCAGCCACGGTTTCCACCCGCTGGTTCGTCAAGCATCGCGGCCTTGTCGTCGGCATGCTCTCGGCAAGCTCGGCGACCGGCCAGCTCGTCTTCCTACCGCTGATGGCGGAATTGACCGAACGCTACGGCTGGCGCGCCACGGTCTTCTTCGTCTGCGCGATGATCATGGTTGCTGCTCTTCTCGTGCTGCTTTTCATGCGTGACCGCCCCTCGGACGTAAACCTGCCCTCGGTCGGCGAAACTCAGGTGACGCCGCCCCCCGCCCGCGGCACACTCGCCGCCGCCCTTGCAACGCCGATCACGGTTCTCAGGGAAATTTCCAAGACTTCGACCTTCTGGATCCTGTTTGCCACCTTCTTCATCTGCGGTCTCAGCACCAACGGCCTGATCCAGACGCATTTCGTCACCCTTTGCGGCGACTACGGCATCATGCCGGTCGCAGCCGCCAGCGTGCTTGCCGTCATGGGCATCTTCGATTTCTTCGGCACGATCGGCTCCGGCTGGCTTTCCGACCGCTTCGACAATCGCTGGCTGCTTTTCTGGTATTACGGCTTGCGCGGCCTCTCGCTGCTCTTCCTGCCCTTCAGCGATTTCTCGTTCTACGGCCTGTCGATCTTCGCGGTCTTCTACGGCCTCGACTGGATCGCCACGGTGCCGCCGACCGTCAAGATTGCCGCTGACCGCTTCGGCCGTGAAAAAGCCGGCCTCGTCTTCGGCTGGGTCTTCGCCGGCCACCAGCTTGGCGCGGCAACCGCTGCTTACGGCGCCGGCCTGTCGCGTACGGCGCTGGAAAGCTACCTGCCGGCTTTCTTCATTGCCGGTGCCTTCTGTCTGTTGGCCTCGGTTCTGGCGATCACGCTGAAGAAATCAGGCCTAACCGGCGCAAGCGCAACTGTGGCCCACTAAACACAAAATTCGAAGCGGCTAAACTTCGCCCGCCGTCTTGCACGCGCGGGCGAACGCATGTTAGACAGCCGCCTCGTGTTTCGCTGCCCCATTGGCGGAATTGGTAGACGCGCTCGACTCAAAATCGAGTTTCGAAAGAAGTGCTGGTTCGACCCCGGCATGGGGCACCAAATATCTCTAAATATCAGATCTAGTATGTTTGCCCCGCCCTGAAGGGCGAGGCACCATCCGTGGCCGACGATGCTGAAGTTCCACAAAGTGCAGGACCTCAGCCGGCTGCTTAGTCACACCGTCTTACGGTTTTTGTGACCGTTCCTTCGTCAGTCTCGCGGGTCACGCTACGCGTGTAGCAGCGGTCACGGTCCCGATCGCGATAACGATCACGTTCGCGCACCGCGCCGAACGTAATACCGCGATCACTGATGGTAACGCCGGGGCGGACCCGGTCTCGGTCACGGTCGTAGCGATCATAACCGTCATAGGCGCGCTCGCGTGTGACTGTAACGCTGTCTGCCATTGCAGGCGCCGCAGCAGAGCCCAAGGCAAGGGCAGCGATTGCACAGTTGATGATGATCTTTCGCATATCTCTTCTCCTCGTCTTCATGCATAGGCAACGACCCAAGAGCTTCGTGGTTCCGCCCAAAAAGGCAGTCCTTTAAGCCAATTCTATTCAAATCAACTCTTTAACTTTGCCGACGCTTCGTCCTAAAGTGCCGGCCTTGCGGCATTTTGAGAGGGCTGATGCACCAGGAAACGGGACTCATTGCGACGGTAGCCATAAGCTTCGTCTTTGCGGTAATTCTTGGCTACGGCGCGGACAGGTTGAGGCTGCCGCCACTGGTCGGCTATCTTGCCGCCGGGGTCGTCATGGGGCCTTTTACGCCGGGCTTCGTTGCCGATACCGAGCTTGCGAGCCAGCTTGCCGAAATGGGCGTGATCCTGCTGATGTTCGGCGTCGGCCTTCATTTCTCGGCATCCGATCTTCTTGCCGTGCGCGGCATCGCAATACCCGGCGCCATTGGCCAGATTCTCCTTGCCACCCTGCTCGGCATCGGCCTCGGAGAACTCTGGGGCTGGAGCCTCGGCGCCGGCATCGTCTTCGGCCTCAGCCTTTCGGTTGCCAGTACCGTCGTACTTCTGAAGGCGCTGGAAGAACGTAACCTTGTCAACACCGCCGGTGGGCGTGTTGCCGTCGGCTGGCTGATCGTCGAGGATCTTGCAATGGTGCTGGCGCTCGTGCTTCTGCCGGCACTGGCCGAGCTTTTGGGTGGCCATGCGGGTGAAGCCTGGCACGGCCTCGACCTGCCTCTCTGGGCCACGATCGCGCTGACATTGCTGAAGGTCGCAGCTTTTGCCGCCATGGCGATCTTCCTCGGCCCGCGTATCGTGCCCTGGCTTCTGACGCTGATTGCCCGCACCGGCTCGCGTGAGCTTTTTACTCTTGCGGTGCTTGCCATCGCACTTGGCATCGCCTTCGGCTCGGCGGCGATCTTTGGCGTTTCCTTCGCGCTCGGCGCCTTCTTTGCCGGCGTGGTCATGAGCGAATCCCATCTCAGCCATCGAGCAGCAGCCGATTCCCTGCCGTTGCAGAACGCTTTTTCGGTGTTGTTCTTCGTCTCGGTCGGCATGCTCTTCGATCCATCGATCATCGTGAAGCAGCCGCTTGCCGTCATCAGTGCCTTGGCGCTGATTATCATCGGCAAGGCGATTATCGCCTTCGGCATCGTAACTTTCTTGCGCTATCCGATCGGCATGGGCCTGACGGCCGCCGGTGGCCTTGCTCAGATCGGCGAATTCTCATTCATCCTCGCTGGACTCGGTGTCTCCCTCGGTCTGTTGCCGCATGAGGGGCAGGATCTGATCCTCGCCGCCGCGATCCTCTCCATCACCCTCAATCCGCTGGTCATCTTCGTAGCGGAAAACCTGAACCGCCATATCAAGACGAAATGGCCGCGTGTCTACGACACGTACGGCCGCAAGAATCAGGACACTCTCAGCCGCGAACTCGAGAAGATCCGTGCAATCGGCGAGGAGCGTGAACGCCAGCACCATCTGCGCATCCAGCAACTGATCGATACTTTCCCGCTCTTTTCAGAGGTCAACGAGGATGCACTGGAGGAACTGCTGCTGCTCTTCCAGGCTAGACTTGCTCCACCCGGTGAACGTGTCATCCGACGCGGCGACCGCGGCGACAGCATGTATTTCATTTCTTCCGGCGCGGTCGAAGTGAGGCTGGCAAGCGGCTCGGTTCGCCTGGAGCCCGGCGCCTTCTTCGGTGAAATGGCGCTACTCAGCGGCGGTCGCCGTACGGCTGACGTCATCGCTGTCGATTTCTGCCAATTCGAAGTGCTGGAGCGCCGCGATTTCAACATGTTCATGTCGCGTCATCCGAACCTCCGTGCCATCGTCAGCGAAATGGCCCAGAAGCGCACCGAAATGAACGTCATGCGCCAGCAGTGGGAAAAATCCATGGACCTGTCGTAAGCGGTCCGGCGGCTGGTCGTTGCCAAACCCCTGTCACGCTGTCGTAGTGCTGTCCAGCATCGGCCAGTACAGGTCTGAATCGAAATCAGCTGGAATACGATCGAGACGGCACATTGCCTCGGCAGCATATTCGATCTGCATGGCGAGGTATCTGAGTGATGACGGCATCGGCACACCAATAGCAAATTCCATAACCCGTGACCGGTGATATCCGCTGGCACCGAGACGCCGCTCGGCCTCGCGGCGAACATCCTCATGTTCCGGCCGGCGGTGTTCCGCTTCCTTGTTCCATTCTTTGGCGGCGCTGAGCCCGCCGTCTATGACCTTCAATCTCATGGGGTGCCGTCAATATTTCGATCTGCCGGTAGCTTGCCGCAGATTCGCCCCCTTGCCATCCTGCTAAATCTTGGGAGGGGGACCAGGTCGATCACGAAAATTTTCAACGCGAACGTCGTCAAGCCGAAGACCAAGCATTTACAGCGTCACGATCGCCCCCTAATGCTTTGTGCGTCGCAACAAGGAAAGGAAACGGATGCTCCGCAGACTTTACGACTGGACCATGTCTCTGGCCTCTAAGAAATCGGCCGAAGTCTGGCTCGCCGTCATCGCCTTCGTCGAAAGCTCCGTCTTTCTGGTTCCCGCGGACGTGCTCTTCCTGCCGATGGCACTTGCCAAGCCCGAACGCTCCTATCGCTACGCGATCGTCGCTACCATCGCATCGGTGCTGGGCGGAATCGCCGGCTGGGCGCTCGGCTATTATGCCTACGAGGCTGTCGCGCGCCCGGTGCTAGAATTCTATGGAAAGCTCGATCAATTCGAGCAGATGAAGTCCTACGTCACCTACGAGACGATCCTCCTGCTTCTCGTCACATCGGGTCTGGCGCACCTGCCGCCAATCAAGATCGTCACGATTCTATCCGGCGTCATCCACGTCAGCCTGCCGCTCTTCATCGTTTCGGCAATCATCGCCCGCGGCGCCCGCTTCCTCTTCCTTGCCTGGCTGCTGCGCCGTTATGGCGAGCCGATCCGCCACTTCATCGAGAAGCGCCTCGGCCAGATCGTCGGCGTCGGCGCAGCGGTCGTGATCGTGCTATATCTAGCCTATCGATATTTTGCCCACTGAGCCAACTTCGCGGAGTTCCGCCATGACTGCCCCCACCTCGCCGCTTGCCCGCCCGGGCTTCACCCTCTCGCTGCTGCTCGCCATTGCCATGGCAGTGGTCGTCGGCACGGCGCTCGGCTTCCAGTATATCGGCGGCTATATTCCGTGTGCGCTCTGCCTGCTGCAGCGCCAGCCCTATTATTATGGCATTCCAATCGCTGTAGTCGGCGCTGTTGCGGCGCTCGTCGGCCTGCCGAACTGGATGACGCGCGCCATCATCCTCGCCGTCGGCATCCTGATGCTGGTGGGCGCCGGCATGGGCGTCTATCACGCCGGCGTCGAGTGGCATTTCTGGCCCGGTCCAGCCACCTGCTCGACCACGGCCAGCAGCATGACCACCAATGCCGGCGATCTCCTGGGCGAACTGAATACGATCAAGGGCCCGTCCTGCACGGATGCAGCGCTGCGGGTCCTGGGCTTGTCCTTCGCCGGCTGGAATGTGATCGCAAGCCTGGTCCTCGCAGCCTTCGCCTTCTGGAGCGTGAAGAAGACTGCGTAGTCGGTTCGATCAGGGCTGCAGCTCGGTGTCCCAGTAGAGGTAGTCGAGCCAGCTGTCATGCAGGTAGTTCGGCGGGAAGAGCCGACCGTTATTGTGCAGGTCCTGCACGGTCGGCTGATAAGGCTTTTGCGCCGGGAGCATGCCAGCCTGCTTCGGAAGCTTGCTGCCCTTACGCAAATTGCAGGGAGAACAGGCCGCCACGACATTCTCCCAGGTTGTCTCGCCGCCGTGAGCGCGCGGGATGACATGGTCGAAGGTCAGATCGTCGTGAGCGCCGCAATACTGGCACTCGAACCTGTCGCGCAGGAAGACGTTGAAGCGGGTGAAGGCGGGATTGCGGGACGGCTGAACGTAAGTCTTTAGGCACACGACACTCGGCAACCGCATCGAGAAGCTCGGTGAGGAAACCTCATGCTCATATTCTGCGATAATGTTCACACGGTCGAGAAATACCGCCTTGATCGCGTCCTGCCAGGACCAGAGCGACAAGGGGTAATAACTCAGCGGCCGGTAGTCAGCGTTCAGGACGAGCGCTGGCAGGGCCTGTGGTGAGACTGCAATCGTCAAGGAGCCCTCCTGGATCGATTCGGCATCTGCACTTGTATATTAGGCCGGTTGTTACAGGATTGTGAAGTCCAATAAATTCAGGGGATAAAGGCAAATTGAGGGAGGGTGTCCGTCAGGCGACCGGCAGCACGTCCCGACGCATTTTTGCAGCGTAATAAGCCCAGAAAAGCCGGGCTGCGACCGAACGCCATGGCGACCAGATTTCCGCAAGCCCTGCAAGGACTTTGGCTTGCGGGCGTTCAGCGAGACCGAATGCCGCAGCGACCGCCGCCTGAAGCGCCACGTCGCCCGATGGAAATACATCCACATGGCCGCCGCAGAACATCAGATAGACCTCCGCCGTCCATGGCCCGATTCCCTTCTGGGCCGTCAGTTCTGCGAGCGCTTCGCCGGGCGGCTTTTGGATCATGGCCTCCAGATTGATTCGTCCTGAAGCAACCGCTTGCGCAATCCGCGTCAGTGTATCGGCCTTGGCGCGAGAGAGACCGAACTCGCGCCAGGCATCGGGATGAAGCAATATGTAAGATTGCGCGCTCAGCATTCCGCTCTCTGGCTGCATCCGCCGCCAGATCGCCTCGGCGCTCGCCCGCGATACCATCTGCGAAACGATGATATGGGCAAGGCCGGCAAATCCTGGCTCGCGCAGCCGGAGCGGAACGGGGCCTGCCTCCCTGGCAATTGCCACGAGCCGCGGATCGAGAACAAGGAGAGAGGCAAGCCCCTCCTTAATATCCTTTTCATTGCTGATGACCCGCACCTTGCCTCGCGATCGTTTCAAATCCATGCCAGAAGAAAGCATGATCACGACTCCGCGTCAAAAACCCGTCTTCCGTTTCGCTCCGAGCCCCAATGGGCAGCTGCATCTCGGTCACGCGCTGTCGGCTTTCCTGAACAACGACATGGCCAGGGCCGCAGATGGTCGGCTGCTGCTGCGTATCGAAGACATAGACCTGACCCGCTGCACACCGGAATTCGAGGCCGGCATATTCGCCGACCTCAGGTGGCTGGGCATTGAATGGGAACAGCCGGTCCGTCGCCAGCAGGAACATTTTTCCGAATATCAGACAGCCCTTCATTCGCTGATCGAACGCGGGCTGGTCTATCCCTCCTTTCTGACGCGCAGTGAGGTCAAGGCACGCGTTACCGCCTATGAGCGGATGGGCGAGCCCTGGCCGCGCGATCCGGATGGCACGCCGCATTATCCAGCCGACGATCGTGACCGCAGCGAGGAAGAACGCGACGCGATGCTGGGCTCAGGTCTCAGACATGCATGGCGGCTGAACATGAGCAGGGCGTTGGACCTGATCGGTGAACCGCTGTTCTGGATGGAGACAGGCGATGAGCGTAAGGGCGAAATCCTGGCCGAACCCGTCGCCTGGGGCGACGTCGTTCTCTCGCGCTCGGACGCGCCCTCGAGCTATCATCTCTCCGTCGTCATCGACGATGCGCTGCAGGGCGTGACCCACGTCGTGCGCGGCCTCGACCTCTTCCACGCCACCTCGGTGCATCGGCTGCTGCAGGAGCTGCTCGACCTGCCGCAGCCCGTCTATCACCATCACCGTCTCATCGTGGATGCAGAGGGCCGCAAACTTTCCAAGAGTGAAGGCGATACCGGCCTTGCGGAACTGCGTGCCAGGGGGCTGTCAGCCGCCGATATTCGCAGTCTTATCGGGCTTTGAATCGGCGGCGTGGTCACGTCCGACCACCGAGAAAGTTCGCGAGAAATTGCGCAACACCCGGAACTTCATGAGCGCCGCATTGATCTCCGCGCCGACGATGAAGATGACACCCACCATATAGAGAAAGATCAGCACGATCATGACGGACGCCAGACCGGCATAGGTGGCCGTGTAGTTGGCGAAGGTCGCAAGATAATAGGCAAAGATCAGCGCGCCGATGAGCCAGAATATCAAGGTCAGGAACACGCCTGGGACGACGTCGAATACGCGACGCTTGCCGGAGGGCAGCCAGAGATGGACGACGAGCAGGGCAATCGTCAGCATGACGAGCGTGCCGTAGATGCGCCAGCTGAAGACAATTTCGAGTGTGTCGACGATGGCCGGCAGCCATTGGCGGATGGTGACGGGAAGCCATTCGAGCGAGTCGTTGTGCAGCAGCCAGTCGCGGGCATAATCAAGACCGACAGGGACTGCCACGAGCAGAATGCTGATGACCGCAAAGATGATCACGGCGATGAGGACATAACCGAGGCTCGCAAGGCGGGTGAAGTACCAAGGGCGCGTCTCCTGCACGCGATAGGCGCGATTGAGCGAGATCCTGAGTGCCTCGACACCGTTCGAGGCGAAATAGGCAGCTGCAAGCACGGAGATGGTCAGCAGTCCGCCGCGCGGGATCGTCAAGACCTCCACCACCTGGTCGGCCAGCGGCTTGGCGATCGCTTCAGGCCACGTATCGAAGATCAGATGGATGGCCGTGGTGGAAAACTGGTCGGCACCAAGAAAATTGGCAAGCGCCGTGCCGAAGATCAGGAAGGGAAAGACTGCAAGCAGGGTGGAAAGCGCCACATGGCTTGCCATTGCAAAGCCATCGTCCTCGATCAGGTGGCAGATGGCGTCGTACACCACATCGTAGAACGTGCGCAGGAATTTCGGCATTCTGCTTCCCAATTGTATCCTTTCCGCGAATATGGGAAACGAGTCCCATTTTGTACAGGAATCATTGAATGGCTGACCCGCGCATCATCGTCGTGACCGGATGCTCTTCCGGCATCGGCGCTTATTGCGCGCGCGCCCTGAAAGCCGACGGCTGGCGTGTCTTCGCCACAGTACGCAAGGCGGAGGATTTGTCGTCGCTCGAAGCAGACGGCATCGAGGCCGTGCTGATGGACTACACGCAGCCTGAAACGATCTCGGCGCTGGTGGACGCAGTGGCCGAGCGCACTGGCGGCAGGATCGATGCCTTGTTCAACAATGGCGCCTATGGGCAGCCGGGCGCAGTCGAGGATCTCTCCGCGCAGGCCCTGCGCGACCAGTTCGAGACCAATGTCTTCGGCTGGCACGAACTGACCAGGCTGGTCATTCCCTTCATGCGCCGGCGCGGCCAGGGTCGCATCGTCCAATGCTCCTCGATCCTCGGCCTCGTACCCTACCGCTATCGCGGCGCTTACACGGCCTCGAAATTCGCGCTCGAAGGCCTGAGCATCACCTTGCGCATGGAGCTGCAGGGAAGCGGCATTCATGTGAGCCTGATTGAGCCGGGACCCATCACCAGCCGCTTCACCACAAACGCGCTGGCGAAGATCAAAGAACATATCGACCTGGAAAACTCGCCCCATGCGGTCGAATACCGCCGGCAGCTCGCCCGCCTTGAAGGCTCAGGCCCGGTCAACCGCCACAAGCTTGGCCCCGAAGCGGTCTACGCAGCATTGAAACGTGCATTGAACTCGAAAAATCCGAAGCCACATTATCCTGTAACGATTCCGGCTAAACAGGGCATATTGTTGAAGAGGCTGCTTCCGTCCGACCTCTTCTACCGCCTGATGCGCTGGACGGACTGAAAAGAAAAGAGACTGCCATGTCCACAGTCACCTACGTCATTGCGATCATCGTCATGGGCCTCGTCGCCCTCGTGCTGATCCGCGGCCTGTTCAACATGATGAAGGGTGGCGATCCGAACCTTTCCAACAAGCTGATGCAGCTGCGCGTGCTGCTGCAGGCAATCGCCGTCATCCTGATCATGCTGACGCTCTGGTTGACCGGTGGCGGACGCCCGAGCTGATCCGAAAGCCGTCAATGGTAAAGCTCAACAAGATCTACACCAGAACCGGCGATGACGGCACGACCGCGCTCGTCTCCGGCCCGCGACGTGCCAAGCATGACCTGCGTGTCGAAGCCTACGGCACCATCGACGAAACCAATTCGGTAATCGGCGTCGCAAGGCTGCATACGGCGGACCTGCCCGAACTCGATGCCATGCTGATGCTGATCCAGAACGACCTCTTCGACCTCGGTGCCGATCTGGCTACGCCTGAAACCAACGAGCCGCCGGCTTATGAGCCGCTACGCGTCGTGGAAAGCCAGGTCACCCGGCTGGAACGCGATATCGACAGGCTGAATGCCGATCTCGACCCGCTGAAATCCTTCGTGCTGCCCGGCGGCAGCCCTGCCGCCGCTCATCTGCACCTTGCCCGGACGATGGCGCGCCGTGCCGAACGGCTGATGGTTGCACTTGCCCGCGGCGAGGGAGAGATCGTGGGCGTCGCGGCCCTCAAATATGTCAACCGTCTCTCCGACTTCCTGTTCGTTGCGGCCCGCCATGCAAATGATGGCGGCAAGGCGGATGTGCTTTGGGTTCCCGGAAAAAACAGGTAGGTTCGCAGCCATCACGATCGCCCGGGGGCAGGCTTTCATGTTCATACCGCTGCACGATGCCAATACGCTGAAACATATCAAGGTCCAGTGGGTCACGCTCGGCCTGATGGCGGCAAACATTGCCGCCTGGATCTTCACGGCTGTCGAAAGCGAGCAGGTCGCGCAGGCCGCAACCGTCGGCCTCGGCTATATCCCAGCTATCATCTTCGGCCATGCGATGCTGGCGCCGGGACTGGAGATCGTGCCGGAAGCCGCCACCTACATCACCTATTCCTTCATCCATACGGGCTTCTGGCATCTTGCCGGCAACATGATCTTCCTCTGGGTCTTCGGCGACAATGTCGAGGATGCAATGGGGCATCTGCGTTTCCTCGTCTTCTACCTCGCCTGTGCGGCCGCCGGTGCCCTCTGCCACGGCCTGCTGTCGACGACATCGGAAGCCCCGCTCGTCGGCGCATCCGGGGCGATCTCCGGTGTGGTGGCGGCCTATCTGATGCTGCATCCGCGCGTGCGGGTCTGGGTACTGGTTTTTTTCCGCGTGCCATTGCCGCTACCCGCCTTCATCCCGCTCCTGCTCTGGGTCGGCCAGCAGTTCTTCATGCTGTTGATCGATTCCGACGGCAACGTCTCGTGGGGCGCCCATGTCGGCGGCATCATCGCGGGTGCCCTGCTCATTTTCGTCATGCGCCGGCCGGGCGTGCCGCTGTTCGACCGGCAGATCGTGACGCCGCGCGCCGTCAAGGATCGGCCGATCCCCATTCGCGTCACTGCCTCGGGCATGCCCGTGCCACCGCGCCTGCCCTGGGGCCGAGACAAGCTTTAATATTGACGTGAACGTAAACGTTAATATATTGCCATCCAAATCGACCGGCTGCGTCACGGAAGCGTTGTATTTGGAGGAAAAACGCGTATCCATGTCGCCATTCGACAATCGGAGCGGCGCCCAAGCGCGCATTTTCCCAGAAGTCTCTGTTGAAGGCCCATCTCTGTTCGAAGGAAGGACCCCATGAAAATTCTCGTCCCAGTCAAGCGCGTTGTCGATTACAACGTGAAGATCCGCGTCAAGCCGGATGGATCGGGCGTCGACCTTGCCAACGTCAAGATGTCGATGAACCCGTTCGACGAGATTTCGGTCGAGGAGGCCCTTCGCCTGAAGGAAGCAGGCAAGGCCGAGGAAGTGGTCGTCGTCTCGATCGGCCCTGCCAAGGCCGAGGAAACGCTCCGCACGGCGCTCGCAATGGGCGCCGACCGCGCCATCCTCGTCGAAACCGATGACTCCGTCGAACCGCTCACAGTGGCAAAGATCCTCAAGGGTGTTGCCGACGCCGAAAAGCCGGGCTTGATCATCGTCGGCAAGCAGGCGATCGACGACGATTCCAACCAGACCGGCCAGATGCTGGCAGCCCTCCTCGGCTCCGCCCAGGCGACCTTCGCCTCCAAGATCGCGATCGAGGGCGACAATGCCACCGTTACCCGTGAGATCGACGGCGGCCTGCAGACGATCAAGGTCAAGCTACCCGCGGTCGTCACGACCGACCTGCGCTTGAACGAGCCGCGTTACGCCACCCTGCCGAACATCATGAAGGCGAAGAAGAAGCCCCTCGATAAGAAGAGCCCGGCCGATTTCGGTATTTCCACCGCTCCACGCCTCAAGGTGCTGAAGACGGAAGAGCCGTCCGGCCGCAAGGCGGGCGTCAAGGTGAAGTCGGTCGCCGAGCTTGTCGACAAGCTCAAGAACGAAGCCGGCGTCCTCTAAGGTTCGAGAAAGGAATTACGACCATGGCCATTCTTCTTCTGGCTGACCACGACAACGCAACCCTTTCCGACCAGACCGCCAAGGCCCTGACGGCTGCCGCACAGATTGGCGGAGACATCCACGTTCTCGTCGCCGGCAAGGGCGCAAAGGCCGCCGCCGACGCGGCTGCCAAGCTTTCCGGCGTCTCCAAGGTGCTGCTCGCCGAAAGCGATGAGCTCGCCAACAATCTTGCTGAGCCGCTTGGCGACCTGATCGTCTCTCTGGCCGGCAGCTACGACACGATCGTCGCCGCGGCGACCTCCACTGGCAAGAATGTCATGCCGCGCGTCGCCGCTCTCCTCGATGTCGCCCAGGTCTCCGAAATCACCGAAGTGATTTCGCCGGATACCTTCAAGCGCCCGATCTATGCCGGCAACGCGATCCAGACGGTGCAGGCGACCGACGCCAAGAAGGTCCTCACCGTGCGCACCGCTTCCTTCGCCTCCGCCTCCGAGGGCGGCTCGGCCGCCGTCGAAACAATCCCCGCCGTCTCCGATCCGGGCCTTTCGAACTTCGTGTCCGACGCGCTCTCGGCCTCCGAACGTCCGGAACTGACCTCCGCAAAGATCATCATCTCCGGTGGCCGCGCGCTCGGTTCCGCCGAGAAGTTCAAGGAAGTCATCCTGCCGGTCGCCGACAAGCTCGGTGCAGCCGTCGGCGCCTCGCGTGCCGCTGTCGACGCCGGTTACGCCCCGAACGACTGGCAGGTCGGCCAGACCGGCAAGGTCGTCGCCCCGCAGCTCTACATTGCCTGCGGCATATCGGGCGCCATCCAGCATCTTGCCGGCATGAAGGATTCGAAGGTCATTGTCGCGATCAACAAGGACGAAGAGGCCCCGATCTTCCAGATCGCCGACTATGGACTTGTCGCCGATCTCTTCGACGTTCTGCCGGAGCTCGAAAAAGCCCTCTGATCGGTCAGATTGCCTTCTTTTCGCACTTGCGAATGACTGGAAAATTGTCTTCTATCGGTCTACTACTTTTGCCGGGCGATCTTTCGTCCGGCAATTTCATATAAAAATACCGGCGGCGCGGGGGTGTATGCCGGGCGGGGGTTGGAGATGAGCGCGGTGTTGAAGAATATTGGTATCATTGGTGCGGGCCAGATGGGCTGCGGCATCGCGCATGTTTCGGCCGCCGCAGGATACAAGGTTCATATCTACGATCTGTCGCAGGACCGTATCGAGTCCGGCCTTGCCACCATCAACGGCAATTTTGCGCGTCAGGTGACGAACGGCAAGATGACGGATGAAGAGCGCAGCACAGCGCTTTCCCGCATTACCGGCTCGGCCAATGTCAACGATCTCGCCCCCTCTGATCTCGTGATCGAGGCGGCAACCGAAGATGAAAGCGTCAAGCGCAAGATCTATACTCAGGTCTGTCCGGTACTGAAGCCGGAAGCGATCCTTGCCACCAACACCTCCTCGCTGTCGATCACGCGTCTTGCAGCCGCGACCGACCGTCCCGAGCGTTTCATGGGCATCCACTTCATGAACCCGGTTCCGGTCATGAAGCTCGTGGAACTGGTGCGCGGCATCGCGACTGAGGAAACAACCTTTTCCGCCGCCAGGGAATTCGTCGCATCGCTGGAAAAGACCGTTACGGTCGCCGAGGATTTCCCGGCCTTCATCGTCAACCGCATTCTGCTGCCGATGATCAATGAAGCGATCTATACGCTCTACGAAGGCGTCGGCACGGTCGATGCCATCGATACCGCCATGAAACTCGGCGCCAACCATCCGATGGGACCGTTGCAGCTTGCCGATTTCATCGGCCTCGATACCTGCCTTTCAATCATGCAGGTGCTGCACGACGGCCTCGCCGACAGCAAATACCGCCCGTGCCCGCTTCTGGTGAAATATGTCGAGGCCGGCTGGCTCGGCCGCAAATCCGGCCGCGGCTTCTATGACTATCGCGGCGAAACCCCGGTTCCGACCCGATAAGTCCCTGATCACTAAAATAGGCGAATGGAACAAAGGCTCGCGACATGCTTTCCTGCCGTGAATGGGAGGAAAAATCATGTCGAGCGAATTGCCGATGTTTCTGCTGCAGTGCTGCGTCCTGATCGGACTGGCAGGTGTGTTCCTTATCCGCGGCGCCGGTGACCCCTGAGCCGCGTCCTTACGACCCGATCGCCCCCTTGATCAGCGCCTTGGCATCGTCGCTATCCCATGCGGCCGGACCGTTCATGGCCGAGATCAGGCAACCCTTTTCGTCGAGCAGCAGCGTGACCGGAAGACCGAAGGCAAGTCCTTCCTTTTTCAGGCTATTGAAGACGCCGATCGTATTGTCCCGGTAAAGCTGCAGCGCATCGACACCGATTTCGCTCAGGAACGCCTTCGGCTTCTCATCGTCACCACTATCGATATTGACAGGCACGACCTGGAACTTGTCGCTGCCCATATCCTTCTCCAGCGCGTTCAGTGCCGGCATTTCCTCGCGGCAGGGCACGCACCATGTGGCCCAGAGATTGAGAAGCACGGTCTTGCCGGCGAAATGATCAAGCGTCATCGGCTTGCCGTCAGGGCCGTTGAACGCGACTGTCTGAAGTTTCTTCGGCTGGTTGGCGGCGACCATGGCGGCAACCTGGCCTTTCATGAGGGAGCTCAGGTTAGCACTGCGCTCCTTCGTCAGCGGGCACTCGGCCGAAGCCGTATCGCCGATACCATTGCCAATGCCCGTCTCCTTCACGTATACCGCTGCCGCACCGGCAACGATGCCAGCAACGGCAGCGATTGCGATCAGTTTCACGGACGGCAGGCCGAAGGGTTTTTTCGTCGTCATTTCATTCTCCAGGACGGGCATCTTCCATGGCCGAGGACAACACGGACACCAAATCCTCCAACCAGATGTGGGGCGGACGTTTCGCCTCCGGCCCCGATGCGATCATGGAGGAGATAAATGCCTCGATCGGTTTCGACAAGAAGCTGTTTGCCCAGGACATCCGCGGATCGATCGCCCACGCCACGATGCTCGCCCATCAGGGCATTATTTCCGCCGACGATAAGGACAAGATCGTTCACGGGCTAAACACGATCCTGTCAGAGATCGAAAGCGGCAATTTCGAATTCTCCCGCCAGCTTGAAGACATTCACATGAACGTCGAGGCACGGCTTGCGACCCTGATCGGCCCAGCGGCCGGCCGCCTTCACACGGCCCGTTCGCGCAATGACCAGGTGGCGCTCGACTTTCGCCTCTGGGTGAAGGAAGAATTGCAAAAAACCGAGGCCATGCTGACCGATCTGATCGCAGCCTTCCTCGATCGCGCCGAGGAACATGCAGACAGCGTCATGCCTGGCTTCACGCATTTGCAGACAGCCCAGCCGGTGACCTTCGGCCACCACTGCATGGCCTATGTGGAAATGTTCGGCCGCGACCGCTCGCGTGTTCGCCACGCAATCGAACATCTCGATGAAAGCCCGATCGGTGCGGCAGCGCTCGCCGGCACCGGCTATGCGATCGACCGCCACATGACCGCAAAGGCTCTCGGTTTCCGTGAGCCGACCCGCAACTCGATCGACACCGTTTCCGACCGTGATTTTGCCATCGAGTTCCTGGCGATTGCCGCAATCTGCGCCGTGCATCTGTCGCGTCTTGCAGAAGAGATCGTCATCTGGTCGACGCCGCAATTCGGCTTCGTGCGTCTCTCCGACGCCTTCTCCACCGGCTCCTCGATCATGCCGCAGAAGAAGAACCCGGATGCGGCCGAGCTGGTGCGTGCCAAGACCGGCCGCATCAATGGCTCGCTGATCGCCCTGCTGACGATCATGAAGGGCCTGCCGCTCGCCTATTCCAAGGACATGCAGGAAGACAAGGAACAGGTCTTCGACGCAGCCGAGAGCCTGGAACTTGCGATTGCCGCCATGACTGGCATGGTACGCGACATGACGATCAACACTATCAGAATGAAAGCGGCCGCTGGCTCGGGCTATTCGACTGCGACAGATCTCGCCGACTGGCTGGTGCGCGAGGCGGGTCTTCCCTTCCGCGACGCCCACCATGTCACCGGCCGCGCCGTGGCCCTTGCCGAAAGCAGGGGCTGCGATCTGTCGGAGCTTCCGCTCGCCGATCTGCAGGGGATCAATCCCGCCATTACCGACAAGGTCTATGACGTGCTGACGGTCGAAGCTTCGGTCGCCAGCCGCAAGAGTTTTGGCGGCACCGCACCTTCGGAAGTCAGGAAGCAGATCGCCTATTGGCGCGCGCGCAATTAAGGCATTTCCGGGCGAAATGGAGAACGGTCTCCCGCCCGGAAACACGCACTGGACAAAGCGTCAACAATCGGGGTGCACAAGGCTGTCAAACTTCGCTATGAAGATGCCAGTCAGTGCCCGCCCAGTGTCCGATACGAGGATATCCATGCAGACCAGCTTGCCGCATTTCATCCGCCTTACGGTGGTTTTTGCCGTCATCGGCCTCGCCGTTGCCGGGTGCGGCCGCAAGGGTGACCTCGATCCGCCGAGCGCAAACGCGACAAAGGGCGGCGATGTTTCCAAACCGACGCAACGGCCAGGCTCCGTCGACAAGCCCTTTATTCTCGATCCCCTTCTCTAAGGCCGGACTCCAGTGAACCATTTCCAGTATCGCGACGGCATTCTCTACGCCGAGAACGTTCCCGTTCCCGAGATCGCCAAAGCGGTCGGTACGCCCTTCTACGTCTATTCGACTGCAACGCTCGAGCGCCATTACCGCGTCTTCGCCGACGCCTTCGGCGATGTCGATTCCATGGTCTGCTACGCAATGAAGGCAAATTCGAACCAGGCCGTGCTGAAAACGCTCGGCCGGCTCGGTGCCGGCATCGACGTGGTTTCCGAAGGCGAACTGCGCCGCGCGCTTGCCGCGGGAATTCCCGCCAACCGCATCATGTTCTCCGGCGTCGGCAAGACACCGAATGAGATGGACTACGCACTCGAAGCCGGTATCTACTGCTTCAACGTCGAATCCGAACCGGAACTCGAAGTTCTCAACCAGCGTGCCGTGCGCGCCGGCAAGAAGGCGCCTGTTTCCTTCCGCATCAATCCGGATGTCGACGCCCGTACCCATGCGAAGATTTCGACAGGCAAGAAGGAAAACAAGTTCGGCATCTCCTGGGAGCGCGCCCGCACGATCTATGCTCGCGCCGCCAGCCTGCCCGGGATCGAGGTTACCGGCATCGACATGCATATCGGCAGCCAGATCACTGAGCTGCAGCCCTTCGACGATGCGTTCAAGCTGTTGCACGATCTGGTCGACACGTTGCGCGCCGATGGTCACGATATCCATCACGTCGATATCGGCGGCGGTCTCGGCATCCCCTATAAGGACGACAACAACCCGCCGCCCTCGCCGGAAGCCTATGCCGCCGTCGTCAAGAACCAGCTTCGCTCTCTGAACTGCAAGATCGTCACTGAGCCGGGCCGCCTGCTCGTCGGCAATGCCGGTATCCTCGTCACCGAGGTCATCTATTTGAAGGACGGCGGCGAAAAGACCTTCGTGGTCGTTGACGGCGCGATGAACGACCTCATCCGTCCGACACTCTACGAGGCCTATCATGAGGTCCGCCCCGTGGTGATTTCGGCTGCCAACGCGCCGCGCATCCGGGCCGATGTTGTCGGCCCCGTCTGCGAGACCGGCGATTACCTCGCGCTCGACCGCGAAATGGCGACCCCGAAGCCGGGCGACCTCCTGGCCATCGGCACGGCCGGCGCTTACGGCGCAGTCCAGGCGGGCACCTATAATAGCCGCCTTCTCGTGCCTGAAGTTCTGGTCAAGGGCGACGAGTTCCATGTGATTCGCCCCCGCCGCACCTATTCGGAGCTGATCAGTCTCGATTCCGTCCCGGCCTGGCTGGACTAAAGGTCGCAATCACTTTTTGGCGACCACACGTGAAAAACCGGTATTGAAGGGCCCTCGCCCTCGCCTTCGCCACAAAGAGTGTTATCCTTTTCCTTCGTGAGCGTATTGCCCAGCAATCGCCGGAAGCGCCCTCTGTTCCCTGAACGCCAGATCGCGGAGACCGGATTGATGACAAGCCCCGCAAGGCAGAAGAAAGGCGCATTCGCGCTTCAACCCTCTCTTGCGCGGCTTGTGGCAGCAAAACGTTTCCTCGCGCGGATCGTGCTTCTTGCCGAGCAGGTTCTTCCGCTGCTGGTACCCGCCCTTTCGGTTGTGGCGATTTATCTCTCGGTCTCATGGTTCGGCTTCTTCCGCATCGTACCGGATTGGCTGCGCATCCTCCTCCTGACCGTCTTTGCTGCAGGCTTCCTCGTTTCCCTCCTGCCGTTCCGCAATCTTCGCTGGCCCCGCGTTGTCGACGCCGACCGCATGCTGGAAGAGCGCAATGGCCTGCCGCATCAGCCGGTCATGGTGCAGGAGGATGAGCCCGCCTTCGACACACCCTTCTCCCGCGCCCTGTGGCGTGAACACCAGACGCGCATGGCGCGGAAGATCGCGACATTGGACGCCGGTCTGCCGCGACCCGATATCGCGCGGCACGACCGCTTCGCACTGCGCGCGATTCCGGCACTGCTTGTCGTTACCGCTTTCGGTTATTCGCTGTCCATCAACGGCGGTTCCGTCGCCGATGCATTTGAGCCCGCGCCCGCACAGGTTACGAGCAATCCGGCCGTGCGTATCGACGCCTGGGTGACCCCACCCTCCTATACCGGCCGCGCGCCGATCTATCTGACGGCCGATGGCAGTGAACAGACACCGATCGGCGTTCCGCAGTTTTCCAGCCTGACGGTGCGTGTCAGCGGCGGTCAATCGGACGAGAAGGTGCTGTTCAGGAAGGCCAATGGCGAAAGCCACGAAATTGCTGTTCAGGAAGACACCCGGCCGCAACCGGCCGCAAATGCCAATACCGAACAGCCCTCGGGCGGCGCGCCGGTCGCACCTCAACTGATGGCGCAGACGCACATCATGAAGCTTGAGGAGAACGGCGCACTGCAGGCGAACGGCCGCACCTGGAATTTCGACGTGCTGCCCGACAAGGCCCCGGAAATCGCCTTCGACGGCATGCCGCGCCGCGCCGTCAATGGTGCTCTGGAAATCGGCTTTACGGTGAAGGACGATTACGGCGTGCAAGAGGCTCATGCCGAGATCGTGCCGGTCGAATCCGACCCGGCCGCAACGCCGCTCTATCCGCTGCCGGAATTCCGGCTGGACATTCCCCGCCGCAATGCGCGTGACGGCAAGGGCCTGACGAGCAAGAACCTGACCGAGCATCCGCTGGCCGGCAAACGCGTACGCATCACGCTCGTCGCGAAGGATGCCGCCGGACAGACGGGTCGCAGCCCGCCCTATGAAATGATCATGCCGTCGCGACCCTTCAGCGAGCCGCTGGCTGCAGCCGTCGCCGAAGAGCGCCAGACGTTTGCTCTCGATACTCGCAAGATGAAGGAAGCAATCGCGCTCAACGAAGCCCTGACGATCCGGCCCGAGGAGACGATCCCGAACACCACCCATTTCCTGCTGATAGAGTCCGCGCTGACCCGCATGAAAATCGCCAAAGGTGATGAGCAACTCAAGGATACCGCCCAATATCTCTGGGACATCGCCCTCGGTATCGAGGAAGGGGATCTTTCGCTGGCCGAACGGCGGCTGCGCGACGCCCAGCAGAACCTTGCCGATGCGCTGAACCGCAATGCTCCTGATGCCGAAATCAAGAAGCTGATGGATGAACTGCGCAAGGCGATGCAGGACTACATGAACGAGCTCGCCCAGCGCCTGCAGAACATGCCGATGCAGCCGAACCAGAATGCCCAGAATTTCCTGCGCCAGCAGGATCTGCAGCGCATGATGGACCAGATCGAAAACCTGGCGCGCTCCGGCAATCGTGATGCCGCCCAGCAGATGCTGTCAGAACTGCAGCGGCTGATGAACAATCTGCAGACAGCCCGCCCGCAACGCGGCCAGCAGCAGGAAAACAGCCAGCTGACACAGCAGATGGACAAGCTCGGCAAGATCCTGCGCGACCAGCAGAAGCTGATGGACGAGACCTTCCGCCTCGACCAGCAGCTTCGCGACCGCATGCAGCGCGGTGACCCCAACATGGACGACATGATGCCGGGCGAGGAAGGCCAGCAGCAACAGCAGCAGGGCCAGCAGGAGCAGCAGCAAGGCCAGCAGCCCGGTGACCAGATGACGGCCGAGCAACTGCGTGAAGCATTGAAGCAGTTGCGCTCCCAGCAGGATGCGCTCGGCAAGCAGTTGCAGGAACTGCAGAAGAGCCTCAGCGATATGGGTATGAAGCCTGGCGAAGGCTTCGGTCAGGCGCAGCGGGAAATGGAAGGCGCCGGCCGCGACCTCGGCCAGGGCAACGGCAGCAGCGCTGTGGAAGGCCAGGGACGGGCTCTAGAAGCCCTGCGGCAGGGCGCGCGCGACATGATGAGCCAGATGATGCAGGCACAGCAGGGTCAGCAAGGACAACAGGGACCCAACGGCCAGCTCGGCCAGGGCAACCAGAACGGCCGCGATCCGCTTGGCCGCCCGCGCCAGACCGATCTCGGCCCCGATATGAACAACGATGTGAAGATACCCGACGAGATCGACGTCCAGCGCGCCCGGGAGATTCTCGACGCCATCCGCGAAAAGCTCGGGAATAATCCGACCCAGGCGATCGAGCGTCAATATCTCGAGCGGCTGCTGGATATTCAGTGATGCTGAGAGGAGTGAGGGTAGTTGGCGTGCCTTTTGGGCACGCCGCGCCGCAATATGTTATGCGACCAGGGCGCGCGCCACGGCCTTGCGGATGTCAGGCAAGGCGAACGGTTTCGGCACGACATCGATAATTTTCTCAGCCAGGTCGTCAGCGCGTTCGCGCTGTTCGGCATAACCCGTCATCAGCAGGATTTTCAGCGCCGGAAAGGCATCCTTCGCCTGATGAGCCAGTTCGATGCCGTCCATGACCGGCATCCGGATATCGGAAAGCAGCAGGTCGTAGCTGCCGCCCTTCAGCTTTTCCAGCCCTTCCGCCCCATCGGCGGCTTCATCGGTCTCATGACCGTCAAGGCGTAGTGCCCGGGCTACGAAAGTACGAAGGGAATCCTCGTCTTCCGTGATCAGAATTTTTGCCATCTGTGCATTGCTCCGTCGTCATGCCCCGCGACGGAGATCGCATGCGGTTCCTTTTCGATCGGTAAACATGTCAGGCCGATCGACGGAATGGTTAACAAGCCGTCTTGAAGCAGGACGGCTTATGCGTCACCGGTAACCACGCCGACGAAGGGCAGCTCGCGGAAGGCATAGGCGACATCCATGCCGTAGCCGACCACGAAATAGTCGGGGCATTCGAAGCCGACATAGTCCGCTTCCAGTTCTTCCTTGCGCTTCACGCGCTTGTCGAGCAGCACGGCGATCGTCACGTTGCGCGCACCGCGCTCATAGAGCAGCTCTTTGGCAAACCGCAGCGTACGGCCGGATTCAAGAATGTCGTCGATCAGCAGGACATCGCGGGCCTTCACGTCGCTGTCGATATCCTTGACGATGCGCACGCCCTGCGAAACCGTGCCCGCGCCATAGCTCGAAAGCGTGATGAATTCGACCTCGGGAGCAAGGCCGGTATCATGCAGGGCGCGCAGCAGATCGGCCGCAAAAATGAAGGAACCCTTGAGCACGGCGATGACCAGCAGGTCCTTGGTCGGACCGGCTGCGATATCCTGCGCCAGGGAATGATTGCGCTCGGCGATCTGCTCGGCAGTGAAGAGCGGTTCGATGTTTTTTCCGCGCACGACAGGCATAAAGGCTTGCTCCGTAAAATGAAGGGTAAGCCGTTAGCACATTAATCCCGGCGAAACACCCCGCAGAAGCAGGTTTTCCCGTCGATCAACCCAAAAACGCCCTTGGCGCTCAGGGCATGAAGGAAAGCCGCAGATCCGGCACCTTGCCGCCGACATGCTGCACACGGGCTGAAAAGCCACGGCTCTGACCTGCATAAATGGCATCGGCCGGTGGCTCGATGACGATACTGGCGGTCAATCTGTCGTCGGCGACGAGATCGGCGCGGATCGGCTTGACCTGCTGCGTCACGCCGCTGTCGTTCTCGATGATGCCATTGATCAGCAGGATGCGCATGCCATTGGCGTCGCGTGGGGTAATCGTCACATGCGAGAAGTGAAGCGCAGCAGCCGGCGGCCCTCCACTTTCCGAAAGAAACGAAAATCCACCGGCAAGTCCGAACACCAGCACGAAGAGCGAGGCGACCAGTGCAGCAAAGCCCTGCAGCGACGCCTGTTGTAGCCAGACCTCAATGTTGCGCACGACCGCGGTGACGGTAGAAAGCGGCATTGGAGGTTGGTCCCTGGGCGGGACGCTGCGACGGGGATTGTGGCTCGTATCGCGGGCATTGCCGGACCCACCTTGCTGCCGTGCCTTGCCGACAACAACGAACTCGGCATCGGCAACGTCATCTCTGCGCGGCATGCGCCGAGGCTGGCGAATAACCGGATCCGGCGGCAGAAAATCATAGGTCTGGCCGGCGGCCTGTCTTCTGAAGTAGGATGCTTCCATGGTGGCGACCTCTCGGATGTCCACATGGTTTCGCTGCCCAAAACAATCTTGGCATTGAAACGAATCCAGCCCAGTCGTAAATTTCAATGGTTAATGCTTCGCAAAGATCGCCATCAAACGGGCGTCTTTCCGGCAAAATTTACCCGCTGTTAACGGTGTTGGTTAACAAGTCATGCGGTGAAACCACGAAAGACTGAGCTGCCCCGTTGATCCATTTCGAGAATGTCGGTTTGCGATATGGTATGGGCCCGGAAATCCTCCGGGACCTGACTTTCGACATCCCGAAAAAGTCCTTCCAGTTTCTGACTGGCCCGTCCGGCGCCGGCAAGACCACGCTCCTGCGCCTGCTCTTCATGTCGCTGCAGCCGACCCGCGGCCTGATCCGCATGTTCGGGCGCGACATATCCGAGATCCCGCGGCCCGAGCTGCCGCTGCTGCGCCGCCGGGTCGGCATCGTCTTTCAGGATTTCCGCCTTCTCGACCATCTGACGACCTATGAGAATGTGGCCCTGCCGCTACGCGTGCGCGGCAAGGATGAGAGCACCTACAAGACCGATGTGCTGGAACTTTTGAAATGGGTCGGCCTCGGCGAACGCATCAACGTGTTGCCACCAGTGCTCTCGGGCGGTGAGAAGCAGCGCGCGGCAATCGCCCGCGCACTGATGGACCGGCCGGAAGTGCTGCTTGCCGACGAACCGACCGGCAATGTCGATCCGCCGATGGCCAAGCGCCTGCTGAACCTCTTCATGGAGCTCAATCGCCTAGGCACCGCGGTGGTGATTGCCACTCACGATCTCTCGCTGATGGACCAGGTGGAAGCCCGCCGCATGATCCTCTCGGAAGGGCATCTCGATATTTATGACTAAACCGCCCACCAGGACCCGCGCAAAGGCGCCTGCCGCTGCCCCTGCCCAGCAGCCCAAGCGGCCGGAGATGCGCGTGCGCCCCACGGCACCGATCCTGCCGCCATCGAACATCCAGGGCAATGCACTGATGGTTGTCATCGCCATCATGGCATTCCTTGCCTGCCTGACACTCGGTGGCGTCAGCATGGTCCGTTCGACTGCAGCAAGCTGGGAAAGCCAGATCTCCCGCGAAGTCACCATTCAGATCAAGCCCGACGATAACTTGGACATGGAAAAGGCCCTCGTTCAGGCCCGCGATATCGCGCTCACCTTCGTCGGCACGAAGAGCGGTCAAATCGTCGATGAAGCCGCCACTGCTCGCCTTCTGGAGCCGTGGCTCGGCAGCGGTCTGGACATCAAGGAACTTCCCGTGCCGCGTCTGGTGATCATCACCATCGACGAGAGCCATCCACCCGACTTTGCGGCGATGCGCGATCTTCTGAAGGAAAGTATCCCGCAAGCCTTCCTTGATGACCACCGTACCTGGGTGGACCGGCTGGTTGCCATGGCCCGCACGACGGTCATGATCGGCACCGGCATTCTGCTACTTGTTTTCGCAGCCATGGTACTGACGGTGGTCTTTGCCACGCGCGGCGTACTTTCCGGCAATCGCCACATCGTCGAAGTCCTGCATTTCGTCGGTGCCGAGAGCTCGTTCGTCGCGACGGAATTCCAGAAGCATTTCCTGAAAATCAGCCTCAAGGGTTCGGCAATCGGCAGTGCGCTGGCCGCCCTCTTTTTTGCCGGCGCCGGCTTCTTGCAGAGCAAGACGATCGCCACGCCAGAGACCGATCAGGCAACGGCCCTCTTCGGCACTTTTTCGGTCGGTGCCCTCGGCTATCTCGGCATCTTGGCGACGATGATCGTGATTGCGTTGCTCACGACGTTGACGGCGCGGCTCACTGTCATGCGCACGATCTATGAAATCGATACATTGCGTTCCGATCCGACGCGCGCGGACGGCATCGTGAATTAGTCGCAGCATGCCGATTTGCCATGAAAGCGTCTGTTCTGCGCCGCAATCAGCGTATAATCACGACTCATGACGATGGGCCATACGACACGCAATCCGATTCGCCCGGACCCGGAGATTGAACGCCCCGAGAGCGTCTCGGCGCGGCGTAGCCCCATCCGTCGCGTCTTGCGTTGGACGGGCTTTTCCTGCGTGTTGATTGCTGCGCTGATCTTCGGCGGTTTTTTGCGTTTTGCCGATTCGGTGACGACCCTGAAGCCTCCAGCCGAGCCGCGGGCGGACGCGATCATCGTGCTGACCGGGGGCTACCAGCGTATCGATCAAGCCGTCGAGCTCCTGCAAAAAGGTGCAGGCAAGCGGTTGCTGATCTCCGGCGCGCATCCCTCCACCACGCCGGCGCAGATCCGCAGGATGACCCAAGGCTCTGCCGATCTCTTTTCCTGCTGTGTCGACATAGGCTACGACGCGCTCGATACGATCGGCAATGCGGAGGAGGCGTCGAACTGGATTCATGCCAGGGGCTATAAGAGCATCCTCGTCGTCACCAACAACTACCACATGCCGCGCAGCCTCGCCGAACTCGCCTATGTCGATCCCGACACCCAATTCATCGCCTATCCCGTCGTCAATTCCGATCTGAAGACACGCGATTGGTTCACTGATCCGAACGCCTTGCGCGTCATGCTGGCCGAATACGCCAAGGTACTGTTGGCCGGTGCACGCAACATTGTCGGCCTGCGCCATACGGGCCTGCGTTCCGCCAGCCTGGCGGGCCAAAGCTGAGACTTTTGCGCGCTCAGGCAATCAGACGCTTTTTCCGACGGGCAATATCGTGTAGGCCGGTCCCGTGACCGTGCCTCGGGAAAGTTTCATGATCGCCCTGCGTTCCGTTCTGTTCAACACGATCTTCTATGCAAACCTCATCCTGCGGATGATCGTGCTCTCCCCGATCTACTTCATCATTCCGCGCAAGCTCGCCTACAGCGTTCCCAAGAACTGGGCGCGCTCGAACCACTGGCTGATGCGGGTGATCGTGGGAACGACCTTCGAGATCGAGGGCATCGAGAACCTGCCTCACGGCAGCTACATCATTTCGCCGAAGCATCAGTCCTTCTGGGATACATATGCGCTGCTGCCCAACCTCGACGATCCGGTCTACATCCTCAAGCGCGAACTCATGTGGATCCCGCTCTTCGGCTGGTATGCCAAGAAGCAGCGAATGATTCCGGTCGACCGCGGTGCCCGCGGCAAGGTGATGGTCGAGGTTCTGAAACGCACCAAGGAAGAGCTTGCCACCGGCCGCCAGCTCATCATCTACCCTGAGGGCACACGCCGCCCACCAGGTGCCGAGCCACTGTACAAATACGGCATCGCCCGCATGTACCGCGACCTGCAGCTGCCGGTCGTACCCATCGTAATGCATCCTGGTCTGTTCTGGCCGCGCCGCAGTACCATGCGCTATCCCGGTCACTTCAAGGTACAGATCCTGCCGCCCATCATGCCCGGCATGGATCCTGACGCCTTCTTCGCCCATCTGATCGACGTGACGGAAAGCGCCAGCGATCAGCTCCTGATCGACACGGTCGAACGCAACCCGCATGTGCCGTTGCCGCCGACAGCGGCAGAACGGCTGGCCGAGTTGCGCAAGGCAAAAGCGGTCACGGCTTAAGCCGCAGCCCGCAGCCGCGTGACTTCCTCTGCCACCTGCTCCAGCCACTGGTCGCGAATACCCATCTCCTTGAGATGCGCGAGCGTGTTGAAGACATAGGCATCGTTCGGCCCCGACTGGCCTACTGATACGTTGACGACACGTGCCGCAGCGAATGCGTCGAGTGCGCCGGCATATTGCTCATGGGCGCGATCGACCACATAGGCGACAGCCCGCGCGCTGCGGCCATCCGGAAGCTGCAGCGGCAGATGCCGTTCGAGATAGACATTGGTGACGAGTTCGCGGGCGCGCAGGTAGTCGATCACTTCATCCCACTTATCCGGCGCCACGCGAAAAGCCATGCCGCGGCAGGCACCGCCTCTGTCGAGGCCGAGAACGAGACCGGGGGTTTCCCGGCTGCCGCGATGCACGAAGGAGCGGACGCAAAGAGAGCGCCGATAGCCGTAAACCAGGGCTTGCGATCGCTCGACGAATTCGAAGCCCGGATTCCACATCAACGAGCCGTAGCCAAATACCCAAAATTCGTCCATATCGCACGCCAGATCAAATCAGATTTCGCTCTCACCATTGGAGAACATCATGGCAGCGTCAAGCCAATCCGGCAGCGGCCAATATAACAGCGGTAAGAAATTCTGGTTGCTGGGCGGCGCTATCCTTCTAGTGATCGCTCTCTATACGGGCGGCTGGTTCTACGCAGCCTCTGCGCTGAAACAGACAGTGCTGAGCGCGATTGCTCCCCGCGCAGACACCGGCGTCAGCGGCGAGTGCTCCGATATCGAATTCCGCGGCTTTCCTTTCCGCATCGGACTTTTCTGCTCCAAGGTGGATGTGGACGACAACGTCAACGGCATCTCGGCCACCTTCGGCGCGCTTCGTTCTGCTGCCCAGGTCTATGCCCCCGGCCATATCGTCTGGGAACTCGACTCGCCGGCTGAAATCCGTACCGCGCAGGGCCTGACCATCAATGCCCAATGGGACAATCTGCAATCGAGCCTCGTCACCAAGGCGCAGGGCATCGACCGCACCTCGACCGTTATCAACGGGCTGAAGGCCGTCACCATCTCGTCCTTTACCGGACAGACCGTCAATTTCGATGCCGCCCGCACCGAAATCCACCTGCGGCAGAACGGAGCGGATCTTGACGGCGCGATCTCGGTCGAAAACGCCAATGCGATCCTCAAGGACTGGCCGCAGATCTTCCCGAAATTCTCCGCCAGCGCCGACCTGACGCTGATTGGAAAGGCCGGCATGATCGACGGCACTGACGAACAAGGCATCCACGGCACTCAGGGCCAACTCCGCCGCATCGTCGCCGACATCGGCGATGGCAAGGTGATGACCGTCTCCGGCCCCTTCACCTTCGACGAGAACGGCTTCCTGTCCGGCAAGTTCAAGCTGGAGATCGAACAGCTCGGGCCCTGGGGCAAAACCATCAAAGAGGCCTTCCCCGATATCGCCTCGACGGTCGATACGGCAACCAAGCTATTGAAGGCGCTTGCCGGCGGAGGCGACAAGGTGTCGGTCGATCTCGTCGTCGATCACGGAAATGCGACGGTGAGCGGCTTTATCCCTCTCGGCAAGATCCCACCGGTTTAATCGAGCTTCTTGAGAAAGAAGACCTCGGGCACCAGTTGAATGCCGGGCAGTTCGATCGAACCGGTTTCAGAAAAGCCGTTACGGCGATGCCAATCCTGCGGACGGCTTTCATCGCACTCGCTCGAGGTCATCAAAAGGCGCGCGCCGCTGTCGCGCATTTCCTTTTCCCAGATGAGAAACAGCGCCGTGCCGACGCCAGACCGGCGATGGCCATCCAGGACGAGGATCATCTCCATATAGGGGATCCTGCCCCAGAAGCGGGAGAAGCGCAGGAAGCCGACGATCTCGCCCTCTTCGCGGGCAATCAGATATTCGCCGAGGTCGATGCAACGCGAAACCCAGGTTTCGCCAACGCGATGATCCTCGCGAAGCAGCCACTCCTTGTCCGACTGGCCAGCCTTGGCGATCTCCACCATGACTATTTCTTTTCCAGCGGGTGCGGGCGGCCGAAGTCCGGCGCATCCACATCCTGGCCTGCCTGGACGATCGAGCGGCGGATGGCGCGGGTGCGAGTAAACAATTCGAAAATCTTGTCGCCTTCACCCCAGCGGATTGCCCGCTGCAGATAGGCGAGGTCTTCCGAGAATCGTGCCAGCATTTCCAGGATCGCGTCGCGATTATGCAGGCAGACATCGCGCCACATCGTCGGGTCGGATGCGGCAAGTCGGGTAAAATCGCGAAAGCCGGAGGCGGAATATTTGATGACTTCCGATTCCGTCACCGTCTCCAGATCGTCGGCCGTGCCAACGATATTGTAGGCTATGAGGTGCGGGAGATGCGAGACGATAGCGAGCACCTTGTCGTGATGCTGGGCGTCCATTTCGTCTACTCGGGAGCCAAATGTTTCCCAGAAATTGCGCAGCGTCTTCAGCGCTGTCGGATCAGTTCCTTCGAGCGGCGTCAGGATGCACCAGCGCCCTTCGAAAAGGCCCGGAAATCCGGCGTCCGGACCGGACTTTTCCGTACCGGCAATCGGGTGACCAGCAATGAAATGCACGTGGTCAGGCATGTGCGGCTGCATCTGCGCGATAACAGACGCCTTGGTCGAGCCGACATCTGTGACGATGGCGCCGCGCTTCAACGTGCCGGCAATTTCCTTCGCCACACTTTCGGAGGCACCGACCGGCACCGAAACGATGACAAGATCGGCATCCTTGACCGCTTCGGCCGAGGAGGTCGTATAGCGGTTTCCAAGACCAAGCTCCTCGGCCCGCTTCAGCGTCTCTGCACTGCGCGTGGCGATGACCACTTCCTTGGCCAAGCCCAGACGTTTGATGTCGTGAGCGAGCGAAGAGCCGATCAGGCCGATGCCGATGAGGGTGATGCGATCAAACTGCACAGTCATGCCTTGCGTCCCATGAATTCGCCAAGTGCTTCGATGACGCCGCGATTGGCCTCTTCCGGACCGACGCTCATGCGCAGCGCATTGGCGAAGCCATAGCCGCGCACCGCACGCAGAATATAACCGCGGCTGGTCAGGAATTCATCGGCATCCGCTGCGCGCCTTCCATCCACATCGGGAAAATGGATGAGAACGAAATTGGTCACCGAGGGCGTGACCTTGAGGCCGAGCGCCTGAAATGCATCCGTGAGCTTCTCGATCCACATCCGGTTGAAGGACACGGCCTCCTGAATGAAAGCCTGGTCGCGGATCGCCGCGGCCCCCGCCGCAATGGCCGGCGCATTCATGTTGAACGGCCCGCGCACGCGGTCCAGTGCATCGACGATCGCCGCCGGCGCGTACATCCAGCCGATACGCAAGGAAGCAAGGCCATAAGCCTTCGAGAATGTGCGGGTCATCACGACATTGGCATTCGAGGAAACGACTTCGATACCGGATTCGTAATCGTTGCGGCGGACATATTCCGCGTAAGCCGCATCGAGCACGAGCATGACATGCTGCGGCAGCCCAGCCTGCAGACGGCGGATTTCGCTGACCGGGACATAGGTTCCGGTCGGATTGCCGGGATTGGCGATGAAGACGATTTTCGTCCTCTCAGTCACCGCCGCAAGGATCGCGTCGACATCGACCGTATGATCCTTTTCCTTGACCACGACAGGCGTCGCTCCCGCCGCCATGGACTGGATCTTGTAGATGAGGAAACCGTGTTCGGTGACGATGCTCTCGTCGCCGGTGCCGAGATAGACATGGCAGAGCAGCGCAAGCAGCTCATCGGAGCCGTTGCCGCACAGAATATTTGCCGGGTTGAGGCCATGCACTGAAGCAATCGCCTCGCGCAGCTCACGAGCCTGTCCATCCGGATAACGCTCGAGATTGCCTGCGGCTGCCTTGAATGCCTCGATTGCCTTGGGGCTGGCGCCAAGCGGCGTCTCGTTGGAGGAGAGCTTGTAGACGCGGGCGACACCCGGCGCATGTTCCTTGCCCGGCACGTAGGCAGCGATATCAAGAATACCGGGACGCGGAACGGGTTTGCTCATCTCAATGCTCACGGATCGACCTTCGAAATCGCCGGAAAGCCGGCGAAAGACTCGAGTGGCATTAAAGCGGAATGGCGTTTTTGTCGAGTACTGCGGTGTGCTAGCGGCTGCGCGTCGTCGGCACGCCGTGCGGCGCGAGCACCGGCACGAAGACACGTCGGGACGCGCGGGCAGCAACCGGCAGGCCCTGATAAAGCCGCTTCTGTGCCTCGACGATGATGACACCGGAAAAAGCCGGCCAGAGTGCGCGGCCGATCCGCTCGAAACCGCGGCGCAGGCGCAAGACGGCACGCAGTTTCGACGGCGGAAAGAACAGAGCCTCGGCCGTGGCGCCTGGCGTGAAATTGGTCTCGCGCAGCAGATGGGTCAGCTGGCCGCGCGAATAGGGCCGGCCCGAACCGAAAGGCGTATGTTCCATCCGTGCCCAGACACCGCGCCGGTTCGGCACGACGATAACGAGCCGTCCGCCGGGCGCCAGCACCCGCCAGAGCTCTTTCAGCGTCTCACGCGGACTTTCCGCAAATTCCAGTGAATGCACCATCAGCACGCGATCGATCGAAGAATCCGGCAGCGGCAATTCCTCATCGAAGATCAGCGCAGTGGAGGAGAGCGAGCCGACAGGCCAGTTCACCGCCCCCTGCCCGGCCGGCATGAAGGCGAAGGTGCGTTCCGTATCGGCCTGGAACCGGTCGAGGAAGGGCACGGAATAACCGATGCCTACAAGCCGCTCCTGCGGCAGCCGGACCCAGAGCGATGATAGCGCCATGGCAATCGACTGCTCGGCCATGCGCCCAAGCTCGGAATGATAGAATTGGCGAAGATCGACGATATCGGCGTGCATTATCTCAAATGTTATCAATGACCGGTTGGACTTCAAGGCCGGAACCTCTACATTCCCGGTCAGTTCGAGGGATAAGGGACTATTTGAGCGATGAAACCTTTGGAATTAGATGTTTTTCTCTGCCGCAGCGACAATTTCGGTGTTCTGATCCATGACACGGAGACTGGGCAGACCGCTTCGATCGACGCGCCCGATGCGGCAGCTGTCGAAGCCGCTGCTGCGCGCCGCGGTTGGAACATCACCCATATCTTCACGACCCACCACCACATCGACCATGTGGAAGGCAATCTGGCGCTGAAAGAACAATACGGCCTTGAGATCATCGGCCCGATCAACGAGGCTGTGGCCATTCCCGGCCTCGACAAGACGATGGGCGACGGCGACAGCTTCCTCTTTGGCGACCACACGGTCAATGTCATCGAAACGCCCGGCCACACGGCAGGCCATATCTGTTACCACTTCCCCGACGACAAGCTGCTCTTCGCAGCCGATACGCTCTTTGCGCTCGGCTGTGGCCGCTTGTTCGAACGGCCGGCCGCCGACATGTGGCACTCACTGCAGAAGCTTGCCGTCCTTCCGGATGAGACCACCGTCTATTTCGGCCACGAATATACGCTCTCGAACGCCCGTTTTGCGGTCACCATCGACCCTGACAACGAGCGCCTGAAGAGCCGCGCCGCAGAAATCGAAGCGCTGCGGGCCGAAGGCAAGTTCACCATTCCGACGACGTTGGGGCTCGAAAAGGAAACAAACCCCTTCCTGCGCGCCGCCGATCCTGCCATCCGCCGCAATCTGCTGATGGAAGGAAAGACCAACGAAGAGGTCTTCGCCGAAATCCGCAAGCGCAAGGACAATTTCTAGGACATGGCTGGCACGGACCTGTCACCCGAGGAGATTATCCGCGAGCTCGGTATGCAGCCGCATCCCGAAGGCGGCTGGTATGTCCAGACCTTCCGCGACACGAATGGCGGCGAGCGCGGCCATTCGACGGCAATCTATTATCTGCTAGCCAAAGGGCAGCGCTCGCATTGGCATCGCGTGCACGACGCTGCGGAGGTCTGGCACTACTATGCCGGCGCGCCGCTGGCTCTCCATCGTTCCGAAGATGGTGGCAGCAGCGAGACGCTGAAACTCGGCACGGATATCGCCGGCGGCGAGCGGCCGCAGGCAATCATTCCCGCCAACTGGTGGCAATCGGCCGAAACCCTGGGCGACTATACGCTGGTCGGCTGCACGGTTGCGCCAGGCTTCGAATTCTCCAAATTCGAAATGGCGCCGCCGGACTGGAAGCCCGGTTCCTAGATCTGCTCCGCCACAGGCTGCATTTGTGGCTTGCGGCGGAACATCTCCTGTGCGGCGAGCACCGCGCCACCCGTGATCAGCAGGCAGGCAAGCACAATACGCCAGCTCGGTTCGGCAATTCCGAAGACTGTCAGTATCAGCGTCGAAAGTAGCGGTGCGGCATAGCTTGCAGCGCCGAGAATCTGGATATCACCGTTCTTGACCCCGTGATCCCAGGCATAAAAGGCCGCGCCGACCGGAAAGAGACCGAGACCGACCACCGCAATCCATTCGAAGCCCGTTTGCGGCCAGACCGTCGTCTCCAGTCCCAGATGGCAGAGCAGCGAAAGAATTGATGTCGCAAGGCAGAAGCCGGTGACCACATCGGTCGAGACAGCATCGAAACGCCGCGTCAGCAGTGAATAGCCGGACCAGGTGAAGGCACAGAGGAAGGCAGCGCCATAACCGACCGCATATGCGCCGTCGAAATCGATGCCGTTGCGCCCAACGATCAGGAAGGTGCCGCACAGCCCCGCCAGAGCGCCGACGATGTGGTACCAGCGCAACTTCTCGCCCGGCAGCAGCGCCGAACCGACGACGATCAGCAGCGGCCACAGATAGGCAATCAGCCCAGCCTCAACCGCCGGCGCATTTCTCAGCGCGGTGAAGTAGAGGAAGTGGTAGCCGAACAGACCGGCAACACCTGTTATCCAGACCTTTGCCGGCTGCTTCAGGAGCGCGATGCGCGACGGGTTGAAGGCGAGCACGAGAATGCCGGGAATACTGCCGATGGCAAAGCAGATGGCGGAAAGCTGGAATGGCGGCATCTTGCCGGAGGCGGCCGTAAAGAGTGCCAGGAACGACCACATCAGAATGGCCGTAAAACCTATCAGCGTTGCCCGAAGCTTCACCTGTCCCCCTTGCGGAGACTTGTCAAAGCTCCGTCAGCTGCTCACACGCCGTATTTCACGGCAGTGATTGTCACCGTTCCGTATTCCGTGGGAATGCGGACGTAGACCGGAGCATATACATTCGCCGCCTGAGCCTTGGCAAACCAGATCTCCATACGATTGCTCTTGCTGAGATAGTCGAGATCCTTGCGGCCCTTCTTGTAGCCGGAACGCGGAATGAAGCGCACGCTGCAGACGGTCGCCTTGCCCTTGAACCCATCCGTCGAGAAATCCTCGTCACCTTTCGGCGAAAGCACGAGGTCCATCCGTGTCTCGCCGTCAAAGATGGGCAGTTTCTGGGCGCACACATTGGTATCGCCAGTGAAGATCAGGCCCGAAATCGGATCGAGCACGGAGCGCATGTCGCCCTGCGTCACCGGAATCCAGTTCTTTGGCCGCCGCGGCTCGGGTGTGGTGGTAGCAGAGACGATATTGCCGTTGCGATAGCTGACCTCATAGGTCCGCACCTTCTTGCCGGTCTTGTAATAGAGAACGTATTTTGCTGCCTGCAGGCGGTCGTTTCGTACCACGCCGCTGACACTGGTCTTGGCAAGGATATCGGTGACGAGATCGGCAAGACCGGCCGATTTGATATCGCCGTCAATATTGTAGCTGTGATCGTCTTCGATCTTGGTCAGGAAGGCTGCCCGCGCGATCGTCAGCCCTGCAAGGGCGACCTTGTACTCCGTACGGTGCTGTATCTCGCTTGCACCCGCTGGCAAGGCCAGAAGCGCCGCAAATGCCGAAGCCGTTATTCGTCTGCCGAGATGAGCCATAGTGAGAGCCTTGTCTTGCTGGGCCGCTTGCGCCCTTGCATTGCGGTCTATACTCCTGCCGCAACGCGAAGAAAACAGCAGCTTTTTGACAGAATTGCGGGAAAGGCCAAGGTTTGGCTTGACGGGCGCGGCCTGTCTGACTATAGAACCGCAACTTTCCAATCATGGCCTGATGGATTGCGCAGCTGGTTGTTGCCGGATTGTCATCCAATGGCCCGAGAAAAACAAGAATAGGTGTTCCATGTCCCGCATGTGCGAATTGACCGGCAAGGCAGTCCTGACTGGTAACAATGTCAGCCATGCCAACAACAAGACCAAGCGCCGGTTCCTCCCGAACCTGTGCCAGGTTACGCTGATCTCCGATGCGCTCGGTCAGCGTTACCGTCTTCGCGTTTCGGCTGCTGCTCTTCGTTCCGTTGAGCACCGTGGCGGCCTCGATGCCTTCCTGCTGAAGGCTAGCGAAAACGAACTTTCGATGCGCGCTCGTCTGCTGCGCCGTCAGATCGTCAAGAAGACCGCTGAAGCCGCTGCTGTCGCAGCCTAAGCTTCGACGAAGTCTTTCGAAAGCTTCAAAAGGCTTGCACGGATAACATCCGGACAGGCCTTTTGCTTTGCCAGCCTTTAGGCCTAAATTTTACTCCAACTGGTGGCATCACCCAGGATAAAAAAATGCTGAAGACCCGCTATACGTTGGCCTATGTCGCCCTGATGACGCTTGTCGTCGTCGCCTCCAATTTTCTCGTCCAGTTTCCGCTGAACGCCACGATTGCCGGTATCAATCTTACCGACATTCTGACCTGGGGCGCCTTCTCCTATCCGATCGCCTTCCTGATCACCGACCTGACGAACCGCCAGTTCGGCCCACAGGCTGCGCGTAAGGTGGTTTTCGCCGGCTTTGTCGTCGGTGTCGCCCTTTCCTTCTTCACCTCGGTTCCGCGTATCGCAATCGCCTCCGGCTCGGCCTATCTTGCTGGCCAGCTTCTCGATATCGCCGTCTTCAACCGTCTACGCCGTCAGGCCTGGTGGCGCGCCCCGCTCGTCGGCTCGTTGATCGGTTCGGCGCTGGACACAGTGATGTTCTTCTCGCTGTCCTTCGCCGCCTTCTTTGTCTTCCTTGGCCCGAACGAACCGTTCGCGCTGGAAAACGCACCGATCCTCGGTGTCCTTTCAACGGAAGCCCCGCGCTGGATCTCCTGGGCACTGGGTGATTTCTTGGTGAAGATGCTTGTCGGCCTGGTAATGCTGCTGCCCTACGGCGCACTCATGAACGTGCTGCGTCCGATGCAGTCCGCTGCGGCACGGTAAATACCGCCGCACCATCAGCCGTCACCTTGCTCCCGCTTGGATGGACATTGTTTCTGGTCGAGCGACCCAGGAAAACGCTCTGATCATGAATGCTGGACGGACTGGCTGCAGGCTTTGCTGCAGCCAGTCCGAGCGTCGTCAGCAATCAACACCGGCCACGGATTCACGAAGCCCGAGGGCGCTTTGCAATCACCGCCGGGTGGTTCAGTACGTCAGCAACAAGATCTCCCAGGGGACGCGATGAGTCGAGGCGCAGGACTGGCCTCGTCACCGTCCTTAGCCACTCTTCATGCCCAACGAGGCTGCGGTGTTCCGGTCCGGCCGTATCATAGCTCTGGGCCCATTCCATGAAGGCGCGGCTTTGCACGGCCATGTCGCCGCCAGGCCTGATCCGCTCGCCGTAGCGGGCATCCTCGCGCGTGCGGATGCGCTCCATGCGCAAGATTGGATCGATCGTCAGGAAAACCACCAGATCATAAAGCGGCTCGAAGTCCGCACCCCATTTCAGGGCCGAGCCGGAAAGCACCCAGCCAGCATCGGGCCGCGCTTCCTGTTGGAGCATCGCGACGCGAGCGCTCACTTCGCGCTGCGTCGTGAAGGGCGGATCGGTCGGCATCCAGAAGAAATGGTCGGTATCGAGATGGCGGATGCCGAGTATGTCGGCCAGCGCCAGGCCGAGCGTGGTCGTGCCGGAGCCCGAAGCGCCCGTGATATGGATGTGCATGATACGCTCTCGTAAGGGGTGATATCCGCAAGGGACGGACCGAATAGCGCAGAGTTGTGACAGCCATTCGACGGCCACTCAATCGATGAGTCTGAACTCCAGCATCAGATTGCGCTGAAGGATGGAGTGATTGTCGTCAGACACCAGGATGACATGCGTCGTGCCATCGGCCGCCTGGAAGGTATCGATCCCTTCCATATTGTCGATATTGTAGTTGAAATTGCCCTCGACGAGCAGTTCCCCATTCACAATGGCGCCAGGTTTGATATCCGCCCCCTTGATACGGCGGATCCGCATGCCGATGCCTTCGGCCATGTTGAAGCGCCGCTCCAGAAGAAGCAGATCGCCGTCCGGCAAGAAGGCGCCGTCAGTCACATCGAAGCTGCCGTCCTGCTCGACGGTAAACTGCCCTTTCAACGGCCCGTCCAGAATAGCCGCAAGCCGGTTGCCGTCCTCGTCCAGGCTACGCTCGGTCACGATCAGGGGCGCGCCCTTCAGCGGGCCTGAGGCAGGGGCCACGACGACAGTTTCAATTCCACGGTTCGACCGCATCTCATCGCGGGGAACGAGGATCCCGACAGTCGACAGGGATCGTGAGTCGAGAAAACCAGGATCCGGATAGACGTCGACGCGATGATACTGTTCGAAGGACACAAGAAGCCTGTCGCCATCCAGCGCGAGGCCCTCGGCATCCATATGTCCCTTACCCTCATAGGTCCGGCCGACCCGATCCCGCATCGGCGTGATCTCGACACCGGAAAGACCGGAGAGCCTGCCATTGGCATCACGTTCGATGCTGCCCGTCAGCCAGTGCCCGGTATCGAGAACGCCAACGAAACTCTTGCCGTCAGGGCGCATGCGGATGGAAGAAAGCGAGCCGAAGAGCGAATTGCTCGACACCATCTCCAGCCCGCCGATAAACTCCAGCGGACCGAAACGGGTTTCGTCGCGACCGATATGGAAATCCGAAATTTTGCGGCTGACGATCTTCGCAGGCTCGCCCGCGCCCGCTTGCGCGCTTGAGAACCCTGTCGCGAGGCAGAGGGCGACCAGAGCCACGCGAGACAGGTTTTCAAACGCCATACGGAGCTTCCCCGAGACTATATCAACCAGCGCGGCGCAGACGGCCACCGCGCGGCTGTGTGGCATGATCCTCAAACAATTCGGCTAGCTGCTCGGTCATGGCGCCGGCAAGCTCGTCGGCATCGACGATCGTCACGGCACGGCGATAGTAGCGCGTGACGTCATGGCCGATGCCGATTGCCAGAAGCTCGACCGGAGAACGCGTCTCGATCTGCTCGATCACGGCGCGCAGGTGTCGCTCCAGATAATTGCCTGGATTGACCGACAGCGTGGAATCATCGACTGGCGCACCATCCGAAATCATCATCAGGATGCGGCGCTGTTCGCGCCGTGCCAGCAGGCGATTATGCGCCCAGATCAGCGCCTCGCCATCGATGTTTTCCTTGAGCAGGCCTTCTCGCATCATCAGGCCGAGATTGCTGCGTGCCCGCCGCCACGGAGCGTCGGCAGACTTGTAGACGATATGGCGCAGGTCGTTGAGTCGGCCTGGTGTCTGCGGCTTGCCATTCGCAAGCCAGTTCTCGCGCGCCTGACCGCCCTTCCAGGCCTTTGTCGTGAAGCCGAGGATTTCCACCTTGACGCCGCACCGCTCGAGCGTGCGCGCCAGGATATCGGCGCAGGTCGCCGCAACAGTGATCGGTCGGCCGCGCATTGAGCCGGAATTGTCGATCAGCAGCGTCACGACCGTATCGCGGAACTGCGTATCGCGCTCCATCTTGAAGGAGAGAGGCTGCGTCGGGTCGATGATGATGCGCTGCAGACGGGCCGTATCGAGATAGCCTTCCTCGAGATCGAAATCCCAGGAACGGTTCTGCTGCGCCATCAGCTTGCGCTGCAGGCGGTTGGCAAGGCGACCGACAGCGCCCTGCAGGTGCGCCAGTTGTTTGTCGAGGAAGGCGCGCAGGCGCTCCAGTTCGGCGGCATCGCACAGCTCTTCGGCCGTGATGATTTCGTCGAACTCTTCCGTATAGACGTGGTAATCGACCTTCTCGTTGAAATCGGCAAACGGCGTATTCGGACGGCGGGTTTCGCCCGGCGTCTCGGAATCGTCCTCGCCCTCTTCCATCATGTCGTCGTCGGAGATTTCGGCGCCTTCAGTCTCGCCGTCCTCCATTTGCTCATCGGAGACTTCGCTGTCCTCGACAGGTGCGGCATCGCTGCCGGCATCCTCGTCGACCTCGTCCTCGTTCTGCTCGTCACCAGTCGGCTGATCATTGTCGTTGGACTGCTCGTCATCATCCGAATTGCTGTCGTCATCGCCATATTCCTCAGCCATCTCCATGGCTGAAAGCATATTGCGAATGACCTTCGAGAAAGCCTGCTGGTCGTTGATGACGCCGGAGAGATTGTCGAGCTCGCTGCCGGCCTTGTCTTCGATGAAGGAACGCCACAGGTCGAGCACCTTGCCAGCCGAGGCCGGCGGCTTCTGACCGGTGAGCTTCTCGCGCACCATCATGGCGACAGCCTCGCCGATCGGCGCATCTTCCTGTCGTTCGATGCCGGTGAAATTCGCCTTCGCGTATTTCTCGTCCGTCATGGAACGCAGGTTTGCAGCCATGCCTTCCATGCGCAGTGAACCGATCGATTCCACCCGCGCCTGCTCGACAGCGTCGAAGATCGCCCGAGCATCGGAGCCCTGCGGCGCCATGGTCGAATGGACCTTCTCGTCGTGGCAGGCGATACGAAGCGCCATGGAATCTCCAAGCCCACGCGTCACCGCCAGCTCATGCGCCGTCGGCCGCTTGGAAAGCTCCGGCAGACGGATACGCTCGCCCGTCATGCCGGGACGCTCATTGGCGAAAGCCACCTCGACCTGGTCGTCACCGGCGATTGCGCGCACGCAACCGGTTATCGCACGCCGCAACGGCTCGACATCGACAGGCGCGCCGGGCTTTGCTTTCGAATTGTCACCACGAGATGCCATGATCGACTGGCCTTATGCCCCCAGCACGATGTTGGCCGCACTTTCCTTCAGCTCTACACCGAAGGCGCGCTGATAATGCTCGGCCACCAGCGGACGCTCGAGCTCGTCGCACTTGTTGAGGAAGGTTACCCGGAAGGCGAAGGCGATGTCGCCGAAGATCTCGGCATTCTCGGCCCATGTGATGACGGTACGCGGGCTCATGACGGTCGACAGATCGCCGTTCATGAACGAAGCGCGTGTCAGGTCGGCGACGCGGACCATCTTGGAAACCGTATCACGGCCTTCCTTGTCCTTGCCGAAACTCTTCACCTTGGCGGCGATGATATTCACTTCGTGGTCGTGCGGCAGGTAATTCAACGTCGAGACGATAGACCAGCGGTCCATCTGCGCCTGGTTGATCTGCTGCGTGCCGTGATAGAGGCCCGTCGTATCGCCGAGACCAATCGTGTTGGCAGTCGCAAACAGGCGGAAGGCCGGGTGAGGGCGAATGACGCGGCTCTGGTCGAGCAGCGTCAGGCGGCCAGAGGATTCCAGCACACGCTGGATAACGAACATCACGTCCGGGCGGCCGGCATCGTACTCATCGAAAACGAGTGCGACATTGTGCTGGTAGGCCCAGGGCAGGATGCCGTCCTTGAATTCGGTGACCTGCAGGCCATCCTTGACGACGATTGCATCCTTGCCGACGAGATCGATACGGCTGACATGGCTGTCGAGGTTGATACGCACGCACGGCCAGTTGAGGCGGGCGGCGACCTGCTCGATATGCGAAGACTTGCCCGTGCCGTGGTAGCCTGAAATCATCACGCGTCGGTTATGGGCAAAGCCTGCGAGGATCGCGAGCGTCGTCTCACGGTCGAAGAGGTAGTCGGTATCGAGATCAGGCACATAGGCGTCGCCCTTGCTGTAGGCGGGAACGCGGATGTCGGAATCGATGCCGAAGGCCTCACGGACCGAAACGGTGGTATCGGGCAGTTCGGAAATATCAAGTTCGATCTTGCTCATCATGTCTCCAAGGCGGGCGGTGGCACCCGACCATACTGTCTCAGGCCATTTCACAACCGCGACGCCGCGATATTTGTCCCGCGCCCGTCAGGTTGGAACGTCGGCGATACTTCTCCGGGACTGAAACGAAACCTCGGCGGGATGATGACCGCTGGCGAGCATTCTTGAAAGAGTCCCGGACAAGAAACGCCGCGTCCGGAAGGTCGGCAGAGGCGATGTCGGGAAAACGCACAAATATGTATGCCGCGGTTGCCTGCGGCCTCAGCCGATGAGGACCATACCCGATTGAAGCTTAAGAGCAAGGACGGGAATTAACAAAAACCGTTCTGCTTCAATAATTGATAGGCCTGGATGACGGCGCGGAAACGCTCTTCCGAGCCGCGATCGCCGCCATTCGCATCGGGGTGATGCTTCTTGACCAGTTCCTTGTACTTGCTCTTGATCTCGGCGGAGGTGGCGTTCGCCGCAAGTCCCATCGTATCGAAAGCCTTGGCTTCCAGCGATTTCAGCTTGCGGGCCTGCGGGAAACGCGGGCCGCTGCCCTTGCCGCCGCCTTCTTTTACGAAGCCGAAGGGATCACGCACGCGTGAATAGGAGCCGGAGCGAACTTCGGCATGCAGCGGGCTGTTCTTGGCATCCTTGTTGACGCCGACCGTCCAGGTGGGGCGATGACCTGTTATCGCCTCCTTCTGGTAGCGCGCGATTTCGCCGTCCGAGAGGCCGGAGAAATAATTGTATCCCTTGTTGTAGTCCTTGACGTGCTCGAAACAGAACAAAAAGAACTGGCCTTCCGCATTGCGTCCCACAGGAGCGCGATGCGTGCCTTTTTTGTCGCAGCCGTCCCACTGGCAAGTTGGAGGCGCCTGCTCGGGCTCCTGCTCTCGCCTGCGGCGCGTACGGATGCGATCGAAGTATTTGGAATCAAGTCTCATGACGGCGCTAATTATGGGGCTGCAGACCGATGACAACAAGAATTGACAAACGGGAATGTTGCTGGCTTGGTGGGAACCTTTTTCGTGAACTCAGAAGACCCAGTGATGACACTCCAGACCAGCATCGAAGAGAAGCTTAAGGCGACCTTCGCACCCGAACGCCTTTCCGTCATCAACGAGAGCCATCTGCATGCCGGCCACCAGCCGGACATCACAGGCGCCGGCGAGACACATATGCGTGTGCGCATCGTCTCTGCAAAATTCGTCGGCATGTCTCGGCTGCAACGGCATAGGGCGATCACCGACCTCCTGAAGCCCGAACTGGATGCCGGGCTTCACGCGTTGGCCGTCGAACCGGCAGCGCCCGGCGAACCGACGCGCTGGTAATCCTTAGCGAATAATCAGCGCGGTCGCGTAAAGGCCGAAACCGAACACGGTGTGGGCCAGCAAATTAAGCACGCGAACCTTGGTAGGGTTCGGCGTCTTCGAAGCTGCCCACCCGAGGCCGAGGCCAGGCTGCATCAGAAACCAGCCCGCTCCGACGGTGACGATACCGAGGATCCAGGCCGGCAGGAACGTCGGGGCGGCAAACCAGGCCGGGCCGACAAAGATCGCCAGCAGGATGCCGTAGAGGATGCCGACGACATAGTGACCGATCCAGCCGAGCGCCAGCTCGCTGGCATATGGCGCGGCGTCACCGATATTGTCATGGAAGACCTTGCCCTTGCCGAGATGCCAGAACCAGCGGCCGGCCGGCGCCCAGTTCGGCGACGGCGTCACGCCGAGCTTTGCGAGCAGGATCGCCCAGAGATCCATGAGGATGGTTGCCCCGGTGCCGATGACGACGGAGCGCCAGATGATGTCGAACATGTCAGATCCTGCGGAATGAGCCGGCATCAGGAGGTCTCCAGATGCCCGGCAACGGAAAACTTGGTCAGGCGGGTTTCGTTTCGTCTTCCTCGGCGGGACGAATGCGAAGCTTGGTGATGCGGTTCTTCTCCCGCTTCATGACGACGAAGCGTTTGCCGTAGAAGGTGAAGGCCTGCCGCTCCTCGGGAATGGTCATCGATTCATGGATGACGAGGCCGGCAATCGTCGTCGCCTCCTCATCCGGCAGGTTCCAGTCCAGTGCGCGGTTGAGATCGCGGATCGGCACGCCGCCATCAACGACGATCGAACCGTCGGCCTCCTGTCTTACGCCCTGCATGTCGATATCATGTTCGTCGGAGATGTCGCCGACGATCTCTTCGAGAATATCCTCGAGCGTCACGATGCCCTGCACCTCGCCATATTCATCTACGACCACGGCGAAATGCTGCTTGCGGCGAAGGAAGGCGTTGAGCTGGTCTTCGAGATTGGTACTGTCAGGCACGAACCAGGGCTTCTGGGCGATCTTCACGATATCGAGCTGCTGCGGTTCCATGTTCGGCTCGGCCAGCGCCCTGAGCAGATCCTTGGCGTGTACGACGCCGATGATGTTGTCGATCGTACCGCGCCACAGCGGCATGCGCGTATAGGGACTTTCGAGGATCGCCCGGACCACCGCTTCCGGCGGATCGTCGGCATTGATCGCCCGCATCGCCATGCGATGGACCATGATATCCGAAAGCTCGAGTTCGCCGAGATCGAGTACGCCCCCGAGACGGTCACGGTCGGCCTTGACGACGGAACCCTCGCGATGCAGCAGGTCGACGGCGCCGCGCAGCTCCTCATGGGCTGACAGCATCGAGACTTCGCGCGACAGGTTGATCCCGAAAAGACCAAGGATCTTGCGCACGATCGCATTGACGAAGGAAGAGAGTGGGCCGACCACGGCGACGAACAGCCGTGTCGGTATTGCAACGTTGAGCGCAAAGCGCTCCGGCTTGGAGATTGCCCAGCTCTTCGGCAGAACCTCTGCGAAGATTACGAGAATGATGGTCATGGCAAGCGTTGCCAGTGCCACGCCGGAATTGCCGAAGATCCCCAGAAACACGCTTGTCGCCAGCGACGACGACAGGATGTTGGCGAGATTATTGCCGATCAGCAGCGCACCGATCAGCCGGTCACGACGCTCGATGAGGGTTCTGACGAGACCGGCACGCTCATCGCCATTGGCTTCCAGCGTATGGATCCGGCTTCTCGAAACGGCAGTCAGCGCGGTCTCGGATCCAGAAAAGAACGCAGACATCAACACCAGGGCCACGATCGAAACGATCTCCGGCCAGTAGACCGACAAAAACGCCAGGGTGCCCTCGACTGACATCAGGGATGTTTTTCCTTGAGAAAGCTGACCACTTCGGAAGCCGGCACGTCGTCGGCGACGAAAGATTGGCCAATGCCGCGTGTGAGAATGAAAGTGAGCTTGCCGCCCTTGACCTTCTTGTCCTGCGCGATCGCATCCATCAGCGCTTCGGCCGGCGGAAGAGTGCCCGGAATTTCCGACATGCGGGTCGGCAAGCCGACCGCCTTCAGATGCGCCTCGACACGGCGGGCGTCGTCCGGGCTCGCAAGGTTCATGCGCGCCGAAAATTCATGCGCCAGCACCATGCCGATTGAAACCCCTTCGCCATGAACAAGCCGGCTGCTGTCATAGGCGGTCGCAGCCTCCAGCGCATGGCCGAACGTATGGCCAAGATTGAGCAGTGCGCGCTGGCCGTTTTCACGCTCGTCGGCGACGACGACATCCGCCTTCGCCTGGCAGCTGAGGGCAATTGCTTCGATGCGCGCAGAGCCACCGGCAAAGACTGCCTGCCAGTTGTTCTCCAGCCAGGCAAAGAAATCCGGCTTGTCGATCAGGCCGTATTTGGCAACTTCGGCGTAGCCAGCACGGAATTCGCGCTCACTCAGGGAATTCAGAACATCGGTATCGGCGAGAACCAGGTCCGGCTGATGAAAAACGCCGATGAGGTTTTTGCCGTGGCGGCTGTTAATGCCGGTCTTGCCGCCGACGGAGGAATCCACCTGGGCCAGCAGCGAGGTCGGCACCTGCACGAATCGCACACCCCGCCTGACAATACCGGCAGCAAAACCCGAGAGGTCGCCGATGACGCCGCCGCCGAGTGCGATGACATAGTCATTGCGTTCGACGCGCGCTTCCAGAACCTTGTCGCAGACATTGATCAGATGCTCGAAGCTCTTGGTCTTCTCGCCGGCCGGCAAGACGACTGCCGCTGAGGCTATGCCTGCAGCATCCAGACTTGCCTTCAAAGCGTCGAGATAAAGCGGCGCCACATGCTCGTCGGTGATGATGGCGGCCTTGCGCCCCTTGAGCCGCGAGGCAATCTCGGCACCTGCGCCGGCGATCAGCCCCGGCCCGATCATGATATCATAGGCCCGTTCGCCAAGCGGCACATGCACTTTGCGGACAGCGGAAGCGGGGGTTATCGCGTTCATGATACTGCACTTTCCTTCTGCGCCTCGACCACGGCTCTCAGCACTTCATCGGCCATGACTTCCTTGCGTACGTCGCGCGAAAGCACCGTCAGATCGGCTTCGGCATAAACGGGGTAGCGGGCATTCATCAGATTTTCGAGCGTTTGCTTCGGATTTTCGGTCTTCAGGAGCGGGCGTGTGTCACGCTTGTTGACCCGTTCCCAGAGGACCTCGAGATCGGCCTTCAGCCAGACCGAAAGGCCGCCCTTCTTGATATGTCTGCGCGTCCGGGCATTGATGAAGGCGCCGCCGCCGGTGGAGACGACGCGCGGACCGCCCTTGAGCAGGCGCTTCATGACCCGCGCTTCGAGCGCGCGGAACTCCTCCTCTCCATAGGCAGCGAAAAGTTCCGTGATCGTCATGCGCGAAACGCGCTCGATCTCGATATCGCTGTCGATGAAGGGAACGCCGAGCTGGTGCGCAACGAGGCGGCCCACCGAGGATTTTCCGGCTCCCATAAGGCCAACGAGGATCAGATTGCGTGAACCGAGCGCGGCGCGAGCTCTGTCTCTCAGGCTGTCTGCAACGGAAACTGGCGGTTCACTCATCGGTCCATTCACACTTTGTTTGCAAACGGTATCGACAAATGCGGGTGTAGCGTCAAGTCGCGGGCAAGGGAATCATGACACCCATGCCGCTTCTTGCGCTTGCAAATATGCTTCTTATAACAGAAGCAGAGTTCTAAGGAGTAGTCGGATGCCGACCCTGATCCGTTTCCTGTCCGTCCTGGCGGTCATTGCCGGACTGATCTATGGAGCGATGTGGGCGCTCGTCACCTTCGTCGAGCCGCAGGAGCGGGACGTGACGATCCGCATCCCCTCCGAACGGGTGAACCCGCCTTCGACCGGCACGATCAACACCACGAAGAAATGACGCGATGAAGGATCTCGGCCGCGTCCATGTGGAATCATTTCTGGAAATGATGAGCGCCGAGCGGGGTGCTGCGGTCAATACGCTGCAATCCTACGAACGCGATCTGGATGACCTGCGCTCTTTTCTGCACGGTCGCAACATCCGATTGACCGAGGCAGGATCGGGTGATCTCGGCGCCTATCTCGCCTCGCTATCCGCGCAGGGTTTCAAGCCCTCCTCGCAGGCCCGCCGGCTTGCCGCCATGCGCCAGTTCTACAAGTTCCTCTATGCCGAGGGCCTGCGCACAGACGATCCGACCGGCATTCTTGATGCGCCGAAAAAAGGTCGGGCGCTTCCGAAGACAATGGGCGTCGGGGAGGTAACAAAGCTGCTCTCGCAGGCGGAAGCCGAGGCCGCTGACCCAGCCCCCGGCCAGCTTCATCGCCTGCGCATGCTGGCGCTGCTGGAATTGCTCTACGCCACCGGCATGCGCGTCAGCGAACTCGTCTCGCTTCCCGCCCGCGTTCTCGATCAGGAGGGCCGCTTTCTAATGATCCGCGGCAAGGGCAATAAGGAGCGGCTGGTACCCCTTTCCCAATCCGCCATCGCCGCGCTGAAAGCCTACGGTCGCCTGCTGGCAGCCGAGAACGCAGCATCAAAACAGCCTCAGGACAGTCCCTGGCTTTTTCCTGCCGCCTCGAAGGAAGGTTACCTGCCCCGCCAGGTCTTCGCCCGCGATCTCAAAAATCTGGCAATCCGCGCGAGCCTCACACCGTCGATGATTTCGCCGCACGTCATGAGACACGCCTTCGCGAGCCATCTTCTGGCAAATGGTGCGGACCTGCGTGTCGTACAGGAACTCCTCGGCCATTCGGACATTTCGACGACACAAATCTATACGCATGTTCTGGAAGAACGTCTGCAGCAGCTCGTCCATACGCACCACCCCCTTGCAAAACAGGCGAAAAAGCACGAATAGGACCGGCGACAAGGGGCGGAACCAGGAAACTGCCCCGAGCACAAGGAACGGAAACGCACCTCATGCACAACTATCTCGACTTCGAAAAGCCGATCTCCGACCTCGAAGGTAAGATCATCGAGCTTAAGAAGCTGGCGACGGAAGACGAAAGCATCGACACCTCCGACGAAGTCGGCAGGCTCGAGGTCCGCGTCCGCGAGGCGATCGTCGAGATCTATTCCAAGCTCAATGCCTGGCAGAAGACGCAGGTCGCGCGCCATCCGCAGCGTCCGCATTTCGTCGACTATGCCAAGACGCTCTTCCAGGAATTCACGCCGCTTGCCGGCGACCGCAAGTTTTCCGAGGATGCCGCCATCCAGGCCGGTCTTGCCCGCTTCCGCGGCCAGCCGGTCGCCGTCATCGGCCAGGAGAAGGGTAACGACACCAAGAGCCGCCTGAAGCACAATTTCGGCAGCGCCCGTCCGGAAGGTTACCGCAAGGCGATCCGCATCCTTGAGATGGCGGACCGCTTCCAGCTTCCTGTCATCACCCTCGTCGATACCGCAGGCGCCTATCCCGGCGTCGGCGCCGAAGAACGCGGCCAGGCCGAAGCCATCGCCCGCTCAACGGAAATGTGCCTCGGCGTGAAGGTACCGCTGATCTCGATCGTCATCGGCGAAGGCGGCTCAGGCGGCGCGATTGCGATCGCCACCGGCAACCGCGTCTACATGCTCGAACATTCGATCTATAGCGTCATCTCGCCGGAAGGCGCCGCTTCGATCCTCTGGCGCGATTCCACCCGCGCCAAGGAAGCTGCAACCAATATGAAGATCACCGCCGAGGACCTGAAGGGGCTCGGTGTCATCGACGGCATCATCCCCGAACCGCTCGGCGGCGCGCATCGTGATCCCGACAGCGTTATCGCCGCAACCGGCGATGTCATCGCCAATGCGCTTGCCGAAATGGCTCCCCGTTCCGGCGAACAATTGCGCAACGACCGCCGCCAGAAATTCCTCGCCATGGGCCGCAATCTGTAAATTCCACAGGCCGATAGAGCTGATTGGGGCCAAATCTTGGCCACAATAATGTTATCTGTAACATTGCGCTTGCGGGACACGTCCGCGCAAGTCATAGGCTGGTAAGGATTTATCAAGTATAAGCCGCCTATGATTCCGCGCTACGCCCGGTTTCCGTAAGCGGGTTGGGTCGCATTATTGAATGGGCTGATTGAATGCGCATACGTCATTTTGCCTATGTTTCGCTCATGGCGCTGGCTCTGACCGGCTGCAATGATGCATTGGAATCGGCTCAAGGCATCGACCTTTCGACCGTCAAGAACAAGGTGGAGCAGCCGCTTCCCGCCCATATCCTTGCCGACATGTCCGCCAAGAGCATGGACCGCAACTCGCCGATCATGATCCGCATTTTCAAGGAAGAAGGTGCGCTGGAAGTCTGGAAGGCGAAGACGGACAATCGGTTCGAGAAGATCGCCGGTTATAAGATCTGCGCCTGGTCCGGCAAGCTCGGTCCGAAGGTCAAGACCGGCGACCGGCAGGCGCCGGAAGGCTTCTACAACCTTAGCCGCGCCAACCTGAACCCCAATTCCAAATATTATCTGGCGATCAACACCGGTTTCCCGAACCGCTATGATGCTGTCAACGGCCGCACCGGCAGCGACCTGATGATCCACGGTGCCTGCTCGTCGTCCGGCTGCTACTCGATGACCGACCAGCAGGTTCTGGAAATCTACGCCTTCGCCCGTGACGCCTTCAAGGGCGGCCAGGAAAGCGTGCAGCTTCAGGCCTTCCCCTTCCGCATGACCGCCGAGAACATGGTCAAGCACCGTCTCGATCAGAATTACGATTTCTGGAAGATGCTGAAGGTCGGCTACGACAATTTCGAAGTTACCAAGCGTCCGCCGGAAGTGAATGTCTGCGAGAAGAAATACGTCTTCAACCAGCAGGCCACGAACGGCGGCAGCTTCAATCCGGCCGGCGCCTGCCCGGCCATGTCGACACCGCCGGCGCTGACGGCAGCGCTCGCCTCCTATGGCAAGACCTATGATGCCGATTATCAGACAGCGCTGAAGAAATATGACGGGCTTGCCTGGTACGACCCGACGGAAGCAGAACGCAAGGCTGTGGTCGCCAAGCAGCGCAAGGGTCGTGAACTCGCCTATGCTCCAACCGGCACGTCGCTCGAGGCCGGCCGCATGGTCAAGGTTGCCGAACTCGAAGACATGATGGCCAATCAGGCCGCAAAGAGCGTTGCTGCAAAGACCGTAGCGACTGCGACGCCGACGACACAGGCGCAGGCCACGACCGTTGCCGCCGCGCTGCCGGCCAATATTCCGGTGCCGATGCAGAACCCGCTTGCCTATGCAGCGCCCGAACCCGCGCCGCAAGAAACCGCTGACGCAACCAAGAAGCCGTTCTGGAAGTTCTGGGCCAGGAACTGACCGGCTTGGACGCCGTTCTCTACGATCTGCGCGGGCTGAAATGCCCGCTTCCCGTTATCAGGACACGTAAGAAACTGACGGCCATGCCGAGCGGTGCGATGATCCTCGTCGACACGACCGACCCGCTCGCCGTCATTGACATCCCGCATTTCTGCAATGAGGACGGCCACGAACTGGTCAGCACAGAAAAGACCGAGCGCGGCCACCGTTTCCTGATCCGCAAGGGATAGGGTTTTTCGCAGTTAGATCCGCACCCCCGGAATGGCGAGCGGATTGTCGCTGAGCGCTGTCCGATCCGGCGTATCGATCCGCGGCTTGCCCACGAACGCATCAAAAAGATCCTTCACGAAAGCCTCAGGCAGATCCTTCGTGATCAGCACCATGCGCGTGCGCCGGTCCTCGGGATCCGGCCAGGCTGGAAGCCGCACCGGCGGATGAAAGATGCTCTGAACGCCATGCAGCACCAGCGGTCGCTCCGGCCGGTCGGACGTCGCGATGATCGCCTTCATGCGCAAAAGCTTTTCCCCGTGCGCCGAACGCAGGAGATCGATGAACATTTCGAGCGCCATCGGATCGATTGCCTTCTCCTCGATGATCGAGAAAGAGCGGATCGAAGCATCGTGACGATTGACGTCGTGCGGGTCCTGATGCTCGTGGCCATGATCATGATGATGGTGGTGATGACCGTGATCGTGCCCATGGTCGTGATGATGATGCCCCTCGTGCTCATGCTCGTCTTCATCATGAAGCCATCGGCGGACATCGGCGATCTTTGTACCGGGATCATAAAGCCCGTTGACAAAAATACGCGCTGAGCCTGCCTCATCGCTGTCGGCATTCATGATGGCGGCGCGCGGATTGAGGCCATGCAGACGTGCCATCAATGCATCCGTGCCGCCGGCTATGCTCTGCTTCGAAACGATCAGTCGATCGGCAACAGCCGCCTGCTTGCGCGCCTCCTCATGATTATCGAGCGTCTGCAGACCGTTCACCGCATCGACAACGGTGACGACGCCGTCGAGCTCGAAATTCTGCGCAATGACCGGATTGCCCATGATCGCCTGCATGACGGGAGCCGGGTCGGCAAGGCCGGTGGTCTCGATGACCACGCGCTTGACCAGTTTCACCCGGCCCGTCTGCACGGCATCCATGAGGTTCGCCAGCGTATCGACCAGTTCCCCGCGCACAGTGCAGCAGAGGCAGCCATCGGAGAGCTCGATGATGGAATCACCGGAACTTTCGACCAGCAGATGGTCGATGCCGACATCGCCGAATTCGTTGATGATGACGGCCGCATCCTTCATGGCAGGATCTTTGAGGATGCGGTTCAGAAGCGTCGATTTACCGGCACCGAGGAAGCCGGTCAGGATGGTGACCGGGATCTTGTCGCTGAACGTGCTCATGATCTTTCCTCAGAAGGATTTCGGCCGCGGGAGCGGCACCGGCACATTGGCAAGCGCCTCGACCGCGTCGCCCTTGGCGATCTTGTCGTTCTGCGCAACTGGCTGCGGATCCTGCCCCGGAATGAGGCCGGCAAACACGAATTGCGGCTCGTGGTCCATTTCGTGAATATAGGGCGACTGCACCTTCATGCGGCCGACCTCGTCACGCGTTTCGCTGCGTATCTTCGCGCCCTTGGCGCTGCAGATGTCGGCTGTAATGTCATTCACCTGGTCCTGCCCCGGACCATAAGGCCTCAGCGAACCCAATGTATCATTTGCCGCAAACTGCGTGGTGAAGCCCTTCTGCAGCAGATTGGCAGTGGCGTCGGCGCGAGCCGCCAGGCTGTCGGTGCCGAGCACGACGGAAACCAGCGTCCGGCCATTACGCGTCGCAGAACCGATCTGGTTGAAGCCCGAAGCGCAGATGAAGCCGGTCTTCATGCCGTCGGCGCCGGCAAAGCGGCCGATCAGCATGTTGATGTTCGGGACGTTCTGCTTGCCATTCGTGAAGCCTTCCAGCGAGAAATAACCGGCATATTGCGGGAAGTCGCGGCGCAGCGCCACCGTCAGGATCGCAAGGTCGCGGGCCGTTGTATACTGGCCGTTACCCGGCAGGCCGTTCGGATTGACGAAATGCGAATCCGACATGCCAAGCTTCGCCGCCTCGGAATTCATGCGCACGACGAAAGCTTCCTGGGTGCCGCCGACCGCTTCCGCAACGGCAACGGCGATGTCATTGGCCGACTTCACCATCAGGATCTTCAACGCGCTGTCGAGCGTAAATTTCTGGCCCGGCTTGAAGCCCATCTTGGCCGGCGGCGCGGACGCGGCCCGCTTGCTCATGACGACGGGCGTGTCGAGGCTGATCTGGCCGGAGCGGATCGCATCGAACACGGTATAGACGGTCATCAGCTTGGTCAGCGAAGCCGGATACCACTTGCGAAAAGCCTCCTCGTGCTCCAGCACCCGGCCGGTCTGCACGTCGACGAGAATATGCGGATTGGCGTGAGCAAGTGTAACGGACGAGACAAGAACCGCTGTTGCTGTCGCTATAAAAGAAAAGGGCCGCAAAGCGGCGAACAAACGATCGTGGCGCGTCGACAAGTGCTCGTCCTTCAGGGAATTATCTCGAAACCTTCCCCTATTTACCCTATATGGCTATGACATGGCAAAGGTCATTGACTAAGTTATTTCCAAGGCATCACGCCCTTGTGATGCTTTCAGACAGGCCCCACGCATTTCATTCACAGGAAGCCAAGAATGCCGATTCTGAACAGAGCCGCCGAACTTCAGGACGAAGTTGCAGAGTGGCGCCGCCACATCCATGCGCGGCCGGAACTTCTCTTCGCGGTCGAAAATACGGCTGCCTTTGTTGCTGAAAAGCTTAAGGAATTCGGCGTCGACGAAATCGTCACCGGCATCGGCCGCACCGGCGTCGTCGGCCTCATCAAGGGCAAGAGTGAAGGCAGCCGCACAGTTGGCCTGCGCGCCGATATGGACGCTCTGCCGCTTACCGAAATCACCGGCAAACCTTGGGCCTCGAAAACACCTGGCAAAATGCATGCCTGCGGCCATGATGGCCACACCGCCATGCTGCTCGGCGCAGCAAAATATCTTGCGGAAACCCGCAACTTCAACGGCAATGTCGCTGTCATCTTCCAGCCGGCCGAAGAAGGCGGCGGTGGCGGCAATCTGATGGTCAAGGACGGCATGATGGAGCGCTTCGGCATCGAAGAGGTCTACGGCATGCACAATCTGCCGGGTCTGCCCGTCGGCCAGTTCGCCACTCGCAAGGGGCCGATCATGGCGGCGACCGACGAGTTCACCGTCACCATCAAGGGCCGCGGCGGCCACGCGGCACAGCCGCACCGTACCATCGATCCGATCGCCATCGGCTCGCAGATCGTGACAAACCTGCAGCTGATCGCCTCGCGCAGCGTCAATCCTCTGCGCTCGGTCGTCGTCTCCGTCACCAAATTCAATGCCGGTTTCGCCCATAACGTCATCCCCAATGATGCGACCTTCGCCGGCACGATCCGCACGCTTGATGACGAGGTGCGTGATCAGGCTGAAGCGCGCCTGCGCGAAGTCGTGACAGGCATTTGCGCCGCACACGGCGCAGAAGCCGATATCAATTTCCACCGCAACTATCCCGTGACCTTCAATCATGCGGATGAAACCGAACACGCTGTCGCCATCGCCACCGACATTGCCGGCGAAGCCAACGTCGATCCCGAAATTGATCCAATGATGGGCGGCGAGGATTTCTCCTACATGCTGAACGCCCGCCCCGGCGCCTTCATCTTCATCGGCAACGGCGACACCGCTGGCCTCCATAATCCCGCCTATGACTTCAACGATGAGGCCATCGCCCACGGCATTTCCTATTGGGTACGCCTTGCCGAACAGCGCCTCGGCGCCTGAAACGAAACGACATGAGAGACTGCAAAAAGGCTTGGCTTAATGCCAAGCCTTTTGTATGCATGGCATCCAAGTGGTCCCGTAGCTCAGCAGGATAGAGCACCAGATTCCTAATCTGGGGGTCACGCGTTCGAATCGCGTCGGGATCACCATTCTCTCACCGATATCCAGGTCGCCACCGCACAGCGCGTTTTGCGCCAACCCCCAGCAGCGCCGCGACGATCCATCCGCCGACGAACCCGATTGCCGCCCACACAAAACCGGCGACGCTGACGGGGACCCCCGGTACGAAGTCTTGCCAGGTACTGGCAAGAATACCGTCATCGGCATTGCGCATGAGAATGAAGGGCTTTGCGACCGGCGCTGCGCGGCCGAGATCTGACTGCTGGGTCACAAGGCGCTCGTAGCGTTCCAATGTGCTGCGCATGGAAAGGCCGCGATCACGCAGGAAATCGTCGGGGGACCGGGCATAGACATCGAGTGCCTGCTGGCGATCGAGATGATGGTCGGCAGCCTGTTTCGTGAATCGTCGACGATGATCCTGAGCTCATCGACCGCCCCGCCGATGCGTTGCCGATACTGCTGGGCGAATTCCGGCGCCTGCGAGAAAAGCGTGCCGCCGGCCAGCCCAACGGCCAGTATGACGCCCCTTCCAATCTGTCCCATCACGATGTCTCCGGCTGTTCCGACACGAGAACGATTTCGAGCGGGCAAAGGTTGCCAGTGACACAATTGGTAACGCTATGTGATTGAACTGATTACGCTTCGTTCGAGTTCATCTCCCGACCCACTTAGAAAGAGAGGCTTGTCATGAAGAATATTATCATTGCTTCCGCATTTGCTGCGGCCACGATTCTCGCCGGCGCTCTGCCGTCCCAGGCTGCCAGCGTTACCATCACAACCGACAACGGTGGATACGGGCACCATCGCATGGCGGACCGTCCTTACTATCGTCATCACCTGCCGCCGCGCCGCGTTTCGCATGATTGCTTCACCCGCACGGAACGCATCCATAGCCACGGCGAGACCGTGATCAAGAAGACCCGTGTCTGCCGCTAAGATGTGACGACCCCGGCCGGAAAACCGGCTGGGGTCTTGAGTTCTGAAGCATGAGGAACTTCGGAATTTTTCCCGCGTTTTACCGGTAAACAGGAGTATCCGTCATGCATATTCGAATGACCCTGCTTGCAATTGGCTGTGCAATCGTTTGCGGTCTGCTCATCGCCATCAGCTATCAGCCGCAAGGCTCCATCACCGCACATAAGACCGATCGGCTCGTTGGCGAAAAGGCTCCAGCCGGGTTCCTGACCGAACGTTTCGGCTGATCAACTGAGCGACGGTTTGCGCGCCACGACGTGGAAATATTCCTCGTCTGCCAGCATCTCGCCGCCAAGCGGGCGTCCATCGACCGAAAAGAGCAGTGGCTCGCTGTTAAAGCCGCTTTCGGTAAGTTGTGAGCGTAGCTGGCCGGGTGTCGTGGCATAGACCATGATGCCGAAATCATGGGCGCGATGCAGCAGGATTGCATGTTCGCCGTCGCGCTGCTCCAGCGGCGCAAAACGACGCTCCCGCACCAGACCCATTGCATGTTTGAGAAGCCGAAAACTAAGCTTCACCGGATGGTTGGACCAGATAATGGACGAGCGGGCGCGGTTCTCACCGAAACCATGCCAGTTGCGATTGAAGGTCGAAAAAGCAAACGTACCACCGGCCTTCAGCACGCGCGAGACTTCACGAAGGACCGATCTGCGTCCATCGGCATCGACAGAGTCGATGCCATTATAGCTGAACACGACGAGATCGAAGGAGCCGTTGGCAAAGGCCGAAAGATCGCGCGCATCCATATTCTCAAAACGAAAACCCGGGTGGTTGGAGCGTGCGAGGGTCACCATCTCTGCCGTATAGTCGACGCCGACATACTCGCTGGCCTCCCCGGCGAGAAGTGCAGCCGTACGGCCGCCGCCGACACCGATATCAAGCACGCGACCGCCCCTGGCATTGGCAATCCCAATACCAAGCACCATACGCTCGCCTTCATTGATGAACCCGCTGCTATTGCGATAGTCGCGCCGGGAGAGCGGGCTGCTCCACGTTCGGCGATTGATCATTTCCATCTGATGCATCGAAATACCTGACTTCAGGGGGCTGGAATAGGTCCAAACCTAGGTCAGGGGTCGGCACGGATAAACTTACATAAAGTTAATGTTCGGTTAATAGTTAATGGCGAACGTTAACCATCGAGTTCGCAAGCAAAATACGGTTGCGAACCGTATGCACGCCCTCGACTGTTCTTGCGATCACTGTTGCCCGCTCGATTTCATCAACAGTACCGACATTGCCGCTCAAAACGATTTCGTCGTCTTCGGCAGTAACTTCGACATCGGATGCGTCGATACCGCCAGCGACCGCCAGCGCATTGGCGACCGCAGATTCCAGCGTCGCGCGGTTGGCGTATTCTGCCTCAGCTTCGGGCTGTTGGCCGTGAAATGTCTGTTCCTTGAACACCATCGTTCTCTCCTCCTTGACTGTGAGGAAGAAACGCAGAGGAAGGAGCTTTGGTTTCGCCTACCAGCGAAGCTGATAATTCAAATTGACATTTCCTGTCCGGCCCGTCGAAAGCGGATCGGATACGGACGCACTCAGCCCGAGATTGGGCAGGATATTCTGGCTGACGGCAACCGTGCTGGAAAAGTCGCCACTCGCATCCCCGATGCTGCTGCCGGCCGAAATCGATGTGCCGGTCCATGGATAGATCAGCTTGACCGCCTGCGAGGCCGATACTGTTGCCTGCCGCGCATCGACGGCGTTGTAACCGAAGCTCACCGCACGTGTCGTCTGCATGTCGAGTGTGTCAGACAATATCCAGCTCCGCGAGCGGCTGAGCATAAGCGCACCGCTGCCGCGCAAGGTATCGACCTGCAGCGTCACATCCTGCTGTGCGCGGCCGGCCGGTGTAACGCTCACCTTCTGCAGCTTGCCCCAGAGCATTGCCTGGCCGGAATCCGGCAGCGGTGCGCCGCTCTTGTTGGAGGCGAGTGCGAGATCGGCGCCGGCACTTGTCTCCCATTCCATCGGCAGGCGAAACCCGACCGTCGTCTTGTAGGAACGGGTGGACACCTTCACCGGCGACCAGATCAGCAGATCATCCGCAAATACCGGATTGGCCAGCGGCAGAAGGGCAAAAACAAAGCAGGCAATCTTTATCTTCGTCATAATATCGCATCGTTTTGAACTAGCACACCGGGCGCGCCGATAGGCGCAGAGCAGACGTGGAAGCGCTCGCATCGAACGCAATGAAGGACGGCGCGGACACGCAATCCCGGTTCAGTCTTCGATTTTTGTTGGCCCGGTTTTTGTTTGGCCCGTGGCCAGTGGCATAAATTGCCGGTTGCTCGTCGGACACATCAGTGCCCAGCGGATTTGCCTTGTTCGACCGTAATCAGCCGTAGCAAATGATCATCCCCTTGGGGACTGTTATCAGGATCACATCATGGCAGGGGCATGTAAACCCCTCTGGGGTTGAAATTTGCTGCACCGCACACTTGCTGCCTCCCGCGATCCCCTGTAGAGCCGATGCCGAATATGCAATTTCTTGCGAAATCGACCATGATGACGGGCAAAATCGCGCCTCGGCGCCTCAGTATCTTCGGTTCGACAGGTTCGATCGGCCAGAATACGCTGAATGTCATCGACCATATGGGCGGCCGGGACAATTTCGAAATTTCCGTCCTGACCGGCCACGGCAATGTGGAATTGCTGGCCCAGCAGGCGAAATCATCAGGCGCACGGCTGGCCGTCATCGCCAATGACCGACATTACGAATCACTGAAGAGCGAGCTTTCGGGCAGCGGCATTGCAGTCGCTGCCGGCAAATCCGGCCTGATGGAAGCAGCAGACTGCGAAGCTGACTGGGTAATGGCGGCCATCGTCGGCACGGCCGGGCTGGCACCCACCCTTGTCGCGGCACGCCGTGGCGCCGATATCGCGCTCGCCAACAAGGAATGTCTTGTTTCGGCCGGCGACCTTTTCATCGAGTCGGTGAGGAACGGCGGCGGCAAGCTGTTGCCCGTCGACAGCGAACACAATGCGATCTTCCAGGTGCTGGAGGAAAACCAGCGCCACGCCGTGGAGCGTGTGATCCTGACAGCATCGGGCGGCCCCTTCCGCACCTCATCACTGGAGGAGATGGCCAATGTTACGGTGGAGAGCGCACGCGCTCATCCCAGATGGTCGATGGGCCTGAAGATTTCCATCGACAGTGCGTCGCTGTTCAACAAGGCGCTTGAAATGATCGAGGCGAAGCATCTTTTCGGCCTGCGCCCCGAGCAGGTGGAGGTGATCGTCCATCCGCAATCGGTCATCCATTCAATGGTAGGCTATACGGATGGCTCGGTGCTGGCGCAACTCGGTGCACCCGATATGCGCACCGCAATCGGCTACGCCCTTTCCCATCCGCGCCGGGCGAATCTACCGATCGAACGGCTGGATTTCGCCAAGCTCGCGCGGCTGGACTTCGAGGCTCCGGACGAAAAACGTTTCCCTGCCCTGCGGCTTGCCCGGCTGGCGATGACGCGCGGCGGGGTCCAGGGAGCGGTACTGAACGGGGCCAAGGAAGTGGCGCTCGAAGCCTTCATCGAAAGCCGCCTTCCCTTCCTCGCCATGGCCGAGATCACCGAAAAGGTGATGGACGATCTCATCAGCCTGCCAGCGGCAGCGACGATGGACGATGTGTTCGCCGCAGACAAGGAAGCCCGGCAGCGGGCTGCCGGGCTCATCTAATAAAAAGCTGTTCCTGAAAAATCAGGCGACGTGGCGGGCAAGCGCGCAACGCGACCAGAGCGAATGCAGCGCGCTGACGAGATGCTCGATATCCGCGTCCGAATGCAGCGGTGTCGGCGTGATGCGCAGGCGCTCGGTCTTCTTCGGCACCGTCGGATAGTTGATCGGCTGCACGTAGACACCGAAATTGTCGAGCAGCAGATCCGAGATCCACTTGCACTTGGCGGCATCGCCGACCATGACCGGCACGATATGGCTCGGGTTCGGCATGTGCGGAATGCCCTGCTGGTCAAGCAGCATGCGCAGCTTCCGCACCCGATCCTGATGGCGAGCACGCTCGAATGGGCTTGCCTTTAGATGCCGAATCGAAGCGACCGAGCCGGCAGCAAGCGCCGGCGGCAGCGACGTCGTGAAAATGAAGCCCGATGCAAAAGAGCGGATGAAATCGCAGAGCGCCGCAGATGCAGCGATGTAGCCACCCATGACGCCAAAACCCTTGGCGAGCGTGCCTTCGATAACCGTGACACGATCCATCAGGCCTTCGCGCTCGGCGATACCGCCGCCGCGCGGACCGTACATGCCGACGGCATGCACTTCGTCGAGATAGGTCATCGCGCCATACTTGTCGGCGAGATCGCAGATTTCCTTGATCGGCGCGATATCGCCATCCATGGAATAGACGGATTCGAAGGCGATGAGCTTCGGCGCCTTGGGATCGGCGGCAGCGAGCCTGGCTTCGAGATCGGCCACGTCATTGTGCTTCCAGATGACCTTCTCGCACTTGGCGTAGCGAATGCCCTCGATCATCGAGGCATGGTTGAAGGCATCGGAGAAGATGATGAGGCCGGGGATCTTGGCGCCGAGCGTGCCGAGTGCTGCCCAGTTGGAAACATAGCCTGACGTGAAGGTCAGCGCGGCTTCCTTGCCGTGCAGATCGGCAAGCTCCCGCTCAAGCAGAACATGATAGTGGTTGGTGCCAGAGATATTCCGGGTGCCTCCCGCACCCGCGCCACAGTGATCGATGGCTTCCTTCATCGCCTCGATCACCTTGGGGTGCTGGCCCATGCCGAGATAGTCGTTGGAGCACCAGACGGTCACTTCCTGTTCGCCGTTCGCCGTGTGACGGGTTGCCCGCGGAAAGTTACCGCGATGGCGCTCCAGATCGGCAAAAACGCGGTAACGGCCCTCAGCGTGAAGCCCGTCCAGCTCGCTTTTGAAAAACGCTTCGAAATCCATCATATGCTCCAGTTCGTACGGCTGTTTCTTGCTGAGACCGCAACCGCACGTCAACCCTTACGTCCCTGATTTAACATCAACTGCGGCAAAAGGCGCAGACTTTTGAATGATTCCAGATAAAAAATATGCGAGCCGTGATCGGGGAAATTGATCGGCGTCAATTCCGGCAAATAAATTCGCTTTTAATCGTGGAAAGAAACCCGCGCCTTTCGAAAAAAGCTCGATGATGGTGGACAAGCCCTTCTTGCGACATAGTTTTCGGGCTAGCCTGGCGAAAAAACAGGTTAGGGACGACATCCGCCCGCTGGGGCGCCAAAAACCTCGGAGAGAAGAATGAAAAAAGTCCTCGTTCTCGCATTGATCGGCCTTTCGATCGCAAGCTGCACACCCACGCAACAAGGTGCCGGCATCGGCGCAGCGTCTGGTGCCGTTATCGGCGGCGTGGTCACCGGCGACGTGCGCGGCGCGGCAGTCGGCGCAGCAATCGGCGGCGTTTCAGGCGCATTGATCGGCAGGGTCGCAGAGCAGCCCGGCCAATGCTACTATCGAGACCGGTATGGTCGCCGCTACATCGATGATTGCCGCTAAGATCTGCAATCAGAATGGGAAAAATGGAAATCCCGGACCGTCGTCCGGGATTTTTTTGTACTAAATTAGTGCGCCAACAGTTTAAATTGGTACACGTGGCGCGATTTTGCCGCTAAGCTTGTTATCGGCTGGGCAACGCAGAGCTTCATTTTAATGTAACCAAAAAGCGGCGGATGCGGATTAGAGGGACGGGCCTGAGAACGGGTATTGCGTATCGAGCAGGCGCCATGGTGGTGGTCGCAGCGGCGGCTGCATTTTCACCAGTCCTCGTGGACAATGCTTACGCATTCAAGCTTTTCGGCATCACCATATTCGGCAAGGACGAGGACGAAAACCTGCAGGTCCCCGATCCGGTGCGCTATGACATCGACCTTGAGACCGGCACAGCTGATAGCGACCTGAAAGAGGCACTGGAAAACAGCTCTCGCCTTGTCGGTGACAAGAGCAGGCCGGTTTCAGGCGATCTTGGCATTGTCGTCAAAGCTCGTGACGACCGCGAGAGGCTGATCGCGACACTTTACGAAAAGGCGCGTTACGGCGGCGTTGTGACGATCACCATCGATGGCCGCAACATAGACGATCTCCCGCCCAACCCGACTTTTGATCGCTCGAAGCCGGTTCCGGTCAAAGTGGATATAGCCCCTGGTCCGGTCTTCACCGTGGATGAGGTCCAATTCGGCGGCGATGCTGCGCACCGCAATCCCGCCGATTACGATCTCGCACCGGGCGAGCAAGCCGGCTCGCTCGCCATCATCAAGGCTGGCGATACGATCGTCGACCAGTTGAAGAGCGAAGGAAGGCCCTTTGCCAAGCTGACCGAGCGGCGCGTGGTCGCCGACCACAGCAAGAACACCGTCGATATCGTTCTCGCTGCCGAAGGTGGTCCGGTTGCTCCGATCGGCGACGTCGGCGTGACCGGGGAGGAAAGGGTCAAGCCGGAATTCATCCAGCGCTACTCCCGTCTGCAGAAGGGCGAAGCCTATTCGCCGGAGGCGCTGAGGAAGGCAGGCGAGCGCCTGCGCGCGCTTGGCGTGTTCTCCAGCGTGACGATCCACGAAAGCGACGCACTGGCTTCCGATGGCACCTTGCCCATGACAATCGAGGTTTCCGAAGGCAAGCGGCGCTACCTCGGCATCGGCGCGCAATATTCGACGATCGACGGTTTCGGCGTCAACGGCTACTGGGGCCATCGCAATCTGTTCGGCGGGGCCGAATCGCTGCGCATCGAAGGCGCCGTCTCGCGCCTCGGCGAAGCGTCCGACCTCGGCGATCTCGATTACTCCGCCGGCATCCTCTTCACGAAACCGGGCTTCATCCATCCGTCCGCCACGCTGAAGGCCGGCATCGTCGCCAAGACGCAGAATCCGGATGCCTATAATGCAAAGCTTATCACCGCCTCGCTTGGCCTCTCTTATGAATTGACGGATCAGGACACCATCTCGGCAGCCGGCGAGGTGAGCTTCGAGAATGACGACGACGCTTTCGGCAACAACAATTATCTGACCTTCACGCTGCCGATCACCTATGATCGCGATGCCCGTGATGACAAATTCAATCCGACCGGGGGCTACCAGGCCACGCTGTCGGCAAAGCCGGGCTATGAGTTCATGAACGGCACGGTCTATTCGGCCTTCGAGGGCTCGATATCAGGCTATCTCGGTCTCGGCGCCGAAGACGGCGTCGTACTTGCCGGCAAGCTTGCAGCCGGCACGCTGATCGGCGGCGACGGCGTTCAGGATATTCCCGCCACCCAGCGTTTCTTCGCCGGCGGTGGCGGTTCCGTGCGTGGTTACGGTTATCAGGAAATCTCGCCCTACAACGAAAACGACGAGGCGACTGGCGGCCGCTCTTATGTAATCGGCTCCTTCGAAGCGCGCATCAGGATTACCGATACGATCGGCGTCGTGCCCTTTATCGATGTCGGCACGGTTTCGGACAGTATTGCGCCTGATTTTTCCGATATCAGGGCCGGTGCGGGCGCCGGTATCCGCTATGCAACGCCTTTCGGTCCCCTTCGGCTTGATTTTGCCGTACCGCTGAACAAGTACGACGGTGGAACTGAATATGGAATTTATGCCGGCATAGGCCAGTCATTCTAGAAATGATGGAGTATTTCCGTGACCGGAAACGGGAATGCCTTTGGAATGCCGATTTCGCAGTATTTTCCGACCTGTGAGCTGTCATGAAAACGGGATAGTGTCCGCTCTTATGCAAATGTTGGCGAAAATCATGAACTGGATAATGCGGCTTGTCGGCTACGGCCTCGGCGCTGCGCTCATCCTTGCCGTCATTGCTCTGGCGATTTTCGGATTCACCTCATTCGGCGCCCGCATCATCACCGAAAATGTCGCTTCGGCACTTTCCAACCGCGATATGACGATCTCAGTACGGGAACCCGAAGGCCTGCTGACCGGTGGGTTGCGCGCTGCCGAGATTACCCTCTCGGACACGCGCGGCACATTCGCAGAAGTCCGTGGTATTGCCATCGACTGGAATCCTCTGGCGCTGTTGACCGGAACGTTCAGCGCCAAACAGGTCTCTGTTGCCTCCATCGATGTGCGCCGTAAAGCGGTACGCACTCTGCCTTCCAGGCCGGCGCCCGCGGAGGAACAAGGCGGCAGTGGTTTTCGGCTACCCATAAAGATCGATATCGAGCATATCGCCCTGCCGAATATTTCGCTCGCGGCGCCTCTGACCGGACGCGCCTTCTCGCTTGCCGCCACCGGCAATCTCAGAGCCGATGGCGACGGCGGCGAGGCAATTATCAACGTCAACCGCCATCAGGTTCCCGACGCCAAACTCTCCGCCGACGTTGCCTTTACCCCGGCAAACAGCCACCTGCGGCTGAATGCCCAGCTTGCAGAACCGCAGGGCGGCCTGCTTGCTGGCTTTCTCGGTCTGCCCGGCAGCCCGGCCGTTAACATAGCGCTCAATGGCGAAGGCCCGATTTCGGATTGGAACGGCAAGCTGCAGGCAGCCCTCGATGGCCAGCAGCGCGCCTCACTGGAAGGCAAGCATGCAATCACGGCCGACGGCTTGCATCATCTCGACCTTAAGGGCGGCGGCGATGTGAGCTCGTTGCTCCCCATGGCATTCCGGCCGCTTTTTGCAGGGCAGACGAATATCGATGTATCCGCCACCTTCGACGATCACGGCAAGATCGATATTCAGACCGGCAATCTCGCCACCGGCAGCGTCGTCATCGCCGCATCCGGTACACTCGATCCTGCCGGCAACAACAGCCTGAATGCCAATGTGCTGGGCACCTCGGGCCCTGTCGATTTCCGCTGGCCGCTTGCCGATGGCGAAGCACGCTTCATGATTTCAGGCCTCAACCTGGCGATGACCGGACAGGCACAGGCCGTGCGCATCAATGCGAGCGGATCGCTGGATTCCGCCACAATGCCGCAAGCCGACATCGGCAACGTCAAGCTGACGGCCAAGAGCGATGCCTTCAACCTCGCCAATGGCGCCGGCGATATCCAACTGCGTCTCGTCGCCGGGGACGCGACATTCACCGAGCCCAACCTCAACCGCGCCGTTCGCGGCCCGATCACACTCGTCGCTCCGCTTCAGATTTCACGCAACGGCATCGGCTTCAACGGCACGACGATCGAAAGCGCCAATATCGGCGCCGATCTCAATGGCTCCTATCGCCTGGCTGACAATACACTGACCGGCAATGCGAAATTTGTCGTACAGCCGGCCGCGCTACCGCCGGCCGTCGCTGAAAAGTTCGATGCGCCGATCAATCTCGAGACCCAGGTCGCCGGCACTATCCCCTCAAAGGTGGCGCTGTCGAATATCACGATCAAATCTCCGACCATCGAGGCAGGCGGCAACGTAGCGCTCGAGGATGACGTGCTGACAGCCGATCTCGCCGGCAAGCTTCGCGACATCGGCAAGCTGCTCTCGGGCACGAGCGGGGAAGCGGATTATAGCGTCAGAGCCAGTGGCACGCTTCCGGCGCTTGCGCTCACCGCCAATGTCAAAGCCGCCAGCCTGCAGATGGCCGATCGCAAGGTGGGCAATCTCAACATCGACCTGACGGGCTCTGCCGATCCAGCCGCTCCGCAGGGCCACGTAGCCGCAACGGGCATGATCGACGGCCAGCCGATCGGCATCAACGGCGATGTCAGATCCGAAAACGGAACGATTTCTATCCCCGCGCTGACGGCCGATGTCGGCAGCAATCGCCTGACGGGCAATCTCACGCTTTCCTCGGGCATGACGCCGGCGGGTGTGCTGACCTTTGACTTCCCGGATATCGGCCTGCTTGCAGCCCTCGGCGGCCAGAAGGCGGAAGGCGACCTCAAAGGCTCTGTCGATGTCACCGGCAATGACGGCAAGATCGCACTCAAGATTGCCGCCAACGGCAACGGCATTCGCCGCGACACGCTGACGATCGCAAAGCCTGCGATCGACGTGACCGTCAGCGATGTCCAGGCTTTTGCCGCCAACGGCACGATACGGGCCGACGAGTTCGGCATCGGTACCAACAAGCTTACCGGCATTGCGCTTGATTTCGCCCAGCAGCAGACCCGCACCGACTTCAATCTGAATGCAGGTTATGACGGCAATCCGCTGCAGGCGGGCGGCAGTGTGCAGTCCGCAGGCGGCATGATTGATCTCAGCCTTGACCATTTCGCCGCGAAGCCACGCAACATTCCGGTCGAACTGGCATCACCGGCGCAGGTCAACGTCACCAAGGGAGTTGCCAGTCTGAACGGTCTGACCGTGAAGACCGGCAGCGGCTCGGTATCGGTTACCGGTTCTGCCGGTGAGACACTGAAGCTCGACGCCGTCATCACCGACTTGCCCGCAAGTCTCGCCAACAGCTTCGTCCCCAATCTCGCCGCTGACGGCGCGATTTCAGGGACGGTCAACGTGACCGGCACATCAGCCGCTCCCGTCGTCAATTTCAAGCTCGACTGGAAGGATGCGGCCACCAGTCATACGAAGGGCGCCGGCATCGCCCCTCTTGGCGTCTCCACATCAGGAACGTTCGCCGAAAACAAGCTGACTTTCGAGGGCGGCATTCGCGGCGCTGACGGTCTTTCCCTGAAGGCTGGGGGTGATGTTGGCCTTGCGGATCCGAACGGCCCAACTCTCAATATCAACGCGGACATCGTCAGTCTGCCGGCAAATGTCGCCAACGGTTTTGTTCCCGATCTTGCCGCCGAAGGCACGGTTTCGGGGACGGTCACCGCGACGGGCACGCCCGCGGCACCAGCGGCCGATTTCAAGCTGAACTGGAAAGGCGCCGCGACAAGCCAGACAAAGAGCGCCGGACTTGCCGGTCTGTCGCTCAACGCATCCGGCAGGTTTGCGGATAACAAGCTCGATTTCGATACGGCACTCACCGGCAAGGGCAAATTATCGCTGAAAGCTCTCGGCAACGTCGCGATTACCGGAACCACGATCGGCAATATCAAGGTCGATGCCGAGCTTGCGAATGTCCCCGCCAATATCGCCAATGGTTTCGTGAAGGATCTGGACGCCGGCGGAACGATTTCGGGCACCGCCTCGGCATCGGGGACGCTTGCCGCACCGGCTGCGGATATCAAGCTCAGTTGGCAGGACGCCACGACACGGCACACCAAGACCGCCGGCCTGACCGGACTGGATCTTGCGGCAACAGGCCATTTTGCCGACCAGAAACTCGATTTCGATGCCAGCCTCACCGGACCGAAAACCTTGTCGCTGAAGGCGGCGGGCAATATCGAGCTTGCGGGGACGGCGGTGCGCAATCTCAAGGTCGACGCCGATCTCGCAAACCTTCCTGCAAATCTCGCCAACGGCTTCGTTCCCGATCTCGGCGCTGAAGGAACGATTTCCGGCAAGGCGTCGGCCTCGGGCTCGCTGCCGACACCGGCTGTCACCTTCGATCTCGCCTGGGCCAATGCGGCAACGCGCCAGACAAAGAGCAATGGCCTCACCGATCTTTCCGCCCGGGCCACCGGCAAATATGAAAACAACAGGGTCGATTTCGACGCCAATCTCGGCAGTGGCAATGGCGCGCTGCTGAAGGCGAACGGCGGCGTGACGATCGACGGCACCGCCATTCGCGACCTCGCCGTCAACGCCGACATTGCCGGACTGCCCGCAAACCTCGCCAATGGCTTCGTGCCCGGTCTTGGCGCCGAGGGCATAATCTCCGGCACTGCAGTCACCTCAGGCACGCCGACGGAGCCGGTGGTCGATTTCAAGCTCGACTGGACGAACGCGGCAACGCGCCAAACCAAGACCGCCGGTCTTTCTGGCCTCGCGCTTGCCGCTTCCGGCAAATATGTCACCAACCGCCTGGATTTCGACGCCAATCTCAATGGCAAGGGTGGCGTGTCGCTGAAAGCCGCCGGCAATCTCGCGCTGGCAGGCACCGCGATCCAGGGCATCGATGCAAAGGCCGATATCACCAACCTGCCCGCCGCCGTCGCCAATGGTTTCGTCCCTGATATTGGAGCCGAAGGCATCATCACAGCGACGGCCACGGCCTCGGGATCACTGACCGCCCCGACAGCCAATTTCAAGATCGACTGGAAAAACGCCGGGACGAAACAGACGAGAACTGCCGGCCTCTCCGGCCTAGCGCTCGCCGCTTCGGGCAAACTCAATAAGGATCGGCTGGATTTCGATGCCAATCTCAACGGCAGCGGCGGCGTCTCGCTGAAGGCATCCGGCAATCTCGATATAGCCGGAACGACCATCAAGGGCGTCAACGCCAAGGCCGACGTCACCAATCTCCCGGCTGCCGTAGCCAACGGTTTTGTTCCGAACCTTGGTGCGGCCGGAGCCATCTCCGCAACCGCAACTGCTTCCGGCGCACTTCCCCTTCCCTCGGTTGATTTCAAGGTCGACTGGAAGAATGCCGAAACGAGCCAGACGAGGAGCGCCGGCCTTGCCCCGCTCACCATCGGCGCAAGCGGCAAGCTGGCCGACAATCGCCTGACGGTCGACACCAGCCTTGCCGGCGACGGCGGATTGTCGCTGAGAGGCGGCGGCAATCTCGCAATGACAGGCAACCGCGCCATGTCGATGCGTTTCAACGGCAGCCTTCCCTTCGCCGTTCTCGGCGCACAACTCGCCCAGCAAGGTCTCGTTGCCGAAGGCGTCGCCAATGTGAACCTGGAAGTCAGCGGTACGACGGCCGCCCCTGTTATCAACGGCACGGTCACCACGGATGGCGCAAAGCTGATCGACGTGCGCCGCAACCTCGCCCTCGAAGGCCTCAGCGCGACTATTACCTTCAACGGCCAGCAGGCCGTCATTTCTCGGCTGAACGGCAGGCTCGCAAGCGGCGGCTCTATTTCGGCCAGCGGCTCGGTCGGCATCAGCGGCACCTTCCCCGCCGACCTTTCCATTCGTCTGGATCATGCAGTCTATGTCGACGGCACTTTGGTTGTCGCAACCGTGGACGGGGCACTCGGACTAAAGGGACCGTTGCTCTCCAATCCCATGCTTAATGGTAAGCTCCACATCGACAAGGCGTCGATCACCGTGCCGGAGAGACTGCCGACGTCCCTGCGCGAAATCGATATACGCCACATCCACGCGCCGCCTGCCGTGCTTGCCCAGCTCAAAAACAATGCGCAGCAGCAGCCACGGGAAAAGTCTTCGACCATAATGCTGGATATCCAGCTCGACGCGCCCTCGCAGATCTTCGTGCGCGGCCGTGGCATCGACGCGGAAGTCGGCGGCAACATCACGATCCGCGGCTCGGCTGCCGCACCCGAAGTTGCCGGCGCCTTCACCATGCGCCGCGGGCGTCTGACGATCCTCAACCGCCGCCTCGATTTCTCCGACCGCAGCCGCATCACTTTCGCCGGCGACCTGACGCCCGCCCTCGACATGGAAGCAACCTCCACCTCGGGCAGCACGACGCTGACAGTAGATGTTGCCGGCCTTGCGACTGACCCCGCTATCACCTTCTCCTCCTCGCCCGCCCTGCCGCAGGATGAAGTGCTGGCTCAGCTGATCTTCGGCCAGTCCATGTCACGCCTTTCTCCGGTGCAGATCGCCCAGCTTGCCGATGCCGTCAGCCAGCTCGCCGGCAATCGCTCGACCTCGCTTTTCGAAGGTCTGCGCAACCAGCTCGGCGTCGATGATCTCGACATCAGCACCGACTCGAAGGGCCAGACCAGTGTCAGCGTCGGCCGCTATCTCAACGAGCGGACCTATTTCGAGCTGCAACAGGGCGGAGAAGCCGGTGCCAAGGCGATTATCAATCTCGATGTCGGCCGCGGCGTGAAGCTGCGCGGTGCCGCCGGTGGCAACGGATCGGGCGAAGCCGGGATCGTCTACGAACACGAGTATTGAGGCCGGGCTAGAAGCTCGTCTTGCTGGTCTTGAGCAGAATGTTGGTTTCGGTCGTGTTGATACCGTCGACGAGACGTATCCGGCGCAGCGTTTCGTCGAAAGAGGCGAGGTCCCGATCCTCGAGCTCGGCGACGAAATCCCATTTGCCATTGGTGCTGTGCAATGCGCGTACCTGGGGCAGGCCACGCAATTGGGCAGCAACCTTGTCGGCAAGCTTGCCATGCACTTCGATCATGACGATCGCCCGAACGCCGGCCGAACGTGTCTCGTGACCGGTGCGGATGGTAAAGCCGGCGATCGTCCCGTTTTCCACGAGCCGGTCGATGCGGGCGGTCACCGTTGCACGCGAAGCGCCGGTCAGCGCCGCAAGCGACGAAACGGAGATTCGTGCATTGTGCCGAAGCGCACTCAAAAGCTCGTTGTCGAGGTCGTCCATGATTTCACTTTGTCAAATTAGCTTTATCAATCTGCGCAATCATAATCCATTTCTGACACTTTTCCATCTATTTGCCGCCGCGTCTTTATCCCACTATCGGCCAAAACAGGCCTCACAACGGAGCCCTACGAATGGAAGTACAATCTCAATCTGTCGCCCTCATCGGTGTTCCCCTTGAGGAGGGTTCCGGCCGCAGAGGCGCGGGCATGGGGCCGACAGCATTGCGTATCGCAGGCATCGACAAGGCTCTGGCCGAGCTCGGCCACACAGTCGTCGATACGGGCGATCTCAGCGTCGTCCCGGCCAGGGACCTTCCCAATCATCCGAAAGCGCATAATCTCCGCGTGGTCGGCGCCTACACGCGCGCGCTCGAAGCAGCCACATATGACGCAGCGAAAGCCGGCCATTTCCCGCTGATCCTCGGTGGCGACCACAGCCTTTCCATGGGTAGCGTCTCAGGCATGGCGCGTTATGCCGCCGAAAAGGGCCGCCCGCTCTTCGTCCTTTGGCTCGACGCCCATTCGGATTTCAATACGCCCGAGACCTCGCCGTCAGGCAATATTCACGGCATGCCCGTCGCCTTCTTCTGCGGCCTGGCGGATTTTGCAGAGATCCTGCCGAGGGACCGCGCATTCGTCGATCCGGAGAAGATCTTTCAGGTGGGCATCCGCTCAGTCGATGCGGCCGAGCGGGTCGAAATCCGCAGGCACGGCGTCAATGTCTTCGATATGCGTTCACTCGACGAACAGGGCGTGGCCGTGATCCTTCGCCAGATTCTGGAAACGGTCGAGAAGGCGAACGGCCTGCTGCATGTCAGTTTCGATGTCGATTTCCTCGATCCGGATTTTGCGCCCGGCGTAGGCACCACCGTTCCCGGCGGCGCCACCTTCCGCGAAGCGCACCTCATCATGGAGATGCTGTCCGACAGCGGCCTCGTCTCCTCGCTCGACCTCGTCGAACTCAATCCTTTCCTTGATGATCGCGGCAAGAGCGCCCGCATCATGGTGGAGATGACGGCAAGCCTCTTCGGTCGCCGCATCTTCGATCGTCCTACACGCGCCGCATAAGGGAGCACCGGCCATGAACATCTCATCGAACCTCATCGCCACCGAACAGCGTCTTGGAGCCAACAACTACAAGCCGCTCGATGTCGTGCTGACGCGGGGAGAAGGTGTTCATGTCTGGGATACGGATGGCAAGCGCTACCTCGATTGCCTCTCGGCCTATTCCGCCGTCAACCAGGGCCATTGCCATCCGAAGATCCTTGCCGCCATGGTCGAGCAGGCTGGCCGTCTGACGCTCACCTCGCGCGCCTTCCGCAACGACCAGCTCGCTTATCTCTATGAGGAGCTGGCTGCACTCACAGGCTCCCACAAGATCCTGCCGATGAACTCCGGCGCGGAAGCCGTGGAGACCGCCATCAAGGCGGTTCGCAAATGGGGCTATGAGGTTAAAGGCGTGCCGGAAGGCAAGGCGGAGATCATTGTCTGCGCCAATAATTTCCATGGCCGTACGCTGAGCATCATCAGCTTTTCGACGGACCCTGATGCCCGTACCGGCTTCGGGCCCTATACGCCGGGCTTTCGCGTCGTTCCCTTCGGCGATGCCGAGGCCTTCGAAGCGGCCATCAATGCGAATACCGTCGCGGCACTGATCGAGCCGATCCAGGGCGAGGCTGGCGTTATCATCCCTCCGGCCGGTTACTTCACCCGCGTGCGTGAACTCTGCACGGCAAACAACGTCACGCTCATTCTCGATGAAATCCAGACCGGTCTCGGGCGCACCGGCAAGCTGCTCGCCGAAGAACACGAAGGCATTGAAGCCGACGTGACGCTCATCGGCAAGGCGCTTTCCGGCGGCTTCTATCCGGTCTCGGCCGTGCTTTCGAATTCGGAAGTCCTCGGCGTGCTCAAGCCCGGCCAGCACGGCTCGACCTTCGGCGGCAACCCGCTGGCCTGCGCGGTCGCCCGCGCGGCGCTGAAAGTGCTAACTGAAGAAGGGATGATCGAGAACGCCGAGACGATGGGCAACTATTTCCTCGAAGGTCTTCGCTCGATCCGCTCCAACATCGTCAAGGAGGTGCGCGGGCGTGGTCTTATGCTCGCGATCGAACTGGAGCCGGAAGCCGGTGGCGCCCGGCAATATTGCTACGCCTTGAAAGATCGCGGCCTGCTCGCCAAGGATACGCACGACCATACGATACGATTCGCGCCGCCGCTGGTCATCACCAGGGAAGAGGTCGATTGGGCCGTCTCGCAAATCGAAAAGTCGATAACCTAAAGTAAAACCAGATTTGTCTTACAACCATTACTATCTACCGGAGGAGAAAAACTAATTCTCCTCCATAAAAATTTGTAAAAGTGGCGCAAGAATCCGATTAAATCTGGATTTGGTTACTCATTATTAATCCTGAAAATCATACTTAATTGATGTGAATGTAGATAATCCTGAGCCTTGGCGCCAAGGATCGAGATTCACGATAACATTGATACCGATTCACCTCGTTTGTGAAGCAGGACAGACTCCAAGTATTGTCGGATATACTGCGATGTTGTGGCAGGTCCGCATTACTCAAATCCGGTCCATTCTCCGAGAGATCGGCTGGTAGCAACCACATATCGGAGGGTCGGAATGTCATTGTTTTCGCTGGGTGCGACGCCGGATTCACGCGCGATTGTCACAGCTCTCATGAAGTCGCAGGCGACGATCGAATTCGACCTGCAGGGAAAGATACTGAATGCGAACGAGAATTTCTGCCGAGCGCTGGGCTACAAGCTAAGCGACATTGTCGGCAAGCATCACAGTATTTTCTGTGAGCCGGACTATGTTGCCTCCCCGGCCTACCGGGAATTCTGGCAGAAGCTCGGCAGAGGCGAATTCGATACCGGTGAATACAAGCGCATTGGCAAGGATGGCCGCGAAGTCTGGATCCAGGCGAGCTACAACCCGCTGATGTCGGGCGGCAAACCCTACAAGATCGTCAAGCTGGCAAGCGACGTGACCGCCGTCAAACTGAAAGCCGCTGATGCCGAAGGCAAGATCAACGCTCTCTCGCGGGCTCAGGCCGTCATCGAGTTCACGCCTGATGGAGAGATCCTGGAGGCGAACGAGAATTTCCTCTCGGTCATGGAGTACCGGCTGGAGGAAATCCGCGGCAAGCATCACGGCATGTTCTGCGACCCGGCCTATGTGCGCTCGGACGCCTATAAGGAATTCTGGAAGAAGCTAGCCGCCGGCCAGTTCGTCGCCGCGGAGTTTATGCGCATCGGCAAGGGCGGCAAGATCGTCTGGATCCAGGCATCCTATAACCCCATCTTCGACATGAGCGGCCGCGTCTTCAAGGTCGTCAAATTCGCGACCGACGTCACCGAGCGTGTCCGCGCCGTCGATGATCTGGCCACTGGCCTGACCGCACTTGCCGAAGGCGATCTGACGAAGCGGGTCGAAAATCCTTTCCCGCCCGGGCTGGAAAAGGTCCGCACCGATTTCAACGCCGCGATCGACAAGCTCGGCAGCGCCATGCGTACGGTCCTCCTCAACGCCGAGGCGATCGCCAGCGGTGCGCGCGAAACGAAGGAAGCAGCCGACGTGCTGTCCAAACGCACCGAACAGCAGGCTGCGACAGTAGAGGAAACCGCTGCCGCACTCGATGAAATCACCCAGACCGTTGCCGATAGCGCCGGACGCGCCGCCGATGCGGGCAGCCTCGTTGCGGAAACGAAACGCGGTGCGGAACATTCCGGCAGCATCGTCCGCAAGGCGGTCGACGCCATGGGCCAGATCGAGAAATCCTCACGCGAGATCAGCAATATCATCGGCGTGATTGACGAGATCGCCTTCCAGACCAACCTGCTGGCACTGAATGCCGGCGTCGAGGCAGCGCGCGCCGGTGAGGCCGGCAAGGGTTTTGCCGTCGTCGCCCAGGAGGTTCGCGAACTTGCACAGCGCTCGGCCAGCGCCGCCAAGGAAATCAAGGCGCTCATCACTGCTTCCTCGGAGCATGTGAAGAGCGGTGTCGATCTGGTCGGCCAGACCGGCCAGTCGCTGGAACGCATCGTTACCCAGGTCGGCAATATCGACATCAATGTCGCAGCGATCGTCGAGTCCTCCCGAGAGCAGTCGACCGGACTTGTCGAAATCAACAAGGCCGTCAACATCATGGATCAGGGCACGCAGCAAAATGCCGCCATGGTGGAGGAGACGACGGCGGCAAGTGCCCGACTTTCGTCCGAGACTGAAAACCTCCGCAATCTCGTTGCACAGTTTAGATTTGCGCAACACTCTTCCGTTAATGTCATCCATAACCGTAACGATGCTTCGCAAGGTGCAAAGCCATCGTATGGTGTGAAGGCAAAGCTCGTCCGCGCTAATGGGGGCGCATCCGCTTCTGCCCTGGCTTATGACAGTTGGGAAGAATTCTAATGGCCACGATCAATTCCACTAGCTTCAGCGGCGATACGCTCGAAATCATTGCCTTCCGCCTCCATGATCAGGAATTCTGCGTCAAGACCACGACCATCCGCGAAATCCGTGGCTGGGCGCCGTCGACGCCGATCCCGCACTCTCCGGCCGACGTCATCGGTGTCATGAACCTGCGCGGTTCGGTCATTCCGATCATCGACCTCGCCTACAAGCTCGGCATGAAGAGCACTGTCGCCAATGAGCGCAGCGCCATCGTCGTTGCCGAAGTGCACAATATGGTCATCGGCATGCTGGTCGATCGGGTTTCCGACATCCTGACGATTTCTTCCAGCCAGGTGCAACCCGTTCCTGAAGTGACCGCGTCCTTCGACCGCGCTTTCTGCGAAGGTATCATCGCTTCCGAAAATGGCATGATCTGCTTCCTGAACCTTGCAAAAATGTTCAAGGAAAACGAGACGGACGAACTGGCCGCCTGAGCGCCACGCCAGGCAGTTTGACCGAGGCAAGAACCGCCCCACAAGGGCGGTTTTTTTGTTAAGGTCGGGATGTGATCTGAAAGTGTAATTTTCTCCCGAAAATATATATTTATTAGCATTGCCTTTTATACTGAAAATTTACCGCCCACCATCATCATCGGTTGTAAAGCATCAAGAAGATACGATTTGTGATAGGTGAAAATAACGGTTGTTGCCCCGGCCGTATTTTCACGCCGCGAACCCATGCTTGTTTGGTCTTCAATTCAGAGGTCGGGCGCGAATATACGCGTCCTATTTCAGAGGGGACGGGAATGCTTGGTCTATCACCCAATTCGAAATATGTTCTCAATGCTATCTCGAAGTCACAGGCGATTATCGAATTCGACCTGACCGGAGCCATTCTCACGGCAAACGAGAATTTCTGCAAAGCGCTCGGTTACGATCTCAACGAGATTGCCGGCAAACATCACAGCATGTTCTGCGAACCGGCCTACGCGGCAACCGCCAGCTACCGGGATTTCTGGGCCCGCCTAGGCCGTGGCGAATATGATGCCGGCGCCTATAAACGCCTGGCAAAAGGCGGTCGCGAGATCTGGATCCAGGCCTCTTACAACCCTGTCTTCAAGCATGGCAAACCTTTCAAGGTCGTGAAAATCGCCTCCGACATCACCGAGGCCAAGAAACGCGCCGTCGAGGACGCCGGCAAGCTCGAGGCAATTTCACGCTCGCAGGCCGTCATCGAATTTACCCCCGCAGGCGACATCCTCACGGCCAACGAGAACTTCTGCAATGGTCTTGGCTATTCGCTGTCCGAGATCGTTGGCAAGCATCACAGCATGTTCTGCGATCCGGCCTATGCGCGAAGCGACGAATACAAGCAGTTCTGGCCGCGGCTGGCAAAGGGCGAATTCATCGCCAACGAATTCGTCCGCTACGGTAAGGGCGGCAAGGAAATCTGGATCCAGGCCGCCTATAATCCGATCGCCGACGCGGATGGCAGGATCTACAAGGTCGTTAAGTTCGCAACCGACGTGACACAGCGCATGAGCGCAATCTCCCTTCTCGGCGCGGCCCTGCGCCAGCTCTCAGAAGGCGACCTGACCCGGACGCTGGACACGGCCTTCGTCCCTTCGATGGAGCAGTTGCGCCACGATTTCAATGCGACGATCGACAAACTCTCCAGGACGATGAAGACCATTGGTGAGAATGCCACCGCTATCGCCGACAGTTCCCGCGAGATCGGTTCCTCGGCAGACTCTTTCTCCAAGCGGACGGAACAGCAGGCCGCTTCGGTCGAGGAAACGGCGGCAGCTCTGGAGGAGATCACCACCACGGTCAACGATTCCAGCCAGCGTGCCGACGAGGCGGGCCGCCTGGTCGGACAGACAAAACACAGTGCGGAACAATCCGGCACGGTCGTGCGCAAGGCAGTTTCGGCCATGGACCAGATCGAGCAATCCTCCCGCGAGATCAGCAATATCATCGGCGTCATCGACGATATCGCCTTCCAGACCAACCTGCTGGCGCTTAACGCCGGCGTCGAAGCGGCTCGTGCCGGTGAAGCCGGCAAGGGTTTTGCCGTCGTCGCCCAGGAGGTCCGCGAACTCGCACAGCGTTCTGCCAGAGCAGCGAAGGAGATCAAGGCGCTGATCAATACATCGAGCGAATTGGTGAAAAACGGCGTCGAACTGGTAGGACAGACCGGCAGGGCGCTGGAGGAAATCGTCGTTCAGGTTGCCAGCATCAATTCAAACGTCGCAGCGATCGTCGAAGGCTCCAGGGAACAGGCGACCGGCCTCAAGGAGATCAATCAGGCCGTCAACACCCTCGATCAGGCAACGCAGCAGAACGCCGCCATGGTGGAGGAGAGCACGGCCGCCAGCCACAATCTTGCCGCCGAAGCCGATGCACTGCGGACGCTGGTCTCGCAGTTCCAACTCCCCGGCGGCAATATCGCCGCGACACGGCATGTGAGAAAGCCAGCCACTTCTCCTGCCCTGCATCTTGTCGCCCGTACTGCAAGAACCCGTGGCGCAGCGGCGACGTCTGCCGAAAGCTGGGAAGAATTCTGATCAGGCCTCATTCGGATAGCTCGTGCTGCCGCAAGAGCGGCACGAGCGCTTATTGATCATGACCTTTGGCCGGCGCCGGGAAGAACGGCCCCTCTGATATTGGCCTATCGAACTGGCTGTTCCGCCGGTTCCGGTTTGCGAATCAGGGGCACGGCCTGCAGCACGAGTGCGTCGAGGCCGTTCTCTTCCTTTTCCAGAATTTCGAAGAGTTGCCGCCGCATGCGCGGCTCCCAGAATTTGTTGATGTGCGTCGCAACCCCTTGCGCAGCTTCGCTTTCGGGTTGCGTCTTGAAAAAGGTTGCGATCTGGTTTGCCATATAGACAAGCTTGGTCTTGGTATCATGCGACATCGGCGATGCTTCCGGGCGACAAGCGATGTGGGTGGGTGAAAATCTCGAAATCCTCTCCGCGCACGAGAGCGACAAGCGTCATGCCGGCTTCCTCAGCTGTGCGGATGGCAAGTGCGGTCGGCGCGGATATGGCAATCAGCACGGGAGCACCAAGGATCGCCGTCTTCTGAACCATCTCGACAGACAGGCGGCTTGTGACGGCAACGGCGCCTGAAGCGCCTGTTTCACCAGCTCTGATAACGGCGCCGCAAAGCTTGTCGAGCGCATTGTGCCGGCCGACATCCTCGCGCACGGCGATCAATCCCTTGCCAGGAATGTAGAAGCCGGCGCCGTGAACGGCCCGCGTCTCGCGATGCAGCGGCTGAGATTCGTTGAGCAACGCAACCGCCTGCACGATATCGGCATGCGACAGCGACAGCTCAGCCTTGGACACGTCCGGTACGGTGCGGACCGCCTGCTCGATCGACTCGATACCGCAGAGGCCGCAACCGACGGGTCCCGCCATGCTCCGCCTGCGCCTTCGCAGCGCATCCTCGACGTCGTCGAGGAGGGTCACCTGGACGTCGATACCCTTCTCGTCTTCCAGGAGTTCGATACCGGCGACCTGGCTGCGATCAGTGATAATGCCCTCGGTCAGGCTGAAGCCGACAGCGAAATCCTCGAGATCATCAGGCGTGCCCATCATGACCGCATGCGAACTGCCGCCATAGGAAAAGGCGATTGGCACTTCCTCGGGCACGATACGCTCGCCCCGCGCCATGATACCGCCTCTCCGGGCGACTTCCGTCACGCTTATGCGGGTCGGCCGTTCCGTCATTATTCCGCCGCCTCCATCTTGCTGGCGATGCGGCGGGACCGGCGGGCCTGCTCGTCATATTCGACCTGCCATTCCGACGGGCCGTTGGAGGGCGAAACCTGCACTGCCGTCACCTTGTATTCCGGGCAGTTCGTCGCCCAGTCGGAGAAGTCTGTCGTGATAACGTTTGCCTGCGTATCCGGATGATGGAAGGTCGTATAGACGACCCCGGGCGCCACGCGGTCCGTAATCAATGCGCGAAGTGTGGTATCGCCCGAGCGACTGCCGAGCTTCACCCAGTCGCCATCCCGGATACCGCGCTGTTCGGCATCATGCGGATGGATCTCCAGCCGGTCCTCCGAGTGCCAGACAACGTTATCGGTACGGCGTGTCTGTGCACCGACATTATACTGGCTCAAAATGCGGCCGGTCGTGAGAAGCAGCGGGAAGCGCGGGCCGGTGCGCTCGTCGGTCGCGACATATTCCGTACGGATGAACTTGCCCTTGCCGCGCACGAATCCATCCACATGCATGATCGGCGACCCGAGCGGATGTGTCTCGTTGCAGGGCCACTGAACCGAGCCCATCTTTTCGAGATAGTCGTAGGAGACCGATGCGAAGCTCGGAGTCGTTGCGGCAATCTCGTCCATGATCTCGGACGGATGCGTATAGTGCCAGTCGAGGCCCATTGCCTGAGCAAGCTTCTGTGTCACTTCCCAGTCCGCATAGCCGTTGCGCGGCGTCATGACCTTGCGCACGCGGTTGATGCGGCGCTCGGCATTGGTGAAGGTGCCGTCCTTTTCCAGGAAGGTCGAACCCGGCAGGAAGACATGCGCATAGTTCGCAGTCTCGTTCAGGAAGAGATCCTGCACCACGACACATTCCATGGCGGCAAGACCGGCGGCGACATGCTTGGTGTCCGGATCGGACTGAAGAATATCCTCACCCTGAATGTAGAGGCCCTTGAAGGAGCCATCGACGGCGGCATCCAGCATGTTCGGAATACGCAGGCCCGGCTCGTTGTTGAGCTTCACGCCCCAGAGCTTTTCGAAAATATCGCGCGTCGCATCGTCCGAGATATGGCGATAGCCCGGCAGCTCATGCGGGAAGGACCCCATGTCGCAGGAACCCTGCACATTGTTCTGGCCGCGCAGCGGATTCACACCGACGCCTGGACGGCCGATATTGCCGGTTGCCATGGCAAGGTTGGCGATTGCCATGACCGTCGTCGAGCCCTGGCTGTGTTCTGTGACGCCCAGACCGTAATAAATGGCGCCATTGCCGCCGGTCGCAAAAAGCCGTGCAGCGCCGCGCACATCTTCCGGATTGACGCCGGTAAATTTCTCGACGGCTTCCGGACTATGCTGCGGCTCGGAGACAAAAGCCGCCCAATCCTCGAACTCCGACCAGTCGCAACGCTCACGGATGAATTTCTCATCGTAGAGGCCTTCGGTGACGATCACATGCGCCAGCGCCGTCATGATTGCGACATTGGTGCCGGGCTTCAGCGGCAGATGGAAGGATGCCTCGACATGCGGCGAGCGGACGATATCGATGCGACGCGGATCTATAACGATCAGCTTGGCGCCCTGCCGCAACCGCTTCTTCAGGCGCGAACCGAAGACTGGATGGCCATCGGTCGGATTGGCACCGATGATAATGACCACATCGGAATGCTCGACGCTGTCGAAATCCTGTGTGCCGGCCGAGGTGCCGAAAGCCTGGCCCAGCCCATAACCTGTCGGAGAGTGGCAGACGCGGGCGCAGGTATCGACATTGTTGTTGCCGAAGCCGGCGCGTATCAGCTTCTGGACAAGGTAAGTCTCTTCGTTGGTGCAGCGGGACGATGTGATGCCACCGATCGCTTCACGGCCATACTGATACTGGATGCGGCGGAACTCGGAAGCCACATGCGCATAGGCCTCGTCCCAGGTCACCTCGCGCCAGGGATCCGTCACCTTCTCGCGGATCATCGGATTGAGGATACGGTCCTTGTGGGTCGAATATCCATAGGCAAAGCGGCCCTTGACGCAGGAATGGCCGCGGTTTGCCTGACCATCCTTCCACGGCACCATGCGCACCAGCTCTTCGCCGCGCATTTCCGCCTTGAATGAGCAGCCCACACCGCAATAGGCGCAGGTCGTGACGGCCGAATGTTCCGGCTGGCCGATGCGGATGACTGATTTTTCGGTCAGCGTCGCCGTCGGGCAGGCCTGCACGCAGGCACCACAAGAGACGCATTCGGAATCGACGAAATGCTCGTGCATACCGGGCGAAACACGCGAGCCGAACCCGCGCCCTTCGATCGTCAGCGCGAAGGTGCCCTGCACTTCCTCGCAGGCACGAACGCAGCGGGAGCAGACGATGCACTTCGACGGATCATAGGTGAAGTACGGATTGGACTCGTCCTTCGGCATCCATTTCAGATTGATCTCGCCGCTGTTGCGCGCCTTGACGTGGTTGTCACCCTCGTAGCCATAGCGCACATCGCGCAGGCCGACGGCGCCCGCCATGTCCTGCAACTCGCAATCGCCATTGGCCGCGCAGGTCAGACAGTCGAGCGGATGGTCCGAGATATAAAGCTCCATGACGCCGCGGCGGATATTCTTCAGCCGCTCCGTCTGCGTATGGACGACGATGCCGGACGCCACCGGTGTCGTGCAGGAGGAGGGCGTTCCGTTGCGGCCGTCGATTTCGATCAGACAGAGACGGCAGGAACCGAAGGCATCGACCATATCGGTCGCGCAGAGCTTCGGCACCTGAATGCCGGCCTCCATGGAGGCGCGCATGATCGAGGTTCCTTCGGGAACCGTCACCTGCCGGCCGTCGATGGTCAGCGTCACCATCGTTTCGGATTTCGAAGCCGGCGTTCCGTAGTCGATTTCATGAATGAGAGACATGGCCTATTCCGCCGCTTCAATGAGAGGGACCGGAGCAAAATCTTCCGGAAAATGCGTCATGGCGCTCATGACAGGATAGGGCGTGAACCCGCCGAGCGCGCAGAGCGAGCCGAACTTCATCGTATTGCAGAGATCGGCGAGCAGTTCCCGGTTCTTCTCGGGCTCTATGCCCTGGGCAATCTTGTCCGCCGTTTCGACGCCGCGCGTCGATCCTATGCGGCAGGGCGTGCACTTGCCGCAGCTTTCCACCGCGCAGAACTCCATGGCGAAGCGCGCCTGTTTCAACATATCGGCGGTATCGTCGAAAACGACGAGGCCGGCATGGCCGATCAATCCGTCCTTGGCCGCAAAAGCTTCGTAGTCGAATGGCGTGTCGAAGAGAGCCCGCGGGAAATAGGCACCAAGCGGCCCGCCCACCTGCACCGCCTTCACCGGCCGTCCCGATGCCGTACCACCGCCGATCTTCTCGACGATATCGCCGAGAGACAGGCCGAAGGCGGTTTCATAGAGCCCGCCATATTTCACGTTACCGGCAATCTGCAGCGGAATGGTGCCGCGCGACCGACCCATGCCGAAATCGCGATAGAAGGCCGCCCCCTTGTCCATGATCACGGGCACGGATGCGAGCGAGATCACGTTGTTGATGACGGTCGGACAGTTGAACAATCCCTTATGGGCCGGCAACGGCGGCTTGGCGCGCACGATGCCCCGTTTGCCTTCCAGGCTGTTGAGCAACGCCGTTTCCTCGCCGCACACATAGGCGCCTGCACCGGTGCGAATCTCCATGTCGAAGGTCTTGCCGGAGCCGAGCACCGAAGCGCCTAGGATGCCGGCCTTGCGGGCAATCTCCACCGCCTCCGTCATCGTGGCGATCGCATGCGGATATTCCGAGCGCGTATAGACGAAGCCTTTCGTGGCTCCCGTCGCAAGCCCGGCAATCACCATGCCTTCGATGAGCACGAAGGGGTCGCCTTCCATGATCATCCGGTCGGCGAAGGTGCCGCTGTCGCCCTCATCTGCATTGCAAACGATATATTTGCGAGAACCGGCAGCATCGAGCACCGTCTTCCATTTGATGCCGGTCGGAAAACCCGCACCACCGCGGCCTCGAAGACCGGAATCGGTCACTTCCTTGACGACATCGGCAGGCTGCATCGAAATGGCGCGGCGAAGGCCGGCAAGCCCGCCATGGGCCTCATAATCGTCAAGCGAAAGCGGATCGGTAATGCCGCAGCGGGCAAAGGTGAGACGGGTCTGGCCTTTCAGGAACGGGAGGTCCTCGACCTCCCCCAGACAGAGCGCATGCATCCCGCCTTCCATCAACCCCGCATCAAAGAGATCGGCGACATCCTTCGTCCTGACCGGCCCATAGCCGATCCGTTTCCCGGAAACCTCGACCTCAACCAGTGGCTCGAGCCAGAACACTCCGCGCGAGCCGTTGCGCACAACTGTCGCATCAAGGCCGCGGGCGACGATCTCCTGGGCAATCGCCGTTGCCACCTTCTCGGCCCCGAGCGAGAGCGCTGCGGCATCGCGCGGAACATAAATCTTCACAGTCATCGACGTGCCTCCGCAACGAGCTCAGCAGCCAGTTCGCCATCGACCCGGCCATGCACTTCGCCATCCAGCATGGCGGCTGGCGCACAGGCACAGAGGCCAAGACAGTAGACCGGCTCAAGCGTGACGCTGCCGTCGAGTGTCGTCTGATGAAAATCGATGCCGAGCAGGGTTTTGATACGCTCGGCCAGTGCATCGCCGCCCATCGACTGGCAAGCCTCGGCGCGACAGAGTTTCAGCACGTGCCGGCCGGCGGGATGATCGCGGTAATCATGATAGAAAGTTACGACGCCGTGGACCTCGGCGCGGGAAAGGTTGAGCTCCTCGGAGATAACCGGCAAGGCTTCCTGCGGCACGTATCCGAACTGCTCCTGGACTTCATGCAGAATAGGCAGGAGTGGTCCTTCGAGGGATCGAAGATCGTCAACGATCGAGCGGATACGTCCGGTGATATCGCCCTGGGCGACACGTATGTTCATCAGCAGCTCTCCCTTGCGACCTGCGAATTCCTTGAAAACCGCAAAACTCCCCATGTCATTGCGAATTCTATCGAACTGTCTCAGGGAAGCTGGTCGCAATCAATAAAGCAGTCTCGTTGATTGATAGCTTTTTTCTATCAAAATTCGGCGTCTTCAACGAGTGTCCTTGCTTCATGCAACAAGGCGGAGACGAGCGGCGTAAAAGGTTCTCGAAAAGGAGCGACAAGGCCAACAAGATGGTGCGCCTCCGGCTCGGTGATCGGAATCATTCGGATCTCCACAGGAAAACCGAATGATTTCGCGACGTTATGAGGCATGATGCTCGCCCAGCGGCCGGTCCGCACATGTGAAAAAAGCACGATCATCGAGTTTGATTCGAGCGTCGGATGGACTGTCGCGCCTGCTTCGGCCAGATGTCGGTTGATGATACGCCGGTTTTGCATGTCCGCCGTCAATAGGCAAAGCCGAAGATCGCCCACTTCACGCCACGTCACACTCTCGCGATCCGAGAGCGGGCTGCCGGCGGCAGTAATGAGATTATAGCGTTCCGCATAGAGCGGCACCGAGGTGACGCGTCCGAGCGGCTCGTTTTCCAGATAGGTGATGCCGGCATCGATCTCGAGATTTTCGAGCATGCTCAGCACCTGCAGTGAATTGCGCGAGACGATGGAAAAGGTGACGTCGGGATGCCGTTCCTGGAAGGGCGTCGTGATTCGCGACAGCATGGCGAGTGCGGTCGGAATGGAAGCCAGGCGCAGATGGCCGGAGAGACCCGTGCGGGCGGCGCGCATTTCCTCGCGCATGGTGCGCGTGTCACCGACAATGCGCCGGGCCCATTCGAGCACGCGCTGGCCTTCGGGCGTCAACCCCTGAAAGCGGGAGCCGCGCTGCACCAGCATGACCCCCAGCTGATCTTCAAGCTGGCGAATGGCGGCCGAGAGCGTGGGCTGGGAAACGCCGCATTCCTCTGCCGCACGACCGAAATGTTTCTCGTTGGCGAGTGCGATGAAGAATTCCAGCTTGTCGATCATCCGGCCTCCTGCCGAATTCGGGATGAGGCCCATCTTTGCGGCTTGAAGGCCGCTTCGCAAGAGCCGCGGCTTCAGACCTTTTCAACAACCGGGAAGAGACTGAACAGCGATTCGAGGAAAGCCAGAACGCTTTCGTTTCCCATGCTGTAATAAACGAGCCGTCCTTCACGACGCGTGTTGACGAGGCCTTCGAGCCTCAGTCGCGCAAGCTGCTGAGACACCATAGCCTGCTGTATACCAAGGATATCCTCGATCTCGCCAACCGTTTTTTCCCCTTCCGAAAGGATACAGAGGATGAGCAACCGGGTCTGATGGGCTAGCGCCTTCAGGAGATCACTTGCCTCGTGGGCTTTATCAGCAAGCTTCTGCAAGTCCTGGCTGGTCATGCCCAGCTTCGGTTTAGGCAATGGCATCTGCTTCTCGGAAGGAGGTAATAGGGTAGATCAGTACAATATCATATTCGCAGAAGCGAATTGGTCAAAAGTCGTCAAATACCAAAAAAAGTCCAACCAAATCAGCAGATAAGCTGGCCGCCATTGATCTCCAGAACCTGACCGGTGATGTAGCCGGACAACGATGGCGCGGCCAGGAAGAGATAGGCCGGGGCGCAATCTTCCGACGTTCCGAGCCGCTGCAGCGGGATCGACTTGCGTGTCTGTTCCAGTTTTTCGCGGGATGAATAGCGTGCATGGAAATCGGTATCGATCGTACCGGGCGAGACGCAGTTGACCCTTATATCGTCAGGCGCCAGCTCACGGGCAAGCGCCTTCGAATAGGTCGCGACGAAGGCCTTTGATGCGGAATAGATCGCCGAACCGGGACTACCGCCCGTTATCGCGGAAATCGAGACCGTGTTGACGATGGCGGCACCCTGCGCGGCCCGGAGCGCGGGAAGCAGGGCCCGGGTGAGCTCCACCACCGACGTCTGGTTGAGGCGCACGACGGTCTCGTAATCGGCATCGGTCAGTTCACCGGCGGGAAAACGCCCATGCATCGTGCCGGCATTGTTGACCAGCACATGCACCTTGTCGAAGAAATCGAGCGCCTCTTGCGCAAACTTCGCAGCCCCACCCTGCTGCAGGAAATCCGCCGGCAAAAGCAGGGCCCGGCGTTCCGATTCGGCAGTCAGCAGAAAATCCGGCAGTTCGCGCTCCCCGTCGCGCCCGGTATGGACAAGCACGCGCGCACCGCAATCCAGAAACTGTCGGGCAACTTCGAGGCCGATTCCGCGGCCGGCACCCGTCACGACGACATTGCGGTTTTCGAATAATTTGGGATGAAACACGAAGTTCTCCTCATTTGCGGGCCGGTCCGCCGCTTGCGCTATCACGCCTAACATATGCGGGCATGAGCCAAAAGAAAGCCCGAAGGTCTAGGCACCCGGGTCGAGCAGCCGCGCACCGGCGCCCTGTCTGCCAAGTACATCGAAGGGATTGCGCAGCGGGCAGGCGTCGATAGAGAGGCAACCGCAGCCAATGCAGCTCGTCAGATGATCGCGCAACAGGCTGAGCTGCCTGATGCGGATATCGAGATTGTCCTTCCAGAGCGTCGATAACCTCTGCCAGTCCTCGACTGTCGGCGTACGGCTCTGCGGCAGGGTTTCGAACGCAGTCTGAATTTCGGAGAGCGGAATGCCAACGCGTTGCGCCACCTTGATGATGCCGAGACGCCGCAGCACATCGCGGCCGTAGCGCCGCTGGTTGCCGCGCGTGCGAATGCTGAAGATCAGCCCTTTCGCTTCGTAGAAGTGCAGGGCGGAAACCGCAAGTCCGCTGCGCTCTGCCACCTCGCCCACCGTCAGAAGTTTGCTCAAGGAGAATCCCGGATTCTGCTGCATGACCCATTGACCTCAATATTAGTTGAGGTTTTATAGACTGCGCTCCCGAGGCCGTAAAGCCGAGATAAGAAGGAGCAATGCATGCACAAACCCATGAGGCTTGCCGTCATCTACGGCAGCACGCGCGAGGGACGTATCTGCGACAGGGTGGTGAAGTGGCTCGAAAGAGAGCTGGCCCGCTTTCCGCAATTCGAGATCGACATCATCGACCCGCTGGCATTTTCACTGCCGCGAGAGCATTTACCGCATCATCCGGAGGCAAGACGGCTTGCGGACAGGCTTCATCAGGCCGATGGTTTCATCCTCGTCACGCCGGAGTACAACCACAGCTTTACCGCTTCTCTGAAATTCCTCATCGATCTCTTCGCCGAACCCTGGCACGGAAAGCCGATCGCCTTCGTCTGTTATGGCGGCATATCCGGCGGATTGCGCGCAGTCGAACAACTTCGCCTCGTTTTTGCGGAGCTTCACGCCGTCACGATCTGCGATGCCGTGAGTTTCAATTCCCCCTGGCGCCGTTTCGACAATGAGGGCCGGCTGCAGGATCCGCAGGAAGCTCTGCGCAGGCTTTCCCGAATGATGTCCCAGCTGCAGTGGTGGACTGAGGCGCTGGTCGCCGCCCGCAGCGACACGCCCTATGCCGGCGTCGCCGCCTGAGACGAAGACATCCGGCTCCGTCTCTGGCAGGTACGGACCGGCTGGACACCCGGACAGGACCTCCGTCCGGGTGTTTCCCCTCGGGTACCTTACAAAGTGCGCCTGAACTGCACGCGCTTCTTGGCGACCGCATAGCCGGGTAGGAATTTTACGGTTGCGGTACCGCAGGCCGGGTGATAGCTTCCGCCACAATTTCACGGGGGAGCTCCGAATTGCCGGGGCTGAGATGTGAGGCGCATGCCTCCGGACCCTTTAAAGCTGATCTGGGTAATGCCAGCGGAGCGAGGTCCAAATGTTTTCCGGCGCACAAGTGTCTCTATATCCGATGTCCGGCAATTTCGTCGGCATCATCCTTGACGCGATCAAGGCTCTCGAGCCCTATCGCGATCATCTTCGCATCGAAACCGATGATATTTCCACGCTCATGGTCGGCCCGCCGGACGTGCTGTTTGCCGCCATGCGCGACCTCTTCGTTTCGGCTGCCGCAAGTGGCGAGCATTGCGTATTGTCCGCCGCGATCTCGCGCGGCTGCCCCGGCGAACCGGATGATGCGATCTGCGGCGCCGGCCTGTCCTCAAGCCGCTCCGAGCCGCTCGCCGAGCGCGTGGAGGCCGCGATCGCAGCAGTCAGGGATACGACCGAGACTGGTCAACCAACGGCGGCCCAATTTTCTCTCTATGTCATGGGAACTGGCACCCATATGGACGAGATCTACGGCTGCATCGACTTCCTGAAGCGCTCGGGCACATTCGACCGCTCGAAGAATTTCTGCACCAAGCTGCGCGGTGACGCCGGCGCGATCTTCGCGACCATCCAAGAAGCTTTCTATCGCTTTGGCGATCCCGAAGGTCACGTGACACTGGATATCACGGTCTCCGCGAACAGCCCGAGCAAAGCCTGAGACGCCTGACGGCATGACCCTATCGAAACCGGATTCGACATTTGCGCCACTGAGGCGGGCCTTGCCCGCCATTCTCGCCATGCTTGCCTTCCTGGCTATCTGGGAGTTCTATGTCGATCTCTCCGGCATCAAGCCCTCGATCCTGCCCTCACCTTCACGCATCCTTACACAGGGCTGGCTGAACAGGCAGGCGCTGCTCGACAATACCTGGCCGACGCTCGGCGCGACGCTCGGCGGTTTTGCTTTGTCGCTCGTCTTCGCCTTCGCCTCGTCGGTCCTGATGGATTTCGTGCCATTCATGCGCCGTGCGCTGCTGCCGCTCTTCATCGTCAGCCAGACATTGCCGCTGGTCGCGATCGCCCCCCTCGTCGTACTCTGGTTCGGTTTCGGGCTGCTGCCGAAGCTTCTGCTCGTCGCTCTCGTTACCTTCTTTCCGCTGCTGGTCGCCCTGCTGCAGGGCTATGAAGCGACGGACAGGGATATCGCCGAGCTTCTGAGTTCCATGAAGGCAAGTCGCTGGCGCATCTTCTGCCTGGCAAGGCTCCCTTCCGCCATGCCTTTCTTCTTTGCCGGCCTGCGTATTTCGATCACCTATGCCGTGGTCGGCGCCATCTTCGCCGAATATGCGGGCGCCGCGCGCGGCCTCGGGATCTATATCCTCAACGCCAAGAACAATTTTCGACCCGACCTCGTCCTCGCCGCCGTCGTCGTCAGCGCCCTTCTGACCCTTTGCCTCTTCGGCCTCACCCTGGCGGTGCAGCGTTTCGTCATGCCCTGGCAATCCCCTGCGGAGAAACGCCGATGAACGGGATGCTCGAGCTGAAGAATGTGTCGAAGTCCTTCGACGGCATGGAAGTGCTGAAGGACATTTCTCTTCATATCGCCAGAGGTGAATTCGTCTCGATCGTCGGCCCATCCGGCTCCGGCAAGTCGACGATCCTGCGGCTACTGACACAGGCGCTGCAGGCCGATAAGGGAGAGATTGTCTTCGACGGCATGCAGCTCTCGCAGGCCGCGCATGCATTCGCCTTCATGCCTCAGCGCGATGCGCTGATGCCGTGGCGAAGCGTCATCGACAACGCGATCCTCGGCCTCGAAGTGCACGGCATGCGCCGCAGCCAAGCGCGCGCCGTGGCGGCCCCCCTCTTTGAACGCTTCGGCCTTTCTGGCTTCGAAAATCACTATCCCGCGGCCCTTTCGGGCGGCATGCGCCAGCGCGCGGCCTTGCTGCGCACCGTGATACAGCGGCAGGACATGCTGCTGCTCGACGAGCCTTTCGGGGCACTCGATGCGCTCACCCGCACCCAGATGCAGGAATGGCTGCAGGGAATGTGGACCGGTCATCGATGGACGGCCCTGCTGATTACCCATGACGTACGGGAAGCCGTCTTCCTGTCCGATCGTATCTATGTGTTGTCCGCCCGTCCGGCTGCCGTGATCAGGGAGTTCGAAGTGCCGCTCGCAAGACCGCGGACGCTTGCAGATCTCGGCTCCCCTGCTGCTCAGGCAATCGAAACTGAAATTCTTCAAACATTGCTCCATCCGTAAAGAACCTGAGGAGGTCCTGATGCTTCTCACCCGCCGACAGACCCTTTTTGCCGCCATGGCCGCAAGCCTTGCCGGCCGCACCGCCTTCGCGCAATCCTCCGACAAGGTGCGTATCGCGCTCGACTGGACGCCGAACACCAACCATATCGGCATCTATGTCGCCAAGGCGAAGGGCTTCTATGAGGCAGCCGGCATCGATGTCGAGATCCTGCCCTATGCCGATACGAGTGCCGGCACGTTGGTCGCAAATGGTGTTGCCGATTTCGGGATTTGCGGAGAGATCGAGACCTTTACCCAGCGCGCCGCCGGCGCCGATGTGAAGCTCGTCTATGCCGTCGTGCAGACGGAAACCGGCAGGTTGATCTTCAAGGGCGGCCGCAACGATATCAAGAGTCCGAAAGATCTTGACGGCAAGACCTATGGCGGCTTCGGCGGCGCATGGGAGGAGGCACTCGTCTCTGCGATGATCCGCAACGACGGCGGCAAGGGCACCTTCCAGAATGTCACGCTCGGCACCTCGGCCTATGAGGCGCTCGACAACGGCGCGGTGGACTTTACACTGGAAATCTACACCTGGGAGGGTATTGCCGCCCAGCTGGAGAACCGGCAGGTCGGACGCTGGCGCTATAGCGACCATGGAATTCCCGACGAACAGACGACCGCAATCGCGTCCAGCGATGCCTATCTTTCGGCCAATCCGAAAAATGCCCGCGCCTTTGTCCAGGCAACACTCAAAGGTTATGCCTATTCGATCGACAATCAGGACGAGGCCTGCGATCTCCTGATTGCCGGCAGCAACGGCGCGCTGCTGAATACCGAACTGGTCAAGGCATCGCAAAAGGCCCTGGTCGAAGGTCGTTTCCTCAAGGGTGACAACGGCGCGATCGGCATCATCGATCCGGCCAAGGCCGACGCGATCGGCACGTTCCTGTTCGACCATGGCATCCTGCTCGATGCCAATGGTGCGGCGCTGAAGGAAAAGCCCGACTTTTCCGCCTATTACACGAACGATCTGCTTGGCTGAGATGACCCCGCCCTTGCCGGCAGCAGCTTTCCGCTGCAAAGTCCGGCAAGGAGCGAGGGAGTGACATGCAGCAGCAGGACCGGGTAGCCGGAGCAGATTTCTTGCGTGCAACCGCTTGCCTGCTTGTCCTCATCCACCACCTTGTTCTGCGCATCGACCTTAACAAGACCGAAGGGTTTCAGCCGGCGCTAACCGCCCTGCGCTTCGGCAATTTCGGCGTCGCGATCTTCTTTATCCTCAGCGGCTTTCTGCTGGCCTTGCCGTTCTGGCATTCCCTTGATGCCGGTTATGCAATGCCTGACCTGCGCACCTATGTGCTGCGTCGAGCGGCCCGCATCGTGCCCGGCTATTGGGTAGCTTTGACCGCAGGTTTTATCCTCAGCATCACGTTGCTCGGGCATGCGCTGACGCCGGAACTCGTCATGCGTTATGTGAGCGGTCTCCTGTTCATGAGCCAGTGGCACTGGCGCACCTTCTTTCCTGTCGAAGGCAACGGCCCGCTCTGGTCCATATCCTTCGAAGTAACGAGCTATGTGCTGCTGCCGCTTGGTTTCCTTTGGCTTTTCGCTATCCCGGAAAAACGCCGCACTCCGCTGATCACGCGCCTTGCCTGGCTCGCCATCATTGCTGTGGCGCTGCTTGCCCACGAGACTTTCCGCACGCTTGTTCCTCCCAATGAGATTGATCGTGGCTGGCAATATGGCATGCAGGGCGGCGCAAAGGAGTGGATGCCGAACTACAATCCCTTCGGTTTCTTCGCGATTTTTGCGCTCGGTGCACTCGCGGCGGGCCTTCACACGATACTGCCGCCAAAGCGTCAGATCCTGTTCGACATCATTGCCTTCGCCTGCCTGGTCATCGCCGGCCTCCAGCTGCCGCTTTCGGCGGGAGGGCCGTGGGAAGCCTATGGATGGCTCGGCATCCCTTACGTCTTTCCGCTGTTTCCACTCATGACCGCGATTGCGCTGGTTGCCCTCTCGCGCTCCACCCTGCTTGCGGCGTTGCTCGACAACGCCTTCGTGCGCTTCACGGCAACCGTCTCTTTCGGCATCTACATCTGGCAGGACATCGTACTGACCACGATGCAGACGATCTCGCCGGCCATATTCGGGATCGGTAAGGACAACCCCCTGCGCGATTGGCTTATTGGCTCTGCCCTTGCGACGACGATTGTCTTTCTTCTCGCAAGCCTCAGTTATTTCGCTCTCGAGCGGCAGGCAATACGACGCGCCGCACGCATAACGCGCAAGAATTAAGCCTTTACGCAATATAGTTAATTCCTAACCAGCCAAAAATATCAGGGACATATTTCGAAATACTCCCAAATTTGGCTCAATTAGGGTAAGGAAAACATTAAAGAAGCGGGTGACAAACCGACCCGGTCCATGTATTTGTGCCAGCGCGACGCACTATTCCAGTATTTCCACGGACGTTGCTTAATGAACGTGTTTACTTCAAATAAGCTTCAAGACACGGCTTTCTCAGTAAAGACAGTGAAGATGAAGGCTCCCGACGCAGCGAATTCCAATATTCGCCAGCCGGAAAGCTTTGCCTCATTGGATGGCGGAGGCTGGCTTCAGCTTGGCTTGAAGAGAGCTTTCGACATTTTTGGAGCGGCGAGCGCACTGATCATCCTGTTCCCCGTCCTTCTGACTATCGCCCTCCTCATCGTGATCGACGATGGCGGCCCGGTGTTTTTCCGACAGATTCGCTGGGGGCGTAAGGGTAGCAAGATCACTGTCTACAAGTTCCGCTCCATGCGGGCGGATCTCTGCGATCCCACCGGCGTCGAACAAACCGTCAAGGGTGATCGGCGCGTGACGCGGATCGGCGCCTTCTTGCGCAAAACCAATATCGATGAACTGCCCCAGCTTCTCAACGTCATTAAGGGCGATATGTCGCTCGTCGGTCCCCGTTGCCACGCCATCAACATGCGCGCGGCCGGCATGCTCTACGAGGAACTGGTGCCTGAATATCATTACCGCCATCTGATGCGGCCAGGTATTACCGGCCTTGCCCAGACGCGCGGCTGGCGCGGTCCGACGGAACGCCCGACGGAGGCACGCGCCCGCATCGCCAGCGATATCTATTATATCAGGAATTTCAGCCTCTGGCTGGATATGAAGATCCTGCTTGGCACGCTGCTCTCCGAGCTGCGCGGCGGCACCGGTTTCTGAGATACCGAGTTTCCACAGACCAGATCGATCAGGCGGGCGGCGAAACACCGCCTTTTTGCTTTTGCAGCACGCCTCAGCATAAATGCATCGTGTTTCCGGATAAAAAAAGCGGCCTTCAAGGCCGCTTTCTTGTTCAATCCAGAATGTCTACCTGAACCGATCAGTCCTGACCGACCATGCCCTGCAGACGGGTCATTTCCATGATGAAATGCTCAAGCTTGGACTTGTGCTCATGATGCACGACATCCTCAAGTTCCTGCTTCGCAGCTTCGATGCGGCGGGTCAGTTCGTCCTTGTTGAGTTCCTCCACCGGAAGGGCAGATTCAGCAAGAAGCGTGCATCCCGTCGGCAGGATGTCGGCAAAACCGCCGAACACAACGTAATCCTGCTTCGAGCCTGAAGAAGAACGAACACTCACGATGCCCGGCTTGATGGTCGTCATCGTCGGGGCATGGTGGGCCATGACCGTCATCTCGCCTTCAGTGGCGGGAATGACGACCTCGGTCACCATCTCCGACAGCAGCAGGCGCTCCGGCGAAACGAGCTCAAAGTTGAAATTGTCAGCCATCAGTGACTTACCTTCTCGGCTATGGCCTTTGCATCTTGCAATTTGGTCCCGCAGAACGGGCAGTGCATCATCGCATGATCGAGATAACCGAGACCTTCCTCGGTCTGAGCCAGTCCGACAACCATCATCATCACGCCATTATCGGCCCGGTAGATGGTCGGCGCGGCCGGTTCAGGAAGCTCTGCCACGACACTTTTGAGCGTGTCGCAGCAGAATATCTCGTCCTGAGCGTCGCTCATCAAGCGGCAGCGAGCTTCTTGGCCTTCTCGATGGCTTCTTCGATCGAGCCAACCATGTAGAAAGCAGCTTCGGGCAGATGGTCGTAATCGCCGTTGACGAGGCCCCTGAAGCCCTTGATCGTGTCTTCGAGAGCAACCAGCTTACCCGGCGAACCGGTGAAGACTTCGGCAACGAAGAACGGCTGCGACAGGAAGCGTTCGATCTTGCGGGCGCGGGCAACAGCGATCTTGTCCTCTTCGGACAGTTCGTCCATGCCCAGGATGGCGATGATGTCCTGCAGGGCCTTGTAGCGCTGCAGGGTCGACTGAACCTTACGGGCAATTTCATAATGTTCGTCGCCGACGACCAGCGGATCGAGCATGCGCGAGGTGGAGTCGAGCGGATCGACGGCCGGATAGATACCCTTTTCAGCGATCGAGCGCGACAGAACTGTGGTTGCGTCCAAGTGGGCGAACGAGGTTGCCGGCGCCGGGTCGGTCAAGTCGTCGGCCGGAACGTAAATGGCCTGAACCGAGGTGATCGAGCCCGTCGTCGTCGTGGTGATGCGTTCCTGCATCTGCCCCATGTCGGTTGCGAGCGTCGGCTGATAGCCCACAGCAGAAGGGATACGGCCGAGCAGAGCCGACACTTCCGAGCCAGCCTGCGTGAAGCGGAAGATGTTGTCGACGAAGAACAGAACGTCCTGACCCTGGTCGCGGAAGTGTTCAGCAACCGTCAGACCGGTCAGAGCGACGCGAGCGCGGGCGCCCGGCGGTTCGTTCATCTGGCCGTAAACGAGCGCAGCCTTCGACCCTTCGCCGCCGCCATGCTTGTTGACGCCCGATTCGATCATTTCGTGGTAGAGGTCGTTGCCTTCGCGGGTACGTTCACCCACGCCAGCGAAGACCGAGTAACCACCGTGCGCCTTGGCGACGTTGTTGATCAGTTCCATGATGAGAACGGTCTTGCCGACGCCTGCGCCGCCGAACAGGCCGATCTTGCCGCCTTTTGCATAGGGAGCAAGAAGATCGACCACCTTGATGCCGGTGACGAGGATCTGCGCTTCCGTGGACTGCTCGACATAAGCCGGGGCGTCCTGGTGGATGGCGCGCTTGTGAGCGGTGTTCAGCGGACCAGCTTCGTCGACCGGCTCGCCGATGACGTTCATGATACGGCCGAGCGTTTCGTTGCCAACCGGAACCGAGATCGGAGCGCCGGTATCGGTAACCTGCTGGCCGCGAACGAGACCTTCGGACGAGTCCATCGCAATGGTACGAACTTCGTTTTCGCCGAGGTGCTGAGCAACTTCGAGAACCAGACGGTTACCGTTATTGTCGGTTTCCAACGCGTTCAGGATCTTCGGCAGTTCGCCTTCGAAAGCAACGTCGACGACGGCGCCGATAACCTGTGTGACTCTGCCGACAGAGCCGGTCTTGGGGGTAGCTGCCTCAGCCATTTTCTGACCCTCTTTTCCTAACCTCAGAGCGCTTCCGCGCCCGAAATGATTTCAATCAGTTCCTTGGTGATCTGAGCCTGACGCTGACGGTTGTAGCTCAACGTCAGCTTGTTGATCATCTCACCAGCATTGCGCGTCGCATTGTCCATCGCGCTCATCTTGGCGCCCATTTCACCCGCGACGTTCTCGAGGAGAGCGCGGAAGATTTGGACCGAGATGTTGCGCGGGATCAGCTCGTCGAGGATCGACGCCGGATCCGGCTCGTATTCATAAACGGCACCAGCATGCTCTTCATCTACGGCAACGGCTTCCGGAGCCTTGGCCGGGATGAGCTGCTGTGCGGTCGGAACCTGGCTGATGACCGACTTGAACTCGGAGTAGAACAGCGTGCAGACGTCAAACTCGCCGGCTTCGAACATCTCGATGATGCGCTTGCCGATCTGGTCGGCATTCTCGAAACCGATCTTCTTGACTTCGCGCAGTTCCTTGCGCTCGACGATCAACGACGCGAATTCGCGACGCAGGATGTCATAGCCCTTCTTGCCGACGGTGAGAATCTTCACCGTCTTGCCTTCGGCGACCAGCTTGCGAACGTGATCGCGAGCAAAGCGCGCAATCTGCGAATTGAAGCCGCCGCACAGGCCGCGTTCGGCCGTGCAGACGACGAGCAGATGCACCTGGTCCTTGCCGGTGCCGGTCATCAGAACCGGGGCACCGTCCGCATCGGTAACGGCCTTGGCAATATTCGCCAGGACCGCATTCATACGCTGCGAGTAAGGCCGGGCGGCCTCGGCCGCCTCCTGCGCACGCCGAAGCTTCGCCGCGGCGACCATTTTCATCGCCTTGGTGATCTTCTGCGTCGCCTTGACGGAGGCGATCCGGTTTTTCAGATCCTTAAGTGAAGGCATCCGTTATCCGTCCTAACCTAGGGCCCGTTACTGGAAAGACTTGGCGAAACTGTCGAGAGCAGCAGTGAGCTTGCCCTTCGTCGCGTCGCTGATAGCCTTTTCCGTGCGGATCGCATCGAGGATGGCAGAGCCTTCCGAACGCAGATAGGACAACAGGCCCTGCTCGAACTTGCCGACCTGAGCGACCGGCAGCTTGTCGAGGTAACCGTTGACGCCCGCGAAGATCACGGCGACCTGCTCTTCCGTCTTCAGCGGCGAGAACTGCGGCTGCTTCAGGAGTTCGGTCAGGCGTGCGCCGCGGTTCAGCAGACGCTGCGTAGCAGCGTCAAGGTCCGAACCGAACTGGGCGAAGGCAGCCATTTCACGGTACTGCGCGAGTTCACCCTTGATCGAGCCGGCAACCTGCTTCATGGCCTTGATCTGAGCCGAGGAACCGACGCGGGAAACCGACAGACCGACGTTAACGGCCGGGCGGATACCCTGATAGAACAGGTCGGTTTCAAGGAAGATCTGGCCGTCGGTGATCGAGATCACATTGGTCGGAATGAAGGCCGAAACGTCGTTACCCTGCGTTTCGATGACAGGAAGAGCGGTCAGCGAGCCGGCGCCCTGATCGTCGTTCATCTTCGCAGCGCGCTCGAGCAGACGCGAGTGCAGGTAGAAAACGTCGCCTGGATAGGCTTCGCGGCCCGGCGGGCGGCGCAGCAGCAGCGACATCTGGCGGTAGGAAACAGCCTGCTTGGACAGGTCGTCGTAACCGATCAGCGCGTGCATGCCGTTGTCGCGGAAATATTCGCCCATGGCGCAGCCGGCAAACGGTGCCAGATACTGCATCGGAGCCGGATCGGAAGCCGTGGCGGCAACGATGATCGAATACTTCAGCGCGCCGCGCTCTTCGAGCACCTTGACGAACTGCGCGACGGTCGAACGCTTCTGACCGATGGCGACGTAAACGCAGTAAAGCTTCTCACCTTCCGGACCGCTCTCGTGAATGGCCTTCTGGTTGAGGAAGGCATCGAGCAGGATCGCGGTCTTGCCGGTCTGGCGGTCGCCGATGACGAGTTCGCGCTGGCCGCGGCCAACCGGGATGAGAGCGTCGATGGCCTTGAGGCCGGTCGACATCGGCTCATGAACCGACTTGCGCGGAATGATGCCCGGAGCCTTGATGTCGACGCGCGAACGGCGGGTCGCATTGATCGGGCCCTTGCCGTCGATCGGGTTGCCGAGAGCGTCGACGACACGGCCGAGCAGTTCCGGACCGACCGGAACGTCAACGATCGCGCCAGTGCGCTTGACGGTGTCGCCTTCCTTGATGTCGCGGTCGGCGCCGAAAATAACGACACCGACATTGTCGGATTCAAGGTTGAGCGCCATGCCGCGGATGCCGCCGGGGAACTCGACCATTTCACCAGCCTGAACATTGTCCAGGCCGTAAACGCGAGCGATGCCGTCACCAACGGAGAGAACCTGACCGACTTCCGAGACTTCTGCCTCTTTGCCGAAGTTCTTGATCTGGTCTTTAAGAATTGCGGAAATTTCCGCAGCGCGGATATCCATCAGCCGACCTCTTTCAATGCAAGCTTAAGGGTAGAGAGTTTGGTACGAAGAGACGTGTCAATCTGACGGGACCCGACCTTGACGATCAGACCACCAAGAATTGACGGATCAACCGTGACAGCAATCGCCACGTCTTTGCCGGTGACGCCCTTGAGCGCCGCCTTCAATTCATTTTCCTGCTCTGCCGAGAGAGCATGGGCCGAAGTGACTTCGGCAGAAATTTCGCCACGCTGGTTGGCAGCAATGATGCGGAAGGCCTTGATCATGCCCGGCAGGGCAAACAGGCGGCGGTTACGCGCCACGACCTTCAGGAAATTGGCAAAGAAACCCGAGATGCCAGCTTTTTCGCTAAGAGCGACGATCGCCTTGAGCTGATCTTCTGCGGAAAAGACCGGGCTCAGGACAAAGCGCTTCAGGTCTTCGCTTTCGTCCAGCATGGCCTGGAAACGGTCAAGATCGGCGGTAACGCTGTCGACTGCGCGTTCTTCGAGCGCCAGCTCGAAAAGCGACGAGGCATAGCGCTCGGCAACACCAGAAGTAAGCTGGGACGTGTCTGCCACGGGCACAAATTTCCCTGATTTCAATTCAAAATCCGACTTCCGACGGGCGCCGAGTCTATGATCTTGAATTCGTTTTGATTTCCCCCAGAAATCGCAAGAGAAGCCTCTTGCTTCTTCCGAAATTCGGGGTCCGTCTAACATAGGATATCGGGACTCGCAACACGCGTAACGCCCGAATACGTGTTTCGCATGATTTTCTGTCAGCAAAATTACTGAAACGTCCTGAAGTGGCCCGCGAAACGCTATAATTTCGGCTTCGGATCAGCCCTGCAGGAAGCCGAATACGTGTAGCAGCGGCAATGCGGCCATGGCCGCCTGCGCAACCAGAAGTAAATAGTTGAGGAGCGTGCTCCCCTTATCTGACAGGATGGAAATGATGCGCGCGAAAGCCGCCATCGCGAAGGCTGCTCCGAGCGCCAGATAGGTCCAGTCCTGCGCCAGCATGATCGCGGCAACGCCGAGGCCGAGATAGAGGCCGCCCATCGATCGCATTTCGCCGAAGCCCTCGCGCCGTTCGCCGCGCGGTGCGAGCCCGAAAGCCCGCATGGCAAGACCGGGCGCGAACATGATGACGAAGCCGGCAAGGGCGGTGAAGGCCGCTGCACCAAAGGCAAGCTGTTCGCTAAATTCCGTCGGGAAGTAGAATTCCATGCCGCGCCCCAAATCGCCAGTTGATTCGGCGTTTATGCCATGATCGGCGGCATCCGGAAACGCTGAGACTGCAACGATCTACAGGAAGCTCTGCGGATCGATGTCAAGCTGCACCTGAATCGAACCTCTCTCCTTCGGTGATTGCGACAGCATTGCCCGTAGATAGGCCTGCATGTCCGAGTTCCGGCGCCCATGGACCAGCAGCCGGAAACGATGGCGTCCGCGCACCAGCGCCAACGGCGCCTCTGCTGGGCCGAGAACGGAAATGCCCGCAACCTGCGGTGCGGCATTGCGCATGCCGCGCGCATGGTTTTCCGCATCGTGCCGCGTATCGGCTGAAACGATGATGGAGGCGAGCCTGCCGAAGGGCGGAAGGATTGCGCGCTCGCGCTCGCTGATCTCGCGTTCGTAAAAGGCTCGCGCGTCGCCGGAGACGATTGCCTGCATGACCGGATGTTGCGGCTGATAGGTCTGAAGCAGCCCATGGCTCTTGAGGCCGGTTCGCCCGGCGCGTCCGGTGACCTGCGAAAGAAGCTGGAAAGTCCGCTCCGCAGCACGCGGATCGCCGTTGGCAAGGCCAAGATCCGAATCGACGATGCCAACCAGTGTCATCAGCGGAAAGTTATGGCCCTTTGCAACAAGCTGCGTGCCGATGACGATATCCGCCTCGCCCTTGGCGATGGCGTCGAGTTCCAGCCTCAGCCGTTTCACCCCGCCCATGATGTCGGACGAGAGCACGATGGTGCGCGCATCCGGAAAATGTCGTTCTACTTCTTCGGCGATACGCTCCACGCCCGGACCGCAGGCGACGAGATGGTCGAGCGTTCCGCATTCCGGGCAGGCTTCGGGTGTCGGTTCGGAATAACCGCACTGATGGCATTGAAGCTGCCGACGGAATCGGTGCTCCACCAGCCAGCTCGAACATTGCGGGCACTGGAAACGATGGCCGCAGACACGGCAGAGCGTCAGCGGCGCATAACCGCGGCGATTGAGAAAGAGCAGCGCCTGCTCGCCCTTCTCCACCGTCTTGCCGATCGCCCGGATCAGAACCGGCGACAGGAATCCGCCGCGCTCCGGCGCATGGCGTCTCATGTCGACAAGATGCAGGTCGGGCAGTGCGGCATCGCCGAAACGCGTCGGCAGATGGATCGTGCTGTAGCGTCCGCTCTGGCCGTTGACCTGGCTTTCAACCGAGGGCGTCGCCGAAACGAGTACCAGTGGAAAATCGCCGATCCGCGCCCGCACGACCGCCATGTCTCGCGCATTGTAATAGACGCGGTCTTCCTGCTTGTAGGCAGGATCGTGCTCTTCATCGACGATGATGAGGCCGAGATCCTCGAAAGGCAGAAACAGCGCCGAGCGCGCACCGGCCACGACCCGCACCTCGCCTGTCACCGCCTGCCGCCAGACCTTTTCACGCATACGCGGTGCAAGATCGGAATGCCACTCGGCCGGTTTCGCACCGAACCGATCCTGGAAACGTTCGAGAAAGCTGGCAGTAAGCGCGATTTCCGGCAGCAGGATCAGCACCTGTTTGCCCCGCCTCAGCGTCTCCGCAATCGCTTCGAAATAGACTTCCGTCTTTCCGGAACCCGTTACGCCATCGATCAGCGATACCGCAAATTCCCCCTTGCGCACTTCGTCCAGGATTTCGTTGGCCGCCTCCTTCTGCGGCCCCTCGAGGCGGGAGCCGATAAAATCCGGATCGGGTGTGGCAACGACAGGTGGCGGCGGCAGGAAGATGGTCTCGAAAATGCCCTGCGCAATCAGTCCATCGACGACGCTGGTGGATACACCGGCAGCATGCGCAAGGCCGATGCGTGTCCAGGATAGCCCGTCCGCAGCGGTATCGAGCACGCGGGCGCGCGCTGGCGTCATCCGCTCCGGCTCGCCGCCGACGAAGCGCAATCCTTCCACCATCGGCTCCGGCTCGAAGGCATTCGGCGCCCTCAGCGCCATGCGCGCCACAAGTCCCGGCGGCGAAAGCGTATAGGCGGCCACCCAGTCGATGAAATCCCGCATCTCCTTGTTGAGTGGCGGGCAATCGAAGACATGGGTGATGGGTCGGAGCTTCTTCGGATCGACGCCGTCTTCACCGCCATCCCAGACGACGCCGATCACCTGACGCGGCCCAAGCGGCACCTGCACGACCGAGCCAGGCTCGACCGCCATGCCATCGGGCACCGAGTAGGAATAGGGCTTTGGCGCCGGCATCGGCACCAGTACCGGAACCGTGCGGTTCACGGGCGGGGCCTCGAAAAGCGTGCCAAAGAGATCGGACGAATCTGTGCTCATCGCGGCAGACCATGCCCGCAACGGCCGAAAAATGGAACCCGCCGACGATGAGGCTTATTCGTCATCATCGTCGTCACCGGCGATCGCTCCCGTCAGCCGCATGCCTTCGATCCAAGTGGCGCCATTCTCACGGATAACCTTTCGCGGGCGAACGCCGCAGCGTTCGCGCACCGCCTCGGCCAATTGCACCGAGTGGGTGACAATCCAGACCTGAGTGCTTTTCGACGCTTCGGCGATCATATCGGCAAGCGGCACGAGCATATCGGGATGCAGGCTCGCCTCCGGCTCATTCAGCGCGATGAGCGCCGGCAGACGATAAGAGAGCAATGCGGCCGCAAGACCAAGGAAGCGAATCTGGCCATCGGACAGCTCGCGCGGATGGAAGACGCGGTGCGGAAAATCCGGAAGCATCAACCCGAACTCGGCCGTCTCGCCCGGTTCCGACACGACAAGCCTCGCCCCACCGAGCGCAGATGCCAGGATACGGTCAAGCTCGACCGTATCCTGCCGGATATGTGCAAGCGTTGCAAAGACGGCGGCGAGATTGGATCCGTCCTCATCCAGAATCGGGCTGGTGACCGGGAGACAGGGGTGGCGAAGCGGAGACGCCCTGTCGGTACGAAAACCGTGGAAGAAGCGCCAGTTGTTGACAATGCGGCGGAAGGCAGCAACCTCGGGGAAATGGCCGGCATCCCCAAGGAGCGCGATCGCGGTTTCAGAGGTCAGGGCTTCGTCCGGATAATCCTGCATCCGTCCTGCAGCGTCGCGGACGGAGATGCCAGGACCGGCACGTCTCATCATCGTCACTGCGCGTCGACCGGTTTCGACGGACAGTTCTTCGGCTTTGATCTGCGGCTCCAGCGCGAATCCGGCCGCCGCCGGCGGACGCAGCCCTGCCTCGACATGATATCGGAATGTGACGGCGCGCTCCTCGTCGACGATCTCGACCTCGAGACGGATTCGAGCAGGCCCATCGGACGTGCGGCGTGATCCTGACCAGAGGGCCGATAACATCCCGCCCTCTGCCGCTAGTTCGTAGCCCAACCGCCCGCGAACCGCCGCCTGCACAAGCTGCAGCGCACGATAGAGATTGGACTTGCCGGCGCCGTTTTCGCCGAGGAACAGCGTGGTGTCCGCCAGATCCATGCGGATCGAGCGCAGCGACCGGTAATTTTTGGCAAACATGGAGCGAAGACGCATGTCTTCGCTTTAGCGCAAAGCAACGCTAAAAAGAATGGGCGGCAACGGGCTCCCGCAACGGCTGCGCGGAGACGGGCACGAACTGCGCATTCCCATCAGCCGCCATATCGTGGACCGTTAGCTTTTCCAGCGCCTTCGTCACCTCGGTCAGGTCGCCGTCAAGCTGTTCGGCAGGAATGAGATTGCCGATGACGAAATCGAAGCGATCGCCCTTCTTGTTCAGAAGCTCGTGGAAGACGGTCATATCGCGCAACTCGGTCGACCATTTGGCAAACCAGTAGAACAGACCGGAATTGCGCGCCGTCACATGAACGGGAAGAATCGGCAGGCCGTATTTGCGGGCGAGACCGACAGCAGAGGTTTTCCACGGCCGCTCGTTCAGCCTTCCATTCGCCCAGTAGGCGATGCGGCCGGAAGGAAACAGCACCGTCGCCTTGCCCTCCTTCACGGCATGGTTGGTCAGCTGCAGCGTCTCGCGCGTCTTGAGCTTGCTCTTGAATTCCTCGCGCCACTCGACCGGAATGATTATTTCCGCAAAGCGCGGATTGACGCGCACCGCATCACGATTGGCAAAGAACATCATATCCGGCCGACGCGTCTTCAGGAGATCAAAGACAGCCACGCCATCGGCAATACCGGTCGGATGGTTGCTGACGAGGATGAAACCGCCGGACGCCGGAATGCGCTCGCCATTGGTGACGTTGATGTCGAGCTTCAGCAGGTTGCTCATATATTCGAACGACTGAAAGCCCGGCATATTGGCAACGTCGCTGGCGAATTCGATCGCCCTGTTATAGCGCAGCAGAGTGTAGAGAAACGGCCGGAGGACCGGCCAGAGCGGATGCCGGACGATCTTCTGTCCACGCTCGGCAATCAGCGTATCGACGATATGGCCGGGTTTTCCGTGTGAGACCAGGGCGATCGCTTCCGCAAGCTGTCCGAAAGCCGTCATGGAGTCGCGCCGTGCCATAAAAATTCCTGTCTTATAGGAGCTGTAAGCTATCTCAGCGAATTATGATCGATACATGACAAGGGTTTGGCAAGCATTAGCAATTCCATAACGCCACTGTTCCAGAATTGGCATTATGGAAATCAAATTCAAGAGCCCTGGCCATGAATGAACTCCTGATCATCGCCGATCCGCACCTGATGACGGAACGCCGCGCCTGGCTCGAAAACCTGGCCCGCGAACGCCGTCTTTCCGGACATACGCTCGATGCTTACGAGCGCGACACACGCCAGTTCCTGACCTTCATGACCGGTCACCTCGGCGGCCCCACGACTCTGCGCGACGTCGAGGCGCTGCGCCCGGCAGACTTCCGCGCCTTTCTGGCCGCCCGCCGCAAGGAAGGTTCCGGTGCCCGTTCCGTGGCTCGCAATCTCGCCGGCATTCGCTCTTTCCTGCGTCACCTTGAAAAGAAGGGTCTCGTCAATGCAGCAGGGGCGAGCGCGGTGCGCTCACCGAAGCAACCGAAATCTCTCCCGAAGCCCCTGTCGGACAAACAGGCCATCACCGCGGTCAGCAATGAATCGCAGCTCCATGACGAGCCATGGATTGCCGCGCGCGACGCCGCCGTCATGACGTTGCTTTACGGCTGCGGTCTGCGCATTTCTGAAGCGCTCGACCTGACGCCCGCCGATGTCAGGACCGGCACCACCACGCTGCGCATCACCGGTAAAGGCAACAAGACGCGCCTCGTGCCGCTGCTGCCAGTCGTCCTTGAAGCTGTCGCTAAATACCGGCAGCTCTGCCCTATTCATCTTGACGAAGGCGAGCCGCTCTTTCGTGGTTCCCGCGGCGGCAAACTGCAGCCAGCGATTATTCAGCGGGCCATGCAGAAGCTGCGCGGCGCCTTTGGCCTGCCCGAGACTGCCACCCCGCATGCGCTGCGCCACTCCTTCGCCACGCATCTGCTGGCCGGTGGCGGCGATCTGCGTACCATCCAGGAATTGCTCGGCCATGCCAGTCTTTCCACCACACAGGTCTATACCGGCGTCGATGCATCAAGGCTCCTGGAGGTATATGATAGGGCGCATCCACGCGCATAAGCCTTCGTTAACGCTGTCTCTTAAAGGAATATGCGCAAGCCCGGCGTAGAGCATGAGGCTTGAAGCACATGTGACCGGATTACCATCATGACGATATCCATCGGCCACCGCACTTTCCACATCGCGCAGTCGGGCAATATCCTGCTCTGGCTGATCGCCGCCTTTCACATGCTGCTGGCCGCCGCATTGCTTGCAGTCATCTTCTCGGTCACGCCGGCCGATGCCGCTGAAGACAGCTGCGGCGGAAAGGACCTTCTCAGCGAGCTGCAGCAGAACGAACCGGCCCGCTATGCCGAGGCGGTGAAAGAGGCAGATGCCACCCCGAACGGCAAAGGTATTTTCTGGAAGATCGAGAAGCCCGGTCTTAAGCCCTCCTGGCTCCTCGGCACCATGCACGTCACCGATCCACGCGTCCTGAACCTGCCGCCCCGCGCGCAGGAAGCCCATGATGGCGCCGACACGATCGTCATTGAATCCGACGAAATCCTCGATGAGAAGAAGGCCACTGCATCGCTTCTGATGAGGCCGGACCTGATGATGTTCACGGACGGCACGACTATCGAAAAGCTTCTTTCGCCCGAGGACTATACCCGCCTCGAGGACGGACTGAAGCAGCGCGGCATCCCGCTCTCGGCCGTTTCGCGCATGCGTCCCTGGATGATCGCAAGCGCCGTCGCTCTTCCCGCCTGTGAAATGGCCCGCAAGGCCAAGGGCGTGCAGTTTCTCGACCAGAAGATCGCAGCCGATGCGGCCACGGAAGGCAAACAGGTCAAGGGGCTCGAAACCCTGGCCGAACAGTTGCAGGCCATGGCCGAGCTACCGACCGAGTTTCATCTGAAGTCGCTGATCGAAACTCTGGAACTCGGAGCCAAGATGAATGATGTCGTCGAGACCATGACCGACATTTATCTCTCCGGCGATATCGGCATGACCATGCCCATGCTGAAGACCGTCACGCCCGAAGGCAGCGAAGAAGACAGCGATTATGCCGCCTTCGAGCAACGCATCATCCTCGACCGCAACAAGGTGATGGCCGAACGTGCCGCACCGATCCTCGCCAACGGCAACGTCTTCATGGCCGTCGGCGCCCTTCACCTGCCGGGCAAGGAAGGCGTCATCGAATTGCTGCGCCAGCAGGGCTTCACCGTCACCGCGGTTAACTGACCGCCTTTAGCCGGCAGTCATTCGCCGCAAGACATCAGTCTTCCAGTAAAACTGATGAACCAGCGCGCCGAAGACATGCGTGACGATGACGATCCAGAGAACGAGCTTCAGGACGTCAGCATGCAGTGAGCCCAGTGCCTCGACACCAAAATAATAGGCCGCAATGCCTGAAGCAGGCAGAGCGAGCAACAACAGATAGAGGCTCGCATGCACCAGCCGCTCAGCGAGCCGAAAGATCGTCGGCTCCTCCGCAGCTTCGGGCGGTACACCCTGCACGAAGCGCAGGGTGAGCCTGAGGATCGTCACGATCAGGATCGCGATACCGACATAGGCATGGATGTTGGCTGAAGCGATCTGTTCCGGCGACGGCGTGCCGCCATGGCGGACAAGCCGCCGCCACGTATTCATGCCGTCAGGAAATAGAAGATTGAAGAGGACCAGGAGTACGGTCACCCAGTGGAGGAACCGTTGGGAGAGGCTGTAACCGACAACGACACGATCACCCATTTTCTTGTCTCTCATCAAATAGTCGGCAGATCTTGCCTACCAAATGAAAATGCCGCCCGCCCGAAGGCAAGCGGCATTATGAATGATTGCTGATATTTAATCTTACATATGGATCGGCTTGAAGAAGGCGGCGAGTGCTGCTTCCTTCACGGCCTCAGACATGGTCGGATGCGCATGGCAGGTGCGGCCGAGGTCTTCGGCTGAACCACCGAATTCCATCAGCACGGCAATCTCGTGGATCATCTCGCCGGCACCGAAGCCAACGATATGGCCGCCGAGCACGCGGTCGGTTTCCTTGTCCGACAGGATCTTCACGAAACCATCGGTTGCCAGCATCGCACGGGCACGGCCGTTTGCCGTAAACGGGAACTTGCCAACCTTGTAGGCGATACCGGCGGCCTTCAGCTCTTCCTCGGTCTTGCCGACGGAAGCGACTTCCGGCTGCGTATAGACGACGCTCGGAATGACGTCGTAATTAACGTGGCCGTGCTGGCCGGCGAGGATTTCGGCAAGCGCCACACCTTCGTCTTCGGCCTTGTGCGCCAGCATCGGTCCCTTCACAACGTCGCCGATAGCGTAGATGCCATCGACATTGGTCTTGAAGTGGCCGTCGATTTCGACGCGGCCACGATTGTCGAGCTTGACGCCGGCCTCTTCCAGGCCAAGGCCCGCCGTGTAGGGAATGCGGCCGGTCGAGATCAGCACGACATCGGCTTCGAGCGTCTGGGCCGCACCACCTGCGACCGGCTCGAATGTCACCTTGGCGCCCTTTTCAGCCTTTTCGACACCGGTCACCTTGGAGTTCAGCTTGATATCGATACCCTGCTTTCCGAGCATGCGCTGGAACTGCTTGGAGACATCGGCATCCATCGCGCCGAGGATCTTGTCGAGAAACTCGATGACGGTCACCTTTGCGCCAAGGCGCGACCAAACCGAACCGAGCTCGAGACCGATGACACCGCCCCCGACGACGATCATCGTTTCAGGCACTTTTTCCAGCGCAATGGCGCCGGTGGAGGATACGATGATTTTCTCATCGAGATCGACCTTCACGCCCGGAATGCCGGCGACGTCGGACCCGGTGGCGATGACGATGTTCTTGCCCTCGATCTGCTGAACCGAGCCGTCTTCGGCGGTCACGGAAACCTTGCCGGCGGAGACGATCTTGCCGGTGCCATGGAACGCATCGATCTTGTTCTTCTTGAAGAGGAAAGCAACACCGTCGACATTGGACTTCACGGTCGCATCCTTGTGCGCCAGCATCTTGTCGAGATTGAGCTTCGGAGCAGCGACTTCGATGCCGAGCTCTTCCATGTGATGTGTTGCGTGGAACATTTCCGAAGCGTGCAGCAGTGCCTTGGATGGAATGCAGCCGACATTCAGGCAGGTGCCGCCATAGGTCGCGCGCTTTTCCACGACTGCGACCTTGAGGCCGAGCTGCGCGGCCTTGATTGCCGCGACATAACCGCCGGGGCCGGTTCCAATAACAATCACATCATAGGACATTGCTTTTCCCTTTACGTTATTGATTAAAGCGTGTCGCGATCTTTCAGATTCGCTTGCCGCGCTTTAAGTTCTTGTTGTCGCATGTCGTTACCGCAAAACCGCTGCGCACTTTTGCGCGACGTGCTTTAGCGCCCGCCGCTCACATTGAGGATCGCGCCTGTTATGTAGGATGCCGACGGCGACAGCAGGTAGACGATTGCATCGGCCACCTCTTCCGCCTCTCCGGCTCGCTTCATCGGGATCGATGAAGCCATTTCTTTCGGCCTGTCCGGCTGCCCGCCGGAGGCATGGATATCCGTCTCGATGATGCCGGGGCGGATCGCATTCACTCTGATGCCTTCGGCCGCGACTTCCCTGGAGAGCCCGATCGTGAAGGTGTCGATGGCTGCCTTGGAGGCGGCATAGTCGACATACTGTGTAGACCCGCCAATGACAGCCGCCATCGAGGAGATATTGACGATCACGCCGCCCTGCCCGCCATGCCTGGAGGACATGCGCCTCACCGCCTCACCGGCACAAAGGATGGAGCCGGTTACATTGATCCGCATCATCCGTTCGAGACGATCGGCCGACATTTCATCGACACGCGCGGTGTAGTCGACGATACCGGCATTGTTCACCAGCCCGTCCAGTCGCCCAAAATGCTTGTCGACCACCTCGAACATCGAGACGATATCGGCGGCATTGCCGACATCACCCCTGATCGCGATCGCGTCGCCGCCGGCCTTCTTGATCTCTGAAACGACGGCATTTGCCGCATCCTCGTTCGAGGCGTAGTTCACCGCAACACGCCAGCCATGGCGCGCAGCAACCAGGCAAGCGGCAGCACCAATGCCGCGGCTGCCGCCGGTCACGAGCAGAACGGGACCATCAGTCATTGTGCACATCCCTTGAAATCGAGAACATCCCACGGCGCGACCTTTGCCTTGCCGTCACCCCAGGCCGAAGACTGGCGTATCGCCGGGCCGAGGCCGGGAAAGACGATCTTCTCCGCCGCCGGGCTGTCGCCGGACTGCAGATTATCGAGCCCGCCATTGGCGCTTGCGCGATAAACGAAGCCCTGCCAGACCATGCAGGCATCGAGATCGGCACCGGTGACATCGCCATCCGGGCAGTTGAACATCACCATGCCCATGGTCCGCTCCGGATCGTCGGAGGACATGACATAGCCATTCATGACGACCGGGCTCTTCAACGCGCTGAGCTTGAACTGATGGGTCGAGGTCATGGCCTCGGAGGTAATCGGCGAAAAGCGCAGTTCATAGGCGCCATCACGATCTCCATAGATCGCGCTGGCCTGCTTGCACTCGGCAGCGACGGCGGAAACCGGCGCGCAGGACAGTGCGGCGATGACGATCGCTGCCAGACCTTTCCGTTTCATCGCCATGTGCTCCCCACTCATTATAGGTTCGGCCTTCTGCGCCCGTCGGCGTTTTCGATGACCTGGAAATCCGTCAGCAGCACCAGTGGATGCTCTTCCTTGTCCATGCCCCAGAACACCGGATAGAAGCCGTCGCCCGAGCCGCTCCAGAAGATCGCGACATTGCCCTTCTTGCCGGTCACTGGCCGGTGCAGGGCATAGACACCCTTGTTGGCATCAAGCTCCGGGGCGAGCACGTCGTTATAGTAATTCGCGTCGGAATCGGGCTTCTGGGTCTGCACCTGTTGCTCGCGCTCCCCGATCAGATCGAGCGTATCGGCATCCATGTAGCTGCCGAGGCCTGCATCGACGGGGTAGCCGAAGATCTCGTCATCCTTGAGCGTCGCGATATCCTGACCGGGAACGGTCGCAAGCTCCCAATGATCGGGCTTGCCTTCGCCGAAACGCATGCTGGCGGCGGCAACACGCCCGAAAGCCTCATAGAGCCGCACCGGATAGTCGCCTGCAGGAACCGTTCTTGCGAAGGCCGGCCGGTCCGGCTGCGCCAGCGGATCAGCGGCGACGATATGGCCGGACGTGAGCTCGACATTGCCCATATCAACCGTCTTGAGAGAGCGTGCGGAAAGCTCCGCATCGCTAAGCGACACGAGGTCGAAATTGCTGCTCGCCTTGTTCACGTCGAAAGCGAGAGCCGAGACCGGCATGAAGGCAACCATGGCACAGAATGCTGCGCCTGCCGCTCGCATGATCCGGTCTCGCATGGCAGATCGCTCCGCTTAGAGGTCCAGAACCAGACGTTCCGGATCTTCCAGGCTTTCCTTGACGCGCACGAGGAAGGTCACGGCTTCCTTGCCGTCAACGATGCGGTGATCGTAGGAGAGCGCCAGATACATCATCGGGCGGATGACGACCTGACCGCCGATGGCGACCGGACGTTCCTGGATCTTGTGCATGCCGAGAATGCCCGACTGCGGTGCATTGAGGATCGGCGAGGACATCAGCGAACCGTAAACGCCACCATTGGTGATGGTGAAGGTGCCGCCCTGCATTTCGGCCATCGAGAGCGAACCGTCACGAGCTGCCTTGGCGAGACGGCCAAGTTCCTTCTCGACTTCGGCAATCGACATCTGGTCGGCGTCGCGGATGACCGGGACGACGAGGCCCTTGTCCGTGCCGACAGCCATGCCGACGTGGCAGTAGTTCTTGTAGATGATGTCGGTGCCGTCGATTTCGGCGTTGACGGCCGGCAGTTCCTTCAGGGCATGCGTGACGGCCTTGGTGAAGAAGCCCATGAAGCCGAGCTTCACGCCGTGCTTCTTCTCGAAGACATCCTTGTACTTGTTGCGCAGGTCCATGACGGCCTTCATGTCCACCTCGTTATAGGTGGTGAGCATGGCAGCCGTGTTCTGTGCATCCTTCAGGCGCTTGGCGATCGTCTGGCGCAGGCGCGTCATTTTCACGCGCTCTTCGCGGGCAGCATCTTCGACCGTCGACGGGCCGCGCGCGGCAACGGGTGCCGCCGGAGCAGCAGCGGCCGGAGCGGCGGCAGCCTTGGCGACGGCGGCGATGACATCACCCTTCAGAACCTGACCGCGCTTGCCGCTGCCATCGACCTGCTCGGCCGACAGATTGTTTTCTGCGAGCATCTTTGCCGCAGCCGGAGCCGGCGGCATGGACGATACCGACGCGGCGGGAGCAGCGGCAGCTGCTGCCGGAGCAACCGGCGTCGGGGCCGGAGCCGCAGGTGCTGCAGCCGGGGCGGCGGCAGCGGGCGCAGCAGCGGCGGCCGCACCTTCGGCGATCTGGCCGAGAAGCGCGCCGAGACCAACCGTCTCGCCAGCCTGGGCGACGATTTCCGAGAGCGTGCCGGATGCCGGCGCCGGAACTTCGATGGTCACCTTGTCGGTTTCAAGCTCGAGAATGGGCTCGTCAGCCTTGACGGCGTCGCCGACCTTCTTGAACCAGGTGCCGACGGTTGCCTCGCTGACGGATTCACCGAGTGTTGGAACGCGGATTTCTGTGGCCATTGTTCAAATCCTGATTGTGCTTGTTATCGTGTTAGATAGCGGTCCCGGTTTGCGGCCGGAGAATGATTGAGGGCATTGGCGAGACATCGAAACGGAAACCGAGGCCGGAAGAGACGATCGGGTCGGCATCGGCAAGCGCCTGTGCCGCCACCTGGTCCGCAGCCTCGACGACCGCGATGCCGAATGCCCCATCGCCCGCGAAGACGGGGCCGACGGCAATCGCCGATCCCGCAAGAGCGTTCTGGTGCCAATATTCGGCATGGCGCTTCATCGCCGCCATCTCCTCCCCGGTCCCGTCGTGCGGGAACGTGGAGCGCGGCGGCACAAGTTTCATGAAGAAATATGCCATCGCGCTTCCCCCTTTTTGTTAGCCGCCCAGCGCATCCTCGAGGAATGCTGCGAGCTGCGACAGGTGCTTGGACATCAGGCCCGTTGCCGGCGAAGCGGCGGCCGGGCGGCCGGTGTAGCGAACGCGCTGATACTTCGCATCGATATGAGCAAGAACCCATTCCAGATACGGGTCGATGAACGACCAGGCGCCCATGTTCTTCGGCTCTTCCTGGCACCAGACCATTTCCGCGTTCCGGAAGCGGGACAGCTCGTTGATGAGCGCCTTGGCCGGGAACGGATAGAGCTGTTCGATGCGCAGCAGGTAGATGTCGTCGATGCCGCGCTTTTCACGCTCTTCCAGAAGGTCGTAATAGACCTTGCCGGTGCAGATGACGACGCGACGGATCTTGGCGTCCTTCTGCAGCTTGATCGGGCCGTCCTTGATGACCTCGGCATCGTCCCACAGGAGACGATGGAAGGAGGATTCACCGGCCATTTCGGCAAGCGTCGAGACCGCGCGCTTGTGGCGCAGCAGCGACTTCGGCGTCATCAGGATCAGCGGCTTGCGGAAGTCGCGCTTCAGCTGCCGGCGCAGGATGTGGAAGTAGTTCGCCGGTGTCGTGACGTTGGCGACCTGCATGTTGTCTTCAGCGCAAAGCTGAAGATAACGCTCCAGACGGGCCGACGAATGTTCCGGACCCTGACCTTCATAGCCGTGCGGCAGCAGGCAGACGAGACCCGACATGCGCAGCCACTTGCGTTCGCCGGAAGAGATGAACTGGTCGAACACGACCTGCGCACCGTTGGCGAAGTCGCCGAACTGGGCTTCCCAGAGTGTCAGCGCATTCGGACGAGCGAGCGAATAGCCGTATTCGAAGCCGAGAACGGCTTCTTCCGAAAGCATCGAGTTGATGACTTCGTAACGGGCCTGCGTCGGCGACAGGTTTGCCAGCGGGATATAGCGTTCTTCGGTTTCCTGATCATAGAGAACCGAATGGCGCTGCGAGAAGGTGCCGCGTTCGCAATCCTGGCCGGAGAGCCGGATCTTGTGGCCTTCGACAACGAGCGAGCCGAAAGCAAGTGCTTCCGCCATTGCCCAGTCGAGGCCCTCGCCGCTCTGGATCATGTTAGCGCGGTTTTCCATGAAGCGCTGGATCGTGCGGTGCGCGTTGAAGCCATCAGGAATTTCCGACAGCTTGCGGCCGATATCCTTGAGCGTCTTCATCGGCACGGCGGTCTTGCCGCGGCGCTGTTCGTCGGCATTGTCTGCGGTGCGCAGGCCCGACCACTCGCCGTCCAGCCAGTCGGCCTTGTTCGGCTTGTAGTGCTGGCCGGCCTCGAATTCCTGCTCGAGATGCGCGCGCCAGTCGGCCTTCATCTTTTCGACTTCGCCGTCCGTAAGCAGGCCTTCGCGGACGAGGCGATCAGCATAGAGCTGCAGAACCGTCTTATGGCCGCGAATGACCTTGTACATCTTCGGCTGCGTGAACGACGGCTCATCGCCTTCGTTGTGGCCGTAGCGGCGATAGCAGAACAAGTCGAGCACCACAGGCTTGTGGAACTTCATGCGGAATTCGGTCGCGATCTTGGCTGCGTAGACGACGGCTTCCGGATCGTCGCCGTTGACGTGCAGGATCGGCGCCTCGATCATCTTGGCAACGTCGGACGGATAGGGCGACGAGCGCGAGAAGGCCGGGTTCGTCGTGAAGCCGATCTGGTTGTTGATGATGACATGCATCGTACCGGCAACGCGGTGGCCGCGAAGACCGGAAAGACCGAGGATTTCGGCAATGACGCCCTGGCCGGCAAAGGCCGCGTCGCCGTGAATCAGGAGCGGCAGAACCTTGGCGCGCTCGGACAGCGGGATGATATCGCCGTCCCACACCGTAGCGCTCATGTCCTGCTTGGCGCGGGCCTTGCCCATGACGACAGGGTCGACGATTTCGAGATGCGACGGGTTCGCGGTCAGCGAGACATGCACCTTGTTGCCATCGAATTCACGGTCGGAGGAAGCGCCAAGATGGTACTTCACGTCGCCAGAACCTTCGACTTCGTCCGGCGCGTAGGAACCGCCCTTGAACTCGTGGAAAATCGCGCGGTGCGGCTTGCCCATGACCTGGGAGAGCACGTTCAGGCGGCCGCGATGGGCCATGCCGAACACGGCTTCCTTGAGGCCGAGGTGGCCGCCGCGCTTCAGGATCTGTTCGAGCGCTGGGATCAGCGATTCACCGCCGTCGAGGCCGAAGCGCTTGGTGCCCTTGAACTTGACATCGAGGAACTGTTCGTAGCCTTCGGCTTCGACGAGCTTGGCGAGGATCGCCTTCTTGCCTTCGGCCGAGAAGGCAACGCCCTTATCCGGACCTTCGATACGTTCCTGAATCCATGCCTTTTCTTCCGGATTGGAGATATGCATGAATTCGACGCCGAGCGTCGAGCAATAGGTGCGCTCGAGAATCTCGATCATCTCGCGAATGGTCGCGTATTCGAGACCGAGCACGTTGTCGATAAAGATCTTGCGATCGTAATCTGCAGCCGTGAAACCGTAATTTTCAGGCGCAAGCTCGTGATAATCATCTACCGGGGCGGCGATGCCGAGCGGATCAAGCTTGGCATGCAGGTGGCCACGCATGCGATAGGCGCGGATCATCATGATGGCGCGGACGGAATCGCGCGTCGCCTGCAGCACATCGGCTGCATTTGCCGGCTGGCCAGCGGCTTCGGCCTTCGCCTTGACCTTGGTCTCGATGACCTTTTCGACGATGCCCCAGTCGCCATCCAGCGCCGAGACCAGATCGCCGCTTGCCTGCAGCGGCCAGTTCTTCTTGCGCCAGGAAGCGCCCTTGGCCGCCTTCTTCACATCAGCGGGGTCTTCTTCAAGCGCCTTGAAGAAAGACCGCCACTGGTCGTCTACCGAGTTGGGATCGTCTTCATAACGGGCGTAGAGCTGCTCGATATAGGCAGCGTTGGCGCCATCCAAAAACGAGGTGATCTGAAATTGCTCGTTGGCTTCTTGCCGTGCCATGGTGTTACGCGGACGCTTCCGCCCGCCTCCTGACTTAGATGAATTTGCCGGCTTCATCGCCGGCTGCCGCATTCCGATTGCCGCCTGTCCGCGGCGCATCCGCTTTGAAATGAAGAGCCGGGCGGAGGCCGGGATGCCGTTCCTCCGCCCGGGGTATATAAGTTGGATTAGCCCTTGAGGACTTCAACCAGCGTCTTGCCGAGGCGGGCCGGAGATGGCGACACCTTGATGCCTGCCGATTCCATTGCCGCGATCTTCGATTCCGCATCGCCCTTGCCGCCGGAAACAACAGCACCGGCATGGCCCATGGTGCGGCCCTTCGGCGCGGTACGGCCTGCGATGAAGCCGGCCATCGGCTTCTTGCGGCCCTTCTTGGCTTCGTCCTTGAGGAACTGTGCCGCGTCCTCTTCAGCCGAGCCGCCGATTTCGCCGATCATGATGATCGAGGTCGTGGCTTCGTCGGCCAGGAACATTTCGAGCACGTCGATGAACTCGGTGCCCTTGACCGGGTCGCCGCCGATGCCGACTGCCGTCGTCTGGCCGAGACCTTCATTGGAGGTCTGGAAGACGGCTTCGTAGGTCAGCGTGCCCGAGCGGGAAACGATACCAACGGAACCCTTGCGGAAGATCGAGCCCGGCATGATGCCGATCTTGCATTCTTCCGGCGTCAGGATGCCCGGGCAGTTCGGTCCGAGCAGACGCGACTTGGAACGGTCGAGGCGGGCCTTGACGCGAACCATGTCCATGACCGGAATGCCTTCGGTGATGCAGGTGATGAACGGGATCTCGGCGTCGATCGCTTCGATGATCGCATCGGCGGCACCTGCCGGCGGAACATAGATGACGGACGCGTTGGCGCCGGTCTTTTCCTTGCCCTCGGCAACAGTTGCGAAGATCGGCAGGCTTTCGCCCTTGGAGCCGGTCCAGGTTTCGCCACCCTTCTTCGGGTGAATACCACCGACCATCTGCGTGCCGTAGTAAGCGAGCGCCTGTTCGGTGTGGAACGTGCCGGTCTTGCCGGTTAGGCCCTGAACCAGAACCTTGGTGTCTTTGTTGACGAGAATGGACATGCGAGGCCTTTGTTTAGGAGAGGTTGGAAGACGTGAGGGACGCGCGACGATAGGTGCCGCTGACGACCTCCTGCCAAGTATCGCTGCCTGCAGGCGAAAAGCTGACGCCCATCCGGTAGCAGTCTTCATTTTCAAATGTGAATACGGTGCGCTGTCTGCCGCGCGGCGAAGCCTTCATCAGCACCAGTTCATTGCCATTCCACGCGCCGGAAGCCGGTGAGGGCGGAGCAAAACCGACGCTGTCGAACTGGTAGAGCTTGTAGCTCTGGTCCGAACTGTCGAAGCCAAAAACATTGCGGGCTTCGAAGGAAATTTCTCCGTCACGCATCTGGCGGTAGGATTGCTCGACGAAAAACCCGCCGAACAGCGCCTCGCCGGAGAGCGAAGCGCTGGCTTTGCCTTCCTTCGTCCAGGCCGAAGCCGCGACATGCTCTTCCCCTTCCCAGAGGCCGGCAAAGGCCTCCAGGCGGAAATGAGCAGCACTGGGCGTGGACTGGGAAGCCATGACCGTTCTCAACCGTTGATCGCAGCGACGATCTTCTTGGCCGCGTCATCCAGATCGTCGGCAGCCGTAATGGCCAGACCCGACTCGTTCAGGATCTTCTTGCCGAGCTCAACATTGGTGCCCTCGAGGCGAACCACGAGCGGAACCTTGAGACCGACTTCCTTGACCGCGGCAATGACGCCCTCGGCAATGACATCGCACTTCATGATGCCGCCGAAGATGTTGACGAGAATGCCTTCGACTTTGGGGTCTGCCGTGATGATCTTGAAGGCTGCAGCAACCTTCTCCTTGCCGGCACCACCGCCGACGTCGCAGAAGTTCGCCGGCTCCTTGCCGTAGAGCTTGATGATGTCCATCGTCGCCATGGCAAGGCCAGCACCGTTGACCATGCAGCCGATATTGCCGTCTAGCGCCACGTAAGCGAGATCCCACTTGGAGGCCTCGATTTCCTTGGCGTCTTCTTCCGTCTCGTCGCGCAGCGTCTTGACGTCGTCGTGACGGAACAGCGCGTTACCATCGAAGGACATCTTGGCATCGAGGACGCGCAGATGGCCGTCCTTCATGACGATCAGCGGATTGACCTCGAGCAGGGCCATGTCCTTTTCGCCGAACGCCTTGTAGAGCGCCGGGAAGAGCGTCTTGGCATCTTCTGCGGCCGCGCCATCGAGCTGCAGCGCCTTCGAGATCGCGGCAACGTCGGCAGCCGTAACGCCTGCTTCCGGATCGATCGCAATCGTGTGGATCTTCTCAGGCGTGTCGTGGGCGACAGCTTCGATGTCCATGCCGCCTTCGGTCGACACGACGAAGGCCACCTTGCCGACCGAGCGGTCGACCAGGAGCGAGCAATAGAGTTCGCGGGCAATGTCGGCGCCATCTTCGATATAGAGGCGGTTGACCTGCTTGCCGGCTTCACCGGTCTGTGCGGTCACCAGCGTATTGCCGAGCATTTCCTTGGCATGAGCAACGACTTCGTCGATCGACTTGGCGAGACGAACGCCGCCCTTGGCATCCGGGCCGAGTTCCTTGAACTTGCCCTTGCCGCGGCCGCCCGCATGGATCTGGCTCTTGACCACATAAAGTGGACCGGGAAGCGACTTGGCGGCAGCCTCGGCTTCTTCAACCTTGAGGATAGCCACACCCTGCGCGACCGGCGCGCCATAGCCCTTCAGCAGAGCCTTGGCCTGATATTCATGAATGTTCATGGGTTTATCCCTATTTCGATAACGTCAGCGCACCGATTACTTGAGAGCGGGCGCGATGTTGATGCAGGCTTCGCAAAGACCGGCGACAGCGCCGACGGACTTGTCGAAGGCTTCCTTCTCGGTCTTGTTGAGATCGATCTCGATGATGCGCTCGACGCCACCGGCACCGATAACGGTGGGAACGCCGACATACATGTCCTTGACGCCGTACTGGCCGGTCAGGTGAGCAGCGCAGGGCAAAACGCGCTTCTTGTCCTTGAGGTAGGATTCAGCCATTTCGATCGCAGAAGCAGCCGGAGCGTAATAGGCCGAACCGGTCTTCAAAAGGCCGACGATTTCGGCGCCGCCGTCACGAGTGCGCTGGATGATTTCTTCGAGGCGTTCCTTGGTGACCCAGCCCATCGTGACGAGGTCGGTCAGCGGAATGCCGCCGACGGTCGAATAGCGGGCGAGCGGCACCATCGTGTCGCCGTGGCCGCCAAGAACGAAGGCCGTGACGTCCTGAACGGAAACGTTGAATTCCTTGGCGAGGAAAAGACGGAAGCGCGAGGAGTCGAGAACGCCGGCCATGCCGACGACCTTGTTGGCCGGAAGGCCGGAGAACTTCTGCAGCGCCCAGACCATGGCGTCGAGCGGGTTGGTGATGCAGATCACGAAAGCGTTCGGGGCATACTTCTTGATGCCGGCGCCGACCTGCTCCATGACCTTGAGATTGATGCCGAGAAGGTCGTCGCGGCTCATGCCCGGCTTGCGCGGAACACCGGCAGTGACGATGCAGACGTCAGCGCCTTCGATGGCGGAATAGTCGCTGGCGCCGGTCAGGTTGGCGTCGAAGCCTTCGACCGGGGAGGACTGTGCGATATCGAGACCCTTGCCCTGGGGAATGCCGTCGGCAATGTCGAAGAGAACGATATCGCCCAGCTCCTTCAGGCCGGCGAGATGCGCCAGCGTGCCACCAATCATGCCAGAACCGATGAGTGCGATCTTGTTACGCGCCATTTCGCTTTTCCTTTGCGATCAAAATCCGTCGGGCGACGCGCGGGCATCGCCCAATGTCGCAATCGCATAGACCTAAAGCCAAAAAATGGCAATGCATTATTTTTGGTGCAACAATTTCAATCGTTTAGATATCAAAATTCTTACGTAAACGTAAGATCAATTGTCACCAAAGTGTTACTGGGCAGCCCGCTGTTGATGATGCGCTGCGAGATATTCGGCGCTTCTCATTTCGAAAAGGCGAGACACCGTGCGATCGAATTCAAAACCTTCGGTTCCGCGCCTTTCGGCGAGCAGATCTTCAGGCATGGCGGCAGCGGAAACGCAAAGGCGGACGCCGTGATCGTAGAACGTATCGATCAGAATGATGAAGCGCTTGATCTGGTTCCGCTTTTCAGGGCCGAGCAAGGGAATGTGATCAAGGAAGATCGTATCGAAGCGCTCCGCGATGGCCAGGAAATCGGCGGCGCCCAGCGGTTTTTCGCAGAGATCCGAGAAGGAGAAGCGCGCCATGCGATCGACGGCGAGCGGCACATCGATCGCTCGTCCCTTCATAGCGATCTGCGTCGGCAAGGCCTTGCGGCCGTGCAGCGCCTGCGTCCACGACGCATCCATCGCCATGTCGGTGCGCTCATCGATCGGCACGAGATAGACCGGCTGGCTGTTCAGCTTCTCCATCCGGTAATCGGTCGGCGAATCGAGCGTGACGATCTCGACATGCTTCTTCAGGAGATCGATGAAGGGCAGGAAGAGGCCGCGATTGAGGCCATCCCTGTAGAGATTGTCAGGCTCGACATTCGAGGTCGCCACCAGCACGCAGCCGCGCGCAAAGAGCTCGGAAAACAGCCGCGATAGGATCATCGCATCGGCGATATCGGTGACGGTGAATTCGTCGAAGCAGAGCAGCTCCGCTTCCTCGAAAAGAGCGGCGGCGACAGGCGGCATAGGATCGGCCTGCTTCGTTTCGCCGTTCTTCAGCTTCTGCCGATGGGCGGCGATGCGATTGTGCACATCGGCCATGAACTCATGAAAATGCGCGCGCCGCTTTTTCCGGCATGGCGCCATCTGGAAGAACATGTCCATGAGCATCGTCTTGCCGCGCCCGACGCTGCCATGGATATAGAGGCCCTTGATGCCGGCCTCCGCCTTCTTCTTGGATGCGAATAACCAACCGAGTGCGCTGCTCTTGGCCGCAGGCCGCTTCTGCTTGAGAGCGGCAAGTATCCGGTCGAGGCACTTGGCCACATCCATCTGGGCAGAATCAACCTGCAACGTCCCCGATGCGGTCAGCGATTTGAGCTGCTCGGTGACGCTGAGCGAATAGTCTGGCATTGGCTGCATGAGGGCTTGTCCGCCTATGCGTAACCGGCGGAACCCCGCCGGACTGACTTACCGGCTGAGGGTGATCGGCTGCCCGGTCGAGGTCTGGCCATTGAAGCTGTTGTCGGCAACCTTGTAGACGGAACCGATCTGGTTGCCGCTGCGGTCCTTGAGCAGAACCTGCTTGCCGGACACTTCCCAGGAGCCCATGGCTGTCAACTCGCCGACGCAACCGCGCGTACCGCCGCGCGATCCGCTGCCGAGATTGGTGAGCGTCAGGAACATGTCGCAGGTGCCGTTGACACGCCAGCTGCCGACCATCGATTCCTTGGTGACATCAAGCGAAGTCGCTGGTGCAGCACCACCCGGCTGGACACCCGCCATCGGCGCCGTCGAGGTCGGGGCGGCAGGAAACTGCCCGGCCGGAGGAGGCAGCTGGCCGCCCTGTACGGAAGGTACCGGCTGCGCCGTCAGCGGCGGAGGCGCACTGTTACTGCTGTAATCATATGAGGTGCGCTGGCATCCCGCCAAGGCCAGAGCGGCCGTTAGACCCGTCACCACATATCGCAACTGCATCATCAAGCTCCCGAATGTCCGCCTCAACCGCAGAGATATTTCAATTCTGGGTTCGAATTACCGTATTTCACTTTGGTTAATCAAGTCAGCACAATACAAATCAGCCTTCGAGACACCTATGGCGAAGCCGGCACAATTCAACCAACCGCTCGCCGGACTTCTTGCTGGTAAAATATGTCAGCAAGGTGTTGTGCCCGGGCGTCCGCTCCCTGATCAAGTTTGATTTGCTCGGCGAGGTCCTGATAACGCTCAATTGATGCCGCGAGAAAGGATTGGATGCGCTTGGGCGGCAGGCCCTCGCCCATCTCGCGCGTCCGGCCTTTGACGATCACCAATTCATGAATCGCCTTGCGGAAGTCCTCATCGATGGTGACTGCGGCCAGACATTGCATCATGTTCATCGGCGGCAGTTTCTGAAACCCATTCGAGTGCATCCATTCGAGCGCAATTGCCGGACGGATCGCATAAAGCAGCTTCTTGAGCTTTATCGGACCGTCCCCATGTGTCTGCCAGTGACTGCGCAGCAGACCGACATAGTGCAGCGCGAGCTTCGGCGGCAACATGATCTCGTCAAGCACGTTGGAAAGACGGCTGCGAAATCCGGGCTCCTCTTCATAGGCGATTGGCGATTTTACCCATTCGACGACAACGGCATTGCCTTTGAGGGCGAGCAGCAGCACTTTGCGCAGATCCCAACCGCCAGTGTCGATATCACCCACGATCGGAAACTCGATCACATCCCGATGCGAGATCAGTCCGATATGGTCGGCGACCGGACGGACATAGACGAAACGGCAATCATAATCGCTGTCGGGTGAGGGAAAGCCCCAGGCACGGCTTCCGCTTTCGATCGCAAAACCGATGCGGATACCCTGTTGTTTGACAGAGGCAAGCCGCGAACGGATTTCGGCGACCGCCTCGGAATCAAAACCTTCGATGCCGGCTGAAGCGTCAGCACTCACACGCGACGCTCGACCATCATCTTCTTGATTTCGGCGATCGCCTTGGCCGGGTTCAGGCCCTTCGGGCAGGTCTGCGCGCAGTTCATGATCGTGTGGCAACGATAAAGGCGGAACGGATCCTCGAGATTGTCGAGGCGTTCGCCGGTCGCTTCGTCTCTGGAGTCGATCAGCCAGCGATAGGCCTGGAGCAGGACGGCCGGTCCGAGATAACGGTCGCCGTTCCACCAGTAGCTCGGACAGGAGGTCGAGCAGCAGGCGCAGAGAATGCACTCATAGAGGCCGTCGAGCTTCTGACGGTCTTCGTGGCTCTGCTTCCATTCCTTGGCTGGCGTCGGCGAAACCGTCTTCAGCCAAGGCTCGATCGAACGATGCTGGGCATAGAAATTGCTGAGATCGGGAACCAGATCCTTGACGACAGGCATATGCGGCAGCGGGTAGATCTTCACCGTGCCCTTGATGTCGTCCATCCCCTTGGTGCAGGCGAGCGTGTTCGTGCCGTCGATGTTCATCGCGCAGGAACCGCAGATGCCTTCACGACAGGAACGGCGCAGCGTCAGCGTCGGATCGATCTTGTTCTTGATGTAGAGAAGCGCATCGAGAACCATCGGTCCGCAATCATCGACATCGATGTAGAATGTGTCGATCGACGGGTTCTGGCCGTCATCCGGGCTCCAACGATAGACGCGGAACTCGCGGGTGTTCTTGGCACCCGCCGGCTTCGGCCACACCTTGCCTTCGCGCATCTGAGAGTTTTTAGGGAGAGCGAGTTCAACCATGTCAGGTTCCTCTGATCAGTATACGCGGGCCTTCGGCTCGATCTTGTGGGGATCGATGCCGTCTGCGATGAGGTCGGTGTGGACAGGCCGGTAGTCGAGCTTCACGTCGCCCGCCTCGTTCACCCAGGCCAGCGTGTGCTTGCGCCAGTTGACGTCGTCGCGGCCTGCGAACGGACCTGACGTGTAGTCTTCGCGGGCGTGCGAACCGCGGCTTTCCTTGCGGGCTTCGGCGCCGTAGATCGTCGTGATGGCGTTTGCCATCAGGTTCTGCAGTTCCAGCGTCTCGACGAGGTCGGAGTTCCAGATCATCGAGCGGTCGGTGACCTTGATGTCCTTGAGTTCGCCCCAGATTTCCGAAAGACGGCGGCAGCCGGATTCCAGCGATTCCTGGGTGCGGAACACGGCTGCGTCTTCCTGCATGGCGCGCTGCATCTTCTCGCGCAGCACCGCCGTCGGCGTGCCGCCACTGGCGTAACGCAGGCCGTCGAAACGGTCCATGATCTTGTCGCAGGCAGCCTTGTTCAGCGCCGGCACCGGTGCGTCGCGATCAATGATCTCGCCGGCACGGATCGCCGCAGCACGGCCGAAGACCACGAGGTCGATCAGCGAGTTGGAGCCAAGACGGTTTGCGCCGTGAACCGAGGCGCAGCCGGCTTCACCGACGGCCATCAGGCCGGGGATGATGCGTTCCGGGTTGGAGCTGTCGGCGTTCAACACCTCGCCCCAATAGTTCGTGGGAATACCGCCCATATTGTAATGGACGGTCGGCAGAACCGGGATCGGTTCGCGGGTCACATCGACGCCGGCGAAGATCTTGGCGCTCTCGGAAATACCCGGCAGGCGCTCATGCAGCACGGCCGGATCGAGATGGTCGAGATGCAGGAAGATGTGGTCCTTGTTCTTGCCGACACCGCGGCCTTCACGGATTTCCAGCGTCATGCAGCGCGACACGACGTCGCGCGAGGCGAGGTCCTTGGCCGACGGCGCATAACGCTCCATGAAGCGCTCGCCTTCGGAATTGACGAGATAACCGCCTTCGCCGCGCGCGCCCTCCGTAATCAGACAGCCTGAACCGTAGATGCCGGTCGGGTGGAACTGCACGAATTCCATATCCTGCAGCGGCAGGCCGGCACGGGCCACCATACCGCCGCCGTCACCGGTGCACGTATGGGCAGAGGTTGCCGAGAAATAGGCGCGGCCGTAACCGCCGGTCGCCAGCACCACCATCTTGGCGGCGAAGCGATGGATCGTGCCGTCGTCGAGACACCAGGCTACGACGCCGGTGCAACGGCTGCCGTCATCGGACATGATGAGGTCGAGAGCGAAATATTCGACGAAGAACTCGGCGTTGTTGCGCAGCGACTGGCCGTAGAGCGTATGCAGGATGGCATGGCCGGTACGGTCGGCAACGGCGCAGGTGCGCTGTACCGGCGGGCCTTCGCCGAAATTCTGCATGTGACCGCCGAACGGGCGCTGGTAGATCTTGCCTTCCTCGTTACGCGAGAAAGGCACGCCGTAATGCTCGAGCTCATAGACCGCCTTCGGCGCTTCCATGGTCAGATACTGCATGGCATCGACGTCGCCGAGCCAGTCGGAACCCTTGACGGTATCGTAGAGGTGCCACTGCCAGCTATCGGGCGTCATGTTCTGCAGCGAGGCGGCAATACCGCCCTGGGCGGCAACCGTGTGCGAGCGGGTCGGGAATACCTTGGTGATGCAGGCCGTGCGAAAGCCCTGTTCGGCCATGCCGAGGGTGGCGCGCAGGCCGGCGCCGCCGGCGCCGACGACGATCACGTCATAGGAGTGATCGACATAGGTGTAGGCCTTCCCATTCTGAGCGGGTGAAGACGTTGCCATGATACGGTTATCCTACGAATGCGATTTTCAGAATGGCGAAGAGACAGAGGCCTGCGATCAGCACCGCAAAGAACGTATTCAGCATCAGCAGCAGCAACTTGCCGATCTCGCCGTGAACGTAGTCCTCGATGATGACCTGCATGCCGAGCTTCATGTGGATGGTGCCGGATATGACCATCAGGCCCATGATGACGGCGACGAACGGGTTCGACAGCGCTCGAACCACGTCGGCATAAGGCGCGCCGGCATAGACGATCATGAAGATGGCGAAGAAGATGATGAGGGGCACATTGGCGACGGCCGTCAGGCGCTGGCGCCAGAAATGATCGGTGCCTTCCTTGGCGGAGCCGAGGCCGCGAACCTTGCCCAGAGGAGTGCGCATATCCATGAGTGCGACCTTCAGAAGCGAATGATGAAGCCGATCACCCAGACCAGCACGGTCAGACAGAGCGATCCGATGATATTGGCGATTGCGAGCTTGGTCGAGAACTCCTTCTCGAAGCCATGTCCAAGGTCCCACATGAAGTGGCGGAAGCCGCCGAGCAGGTGGTGGATCAATGCCCAGGTGTAACCGAGCAGGACAAGCTTGCCGATAATGCTGCCAAGCACCCAGTTGGCCCAGTCGTAATAGGCCTGGCCGGTGGCGGCCGCGATCAGCCACCAGGCAATCAGCAGCGTGCCGAAATAGAGAGCGCCACCGGTGATACGGTGAACGATCGACATGACCATGGTGGGGATTGGCTTGTAAATTTGCAGATGCGGCGACAGGGGCCGGTTTGTCACATTCGCCATCAGAACCTCGCGGCGTCTTCTCTTTGCCCTTGATGTCAGGGGCATTCTCAGTCAACCACACGAATGACAAAATTCTGTGTGCGTTGCATCAATCTCGACGTTTAATCACCGAAACCCCTGACGACAAGCATAATTGCTGCCTGCTTTTAATTTAATCGATTCGCGTTACCGGGAAGTTTTCACGGCCGCGAAACTCGTCTCTTTCGCTCTATTTTTAACCTGACTGCACACCTGCGTGGACAACATCGGCCTTTTGGCGCAATCTGGCGTTAACGATTTGTTAGCGTTTCGGAGTTTGGTCCATGTTTCCCAGTCTGCCCAAGGCTGCCCTTGCTCTTATCGCGGTGCTGGCAGCACTGCCAGCCGCAGCTGGAGAACGCCACTTCGATCATCGCTTTCCGCGCCACAACGGCTTTAATGACGGCGTCTTCCTCGGCAGGCGCACACACTGGGACAGTGGCCTGCATTTCACACGCGACAACGTCATCCGCTATCGCCCGCGCACCCCTTTTCTCAGGCAGTTCAACTATCCGGGGACAAGCCGTTACGGCCGCAACAACATCGTCGTCATCACATCCCAGCCCCAGAATTATGATCAGAATTACGGGAGCAACGGCGTCTACGCCGGATCGTCCTATGCCTATCAGACGGATGGCGGGACCTATGTCGGCGGCGACGGGTACTATCGTCTGGCCGGGCCGGAGCGCAACCTTGCCCCGAAGGCCAAGGTGATCGATGTCGGCATCGCCGACGATCCCTGCTCTTATGAAGCCAATGTCTGCGTCATCAGACCCTAGGGTCTGAACCGCCAGACAGTCGTCTTCTTGACCTCGCTGTCTTCAAGCGCCCGGGTGACGGGCACTTCATAGACGGCGCAGAATTCCAGCCTATCCTTTGGCAAATAGGTGCGCCCGGGATCGCCGACCAGCACGTCCTTGCCCTCGGCCGCGAGCGTCTCGAACCAAGGCACGAGCGCCCCGGCGAAGGATTTGTCGTAGAAAACGTCGCCTGCGAGAACCACATCGGCATCGACGTTCTGACCAATCAAATCGGTCTCGTTGAAGTCCAGCGAGACCGAATTGGCGGCCGCATTCAGCCGCACCGCCGTCTGTGACCACGGATCGATATCGGAGGCCGTCACCTTGGCCGCGCCAGCCTTGCTTGCGGCAATTCCCACCAATCCGGAACCGCTCGCGAAATCCAGTATGCGCTTTCCTTTGACCGTTTCGGGCTGATCGAGAACGTAGCGCGCCAGCCCCTGACCACCCGCCCAGGCAAAGGCCCAGAAAGGCGGCGGCAGGCCGATCGCCTCCAGCTCCTCTTCCGTTTTCAGCCAGAGCTCATGAGCTTCGCTGGCCAGATAAAGCTGGATTTCCGGCACATGCGGCGGCGCAAGCAGGCTGGTATTGGCGCGGATGAAGGTTTCCGGGTCAGTTTTCAAAGCTGCTCAGCGCGGCGGGTTGTCGAAACCGCCCATGCGGCAGACCTCGGCCCATTCGTCGTCGGTCACCGGCTGCACGGAAAGCCGCATCGAGGTGACCAGCGACATCTTGGACAGTTTCTCGTTTGCCTTGATGTCCTTCAGCGTCACCGGCTTCGGCACGTCCATGACGGCGCGGATATCGACGCAATCCCAGCGATCGTCACCCTTCGCTGTCGAATCCGGATGCGAGAGGGCGCAGACTTCGACGATACCGACGATCTCCAGCCCGTCATTGGAATGGTAGAAGAAACCCTTGTCGCCGATCTGCATGGCCCGCATGTTGTTCCGCGCGAGGTAGTTGCGCACACCGGTCCATTCTGTGCCCTTCTCGCCGGCCGCCTTCTGCTGTTCCCAGGACCAGGCCGCGGGCTCGGATTTATAAAGCCAATGCGCCATCGCCCTCAAGCCTCCGGCTTGTTGAAGACCCAGTTGAAGGGCTTCACCTCGACGCTTTCGAAAAGGCCGGCCAATGCATAGGGGTCGGCAGCGCCGAGCGCCGTGGCATCGTCAGCCGTTTCGGCATGGACAATCACGAGGCTGCCATTCGGCTTGCCTTCCATATCGAGAAACGGGCCAGCCATGGCGAGTTTGCCTTCGGCATTCAGCTTGTTGAGATAATCCAGATGGGTCGCACGCGTTTCCATGCGCACATTGAGATGGCCGGGCTTGTCCTTGCAGAGAAGGGCGAAAAGCATGTCTGTCTCCTATTCGGTCGTAATCGGGCGTGTCATCAATTGTTCGATGGCTTCGGAAATGCCGAGCCTGCCGTCTATGATCGCGGAAACGGCGTCGGTAATCGGCATCTCGACGCCGAGCTCCTCGGCAAGTCGTGCGGCAACTGCAGCAGCAAAGGCCCCTTCCACCAACTCGCCATGCGAAGGATCGACCTTTTCGCCGCGTCCGAGCGCAATGCCGAAGCGCAGGTTACGCGACTGATGGCTGGTTGCCGTCAGCACCAGATCGCCGAGGCCGGAAAGCCCGCGCGCCGTATCGGCATTGCCGCCCTTGGCGACGATGAAGCGTGACATCTCGGCAAGCCCGCGGGCAATCAGTGCCGCGCGCGCCGAATCGCCAATGCCGGCGCCTTCGACAATACCGCAGGCAATCGCCAGTACATTCTTCAACGCACCGCCAAGCTGCACACCGATGCGGTCTGCCGAGGCATAGAGGCGGAAGGTGCGGCCGGAGATCGCCTGTGCCAGCCGTTCGGCAACCTGCATGTCGGCCGCGGCGATGGCCATGGCCGTCGGCAGCCCCTTGGCGATATCGGCGGCAAAGCCCGGGCCGGAGAGTACGCCAACCGGATGATCGGGCAATTCCCGCTCCAGCATGTCGGTCAGCAGCGCACCTGTTTGCCGTTCGATGCCCTTTGCGCAGGTGACCAGGACGGCATCCTTGGCCAGATAAGGACCATATTGCCGTGCGGCATCCGCCTGCGCTTGTGACGGCATGGCAAAGAGGACAATGCCCGCATCGCCGATCGCATCTGCGTCGGCGGAGAATTCCAGCGTTTCCGGCAAAGGGATGCCAGGCAGAACAGCGTCATGAAGCCGTTCCGACCTGAGATCTTCGATTAGCGCGGGATCGCGGCCGACGAGAATTGCCGAATTGCGGCCTGTGAGCGCGATGACGGATGCAAGCGCCGTACCGAAAGCTCCCGATCCGACCACAGCGATCCGTTCGCTCATGCCTTGGCTCCCCGCTTTCCGGATCCGAGCACGGTCCCGGCCTTGGAATCGAGCGGCCACCGCGAGCGCGGCTGCACATCGAGATCGTCTGGCACTACGCCCTTCGCCATGCGCTCAAGTCCGGCCCAGGCAATCATCACGGCGTTGTCGGTGCAGAGGTGAAGAGGCGGCGCGATGAAACGGAAGCCATTCTTGTCGCAGAGCGCCTGAAGCGTGCTGCGGATCTCCTGGTTCGCTGCGACGCCGCCGGCCACCACCAGCGCCGGCTTTTCGGGAAGGTCCGGAAATTCCGCCTTGAATCGCTGCAGGCCGCGGCCGATGCGATCTTTCATCGTGCGGGAAATCGCCTTCTGGAAGGAGGCGCAGATATCGGCGACATCCTGATCCGTCAGTGGCGCGATCTCGGTCGCCGCCTGGCGCACGGCCGTCTTCAGGCCCGAGAAGGAAAAATCGAGCCTCGCTTCGCCAACGAGCGGCCGCGGGAAATTGAAGCGATCGGCATTGCCACACTGCGCCATCCTCTCCACCGCCGGCCCGCCGGGATAGGGAAGGCCGAGCAGTTTCGCCGTCTTGTCGAAAGCCTCACCCAGCGCATCGTCGATCGTCGTGCCCCAGCGCTCGTACTCGCCGATGCCCCGCACGAGAATGAGCTGCGTATGGCCACCGGAAACGAGCAGCATCAGATAAGGAAAGGAAAGACCATCCGTCAGCCGCGCCGTCAGCGCATGGCCTTCCAGGTGGTTGACGGCATAAAGGGGTTTGCCCGCCGCCTTGGCGATCGCCTTGCCGGTCATCAGCCCGACAAGCAGCCCCCCGATCAGGCCGGGCCCCGATGTCGCGGCAATCGCGTCGACATCCGAGAGCGACACATTGGCGCGCTTCAGGGCTTCGTCGATCAGGTCGTCCAGCGCCTCGACATGGGCGCGGGCCGCAATCTCCGGCACCACGCCACCATAGGCGCTATGCTCGTCAAGCTGGGAAAGAACGACATCCGACAGGACATTGGAGCGGCCTTCGGCATCGCGCTCGACGACCGCAGCGGCGGTCTCGTCGCAGCTTGTCTCGATGCCGAGGATGCGCAGAAAGGGAGCCATGAAATCTGTTCGTTGATTGCGATAGGGGTTAAACCTGTTTACGAGAACTCCGGTAACAACGGAACAAAGCGGATGCAAACAAAACCTTTCCGTATCGGCACGCGTGGCAGCCCGCTGGCGCTCGCACAGGCGCACGAAGCCCGAGATCGGCTGATGGCAGCCCACAATCTTCCGGAGGAAATGTTCGAAATCGTCGTTCTGACGACCAAGGGCGACCGCATCACCGACCGTTCCCTGGCCGAGATCGGCGGCAAAGGACTTTTCACGGAAGAGCTCGAGCAGCAGCTTGCGGCCGGCGATCTCGATTTTGCCGTGCATTCGAGCAAGGACATGCCTACCAACCTGCCAGAAGGTCTCTACCTCTCCGCCTATCTGCCGCGCGAAGACATTCGCGACGCGGTTGTCGGCCGCACCGCTCCGAAGCTGATCGACCTGCCCCATGGCGCAACCGTCGGCTCATCCTCGCTTCGCCGTCAGGCGCTCATTCGCCGCATGCGGCCGGATATCAACGTCATCACTTTCCGCGGCCTTGTGGACACGCGCCTGCGTAAGCTGCAGGAAGGTCAGGTCGACGCGACGCTTCTGGCGCTTGCGGGCCTCAAGCGTCTTGGCAAGGTCGAGGTGATCACCGATATCCTCGACCCCGATAGCTTCCCGCCGGCACCCGCACAGGGCGCGATCTGTATCGAGAGCCGCATCGGCGACAACAGGATCGACGAACTGCTGACGCCGATCAACGATCCGCCGACCTTCGACACGGTCTCCTGCGAACGCGCATTCCTTGCCGCCCTCGATGGCTCCTGTCGCACGCCGATCGGCGGTTACGCCGTCTGCGAAGGTGATCAGATCCGTTTCTCGGGTCTCATCATTACCCCTGACGGCCGCCATCAGCATGCGATCACCATAGATGGCAATCGCCGCGATGCCGCTGCACTCGGCACCCGCGCCGGACAGGATGTCCGCGCAAGAGCAGGAAGCAGCTTCTTTGAGGACTGGAGCTAGCCGGCATGCGCGTGCTCGTCACCCGTCCGGCACATTCGGGCGAGCGAACCGCTCAACGTTTACGCGAGCTAGGCCACGAGCCACTATTGCTGCCACTGACCCGTCCCATTCACGATGCGGCAGCCGCTCGCCGGGGTCTGGAAACAACCACTGGGGCGATAGCGATAACGAGCGCGGAGGCGGTGCGCACGTTACAATCTCTGGATGACGCGCTGACACCCCACCTTTCGCGCCGTCTCTTTGCCGTCGGCGAGATGACGGCTGAGGAGGCCCGCAAGCTGGGATTCCGCTCCGTCACGACATCGTCTGGCAGCGGCCGCGAACTGGCCGAGTTGATCGCGGCAAACAATACCGGCGGGCTTGTCTATCTCGCCGGCCTTCCGCGTGCCGAGGCCTTCGAGACGCGGCTGACCGAGCTGGGGCGTCAGTTCTCAGTGGCCGAATGTTACCGGATGGAATCTATCGCTCTCGACCCCGGGACGGTCGCCACCTTCCTCATGCGCAATCCTCCTGATGCTGTTCTTTTCTACTCCCGCCAAACGGCCGCAAATTTCTTTCAGATCCCGCAGGTAGAGTCCCTTTTATTGCAGCTGCCGAAAATCCGTCTCATTTGTCTCAGCAACACTGTAGCGGAAGCTGTTCCATCTCTTTTGAGCACAGCCTTGGAGATTTCGCCGATGCCGGATGAAAAAAGCCTTTTGTCGCTGCTTTGAAGGCTTTAGCCGCCCAAATTTGATCTAACCTCTTCCCTTAACTGCCGTCCCTGTCTAGTTTCGTTGCAATGCAGGATAATGAGGACCTCATGGTATCGGGAAATCCGCCACGCCACTCGAAGAGCTCCGACAAGCCGGTCACCATTGACCTGGACGCGCAGGACTTCGCCTCGGCGACTGATCCTGAAAAGCCTGCTGAAGAAGCCGCACAAGCCATCGATGATGCGCCTGTCGCCGAGGCCGTTTCCGCTGCAGAAGCCGCGGGTGAACCGCTGTCCGAACACGAAAGCGAACGCGCCGCCGGCGCGCAGGATGGGTCCTTCTCCAAGGAACCCCCGCTCTCGGAACCGGTGCAACCGCCGCCGCCGCAGAAGGGAGCGGTCACATCGGGTCTGATCGCCGCGGGCATTTTCGGCGGCCTTGTCGCATTGCTCGGCGCCGGAGCCATTCAATATGCCGGTTATCTGCCGGGTTCCTCAACCTCGCAGACGAATTCAGCCGATATGGCCGATCTCGCCGGCGAGATCGAAGGGCTCAAGCAATCGGTCGCAAGCCTTGCCGCCAATCCGCCGCCGGCCGCCGATACAAGTGCTCTCGAAAAGCGCGTCGCGGCTCTCGAAGCGGCTCCCCAGGCACCGGCATCCGGCACAGCGACAGAGCCTGGCGGTGTTGAAGCGCTCAACCAGAAGATTGCAGATCTGACTGCTCAAATCGAGCAGTTGAAGACGAGCCTTACGCAGACCACCGAACAGCAGGCCTCCAGCGGCGCCGATATTTCCAGCCGCCTTGCCGAAGCCGAAAAGAAGCTGAATGAACCGCGCGAGGATGTCGCCGTCGCCCGGGCTATCGCAGCCGCAGCGCTCAAGGCCGCGATCGACCGCGGCGGCCCTTTCATCGCCGAACTCGATACATTTGCCGGCGTAGCACCCGACGATCCCGCTGCAACCGATCTGCGCGGCTTTGCCGAAACCGGCGTGCCCTCCCGCGCCGAGCTCATCCGTCAGGTTCCCGATGTTGCGGCAGCGATCGTCGAGTCCGTCAACCAGCCCGATCCCAACCAGAGCTGGTCTGACCGGCTGATGTCGAGCGCCAAATCCCTGGTTTCGGTCCGCCCCGTCGGAAATGTCGAAGGCGAAAGCGTTGAGGCGATCGCCGCGCGTATGGAGGACAAGGTGAAGAACGGCGATCTGCCCGGTGCAGCCACTGAATGGAACAGCCTGCCTGCTGCTGCCAAGCAGGCTTCCGCCGCCTTCAAGCAGTCGCTCGAAGCTCGTATCCGCGTCGAGGATCTCGTTGGCGGCGCTCTCTCGAAGGCCGTTTCCGGCACCGGCAAGGAAGGATGAGTATGGTCCGCCTGGTTATCTTCGCGCTCCTCGTCCTCGTTCTTGCATATGGTTTCTCCTGGCTTGCCGATCGTCCCGGCGATCTGTCGCTGATTTGGGAAGGGCAGATCTACCAGACCAAGCTGATCGTGGCGGCAAGCGCCATCATTGCGCTGATCGCTGCCGTCATGGTGGCCTGGTGGTTCGTCCGCCTGATATGGACCTCTCCCCATTCGGTGACGCGCTTCTTTCGCGCCCGTAAACGCGACCGCGGTTACCAGGCGCTGTCGACCGGCCTCATTGCAGCCGGCGCCGGCAATGCCCTGCTCGCCCGCAAGATGGCGGCACGCTCGCGCGGTCTTATCCGCGCCGATCAGGAACCGCTGATCAATCTTTTGGAAGCCCAGGCGGCGCTCATCGAAGGCCGCTACGACGAGGCACGCTCCAAGTTCGAAGCGATGGCCAACGATCCGGAGACGCGGGAGCTTGGCTTGCGCGGCCTTTACCTGGAGGCCAGGCGTCTCGGCGCAAACGAAGCCGCCCGCCAATACGCGGAAAAGGCGGCCGACAATGCGCCATACCTGCCATGGGCAGCACAGGCAACGCTCGAATATCGCAGCCAGTCCGGCCGCTGGGACGAGGCCATCCGTCTGCTGGAACAGCAGAAGGCCGCCAAGGTTGTCGAAAAGGCGGAGGCCAACCGTCTGCATGCAGTGCTGCTGACGGCGCGCGCCGATGACAAGCTGGAAAGCAATGCCGCCGGCGCTCGTGATGATGCCCTCCAGGCGCTGAAGCTTTCAGCCGATTTCGTGCCCGCCGCACTTATCGCCGCAAAGGCGCTGTTCCGCGAGAACGGCATACGCAAGGCTGCCTCCATTCTCGAACAGGCATGGAAGGCCGCGCCACATCCCGAGATCGGTCGCGTCTATGTCCGCGCCCGCAGCGGCGATTCGACACTCGATCGCCTGAAGCGCGCCGAGCGGCTGGAAGGCATGCGGCCGAATAATGTCGAATCTCTCCTCGTCGTCGCACAGGCCGCACTCGATGCACAGCAATTCGCCAAGGCGCGTGCCAAGGCGGAAGCAGCCGCCCGTATCGAACCCCGCGAGGCGGCCTTTCTGCTGCTCGCAGACATCGAGGAAGCAGAGACCGGCGATCAGGGTCGCGTGCGCCATTGGCTGGCACAGGCGCTGAAGGCGCCGCGCGATCCGGCCTGGGTTGCCGATGGTTTCGTTTCCGACAAATGGTTGCCGGTCTCGCCGGTGACCGGTCGTCTCGACGCCTTCGAGTGGAAGGCACCTTTCGGCCAGCTCGAAGGACCAATCGAGGAAGGGTCGACCGCCCCGATCGAAACGGCGCTGAAGACCTTGCCGCCGCTGCGCCATACCCGGCCGGAAAGCGTGGTCAACGACCACCGCATTATCGAGCTGGAACGAGCCGCAACGATTGCGGAAGCCGTGCGGCCAGCACCTCCTGCCCCTACACCGGCAAAAGCCAATGAACCGTCCACCTCCCGACCGGCTCCTGCTGCGTCTGAACCAAAGCCCTTCTTTGGTGGCCTGCCGGATGACCCCGGCGTGCGCGATCCCAAGATGGAGCCGGAAACCAAGACGCGACTCCGCCTTTTCTGAAATGGAACGAAAACCGCATGTTCGAACGCTTTCAGGCATTCTTCCAAAATCTGACCGCCGACCGTCCGAAATCAGGCTTTGCGCCCGATGACCCGCGCATCGCGGTGGCCGCGCTCTGTATGCAGGTCATGGAGGCCGACGGCCAGATCAAGGACAGCGAGAAGAAACGGCTGCGCAAGCTTCTGAAGGAGCAATACGCGCTTGATGGCAAACAGCTCGACGCCTTGATGGCCGCGGGGCTGGAAGCCGAAAGCACGGCAGTTGATTATTTCCGCTTCACCTCCGATCTAAAGAGACATCTCAATACCGAGCAGCGTCTGGAGCTGATCGGCATTCTCTGGGATATCGTCTATGCCGACGGCGAGCGCAGCGAAATGGAAGACCATGTGATCTGGCGGATCGCCGATCTCCTGGGGGTGTCCTCCCGTGAGCGTATTCAGAAGCGGCAGGAGGCGGCAGCACGAGTGACAAACGCACAGGTGGTGCAGGACGATGGCGACTGACAGGATAGTGAGACGCGACAAGCGTCCCATTCTCATCATTCTTCATCAGGAGCGCTCAAGCCCCGGCCGTGTTGGCCAACTTCTTGTCGAGAAAGGCTACGACCTCGATATCCGGCGCCCCGTGCTTGGCGACCGGCTGCCCTCGACGCTCGACGACCATGCGGGTGCAGTGGTGTTCGGCGGCCCGATGAGCGCCAACGATCCCGATGAATTCGTCAAGGCGGAAATCGACTGGCTGGAAATCCCCCTCAGGGAAAACCGTCCCTATCTCGGCATCTGCCTCGGCGCACAGATGCTGGCGCGCCAACTCGGCAGCAAGGTCGCGGCCAATTGCGACGGGTCTACCGAGATTGGCTGGTATCCACTCCATACGACGGAGAAGGGCCGGCTGCTGATGCGCTGGCCGAAGATGGTCTATCACTTCCACCGGGAAGGATTTGAACTACCGCATGGCGCCGAGCTGCTGGCATCCGGCGACGCTTACCCCAACCAGGCTTTCCGCTACAATGGCAACGCCTGGGGCCTGCAATTCCATGCGGAGCTGACGCGGGTGATGATGCATCGCTGGGTCGTGCACGGCGCCCATCGCTTCATCCTGCCGAATGCACAGCAGGGACGCGAACATCTCGAAGGCCGCATGCTGTTCGATGCGCCGCTGAGAGCCTGGCTCGACGAATTTCTTGATGTCGTCTTCGAAGGCAAGTCGACCGTGGCCAGGACGACTAGGGCGCTTCTCGTATAGGCGCGTCGAGCGTATCGATATTCCTGAGCTTCGGAAAGCCGCTTGCCCAGAGCGCAGCGACAGCAAGCGTACCGACCCCGCCGATGATGACGGCCGGAACCGCACCAAAGGCCGAGGCCATGGTGCCCGCTCGGAACTCGCCGAGCTCATTGGACGCGCCGACAAAGACCATATTGACGGCGTTTACGCGACCGCGCAGATGGTCCGGCGTCCAGAGCGCAATCAGGCTCTCGCGAACATAGACGGAAATCATATCCGCAGCGCCCATGATCGCGAGCGCTGCGATGGAAACCTCGGTATTGGTCGAGAAGCCGAACACGATCGTGCCGAGGCCGAAAATCGCCACGCCGATGAACATATACAGGCCGGCCTTGTGCTTCAGCGGATAGGCGGCAAGGAAGATCGCCATGATGATGGCGCCCACGCCCGGCGCCGAACGCAGCAGGCCGAGGCCCCATGGCCCGAGCGTCAGGATATCACGCGCAAAGATCGGCATCAGCGCGGTGGCGCCGCCTAAGAGAACGGCGAAGAGATCCAGCGAGATGGCCCCAAGCACCACCTTTTCTTCCCTTATATAGCGGAAACCGCCGAGGATCATGTCCCAGTTCTTGGCTTCACCCGTCGTCTTCTGCGGCGGTTTCGGGATCGTGTAGAGCAGGATCGCGCCCAGCGCAGAAAAGATGACTGCGACCATATAGGCCGTCGAAGCGCTGACGCCGTAAAGCAGACCGCCGAGCACGGGGCCGGTGATGGCCGCAAGCTGCCATGAGGAGGAATTCCAGGCGATCGCGTTCGAAAGGTCCTTCTCCGGCACGAGGTTCGGCGCAAGCGACTGCACGGCCGGCGTCATGAAGGCGCGTTCTATGCCGAAGATCAGCAGCACCGCGAAAACCGGAATTGGTGAAAAGCTGCCGGTAATCGTCATCCCCAGGAGCGCAAGCGTGCAGAGCGCGCTGACAAGCGAGCAGATCGAGGCGATCGCACGGCGATTGTGCCGGTCGGCCACCGATCCAGTAACGAGGATCAATGCGAGAGACGGCAGGAACTGCACGAGCCCGATCAGGCCGAGATAAATGGCGCTGCCGGTCTGGTCATACATCTGCCAGCCGACGGCGACGCTGACGATCTGCTGCGAGAAGGAAAGCAGAAACCGCGCGAAGAAAAAGCGGGTGTAGGACGGATGCCGGAACGCGGCAAAACGGTCTCCGGTGGGCGAAAGCGACATGAAGCTTTTCCGAGAGAGCGGGCGCAGAATTGCCTGCGAAGTGGCCCGTTAAACATGATTTGCCATGCGTCTCCACACGGCCCTTGCTCGTTTAATCGCCAATGTCTACATATCTGTCAACAACGAACTGGAGACGGTAATGGCGGGAATTCTTGAAGCCATTTTTTTGATTATCAATGTGGCTTTGAACCTCTATTGGTACGTGATCATTGCCAGCGCCATTTTCTCGTGGCTGTACGCATTCAATGTCATCAATTCGCATAACCAGTTTGTCAGCCAACTGGGTATGTTCTTCTATAACGCCACCGAACCTGCATTGCGGCCGATACGCCGCTTTTTGCCCAATCTGGGTGGCATCGACATCTCTCCGATCGTTCTGTTGCTGATCATCCTGTTCATACAGGCCATACTCAACAACCCGATCAAGCCTTTCCTATTTTCGCTGGTCGTTTGAGCCGTCCCTGGAGGCTTTCCGGTGATCACGTCCGTCTTGCCGTAAGGCTGACGCCGAATGGCGGGCAGAATGCCATCGACGGTATCGAACCAGATGGCGAAGGCGGCATGTTTTTGAAGGCGCGTGTCACCGCCGTCCCGGAGAAGGGAAAGGCCAACAAGGCCCTTATAGCGCTCGTCGCCAAGTCTTTGGGTATTGGAAAGTCCTTGGTCAGCCTTGCTGCCGGCGATACGTCGCGCAAAAAAATCCTCCGGATCGATGGCGATCCGGAGGATTTAATCAACAAGCTCGAAACGCTATTCGGCTAGAGCAATTCCGGCAAGGATGTGCAGCGGTTTTGCATCCGCAATTGCAGAATGGCCGGAATCAGGCCTTTTCTTTCTTGGCGCGCTCGATGGCTTCGAGGATCAGCTCGCCTGCTTCCTTGGAGTCGCCCCAGCCATAGATCTTCACCCACTTGCCAGGCTCCAGATCCTTATAGTGCTCGAAGAAATGCTCGATCTGCTTCAGCGTGATGTCCGGAAGATCGGTATAATCCTTCACCTTGTCATAACGCATCGTCAGCTTCGGCGAAGGGACGGCGATGATCTTCTCGTCCTTGCCGGAATTGTCTTCCATCTTCAGAACGCCGATGGGGCGCACGTTGATAACGCAGCCCGGAACCAGCGGACGGGTGCTGGCGATCAGCACGTCGATCGGGTCGCCGTCTTCGGAAAGCGTATGCGGCACGAAGCCGTAGTTGCCCGGGTAGGTCATCGGTGTATAGAGAAAACGGTCAACGACCAGCGTGCCGGCTTCCTTGTCCATTTCATACTTGATCGGATGACCGCCGACCGGAACCTCGACGATAACGTTGACGTCTTCAGGTGGATTCTTACCGATTGAAACGGCGTCGATGCGCATAGGAAACTCCCGGGAGGTTGAATTGCTCGAAGCCAGTTAATCGGTTTCATGACGCAACGCAACATGCCTCGCAAGCAATGCTTAATGCGCGCGGGCGTCAAAATATATAATTTTTCTAATGAAAGATGCAGCGATTGCGGTACCGCAATCAGTTCCAGATGAAGCCGATCTTTTTGATCTGCTTATGGTCGAAATTTTCCATGCCTTCGCAGAAATCGACACCGCCATGGTCGCGATAAAAGCCGGCTGCGGTCTCATTTTCTTCCAGGCACCAGACGACCATACCGTTACAGCCGAGAGATTTCAGCAACCGCCGGGCTTCACCGAAAAGCAATTTTCCGAGGCCGATACCCTGATATTCCGGGCGCAGATAAAGCTCGTAGATTTCGCCTTCCTGAGGCAATGCGCGAGCGCGATTGAGGCCGAGGGTCGCATAACCCGCGACAGTTCCTGCCACATCCAGAACAAGCAATGTCGCCGGACCGCGCGTCGCCTTGCGCCACCAGTTTTCGCCGCGGCGCTCGATCATCTGCGTCAGAGCACGATGCGGAATGATGCCGGCATAGGTATGCTGCCATGAAAGCCGGTGGGCTTCCGAAATGGCTCGGGCATCATGCGGTTCAGCCCGCCGGACATCGATCGACAACGTCTTCATAACGCTTACTCTGGTCCCGCTGGCGACAATTAACCATATGCGGCAGCCGCATCGTGATCGATTGCCCACAGACTTGATATGTGGACGACAGAGAAAATTTAACGCTTTTTTAACGATTGTCACAAGACGGAATCGACGCAGCGCACAATAAAAAACCCCGGCGCGAAGGCCGGGGTTTTAAAGGAGTAGGCGAGGCTCTTAGAGAGCTGCCTTCGACTTTTCGAAACGCTTGCGGTCGTTGGCGTCGAGATACATCTTGCGCAGGCGAATGTTCTTCGGCGTCACTTCCATCAGCTCGTCGTCCTGGATCCAGGAAAGAGCACGATCGAGTGTCATGCGGATCGGCGGGGTAAGCTTCACGGCTTCGTCCTTGCCGGCGGCGCGGATGTTGGTGAGCTGCTTGCCCTTCAGGACGTTCACTTCAAGGTCGTTGTCGCGCGAATGGATGCCGATGATCATGCCGGCATAGACCTTTTCGCCCGGCTCGATGATCATCGGACCGCGGTCTTCCAGGTTGAACATCGCATAGGCGACGGCTTCGCCGGAACCGTTGGCGAGCAGCACGCCGTTGACGCGGCCACCGATCACGCCCTTGTAGGGCTGGTAGTCGTGGAACAGGCGGTTCATGATCGCCGTGCCGCGCGTATCGGTCAGCAGCTCCGACTGGTAGCCGATGAGGCCGCGGGTCGGTGCGTAGAAACGCAGGCGAAGACGATTGCCGCCTGACGGACGCAGCTCGACCATCTCGGCCTTGCGCTCCGACATCTTCTGCACGACCACACCGGAATGCTCTTCGTCGACGTCGACGACAACTTCTTCGATCGGCTCGAGAACCTGGCCGCTTTCATCCTTGTGCATCACGACGCGCGGACGCGACACGGCGAGCTCGAAGCCTTCGCGACGCATGGTTTCGATGAGAACGGCGAGCTGAAGTTCACCGCGGCCGGACACGTAGAACGAATCCTTGCCTTCGGCTTCTTCGATCTTCAGGGCGACGTTGCCTTCGGCTTCCTTGAAAAGACGGTCGCGAATGACGCGGCTCGTCACCTTGTCGCCTTCGGTGCCCGCCAGCGGGCTGTCGTTGACGATGAAGGACATGGTGACAGTCGGCGGATCGATCGGCTGCGCCTTCATGGCTTCCGAGACGGCAGGATCGCAGAACGTATCAGCGACGGTGCCCTTGGAGAGGCCGGCGATCGCGACGATATCGCCCGCATGGGCCTCTTCGATCGCGGTACGCTCGATGCCGCGGAAGGCGAGGATCTTGGAGATACGACCGGTTTCGATCAGCTTGCCATCCTGGCCCAGAACCTTGACGGCCTGGTTCGGCTTGATCGAGCCTGATGCGATACGGCCGGTGATGATGCGGCCGAGGAAGGGGTTGGCTTCAAGGATCGTTCCGATCATGCGGAACGGGCCTTCTTCGACCTTCGGTTCCGGAACGTGCTTGAGCACGAGATCGAGAAGCGGCGCAAGACCTTCGTCCTTCGGGCCTTCAGGATTGACGTTCATCCAGCCGTCGCGGCCCGAGCCATACATGATCGGGAAGTCGAGCTGTTCGTCGGTCGCGTCGAGATTGGCAAAGAGGTCGAAGACTTCGTTGATGACTTCTTCATGGCGGCCATCGGGACGGTCGATCTTGTTGATCGCGACGATCGGGCGAAGGCCAACCTTCAGCGCCTTGGAGACGACGAACTTCGTCTGCGGCATCGGACCTTCGGAAGAGTCGACCAGAACGATCGCACCATCCACCATCGACAGGATGCGCTCGACCTCACCGCCGAAGTCGGCGTGGCCGGGGGTGTCGACGATGTTGATGCGGACACCCTTCCATTCCACCGAGGTTGCCTTGGCGAGAATGGTGATGCCGCGTTCCTTTTCGAGGTCGTTCGAGTCCATCACGCGCTCTGCAACGCGCTGGTTCTCGCGGAACGAACCGGACTGTTTCAGGAGTTCGTCGACGAGGGTCGTTTTGCCATGGTCAACGTGCGCGATGATCGCGATGTTGCGAAGTGCCATTTGTCATAATCTCTGAGGCTGGGGCGCTACGCTTAGTGGACGCGCCATTTATGTTTGGCGCGCTCATACCGTTTTTTTCGCGATTGCGAAAGGGGGTGGCACGCGAAAGCTGCGGCATGGCTATCACCATGCCGCTTTGCTCTATGTCATCAAACTGTCTTAAGCGTCACTGCCTGTCAATTCCTCGAAGGTCGCAAGGCCCTTTTTGACCAGCATCGCGTCCGGGCTCGGCAGCTTGCCGCGGAAAGCCTTGTAGGCGTCTTCCGGATCGACGGAGCCGCCCGTGGAGTAGATATTGTTCCGAAGCTTTGCGGCCATTTCGCCGTTGAAGGCATCGCCCGTCTCTTCGAAGGCGGCGAAGGCATCGGCATCGAGCACTTCCGACCACATGTAGGAATAATAGCCCGCCGAATAACCGCCGGAGAAGATATGCTGGAAGTGCGGCGTGGCGTGACGCATGACGATCGATTTCGGCATGCCGATTTCCGAGAGCACCTCGGCCTGAACGGCCATCGGATCCTCCACCTTGTCGCGCGTATGGAAGGCCATGTCGACCAGCGCCGAAGAGGTGAACTCCACGGTGTTGAAGCCGGAATTGAAGGTGCGGGCGGCAAGCACCTTGTCAAGCAGCGCCTGTGGCATCGGCTCTCCGGTTTCGAAATGCACGGCATATTCCTTGAGGATGGCAGGAACCGTCAGCCAGTGCTCGTAGAGCTGCGAAGGAAGCTCGACGAAATCGCGCGAAACCCCCGTACCCGATACCGAGGGATAGGTGACGTTGGAGAGCATGCCGTGCAGCGCATGGCCGAATTCATGGAACAGCGTACGCGCATCGTCGAGCGAAAGCAGCGCCGGCTTTCCTTCCGCGGGCTTTGCGAAATTGCAGACATTGTAGATGATCGGCATCTCGCCATGGTGGCCGTTCTTCATCGTCAGCTTGTGCTGTGACTGGAAGGAGCTCATCCAGGCGCCCGAACGTTTCGAGCTGCGGGCAAAATAGTCGCCGAGGAAAAGCGCGACCAGCTTGTCGTCCCGGTCGCGAATCTCGAAGACCCGGACATCCGGATGATAGGCGGCAACGCCCTTCTTCTCGACGGCATGAATGCCGAACAGGCGACCAGCAACGTCGAAGCAGGCGTCGATGATCTTTTCGAGCTGCAGATAGGGCTTCAGCTCCGCTTCCGAGAAATTGAACCGCTGCGCCCGGATCTTCTCCGCATAGTGACGCCAATCCCACGGCATGACGTCGTGGTTCTTGCCTTCCGCGGTGATCAGCGCGGCGATATCCGCTTCTTCCTCGTGAGCGCGCTTCACCGCCCTTGCCCAGACGGCGCGCAGCAGATCATTCACGGCCTCTGGCGTCTTCGCCATCGTGTTGTCGAGCTTCAGCTCGGCGAAGTTGGCGTAGCCGAGAAGCTTTGCCACCTCGTCACGCAACGCAAGGGTCTCTCTAATAATGCCACGGTTATCCGTCTCGCCAACATTTTCACCACGCGCCACCCAGGCCTTGAAGGCCTGCTCGCGAAGGTCCCGGCGCTCGGAGAAAGTAAGGAACGGCTCTATGATCGAGCGTGACAGCGTTACGGCATATTTGCCGTCCTCGCCGCGCTCGCGGGCAGCAGCTGCCATTGCGTCGCGCAGGAAATCGGGAATGCCGGCAAGTTCCTCTTCACTGGAGAGGATCAGCGACCACCCCTTTTCGTCGGCAAGTACGTTCTGTCCGAAGCCGGTGCTGAGGCCGGCAAGCTTTTCGTTGATCGAAGCAAGTTTCTCCTGCTCCGCCTTTGGCAGCTTGGCGCCTGATTTGACGAAGCCTTTCCAATGCCGCTCCAGCACGCGTGTCTGCTCCAGCGTCAAGCCGAGGCTTTCACGCTTTTCCCAGAGTGCGTCGATACGCTTGAAGAGGTCGGCATTCATGCCGATCTTCGAGTAATGCCGGGACATTTTCGGCGAAATATCCCGCTCCAGCGCCTGAATGACATCATTGGTATGCGCGCCGGCCCGGTTCCAGAAGAGAGAGGAAATACGCGATAGTTCATCCCCGGCAATCTCGAGTGCGACGACTGTATTGTCGAAACTCGGCTCTTCCTTGCTGCCGGCGATCGCGTCGATCTCTCTTTCGTGCAAGGCGAGCGCGGCCTCGAAGGCCGCGGCAAAATCGCTATCGGCAATGGCGTCAAAACGCGGCAGGCCATGAAGGCCATTCCAGTTGACAAGTGCCTGATTGAATTGAGTGGAAGAAGACATATGAAAGTCCTTTATGCCGGCAAGTGGATCAATAATATAGGAAGGTCGCCACGGAATTGATATGTGGCCGGCCGTGACTTTTGTCCGCCCGGCTAATTCTTGTGGGCAAGAATTGATACATAAAAATTAACCAATCGTTAACGATTGACGCGAATCGGCTCGAGACGCTAGTTTCCCCTTATCTTCAAGTAAGAGGACATGCGCATGGAAATTTTTTCCCTGCGGTCTTCTCAGAGTTTGCTATTCAAAAATAATACAAACAATAACGCAAAAAGTTCGAAGACCGCTGATATTGTAATCGAGCCTAAGCACGGCATTGCTCAAGGCTCATTCCAGATCGAAGATTTTGATAATCGCCAGGCGATCGATTTCACGGCCGTCAGTGCAGGCGAATTGCGCAGCTATGCCCGGCAAAGCCTCGACAATGGCTTGATTGATCAGAGTACCTTTGCCGCAATATCCGAACCATTGCCCATGTACGCGATCGATCCACTCGGCAACGTCATCGATCTGTCCGATGTCACTGACGGCACCAGTTTCAACTTCCTGGACTACTACAAGGACCAGCTTCGGATCGCCATGTCGATTGGCGACCCAAATGAGGTTCAGACGCTGGAATCGGTCGTCGGCTTCCTCGGTAGCGAGGCCTGATCAGGCCTTGCGCCAACCGAGCAGACCAGGCGTGGCATGCCACAGGGCCTGAACGGCGAAACCCATGAAGAGCACGCCCGAGCAACGTACGATCAGCCTTTCATGGGCGCGGTAGAAGCGGCGTACGACGCCGGCACCGATGATCCCGATCAGGATGATGTCGGCCGTGATGAAACCGACGAAGGACACGCTGAGCAGCATCGGCAGGGCCTGAAAGTCGAGCGCGCTTGCAGAGCCTGCGACCAGCGCCGTGAACGTGGCGAGCGCCACCGGATAGCCCTTCGGGTTGGTGACCCCGAAAATCAGTCCGCGGCGGAACGGCCGCTCCACGACGAGCAGCGCCTGTCCCTCGGCCTTCGGCTTCGCATTGACGGCGCTCCAGCCGATCCAGGCGAGATAGAAGCCGCAGGCAAGCCCCAGCAGGTCGAAAACGAACGTGCCGATCGTCTTGGCGCCGACGATCGCAACCAGCGCCAGACCCGACCAGACGAGATCGCCGACAAGATGCCCCATCATGAAGAAGGCGCCCGCCTTGCGACCCTGCCCGGCGCCAATACCGAGAAGCTGCAGAAAAGCCGGACCGGGGATGAGCACATAGAAAAGCGCCGCCAGAAAGGCGCCGACGAGCAGGGAAAGCGGCATGGAAAGGCTCCGATGGTAACCGGTGCAGCTTATGCCATGACCTCGTCCCGTCAAGACACTGGTGGACGTTGTATCGGCCGGGAAAGAAAAAAGCCCGCGCGGCGGGGCCGGCGGGCTCTTTCGGATCGGTCCGACGAGCGTTACTTCTGCAGATTACGCTTGCCGAGCGTGCGAAGGCGCAGCGCATTGAGCTTGATGAAGCCGGCGGCATCCTTCTGGTCGTAGGCGCCCTGATCGTCTTCGAAGGTGACGAGCTTGTCGGAATAGAGCGACTTTTCGCTCTCACGGCCGGTGACCATGACATTGCCCTTATAGAGCTTCAGCGTCACTTCGCCTTCGACATGCTCCTGGCTCTTGTCGATGAGGGCCTGCAGCATTTCGCGCTCAGGCGAGAACCAGAAGCCGTAATAGATGAGCTCGGCATAACGCGGCATCAGCTCGTCCTTGAGGTGTGCCGCTCCACGATCGAGCGTGATCGACTCGATCGCGCGATGCGCTGCCAGCAGGATCGTGCCGCCGGGGGTCTCGTAGACACCGCGCGACTTCATACCGACGAAGCGGTTCTCGACGAGATCGAGGCGACCGATACCGTTGTCGCGGCCATAATTGTTGAGGGTCGCGAGCAATGTTGCCGGAGACATCTCGACACCGTTGATCGAGACAGCATCACCCTTGCGGAAGCCAACCTTGATGGTCGTCGCCTTGTCGGGGGCTGCCTCCGGCGAGATGGTGCGCATATGTACATATTCAGGCGCTTCCTGCGCCGGATCTTCCAGAACCTTGCCCTCGGAAGAGGAGTGCAGCAGATTGGCATCGACCGAGAAGGGAGCCTCACCCTTCTTGTCCTTGGCGACCGGAATCTGGTGCTTTTCGGCGAATTCGAGCAGATCGGTACGGCTCTTGAAGGACCAGTCGCGCCACGGCGCGATGATCTTGATGTCGGGATTCAGCGCATAGGCAGAAAGCTCGAAGCGAACCTGGTCGTTGCCCTTGCCGGTCGCGCCATGTGCGATCGCGTCGGCGCCGGTCTTGCGGGCGATATCGATGAGGTGTTTGGAGATCAGCGGGCGGGCAATCGACGTGCCGAGCAGGTAGACACCTTCATAGACGGCATTGGCGCGGAACATCGGGAAGACAAAATCGCGCACGAATTCTTCGCGCACGTCCTCGATATAGATCTCCTTGATGCCGAGCATCTCGGCCTTCTTGCGCGCCGGCTCCAGCTCTTCGCCCTGGCCGAGGTCGGCGGTGAAGGTCACGACTTCAGCGCCGAGTTCGGTCTGCAGCCACTTCAGGATGATCGAGGTATCGAGACCGCCCGAATAGGCGAGCACGACTTTCTTCACGTCTTTGTATGATGCCATGATGATGAGGTCCGTTGCATGAAGGCCGCGGCACACCCGCAAAGCCCGGTATCGCGGCACTTTTAGCGAGATTGGCGCGTGACGCAAGGGCAACGAGGCGCCAGCGGTACCCCGATAAGGTTTGACAGCGCAAAAGCAGAGCCCATATTCGGCACCGTCCGAACAATGCTCCGAGGAGAGGCCAGTCCCGTGACGAATATTCAAGACATTTTCAAACAATCCAATGTTGCCGTCATCACCGGCGGCGCATCCGGCATCGGCCTTGCCGCCGCAAAATGCTTCGCCAGGGCCGGCATGAGCGTCGTGATCGCCGATCTCGGTGGCGACAGGCTCGCCAGCGCCCGCGCCGAACTGGAGGCGATCGCGGGCCAGGAGCATGTGATGGCTGTCGAGACCGACGTATCGCAGAAGGAGCAGATCGAAGCCCTCGAACGCGCTGTCATCCAACGCTTCGGCCGCGTGCATGTGTTGATGAACAATGCCGGCATCGGCCCGGAAACCTCGATCTTCAGTCCGCAGGCCGGCTGGGACAATATTCTTGCGGTCAATCTTCTCGGCGTCGTCAACGGCGTCAGGGCATTCGGCCCGGGCATGATAGCCCATAACGAACCCGGCCTGATCATCAACACCGGCTCCAAGCAAGGCATCACCACGCCGCCTGGAAACCCCGCCTACAATGTTTCCAAGGCCGGTGTGAAGGTTTTCACTGAAGCGCTCGAGCATGAGCTACGCAATATCGAAGGTGCGGGCATTTCCGCGCATCTGCTGATCCCGGGCTTCGTCTTTACCGGCCTCACCAAAGGCGATCGCCAGGAAAAGCCTGCTGGTGCTTGGACACCGGAGCAGACGGTCGATTTCATGGTCGAAAGCCTGGAGCGCGGCGATTTCTACATCCTATGCCCCGACAACGACGTAGCCCGTCCTGTCGATGAACGGCGCATGGCCTGGGCGATGGGCGATATCATCGAGAACCGCCCGCCGCTGTCACGCTGGCACAAGGATTACGCTGACAAATTCAAGGCCTATCTCGAACAGAAGTAATCGGTGCCATCACAAGGTTTGATTGGTAAATTTCTGAAAGCCGCGTAAGAGATCGCCGGATCTTTCTCCGGCTTTCAGAGTATACCATGGAGTTCCTGCCAAGCTTTCCGACGCTTATTGCCTTCGCCGCCGCCACTTTGTTGCTGGCGGCAACCCCCGGCCCTGACATGACCTTGTCGATCAGCCGTGCGCTGGCACAGGGCAAGAAGGCAGCCCTTTTCGTTGTTCTTGGCACCAGCCTCGGCATCGTCGTGCACACGATGCTGGTCGCCTTCGGCATATCGGCTTTGATCACCGCTTCTCCGACCGCTTTCCTGATCCTGAAGACCGGCGGCGCCGCCTATCTCTTCTGGCTGGCAGTGCAGGCAATCCGCTACGGCTCGAAGCTGACCGTCGCTAAGGTTGAAGGCCCAAGGGGCACGATCCTTTCGAACATTTCCTCGGGCTTCTGGGTCAACCTGCTGAACCCGAAGGTCATCATCTTCTTCATGACCTTCCTGCCGCAGTTCGTCGATGCGAGTGATCCCGCCGTGACGCACAAGCTGCTCTTCCTCGGCTTCTGCTTCATCCTGGTCGGAATGCCGGTCAACGCGGCTGTCGTCATGGCTGCCGACTGGCTGTCGAGCTGGCTGCAGAGCAACAGGAAGGTGCTGCGCGGCATGGATTATACCTTCGCTGGCGTCTTCTCGGTCTTCGCCGCCAAGATCCTGCTCACACAGGCGCGCTGATCAATGATCAGCACGCTGTCAGCTTAGCCGATCAGCACGCTGTCGGCCTAACCGATCAGCAGCGCATCGTCGTCGAGCGTCTGGCCACGCATCTTGCGGAACATGGCGATCAGATCTTCGACCTGCAGGTTCTTCCTGTTGTCGCCAGCCACGTCGAGCACGATCTCGCCGCCATGCAGCATGATCGTGCGGTGGCCGTAGTCCAGCGCCTGACGCATGGAATGCGTCACCATCATGGTCGTCAGCTTGCGTTCGGAAACGATCTTCTGCGTCAGGTTCATGACGAACTCGGCCATACCGGGATCGAGCGCTGCCGTATGCTCGTCGAGCAACAGCACTTCGGAGCCGGCAAGCGTCGCCATGACGAGCGAAACGGCCTGCCGCTGACCGCCGGACAGCAGGTCCATACGGTCTCTCAGCCGGTTTTCCAGCCCGAGATTAAGCTCGGCGATCCGCTCCTTGAAGTAGTCGCGGCGGCTTCCACCGAGAGCTGCGCCAAGCCCGCGCTTTTCACCGCGCCGGGCGGCCAGAGCGAGGTTCTCCTCGATCGACAGCGCACCGCAGCTTCCGGTCAATGGATCCTGGAAAACGCGCGCCACCAGACCGGCGCGGGCCGATGTAGACTTGCGCGTCACGTCGGTCTTGCCGATCAGAACCGAGCCTTCACTCGGCATGACATCACCGGCGAGCACGCCGAGCAGCGTCGATTTGCCGGCGCCATTGGAGCCGATGACGGTGACGAAAGAGCCTTCCTCGATTGTCAGGCTGACGCCGTTCAACGCCTGTTTCTGCAGCGGCGTGCCACGCCCGAAAACAACCTTGATGTCCTTGACGCTGATCATGATGCGGCACCTCCGCGAAGGCGGGGAAGAATGAGCGCGACAGTCACGAGAACCGCCGTCACGAAATTGAGGTCGGAGGCCTGCAGGCCGATAACGTCGCTCGACAGCGCAAGCTGGATGGCGATGCGGTATATGATCGAGCCGAACACACATCCGATAAGCGCAATCAGCAGCCCCCGCCGCCCAAGCAGCGTCTCGCCGATAATGACTGCAGCAAGGCCGACGACGATGGTGCCGACACCCGAGGTGACGTCCGCAAACCCGTTGGTCTGCGCAAAGAGCGCGCCGCCAAGCGCCACCAGCGCATTGGAAATCGCCATGCCCAGATAGATCTGCCGGCTGGTATCAACACCCTGGGCACGGGCCATGCGGGCATTGGCGCCCGTGGCACGCATCGCAAGCCCGGCATCGCTTTCAAGGAAGCGCCAGACGACGATGACGGCGATAACGACGAGAGTGCCGACGAAGAGCGGCCGAACGTAGAAATCCCTGAGCCCATGCCCGAAGAAGGGACTGATCATCGTATCGGCATTGATGAGCGCGACATTCGGCTTGCCCATGACGCGTAGATTCACCGAGAAGAGCGCGATCATCGTCAGGATCGAGGCGAGCAGGTTGAGGATCTTGAAGCGCACGTTGAGGAGCGCCGTCACCATTCCGGCTCCGGCCCCCGCTGCCATCGCGATCAGTGCTGCGAGCCACGCATTGACGCCGGCGATGATCAGCACCGCAGTCACGGCTGCACCGAGCGGGAACGAACCGTCCACCGTCAGATCCGGAAAATCGAGAACGCGGAACGCAAGATAGACGCCGAGCGCGACGAAGGAATAAACCAGACCGAGCTCGACGGCCCCCCAGAATGCAATTTGGCTCAAGGCTTTCAGCCCCTTTTGTTTCCGTTCCGCCCGTCGCGAAACGGGAGCCTTTTAATATATTCAGCCGCCCCCGTGCAAACGGGAGCGGCTGATCGTAGCTAAGACCTTGGAACGACAGTCGATTATTCGATGACTTTGTTGGCGCGCGAGACAACGCTTTCCGGCAGGGTGACACCCATTTTGGCCGCAGCTGCCTTGTTGATGACGAGATCGCTGCCGGCCGCGGTCTTCACCGCGATATCACCGGGATTTTCACCCTTCAGCACGCGAACGACGATCTCGCCGGTCTGCTTGCCGACATCATAGTAATTGAAGCCAAGCGCTGCGATCGAGCCGCGAGAAACGGAATCCGTATCGGCGGTGAAGAGCGGCAGCTTGCTTTCTTCTGCAACGGCAACCGCACCTTCCAGCGCCGAGATGATCGTGTTGTCGGTTGGGATGTAGATCGCATCGGCGCGGCCGACGAGCGCGCGGGCAGCGCCCTGCACTTCGGCGGACTTCGTCGCGGCCGATTCAACAACGGTGATGCCGGCCTTCTCGGCTTCAGCCTTCAGTGCCGCCAGAAGCGAGACCGAGTTGGCCTCGCCGGAATTGTAGAGGTAGCCGATTGTCTTCACATTAGGCAGGATTTCCTTGATGAGCGCGATGTGTTCGCCGACCGGCGACATATCGGAAAGGCCCGTCACGTTGCCGCCCGGCTTGTCCATGTTCTTGACGAGCTGCGCGCCGAGCGGGTCGGAAACGGCCGTGAAGACGACAGGGATATCGCGCGTCGAGGAAACGACGGCCTGGGCCGACGGCGTGGAGATCGGCACGATGACGTTGGGTTCGTCACCGGCAAACTGGCGGGCGATCTGGGCTGCCGTTGCCGGATTGCCCTGCGCGGATTCGAAGACGAACTTGAGGTTTTCGCCTTCCTTATAGCCGGCAGCAGTCAGCGCATCGAGCACGCCTTTACGCGCGGCATCGAGCGCCGGATGTTCGACGATTGCGGTGACGGCAACCGTGACGTCAGCGGCCTTGACCGGCAGTGTAAGGGCCAAAGTTGCAGCACAGGCCAGAAGAATTGAACGCATGGGGTGTCCTCCAGAGTGATTTTGGGGGCACTTTTAGAAAAAGCGCCCCCGTTAATCAATCGCGGAGATTTGTTGCGACGATCAAACTTGCTGATCAGTCGTCTGCGCCGTGGTTGGCGATCATCATGGCTTCGAAGGCAAGACGCTCGGTCTTGCGCATGCGTTCGGATTCCGACTTCAGCTGACCGCAGGCAGCGAGAATATCGCGGCCGCGCGGCGTGCGGATCGGCGAAGCGTAACCCGCCGAATTGATGAAATCTGCAAACTTCTCGATCTGCGCCCAGTCGGAACACTGATAGTTCGTGCCCGGCCAGGGGTTGAAGGGAATGAGGTTGATCTTCGCCGGCACGCCCTTCAGGAGCTGGATCAGCCCCTTGGCGTCTTCCAGGCTGTCATTGACGTCCTTCAGCATCACATATTCGAACGTAATGCGCCGCGCATTCGAAAGACCGGGATAGTTCCTGCAGGCTTCGATCAGTTCCTTCAGCGGATACTTCTTGTTGATCGGCACGAGAATGTCGCGCAGGTCGTCACGCACCGCATGCAGCGAGATCGCCAGCATCACACCGATTTCTTCGCCGGTGCGCAGGATCTCGGGTACGACACCAGACGTGGAAAGCGTTACACGGCGCTTGGACAGTGAGAGACCATCACCATCCGTCGCGATCAGCAGCGCCTGCTTGACGGCATCGAAATTATAGAGCGGCTCGCCCATGCCCATCATCACGATATTGCTGACCTTGCGGCCTTCCGACGGCACCATGGCGCCGACAGGAACGTCACGATCGGGGAAATCGCCGAGCCGGTCGCGGGCGAGCAGAAGCTGGGAGAGGATTTCCTCCGCCGTCAGGTTGCGCACCAGCCGCTGCGTGCCGGTGTGACAGAAGGAACAGGTGAGCGTGCAGCCGACCTGGCTGGAAATGCAGAGCGTGCCGCGCCCTTCCTCGGGGATGTAGACAGCCTCGATCTCGACCGGACGACCGGCACCCCGCGGCGGAAAACGCAACAGCCACTTGCGCGTGCCGTCATTGGAAATCTGCTCTTCGACGATTTCGGGCCGGGCGATGGTGAAATGCTGCTTCAGCATCTCGCGCATGTCCTTGGCGACATTCGTCATGTGATCGAAATCGGAGACGCCGCGCACATAGATCCAGTTCCAGAGCTGCGACACTCGCATCTTGATCTGCTTGTCCGGCACACCTTTTTCGCGCAGCGCCGCACCCATTTCCTCGCGCGTCAATCCGATCAGCGAGGGTTTTGGCGAAAGCTCAGTACCGAGAGGCGCCCGCCCGGCGGGCTTGGCAACGGTCATCGCATCCATAACGGACATAATCTTCTAATCCCGAACTCAACATGGCAACCATCCCGGAAAGCCGGAAGACTTGCGGGGCCGTTGACGCATGATTGCAGAAATGAATGGGCGGAGCGGCGATGAATTCGCCATCCTTCCGCAGTTGCGCGCGGCTTTAGCATCATTTTGCCTCCACGTCACTAGACCGCGTCACGAGAGATGGAAGCGTCCCTATAGATGGAAACGACGAAGGCCGGCGCAAGGCCGGCCTTCGAAACATTGCCTCAAGCAATCGAACTTACTTGCAGCTTTCGATCTGCTTCAGTGCAGCCGAAATACCAGAGAGCGAATAGCTGTAGGACGTGCCGGTGCCCTTGCGCGAGACAGCGTTGACGGTCATCGAATGGCCCGTCTTCATGGCTGCAACGAGCGCCGGCTCCTGCGCGGCGTTCTCGACCCACGCAGCCTTGTCCTTGGTGAACATCACGAAGGTCTTGTTGTCGATGACAACATTCACCTTGGAGTTTTCCTGCAGCGAATAGCCCATCATAGCCTGCGGCTCATAGGAGATGTTCTGGCCCGGGCGCTGCGACACGATGAAGAAATTGTCGCCGTGGTCGACGCTTGCCGGCTGCTTTGCAGTCGGTACCGAAAGCACGTAGCAGACGGTGGATGCACCTGACTTGTAGGAATAGGCGCCCCATGCCTGGAACTGCTGGATGCGGGTCGGTGCTGCTGCCGCCTGCTGCGCTGCCGCCACTCCGGTCATAGCAACTGTGAGGGCGAAAGCGGATACGATACTTTTTACGAACATGGAATTCCTGCCGGTTCTTGCGGTTCAAGGCCCGAAGCGATCATTGCGGGCGGCGCATAATCACGATCTGCTTTATTTTGACTTAATTCAGGTTACCAAATGGTCAACAATGGCTGCGAATTGTATCTGCCTGTTTCATTTTCGCCCGACCGTTAACGTCTGAACCCGACAGCGGCGCCTGTGTCACGCTCTGTCGTGATGGGCTGAGCCATCGGTTCGGGTGAATTTAAGACACAAAGATTCAGGCAAGAGTTTGACCTTTCTCAAATCCGTTGTACCTCATTAAGGTGTGGAAATTCAGGACGAAATCTGTGTCTTAGGGAGTGCGTGAGGGGATATGGATGCCGAGGAAAGACAGCGTTTCGCTGCCCTCGCAAAGGCCGTTGCCGATCAGCGCGACGAGTCCGCATTCTCCGTTCTGTTCGACTATTTCGCACCGCGCCTGAAATCATGGCTGATGCGCCAGAAGATGACATCAGGCGAGGCCGAGGAACTGGTTCAGGAGATCATGATCGTTCTCTGGCACAAGGCCGCTCTCTACGATCCCAGCCGCTCCTCGCTTTCCACCTGGCTTTTCCGCATCGCGCGGAACCGCCGCATCGATCAGCAGCGCCGCGCCCGGGTTCGTGTTCTCGATGGCGAGGATCCGACGCTGCAGCCGCCCGAGGAGATGCGCGCCGACGAAATTGTCGCCAATGACGATCGCGATGCGCAGGTGCGCGACGCCGTCAGTCAATTGCCCGAGGAGCAGCGGGCACTTCTCCAGGCTGCCTTCTTTCTTGGCCAGTCGCATTCGCAAATCGCTGACGCGACCGGCCTGCCACTCGGCACGGTAAAATCGCGCATCAGGCTCGCCTTCGGCAAGCTGAGAAACCTGCTGGAGCGGGAAGAGGTCTGAAGTGCGGCGGTTTGCGATAACGACAGGCGTCAAAACAAAGACCCGGCGTAGCTGGCGGGTCTGAAAAACCGCGACGCGTTTTAGATCGTCTTCATCCCGTCTTCGGAACGGTCGGCGAGAACGCGATCGGCCGCCTCGTAATGGCTTGGCCGGATATTGCCCCTCACCATGGCAAAGGCCGCCGACAGGACGGCGACATCATCCGAAAAGCCGATTACTGCGAAGATATCGGGGATGATATCGACCGGCATGACGAAATAGGCAAGCGCTGCCAGGAGAATGCCGCGCACCCTGGTTGGCGTCTGCGGATCAAGCGCGCAATAGAAACCGGCGACCACATCGCGTGAGAATGGAATTTGACGTACGGCACGGCGAAAGGTCGGCCAGAATTTCTGCCGCACCGTCTTTTCACGACGGTTCTGCGTATCCTCGTCGCCCGGCAACAGGATTTCTCCGTATTTGACCTCGTCCATCCCGATATCCCTTGTGGTCGCTCCGAACATATGGTGACGACCGAAACCGTTTCAATCAGCTCTCGGCGCTGCAGCCTTGTCCATGGCCTTTGCAAGCTTGAAATCCAGCTCAGTCAGACCGCCGGCATCATGCGTGTTGAGCCTGACCTCGACTCGGGAATAGACGTTGAACCATTCCGGATGATGGTTGAGTTTTTCCGCAGCAAGTGCCGATTCGGCCATGAAGCCGAAAGCTTCGACGAAGCTGCCGAACTTGAACGTCTTCGAAATCGAGCCCGCCGCATCATCGAGCGTCCAGCCCTTGAGCTCGCCAAGCAATTGGCTGATCACCGGACTTTCCAGCTTTTCCCTTTTCATGCCATGCTCCTTCCATCCTTCGCCAGGTTCTCAGATGAAACGTATCAGCATCCTCTTTGTTTGCATGGGCAATATCTGCCGCTCTCCGCTTGCCGAGGGAATATTCAGCCATATCGCGGATGAGGCAGGCCTTGGCGATGCGTTCCGCATTGATTCCGCCGGCCTCGGCGGCTGGCATCAGGGAGAACTTCCCGACCGACGCTCGATCGCCACCGCAAGCGCACATGGCATCGACATTTCCGGGCAACGCGCCCGCAAGATATTGCTCGAGGATTTTGACGGTTTCGATCTGATCCTCGCCATGGACCGGTCGAATGTCTCTGAACTGCGCCGGCGTTCCCCCGACCGGGAAAATATCCACCTTTTCGGCGATTTCGCGCTCGACACCGGGGAAGATATTCCCGATCCCTATTATGGCGACCGGGAAGACTTCGAGTTCGTTTACGCTAGGCTCTTCAATGGCTGCAGCACGCTGGTCGAGAGGCTCGGCGCCATCAGCGGTTCGTGGAGTGGGAACACCTCCTCGGTGAGGTAGGGTCCGCCGCCAACCGATTCGCGAGACGACAGAAGCACGAAGCGCGGCACGGTGAAGGTCGAGGTCTGGAAGTTGCCGCGGCCGGCGAGGTATTGGACGACATCATCGACACGGGAATATTTCAGCCTGGCAAGGGTGACATGCGGCGTGAACTTGCGCGGGTCCGGCGGCAGGCCGATTCGCTGGCAAATCCGCTCGATCTCGCCCTGCAGGGCGTACATTTCCGGCGAAGGAGAAACTCCCGCCCAGATCGAGTGGGGTTTTTTGGAGCCGAAGGAGCCGATGCCGTCGAGCCGGAGCTGGAATTCCGGCCGGTCGATACGATCGAGGCGCTCGACGATTTCGTCTGCCGTGCGTCCGTCGACATCGCCGATGAAACGAAGTGTGATGTGGTAATTCTCCACATCGATCCATCGAGCTCCGGGAAGACCACCGCGCAACAATGACAGGCTCATCGCCGCATTGCGCGGAATTTCGAGGGCGGTAAATAGTCTCGGCATAACGAGCACTCCCCGAATCTTTTGCAGGTGCTCACACGGAATCACGCATTACAAACCTGTGCAAGCCCCTATTTCTTCACAGAAGAAATCGTTCCAACGAATTTCGTGACAGCTGGTTCCATCTTTTCCACCATCACGTCCACTCCCTTGGCGTTGGGATGCATGCCATCGTCGAGTTTCAGGCCAGCATCCAGGACCACGCCGTCGAGAAAAAATGGGTAGAGTTCAACCCCGTGTTTTTCCGCAAGTTTCTGATAAATTGGGTTGAAGCGTTCGGCATAGTCCGCACCCATGTTCGGCGGTGCCATCATGCCGGCAAGCAATACCGCAATGCCGCGCTCTTTTAACCGGCTTATCATCTGGTCGAGATTCTTTTCACTCTGATCCGGAGGGATGCCGCGAAGCGCATCATTGGCCCCGAGTTCGAGAATCACCCCATCGGTTCCGTCAGGAACGGACCAATCGATTCGCGCAAGCCCGCCCGTGGTTGTGTCGCCCGAGACGCCGGCATTGGTGATCGAAACGTCGATCCCCTTGGCCTTCAGAGCCGCCTGCAGCTTTTCAGGAAAGCCGTCGCCCGGCGGCAGCTGGTAGCCCGCCATCAGGCTGTCGCCGAAACCGACCAGATTGATCGTGCGTGCTTGCGCAACCGTCGAGAAAATCAGGGAGAAGATGATGACAGTGAAGTGAAGGGCGGCAACTTTAAATCTCATAATGCTTTCCCTAGATTGGCTAGGTGCCGTTATGCGGCCATTCGGTTACGGAACTATATAGGGCGATTTCTGTTGGCCAAAACCATCATCGATCTGAAACACGCCGATTTGACGCTCGGTAATGCTGCTGCCTCCGTGCATGTGCTGAAAGGCATCGATCTGGAGATCAGCGCCGGCGAATCCGTCGGTATCGTCGGCCCCTCGGGCTCCGGCAAGTCCACCCTGTTGATGGTGCTTGCAGGCCTTGAGAAACTCGACAGCGGCGAAATCAATATCAACGATACGCCCCTGCACGCGCTGAGCGAGGATCAGGTCGCCGATTTCCGCGGCCGCAACATCGGCATCGTCTTCCAGTCCTTCCATCTGATCGCCAATATGACGGCGCTGGAAAATGTCGCCGTCCCCCTCGAGCTCGCCAATGTACCCAATCCCTTCGAGATCGCTCGCCGTGAGTTGGCATCCGTCGGGCTCGCCGAACGTCTGAACCATTATCCGGGTCAGCTCTCCGGAGGGGAACAGCAGCGCGTTGCAATCGCCCGCGCGCTCGCGCCGTCACCTGCCCTGCTGATCGCCGACGAACCAACCGGCAATCTCGATACCGATACCGGACGGCAGATCGCTGATCTCCTGTTTTCCAAACAGGCCGAACGCGGCATGACCTTGCTGCTCGTCACCCACGATATTGGTCTCGCCAATCGCTGCTCACGCCAGATCCGCGTCCGCTCCGGACGCATCGAAGGCGACAGCGCCGTCCGCCAGTCCGAGGCGGCGATTGCATGACGATCATCACGCCGCATATCTCGCTCGCCTTCCGTCTGGCCCTACGCGAGCTGCGCGGCGGCCTGAAGGGTTTCTACATCTTCCTCGCCTGCATCGCACTCGGCACCGCCGCAATCGCTGCCGTCAACTCGGTCTCGCAATCGATCACCGATACGATAGCCTCGCAGGGGCAGGAGCTTCTGGCAGGTGATGTCCGCTTCGAGCTCAACAACCGCGAAGCCACGCCAGAGGAAATGAATTTCCTCCGCGGCCTCGGCGAGGTCTCCGTTTCCACCGGTCTACGTTCAATGGCCCGCAAGCCCGATGGTTCGGATCAGGCGCTGGTCGAGGTGAAGGCCGTCGACGGCGCCTATCCGCTCTACGGCACTTTTGAAGCGCAGCCGAATTATCCGCTCTCCTCGCTGCTGTCAGGAGAAGGCGGCACATACGGCGCGGTCGTTGCACCGCTGTTGCTGGAGCGGTTGGGATTGCAGATCGGCGACGAACTGCTGCTCGGCAACGTCAAGCTCAGCATCACAGGCACGGTCAAGACCGAGCCCGATGCGCTCTCGGAAGGTTTCGGCTTCGCCCCTCGCATGCTCATCAGCCGAAACGCACTGCAGGCGTCCGGCCTGATCCAGACGGGCAGCCTTGTGGAACATGTCTACAAGATCAAGCTGGAAGACCGCAGCACGATGAGCGGCATCCAGGCGCGCGCCACCAGGGAATTCCCGTCAGCCGGCTGGTCGATCCGGACCAGCGATCGCGCCGCCCCGTCGCTGACGGAAAACATCACCCGCTTTTCGCAGTTCCTCACGCTGGTCGGCCTCACCGCATTGATCGTCGGCGGTGTCGGCGTCGCCAACGCGGTTCGCGCCTTCCTCGATGCCAAACGGACGACGATCGCCACCTTCAAATGCCTGGGCGCGCCCGCCGCCGTCGTGGTCTGGATCTATCTCTTCCAGATCGGCATTATCGCGGCAGCCGGCATCCTGATCGGTCTCGTGTTCGGCGCATTGTCACCAATGCTGGCTGCGCAGTTCCTTGCCCAGTTCCTGCCGGTTTCCACCGATCCGACGCTCTATCCCGGCGCTCTGCTTCTTGCGGCCCTCTTCGGCATGCTCACGACGCTTGCCTTTGCCATCCTGCCGCTCGGCCATGCACGCGAGGTGCCGGCAACCGCACTCTTCCGCGAACAGGGGTTCGAGGCACGCCGCTTGCCCTCCTGGCCCTATGTGCTACTGGCCGTGCTCTTCATGGCAGCACTCGCAGGCCTCGCCATCTTTACCGCCTATGATCGCTTCATCGCTGTGGTTTTTGTCGGCGCCATCATTTTCGCCTTCGTCATCCTGCGGCTGGTCGCGGCTTTGATCGCCTGGGTGGCGCGTAGAAGCCCGCGCGTCAACTCGCCGGCGCTGCGGCTGGCGATCGGCAACATCCATCGCCCCGGAGCACTGACGCCCTCCGTCGTTCTCTCGCTCGGTCTCGGCCTTGCGCTGCTCGTGACGCTGACGCTGATCGACGGCAATCTGCGCCAGCAATTGACCGGCCGTATGAATGAAGGCGCGCCGAATTTCTTCTTCGTTGATATCCAGGGTGCCGAACTCGATACCTTTCGCGACCTGATCCACACCCGGTCACCAAATGGCAAACTGGTGGAAGTGCCGATGCTGCGCGGCCGCATCATCGCCTTTAACGGCCAGGACGTGACCAAGATGAATGTTCCTGCGGCCGGCCGCTGGGTGCTCAACGGCGACCGCGGCATCACCTACGAGGAAAGCCCGCCGGAAAATTCGACACTTGTCGAAGGTCAATGGTGGCCAAAGGATTACAGTGGCGAGCCGCTCGTTTCCTTTTCCGCGGAAGAGGCGCATGAACTCGGCCTGAAGATCGGCGATACCGTGACTGTCAACGTCCTCGGCCGCAACATCACGGCCAAGATCGCCAATCTGCGGCGGGTCGAGTGGGAATCGCTGTCGATCAACTTCGTGATGGTCTTCTCGCCGAACACCTTCCGTGGTGCCCCGCATGCGTGGCTGGCGACACTGACCGACCCTGCCTCGACCGAGGCGGAGGACGCCGCGATCCTGAAATCCGTGACCAATGCCTATCCGACCATCACCAGCGTGCGTGTCAAGGACGCGATCGATATCGTCAACCAGTTGGTCGGCGAGCTTGCGACCGCCATCCGCGCGGCAGCATCCGTTGCACTCATCGCCTCCGTTCTCGTGCTGGCCGGCGCACTTGCCGCCGGAAATCGAGCGCGCACTCATGATGCTGTGGTGCTGAAAACGCTTGGCGCGACGAGGGCCATGCTGATCCGTGCCTTCAGCTACGAATATCTCATCCTCGGTGTGGCCACTGCGATTTTCGCGCTCTTTGCCGGCGGTGTTGCTGCCTGGTTCATCGTCAGTCGCATCATGCGCCTGCCCTCCAGCTTCATGCCTGATGTCGCGGGTCTCACGCTTGTCACCGCCCTTGTATTGACCGTCGGCATCGGCCTGATCGGCACCTGGCGCATCCTTGGACAGAAGGCAGCACCCGTTTTGCGCGAGTTGTGACGGGCAAGGGGCCTAAATCCCTTCACCTTACGGCGATTTAACCGAACGGCAGATTGCAAAGGCCTTGTTTGAAAAGGGCGAAAGCCTCATATTGTCAGCAGGCATGCTGGAAGCTCCGCAGCGGCGCCCGGGTCGTAAACCCGACACCGTATTTCCATCGGAGCTTGTAAGAGGAAACTATGGCTGATCTTCGTAACTACCAAAGCCGTGCACAAACCGGCGAAGTGATTGATCAAGGCCTCCGCGCTTATATGCTCAAGGTCTACAACCTGATGGCGCTGGGTCTGGCGATCACTGGTTTGGCCGCCTATTTCGCATTCACCTTCGCCGTCCAGGACGGCCAGCTCACCCAGTTCGGCCAGGTCCTGTACCAGTCGCCCCTGCGCTGGGTCGTGATCCTTGCGCCTCTTGCGGCGGTCTTCTTCCTGAGCTTCCGCATTAACCGCATGAGCGTGGCTGCGGCTCAGACAACCTTCTGGGTCTATGCTGCACTGGTCGGTCTCTCGCTGTCGTCGATTTTCCTGATCTACACGCAGTCGAGCATCACGCAGACCTTCTTCGTGACCGCGGCCTCCTTCGGTGCGCTGTCGCTCTACGGCTACACGACCAAGCGTGACCTGTCGGCGATGGGCTCGTTCCTGATCATGGGTCTCTTCGGCCTGATCATTGCTTCGCTGGTCAACATCTTCCTGGCTTCGTCGGCCCTGCAGTTCGCAATCTCCGTGATCGGCGTGCTTATCTTCGCAGGCCTCACCGCCTACGATACCCAGCGGATCAAGGAAATGTATTATGAAGCAGACGGTTATGACGTCGCTGGTCGCAAGGCCATCATGGGCGCCCTCACGCTCTACCTCGACTTCATCAACCTCTTCATGTTCCTGCTGCAGTTCATGGGCAACCGCAAGTAAGCAGGCTGGACTGAAACACGAAAAGGCGGCTTCGGCCGCCTTTTTTGTTGCGGGCACCTCGCTGGAATGCTTCAACGTGGGCTGTCATCCAACGGTGCCGATCGATCCGAAATGCCCCCTCTCCTGCGCGACGCTCTTGCCTCCGATCTTCCTGCCATTACCGAAATCTATCGCGAGTCCGTACTGAACGGCACATCGAGCTACGAGATCGTGCCGCCGACCGAAGCGGAAATGACGGCGCGCTACTGCGCTATCAGGGAGCAGTCCTATCCTTATATCGCCGCAACGGCCGAGGACGGCACGCTGCTCGGTTATGCCTATACATCGGCATTCCGCACCCGTCCGGCCTATCGCTGGCTGGTCGAGGATTCGATTTATCTCGGCACGGAGGCGCGCGGAAAGGGCATCGGCAAGTTGCTCCTCGGAGAGCTGATTTCACGCTGCACCGTCTCTGGCTTCCGCCAGATGACAGCCGTCATCGGCGGCGCGAGCGCGGCATCGATCGCGCTTCACCGGTCGCTGGGTTTCGAAGAGATCGGTCTGATGAAAGGTGCCGGCTACAAGCACGGCCGTTGGCTGGATACGATGCTGATGCAGCGCAGGCTTGGCGAAGGAACAGAAACCCATCCCGATCCCGAGGCCTATCCAGGCACCCTGTTCAAGGGATGATATGGCCTATTTGTCGACGAGCTTCAGCGACTTGTCGAAAACCTTCAGAACAGGCCCAAGTTCGTGGCCGCGCTTCAGAATCACGCCGTTGAAGTTTACCACCGAATAGGCGCCCTGCTTGGCGGCAAGCTTCGGGTTCTTCTCGATGCGGAAGAGCGGCATTTCGCCTGAACGCTTGAAGACGGAGAATACCGCCTTCTCCCTGGTATGGTCGATCGCGTAGTCTTTCCACTCGCCCTCGCCGACCATGCGGCCGTAGATCCACAGAATCTGGTCGAGTTCCCGCCGGTGAAATGTCACCGGCATCGGGTCCTTGTTTTGTCTGTATTCCTTGAGATCAACGACGGTTGAAGAGCTATTGTCGACGGAGCGGCTTTCGCCGTGTCGCAAATCCGGCGTATCTGTCATCAGACTCCCAAGACCTCCACGTGTGACAGGAGAGTGACAGTTTGCCCGAGCCACGACAAATTGCAAGGGCGCCGACTATCACACTGGGGACGAAACCGGCTTTCTCGGCGGTGCCGCAATTCAGACAAAACAGCGCCTCATTTGCAAGAGAACTATAGGCTCCAGTTTGGCGCCAGCGCGCCAAAGGGCCCGGCGGAGCGTATCGACCTTAACCCCAGCCCCGAATACGCTTTGCCGGGCCGCCTAACTTTCATCCGCAAGCGAATGAAATCCTTATATATTTTTTCCTGCCATGACGACCGTCGCGCCGAGGATCGCTCCCGGATCGCCGTTGTCAGTCACAGACTGCAAGAGAATCGCTGATCCCTCGAGATCCGGTTTTTCCATGACGCTCGCCGGCAGAGTGAGCGTTGTGGCCTTGCCATCCCACATGCCGACGGTCTCCACGTCGGTGACACTGTGGAGGTACGAGATCTTCTGGCCGCTGTTTTCGCCCTTCTCGACGTCGATCGTTTTTTCCTTGTCGAAATAGACCATCACGACATTGGCCTTGCCTTGGCCCGCACCCAGCTTGATCTCCATTTCGTCACCACGCATGTGGGCACTGACAGGAACGGTCAGGCCTTTGCCGTCGTTGGCGTAGCCATTTATCTTGCCGTTGATACCGGCAAGATCGGCACCTGCGAGATGGTCCCGGCCATTGACGATGGCCTGGGGCGTATAGACGTTGCTGCGCCCCATCATACGGGCATAGCCGTACTGCCGCTCGGTATTTTCCTTCGAGCTCAACGTGTCGGCCCAGCCGAGATAATTCCAATAGTCAACATGATAGGCGAGCGCGATGACGTTGCCCTGGCTGACGAGCTTGCGGAATGCAGCATCGGCAGGCGGACAGGAGGCGCAGCCCTGCGCCGTGAACAGTTCGACGACGCCTTTCGGCGTGCCGTCTTCGGCCATGAGAGGACCTGCAAAAGCAAGCCCGACGATCAGCGGGATCATAAAACGCGGGGACATTCACCAGCACCTCTTTTTCAGTGCCGGCAATCCTGACCGCCGGCTCTGAGATATGAACGTACGAATAATCCTTCCGGCTCCAAACGCAAAGTCACGAACGGGTGAGACGAAGCCCCAGGCCGCAGGCTGCTGAAACACATCGGCGTGAGCAGTGATACCGACCTGTTTTGCGCAAAGAAAAACCGCCGGAAATTGCTCTCCGGCGGTCATTATCAGTCAAGTATCTTAAAAATCAGGCTGCGAGATCGCGCAGAACCGTCTGCAGGATGCCGCCATTGTTGAGGTAGACAACCTCGTCCAGCGTGTCGACGCGCGACACCAGCGGAACGTCCTTCACCGTGCCGTCGGCATAGGTGATCTTGGCGATCTTCTTTTCGCGCGGCTTGATGTTTTCGAGGCCCTCGATGGTGACGAGTTCGTCGCCCTTCAGGTCGAGGCTCTGCCAGGTCGTACCCTCTTCGAAGACGAAGGGAATGACACCCATGCCGACCAGGTTCGAACGGTGAATACGCTCGAAGCTCTGGGCGATCACGGCCTTGACGCCGAGCAGGTTCGTGCCCTTCGCAGCCCAGTCACGCGACGAGCCATTGCCATACTCCACGCCGGCGAAGATGACGAGCGGAACACCCTCGGCCTTGTACTGCATGGCCGCATCGTAGATCGAGGTCTCTTCCTTGGACGGGTAGTGGATGGTGTAGCCACCTTCCTTGCCGTTCGCGCCAAGCATGAAGTTGCGGATGCGGATATTGGCGAAGGTGCCGCGCATCATGACTTCATGGTTGCCGCGGCGCGTTCCGTACTGGTTGAAGTCGGCGACGGCGACGTCATGGCCGAGCAGGTAGGCGCCTGCCGGCGACGCAGCCTTGATCGAACCGGCCGGAGAAATGTGGTCGGTGGTGATCTTGTCGCCGAAGAGGCCGAGAACACGTGCACCCTTGATGTCGGATGTGCCCGTACCCTTCTTGCCCATGCCGACAAAGTACGGCGGGTTCTGGACGTAGGTCGAATCGTCGTCCCAGGCATAGGTCTGGCCCGGAGGAACCTGAACGGCCTGCCAGTTTTCGTCGCCCTTGAAGACGTCGGCATACTTCGTTTCGTAGAGTTCGCGGGTGACGTACTTCTGGATGAAGTCCTGCACTTCGTGCGAGGTCGGCCAGATGTCCTTCAGATAGACCGGGTTGCCGTTCTGGTCTTCACCGATCGGCTCCTTGGTCAGGTCCTTCTGCACCGTGCCGGCGAGCGCGTAGGCGACGACCAGCGGCGGCGAAGCGAGGTAGTTCGCCTGAACGTCCGGCGAGATACGGCCTTCGAAGTTGCGGTTGCCGGAGAGCACGCCGGAAACGATCAGGCCCTTGTCGTTGATCGTCTTGGAGATCGGTGCCGGCAGCGGACCGGAATTGCCGATACAGGTCGTGCAGCCGAAGCCGACGAGGTTGAAACCGAGCTTGTCGAGATCGGCCTGCAGGCCGGACTTGGCGAGATATTCGCCGACGACTTGCGATCCGGGAGCAAGCGAGGTCTTGACCCACGGCTTGGTCTTCAGGCCCTTGGCAACGGCGTTGCGGGCGAGAAGGCCGGCAGCGATCAGAACCGACGGGTTGGACGTGTTGGTGCAGGAGGTGATGGCAGCAATCGCCACGTCACCATGGCCGAGATCGAAATCCGTGCCTTCGACCGCATAGCGGTTATTGAGCTGGCCGGGCTTCTTGTAGTCGGCATCCATCGAGCCGGCGAAACCGGTGGCGATGTTTTCGAGTGCGATTCGGCCTTCCGGACGCTTCGGGCCGGCCATCGAGGGAACGACGTCGCCGAGGTCGAGTTCCAGCGTGTCGGTGAAGACGAGGTCGGAACCGTCGCCGTCGCGCCACATGCCCTGTGCCTTCGAATAGGCTTCGACGAGTGCGATCCGGTCATGCGTACGGCCGGACATCGTGAGGTAGTTGATGGTTTCGCCATCGACCGGGAAGAAGCCGCAGGTTGCGCCATATTCCGGACCCATGTTGCCGATCGTCGCGCGGTCGGCGAGCGGCATGTTGTCCATGCCCGGGCCGAAGAATTCGACGAACTTGGAAACGACGCCCTTCTTGCGCAGCATCTGCACGACGGTCAGAACGAGGTCGGTCGCGGTGACGCCTTCCTTGAGCTTGCCAGTCAGCTTGAAACCGATAACCTCAGGCAGCAGCATCGAAACCGGCTGGCCGAGCATGGCGGCTTCAGCTTCGATACCGCCCACACCCCAGCCGAGAACGCCGAGGCCGTTGATCATCGTCGTATGCGAGTCGGTACCGACGCACGTGTCCGGATAGGCGATCGTCTCGCCGTCCTCTTCCTTCGTCCAGACGGTCTGGCCGAGATATTCGAGATTGACCTGGTGACAGATGCCGGTGCCCGGAGGAACGACGCGGAAATTCTTGAACGCCTGCTGGCCCCATTTCAGGAAGCGGTAGCGCTCGCCGTTGCGCTGGTATTCCAGCTCGACATTCTTGGCGAAAGCCTGCGGCGTGCCGAATTCGTCGACGATGACGGAATGGTCGATGACGAGGTCGACGGGAACGAGCGGGTTGATCTTTTCCGGATCACCACCAAGAGAAACCATCGCGTCGCGCATTGCGGCAAGGTCAACGACGGCGGGAACGCCGGTGAAGTCCTGCATCAGCACGCGGGCCGGGCGATAGGCGATCTCGTTCTCGACGGCGCCCTTGTTGTTCAGCCATTCGGCGACGGCGAGGATGTGCTCCTTGGTGACCGACTGGCCGTCTTCGAAGCGCAGCAGGTTTTCCAGCAGCACCTTCATCGAATAGGGGAGCTTCGAAACGCCGGGCAGGCCGTTTGCCTCAGCCTTCGGCAGGCTGTAGTAGACGTAGTCCTTTCCACCAACGGAAAGCGTGGACCGACAATTGAAACTGTCAAGAGATTTAGACACGAGAGACCCCGTTTCTGATAGCCAACACAGTCGTGCGAACGCCTATGCACTTAATGCACATCAGGATGCGGGTACGGCCATTTCCGCTGTCCGCACGTGAGGAGAAACCTCAAGTTCGGCGCAAGGATGATATTCACGCCGACCGCTGGCGTGGTTGCAGGTCTTATAGATAATTTCGTAAAGACTTGCCATAGCGACAAGGTCAAAATTGGACATTTTTTGAGCCCGCCCGAGAGCGCCAACGAAGAAAGAGCCGATGCATGCATCTCATCGCTGAAAATCTGGCGGCCCGGCGCGGGGAAGATCTGATTTTCGTTAACGTTTCCTTTCACTTGCAGCCCGGCGAGGCACTGATCCTGACAGGCAAAAACGGATCGGGAAAGTCCACTTTATTGCGCGTGGTGGCCGGTCTTTTGAGGCCCGAAAAAGGCTCCGCTACAGTCAGTGATTCGCCAGCCGGCGAAAGGCGTCCGGCGGCCGAAGCGAGCCACTACCTTGGCCATCGGAATGCAATGAAGACGGAACTTACGGTTGCAGAAAATCTGGATTTCTGGCGATCCTTCCTAAGTTCTGGCACGAGAACTGGCCTGGGCACCGAAGAGGCCGCGGAAGCGGTCGGCCTGTCCGGCATCACGCACTTGCCCTTCGGCTACCTCTCGGCCGGCCAGCAGCGTCGCTTCGCCTTCGCCAAGCTTCTGGTTTCCCATCGCCCGGTCTGGATCCTGGACGAGCCGACCGCAGCGCTGGATGCGAATGCGGACAGGCTGTTTGCGCAATTGATCGAAGCGCATTTGACGGAAGGCGGGATTGTCGTCGCCGCGACGCATCAGCCTCTTGGACTGGAAAGGGCCAGGGAAATGAGAATGACCGGCTTTGCCGGCGTCGAGCAGGGAGTGTGGGGATGATCGCCCTCTTTCTCCGCGACCTCCAGCTTTCCGTCCGCGCCGGCGGCGGCGCGCTCATCGGCATTCTTTTCTTCCTTACTGTCGTTGCTGTCATTCCCTTCGGTGTCGGCCCGGATCTCGCGCTTCTCTCGCGCATCGGGCCTGCCATCGTCTGGATTGGCGCACTGCTCGCCGCCCTTCTCGGGCTCGATCGCCTGTTCCAGGCGGAGCGAGACGACGGCTCACTCGACCTGATGCTGATGCAGGACACACCCCTGGTTCTGACGGTGCTCGTCAAATGCGCCGCTCACTGGGCGGCAACCAGCCTGCCGCTGGTCATTGCCTCGCCGCTGCTCGGGCTCTTCATGAATATGAATGAGACGGCGATCGGCGCCACCATGCTCACCCTCCTCGTCGGCACGCCGGCAATCACCTTCATCGGTGCCGTCGGTGCAGCCGTTGCCGTCGCGCTGCCCCGAGGCGGACTGCTGGTCTCGGTACTCATCCTGCCGCTGACGATCCCGGTACTGATCTTCGGTGTCAGCGCCACCTACGCGGCGGTGGTTGGACCGTCACCCTTTCTGCCGCCGTTTCTGATACTCATTGCCCTGACACTCTTCTTTGCGGTGATAGGCCCGGCTGCCGCCGCACTGGCACTTAGAAACACGGCGGATTGATCCGCGCTTCGATTGCGGCTCCCAGCGGATCAAGGTAAGGAAGCGGATATGAGCGAAACGAGCCTTGCCATCAGCAAATTCAGCGATCTCGCCAACCCGACGCGGTTTCTGGCGCTGGCATCGCGCGTCATTCCATGGCTGGCCGGCATTACGGCCCTCTGTTTCATCATTGGCCTCTATCTGAGTTTCTCGACCGAGGGCGACTACCAGCAGGGCGAAACGGTACGCATCATGTATGTGCACGTTCCCTCCGCCTGGCTCTCCATGATGTGCTATACGATCATGAGCATTTCGGCGATCGGCACGCTGGTCTGGCGTCATCCGCTGGCCGATGTTGCGGCCAAGGCTGCCGCTCCACTCGGCGCCGCCTTCACGCTGCTTGCGCTGGTTACCGGCTCCCTCTGGGGCAAACCCATGTGGGGTACGTGGTGGGTTTGGGATGCGCGGCTCACGTCCGTCTTTATTCTCTTCTTGATGTATCTCGGCCTGATCGCGCTCAACCGCGCCATGGACGAGCCTTCCAAGGCTGCTCGCGTCACTGCCATCCTCATCCTCGTCGGCTTCGTCAACATTCCAATCATCAAGTTCTCGGTCGACTGGTGGAATACGCTGCATCAATCGGCAAGCGTTCTGCGCCTCGACGGACCAGCAATCGATCCGGAATTCCTGCGCCCGCTGCTGGTCATGGCGATCGCTTTCACCCTGCTCTTCTTCACGCTGCATCTGATGGCAATGAGAAACGAGATCTGGCGACGCCGTATCGCCTCCCAGCGTCGCATGGCCGCGCGTATGGCAAACCGGGAGGAATAGCGGTGGGTTCTTACGCTTTCTACGTCTACGGCTCCTATGGTTTCGCCGCACTGGTGACACTTGCAGTGACGCTCTGGACCTGGGCTGACGGGCGCGCGCGCCAGAAGGAACTGGCAGCACTCGAAGCCGCCGGCATCCGCCGCCGTTCCGCCCGACCAAAGGACGCCGAATGACCGAAACCCCGCAAGAAAGTAGGCCGCGGAGCGGCGGCTTCAGCCGCTACGCATTTGCACTGATCCCGCTCGTCGTCTTCGGTGGCATCGCCGCAACGGCTGCTAAAATGCTCTACGAACAGGATTTCCATGGCAAGAACATCGCTGAAATCCCCTCCGCATTGATCGGTACCAGGGCGCCGTCACTGAACCTACCGCCGCTCGAGGGCTCCAACCTGCCGGCACTGACGGATGAAGCAATCAAGGGCAAGCTCACCCTCGTCAACGTCTTTGCATCCTGGTGCATCCCTTGCCGTGACGAGCATCCCCTTCTCAAGCAGCTTGCCGAGGACGGGCGACTGAACATCGTCGCCATCAACTACAAGGATAAGAACGAGAACGCCTTGCGTTTCCTCGGTGAACTCGGCAATCCCTACCACGCCATCGGCATCGACCCGAACGGCAAGGCGGCGATCGACTGGGGTGTCTACGGTATTCCAGAGAGTTATCTCGTCGCACCTGACGGCACGATCATTTATAAGCGTGTCGGCCCCTTCGACGATATCAGCCTCAGGGAAGGCCTCTTTCCAGCAATCGAAAAGGCGCTGGGCAAGCCTGTTTCCTAGACGCCGCCCTGCCATATCTTGATCGCCTCGACGGGCCAGATCAGCATAATCACGTTCAGCGTGAGATTGTCGCGGATCACGTAGCCGGTGAAAATCTCGAAGAAGATCGCGATTGCCACCGTCAACGCCACCGGCGCTCTTGAAGCGAAAAAGAAGCCGACGGCCATGAAGATCGTATCCATCGCCGAATTGATGATGCTGTCGCCGTAGTAATCGAGCGAGATCGTCGCGGTTCGGTAGCGATCGATGATCAGAGGTGAATTCTCCAGAAGCTCCCAGCCGGATTCGATGACAACGGCCAGAAACAGGCGCGCCGCAAGCGGCTTGCCGCGAAGCACGAGATGCGCCAGCCCGTAAAACAGGAAGCCATGGATGATATGCGACGGCGTGTACCAGTCGGACAGATGCTGTGAATTGCCGCTGGAATTGACCGTCCCTTCCCACAGCTTGATGTAGCCGCAAGTGCAGATCGGAACCCGGCCCATCATATATTCGGCAATGATCTGGAGGATCAGAACCGCGAAACAGGCGGAAAACCAGAATATCTGATGCCGTGACCGGTCGGCGCCGTCGATGACAGTCACTTCTCGCTTTCAGCCTCGGTGGAAATGCTGTGCTTCAGCACCAGCGGCATCTGCGCCATGGTGAAGATGATGGTGATCGGCATCGTGCCCCAGACCTTGAAGGCGATCCAGAAATTGTCAGAGAAATTACGCCAGACGACCTCGTTCAGCACCGCAAGGAACAGGAAGAAGATGCCCCAGCGGATCGTCAGCTTGCGCCAACCTTCCGCATCGAGCTGGAAGGCCGCGTTGAAGACATAACCGAGCAGCGACTTGCCGAAGGCGAGGCCGCCAAGCAGGGTAAAGCCGAAAAGCGCATTGACGATCGTCGGCTTCATCTTGATGAAGGTTTCATTCTGCAGCCAGATCGACAACGAACCGAAGATCAGCACGACGATCCCGGAAACGAAGGGCATGATCGGCAGATGGCCGAGCACGACCTTGGAAACCACCAGCGAGAGAATGGTTGCGCCCATGAAAAGCCCGGTCGCCACGAACAGCGGACCGCCGAGCTCAGCCAACGCCGGAAAACGGGCGACGAGCCATTCCCCACGCAGATTGGCAAAGAAAAAGACCATAAGCGGCCCGAGTTCCAGCGCCAGTTTCAGAAGCGGATGATGCCGGTCTGCGGCGCTCGGAGTAATATCGCTTTCAGTCGTCATGCTCTTTCAAACCTGCTTTTTGCAATGCATGCAAGCCATCAACGGCTAATCTGTGGCATCACTGGCCGATGCCGGCAATAGCCTGGGCAAAATCCTCGGCCTCGAACGGTTCGAGATCGTCGACCCCTTCCCCGACACCGATGAAATAGACCGGCAGCTTGTGCTTGGCGGAGATCGCCACCAGAATGCCGCCGCGCGCCGTGCCGTCAAGCTTGGTCATGATCAGCCCGCTGACACCGGCGACATTGCGGAAGATCTCGACCTGGTTGAGCGCATTCTGGCCCGTCGTCGCATCCAGTGTCTGGAGAACAGTGTGTGGCGCATCGGGGTCAAGCTTGCCGAGCACGCGCACGATCTTCTCCAGTTCTGCCATCAGCTCCGCCTTGTTCTGCAGGCGGCCAGCCGTATCAATGATCAGAACATCGCATTTCCTTGCCTTTGCCTGCTCGAACGCATCATAGGCAAGGCCCGCCGCATCCGCGCCGAGCTTGGTACCGATGAATTCGGATTTGGTGCGATCGGCCCAGATTTTCAGCTGCTCGATGGCAGCGGCGCGAAATGTATCGCCTGCGGCCAGCATCACCTTGAGGCCAGCACCGGAGAGCTTCGCCGCAAGCTTGCCGATCGTTGTCGTCTTGCCGGTGCCGTTGACGCCGACAACGAGGATGACATGCGGCTTGTGCGACAGATCGAGCTGCAGGGGCTTGGCGACGGGCTTCAGCACCTTGGCGATTTCGGTTGCCATGATGCGGCTCACATCCTCGCCGGTGACGTCCTTGCCATAACGTTCGGAAGCGAGCGTATCGGTGACGCGCATTGCAGTCTCGACGCCGAGGTCGGCCTGGATCAGCAGGTCTTCGAGATCCTGCAGCGTGTCGTCATCCAACTTACGCTTGGTGAAGAGTGCTGCAATCTGACCGGTAAGCTGCGAGGAGGTCCGCGCCAGACCATTGCGCAGGCGCTGAAACCAGGAAAGCCTCGGCTGCGGAGTGACCAGAGGCTCGGGTTCGGCGAGGGATCCGGTGGCGAAGCCTTTGGGAAGAACAGGGTCCGCGACTTGTTCGTCGGACACGATACCTTCCCCCTCTGGCAAGGATCGGGAACTTGGCTCTACCTCAAGCGGAGCCTCCTGCGCGTCTCGAACAGGAAACTCTTCCGGGAACACCTCCGTGGGCTCGACCCGGCCTTCCTCTACAGGGGCAGCGGCATCCTCAAAACGATCTCCCTCCGTGTGGGGGAGATGATCCAAGACGACAGAGGAGGGCGCCGATGCATCGTCATCGGCATTTGCTTCCGCTTCCGCCTCTAGAAGAGACAAAGGTACGACGCCCATGTCACCCAGATCATCGACGGGCGGCAGTAATTCCGGCTCGGCCTCAACGGGCTCCGGGTCCATCGCGCCATCCTGCCCGACATCTGCGGCCGGACCGCCGGCGGTTTCCATTTCTTCGGCAAGAACTGGATCGGCAGCAAGCGGCAGATCTTCGTCACGCGAGCGCGGCTCCAACTCCCTTTTCACGGCCTCCGGCACGGGCTCGTCCGTCGGCTTGCCGAAGGTGAAGACCTTTTTGATGAAACTGAGCGCCATGAGTTGTCCGTGAAGTCAGGCTGCCGCAGCAGCCGTCAATTGCATATCAAGATACTTGCCATTGTGGCCGGTGATCTTCACTTCGACGATATCGCGCGGGCGAAGACCGGGAACCGTGACGAGCGTGAAGTTTTCCGTATGCGCAAGACCGTTGTTTTCCACCAGCAGCCACTGCCGCGTTCCAACCATCTTGTCCAGATGGCGCTGGTGCAGCATCTGTCCAGTGGCGCGCAGCCGGGCGGCGCGGTCCTTGATGAGAGCGCGATCGAGCTGCGGCATGCGCGCGGCAGGTGTGCTGGCTCTCGGGCTATAGGGAAAGACATGCAAATGCGCGATCTCGGCTTCTTCGGCCAGCCGCACAGAATTCTCGAACATATCTTCGGTCTCTGTCGGGAAGCCGGCGATCATGTCCGCGCCAAAGCTGATCTCCGGCCGCAGCCGGCGCACGTCTTCGATGAAACGCAGAGCGTCGGCCCGGAGATGCCGGCGTTTCATGCGCTTGAGGATCATGTCGTCGCCATGCTGCAGGGAAAGATGCAGATGCGGCATGAAGCGCGGCTCGTCTGCGATCAGATCCATGAGATGCCGATCGACCTCGATACTGTCGATGGAAGACAGTCGCAGTCGACGAATATCGGGCACCTGCTTCAGGAGCGTCTTTGCGAGCAGCCCAAGCGTTGGCTCACCCGGAAGATCGGCGCCATAACTCGTGGCATCGACCCCGGTCAGCACGATTTCGCGATAACCGCTGTCGACGAGGTTGCGCGCCTGATCGACCACTGCACCCATTGGCACGGAACGCGAATTGCCGCGACCATAGGGGATGATGCAGAAAGTGCAGCGGTGATCGCATCCATTCTGCACCTGGATGAAGGCCCGGACATGACCGTCTATATGTCTCACCATCTGTGGCGCCGTATGGCGCACGCTCATGATGTCGTTGACGCGCAGCTTCTCTTCGGCTGAAACGCCGAAATCGGGAAGCGCACGATAGGAGGCTGCCTTCAGCTTCTCCTCGTTGCCAAGCACGGCATCGACCTCCGCCATTTCGGCAAAGGTCTGCTTTTCGGTCTGGGCGGCACAACCGGTAACGATGATGCGGGCATGTGGATTGTCGCGACGCGCGCGGCGGATCGCCTGACGGGCCTGACGCACGGCCTCGCCGGTCACAGCGCAGGTGTTGACCAGGATGGCATTGTTGAGCCCGGCCGCTTCGGCCTGCGATCTCATGACTTCGGATTCATAGATATTGAGACGACAGCCGAAGGTAATGACCTCGACGCCGCTCACCGCACTTCCGCTCCGGGTACCGCATCGCGTGACCATGAGCCGGTCGTCGGGTCGACCGTGCCGGACCATTCCCATTCGGCAGGACCGGTCATGACGACATGGTCGTCTTCGCGCCAATCAATCGTCAGTGGCTGGCGGATCGGGCTGGACGCGACGTCGATCGTCACCTTGCGACCGGTGCGGCCGGTGCGCGCCGCACTGACGGCAGATGCACAGGCGGCCGAACCGCAAGCAAGCGTCAGCCCCGCACCCCGCTCCCAGGTACGTGTCCGCAGCGCCGAGTCCGAGATGACTTGCGCCAGCGTGATATTGGCCTTTTCCGGAAAGATCGGGTGGTTTTCAAGCAGCGGACCGAACCGTTCGAGATCGAAGCTCATCGGATCGCGATCGACCCAGAAGATCGCATGCGGATTGCCCATCGATAGGGCCGAGGGCGAATGCAGGACAGGATTATCGATCGGCCCGATCTGTAGTTCGATACGGCTCGTATCGTGGAATTCTTCCGCAAGTGGGATCCGGTTCCAGTCGAAGACCGGCCGCCCCATGTCAACGGATATCGTGCCGTCCTCATGTTCGACGGCATTCAGGATGCCGGCAACCGTCTGGAAGGTGAAAGCCTTCTTGCCGGTCTCGGTGGCGAGCGCCTGCACGACACAGCGAGTTCCGTTGCCACAGGCTTGCGCCTTGGATCCGTCGGAATTGAGGATGTCGATATAGGCATCGGTGCCATCCGCCTTCGGATCATGGATCGCCATGATCTGGTCGAACTGCGTGTCGGTATCGGCATTGAGCGCGATGGCAGCCTGTGACGTCACCCTGTCGCTCCGCCCGCGCATGTCGACGACCAGGATCTTGTTGCCAAGCCCGTTCATCTTCGCGAATTCGACCGTGTTGCTCATCTGACTGTTTCCGCTGCGTTTCGGCTGTATATGGCGGAAATGCTCAGGGATTACCAGTGGGTGAGCGCCAGGCGAGCTTCGTCCTTCTTCTTACGCGCAACGGCGAAGTCCGCGAAATCAGGGCGGATACAACAAAGCCAACCTATGAAAACCAGACAGAATCCGGATCTAGCGCGCCGCCGGGCCATCGGAACTGAGGGACGCCGCATGCGCTTCAACAATAGCGGCAGTAATGACCTTTCTGAGCTCATAGACCAACAAGCGAGACCGCTTGCGATCCAGGTCCTGTGCCGCCTTCGCCAGATTCAGGCCTTCCTTCAGAACTATATTATGGGCGCGTGCCAGCGCCCAGCTTTCTATATCTGGGTTTATCATTTGATATCTCCGCCGATTCATTCGACATCAAGGATATTAACGAATCATTTTACAGAATTTACTTAAGTAGAAAGTAGAATCAGAAGCGGAATATTTTGCAACTGGCTTTTAGAGCGAATTCGGGTCTGCGATAGAAATATTCTACCAGACATCAGTGAATTCCAAGGCGAATATGTTAGTATATATAGATATATACTTCCGTCGTCGCGACCGGTCGCATGGCGTATTATCCCGCACCACGCCTGCCGTTCGGGTTTGGAAAAAGCCCGCCACGGCGTCGCCGGACGCATTCGCCTTGACTTTCCCGCAGCTTTCCTGTTTATCGCCCCAAATCCGCGACGAGTAAAGACTCCGAGCCGCCGACCGGGACATTGGATTCCGGAGGTCAACACCCGACAGCGCGTCGCGCCCTCGGGTGCTTTTTGGCTTTGCGTCTTGTTTTCGTCAAGGAAAAGCACGACGTTCGGGACATCCCAAAACTCCCCGAAACGTATCAAGGAAGAGCCGATGTTTGAGAACCTCCAGGACCGTCTTGGTTCCATCCTGAATGGACTGACAGGCCGTGGCGCGCTTTCGGAAAGTGATGTTTCCGCAGCGCTGCGCGAGGTTCGCCGTGCGCTTCTGGAAGCCGACGTTTCGCTGGAAGTCGTGCGCTCCTTCACCGATCGTGTGCGTGAAAAGGCTGTCGGCGCCGAGATCCTGAAGTCGATCAAGCCAGGCCAGATGGTCGTCAAGATCGTCCATGACGAGCTGATCGAGATGCTCGGCGGCGAAGGTGTCGGTGTCGACCTTCATGCAGCCGCCCCGGTCGTCATCATGATGGTCGGCCTGCAGGGCTCCGGTAAGACGACGACCACGGCAAAGATCGCCAATCGCTTGACGACACGCGAGAAGAAGAAGGTGCTGATGGCATCGCTCGACACGCGCCGCCCGGCAGCGCAAGAGCAGCTTCGCCAGCTCGGCGCTCAGGCAAACATCGACACCCTGCCCGTTATTGCCGGTCAGTCTCCGACCGATATCGCCGCCCGCGCCGTTCAGGCAGCCAGGCTCGGCGGCCATGACGTCGTCATTCTCGACACCGCCGGCCGTACCCATATCGATGAACCCTTGATGGTCGAAATGGCCGATATCAAGAAGAAGTCGAACCCGCACGAAATCCTGCTGGTCGCCGATAGCTTGACCGGCCAGGACGCCGTCAATCTCGCTCGCAGTTTCGATGAGCGTGTCGGCATCACCGGCCTTGTGCTGACCCGCATGGATGGCGATGGCCGCGGCGGTGCGGCCCTTTCCATGCGCGCCGTCACCGGCAAGCCGATCAAGCTGATCGGCGTCGGCGAACGAATGGGCGAGCTGGAGGAATTCCATCCCCGTCGTATCGCCGACCGTATCCTCGGCATGGGCGATATCGTTTCGCTCGTCGAGAAGGCTGCAGAAAACATCGACGCCGAAAAGGCGGCTGCCATGGCCGCCAAGATGGCCAAGGGCAAGTTTGACCTGAACGACCTCGCCGACCAGCTGCGCCAGATGCAGAAGATGGGCGGCATGGGCGGCATCATGGGCTTGATGCCCGGCATGGCCGGCATGAAGGACAAGATGGCCGCTGCCGGCCTGGACGACAAGCTGTTCGGCCGCCAGATCGCCATCATCCAGTCGATGACCAAGGCCGAGCGCGCCAATCCCGACCTGCTCAAGCATTCGCGCAAGAAGCGCATCGCCGCCGGCTCCGGCACGGATGCGGCTGCCATCAACAAGCTTCTGAAGATGCATCGGCAGATGGCCGACATGATGAAGATGATGGGCGGCAAGGGCAAAGGCGGCATGATGAAGCAGATGATGGGCGGTCTTGCCGGCAAGATGGGGCTGGGGGGCCTCGGCGGCATGGGCGGCATGGGCGGCATGCCTGATCTTTCGAATATCGACCCGAAGCAGCTCGAAGCGCTGCAGAAGCAGGCGGAAGCCGCGGGTCTCGGAAAGCCGGGTGGGGGTATGCCCGGTCTAGGCGGAGGCTTGCCGGGCGGATTGCCCGGTCTGGGCGGCGCGAAGCTGCCGGGCCTCGGTGGTGGTTTCCCGGGCCTGCCCGGATTGCCGAAGAAGAAGTGAAAGGATCGCCTGCCCCATGATTGATCCAGACGTCAAAGCCCAGCTTTCGAGTTACCGCCAGTCGATCGACAATATCGATGCGGCGCTCGTTCATATTCTGGCCGAACGCTTCCGCTGCACCAAAGAGGTCGGCGTGCTCAAGGCCAAGTACAAGTTGCCGCCGGCCGATCCGGCGCGCGAGGAATACCAGATCACGCGTCTTCGTCAGCTTGCCGAAGATGCGCATCTGGATCCGGATTTCGCCGAGAAGTTCCTGAACTTCGTCATCAAGGAAGTCATCCGGCATCATGAGCAGATCGCTGCGGATCACGCTGAACAGAGCGCCGCAACCCGATAACCATGCCGCTCAACGAAGCGGTTCAAGAAAAGCCTAAGGAGTAAAACATGGCACTGAAAATTCGTCTCGCACGCGGTGGTTCCAAGAAGCGCCCGTACTACCACGTCGTTCTCGCTGACGCCCGCAGCCCGCGCGACGGCCGTTTCCTTGAGAACCTCGGTTCCTGGAACCCGATGCTCGCCAAGGATGATGAAAAGCGCGTTCAGCTGAACGGCGAGCGTATCAAGCACTGGCTCGATCAGGGCGCCCTGCCGACGGACCGCGTCCTGCGCTTCCTCGACGAAGCCGGCATCTCCAAGCGCGAAACCCGCAACAACCCGGAAAAGGCAAAGCCGGGCAAGAAGGCTCAGGAGCGCGCTGCCGAAAAGGCTCAGAAGGTTGCTGACGCCGCTGAAGCTGCTGCTTCCGCCGAATAATCGGTTTCGATCCCATCTGAACGGGCGGCATGGCGACATGCCGCCCGTTTTCGTTTCCATTCCCGCGCACTTCGTTTATGAGAAGCGTGATCTCGGCTTCTTGCCTGCGCTCGAATGAAGGACCCCATGACCAAGCTTGAAAACCCGGTGCTGATGGCGACCATCGGTGGCGCCCAGGGCATTCGCGGCGAGGTGCGTGTAAAAGCCTACACGGCCGACCCGACCGCGCTCGGCGATTATGGCCACCTGCACAGCATGGATGGGCGCATTTTCGAGGTTCTCGAATTGCGCGAGATGAAGAATATGGTCGTCGTCCGCTTCCGCGGCGTCAACGACCGCAACGCCGCCGAGGCGTTGAACGGCCTGGAACTCTACATCGAACGCGACAACCTGTCGGACGAGGAACTGGAGGACGACGAGTTCTTCTATGCCGATCTGGAAGGGCTCGAAGCCTTCGACGATCAGGGCATCAGTTACGGCACCGTGACCGGAGTCTTCGATTTCGGCGCCGGCGATCTTCTGGAACTCAAGGGCCCCGGCAAGCGTCCGGTGCTGATCCCCTTTTCGGAAGCCTCCGTGCTTGAAATCGACCTTGAAGCCGGCAAGCTGCTCATTGATCCGCTTGCCGCCGGCCTCATCGACGATCCCGACGATCTGAAGGGCCTCACCCCCGCCAAGCCGAAGAAAAAGAAGTAGGCGCCATGGCTTTCCGGGCGACCGTTCTGACACTTTACCCGGAAATGTTTCCGGGTCATCTGGGATTTTCGCTCGCAGGCAAGGCGGCAGAGCGCGGACAATGGTCGCTTGATGCCGTGCAGATCCGCGATTTTGCCACTGACAAGCATCGCACCGTCGACGACACGCCGGCTGGCGGCGGCGCCGGCATGGTGCTGAAGCCCGACGTGCTGGCCCGCGCCATCGACAGCACCTCTGAAAACGACACCCGCCCGAGACTGCTGATGAGCCCGCGCGGCAAGCCGCTGACGCAGGAGCGTGTGCGGCAACTGGCGGCCGGCGATGGCGTTATCATCATCTGCGGCCGTTTCGAGGGCGTCGACCAGCGGGTGATCGACGCGCGCGGGCTCGAGGAAGTCTCGATTGGCGACTACGTACTGTCAGGCGGCGAGCCGGCGGCGCTGATCGTGCTCGACGCGATCGTCCGTATCCTGCCTGGCGTCATGGGTAACGACCTCTCCGGCCTGCATGAAAGTTTCGAAGGCGGGCTGCTGGAACATCCGCACTATACCCGTCCGCAGGAATGGGAAGGCCGCGAGATTCCGGCGATCCTGACGTCGGGCAATCACGGCGCGATCGAGAAATGGCGCCACGAACAGGCCGTCTCCCTGACGAAGGAAAGACGCCCCGATCTTCTTGCAGCGCAGAAGTCCGGAAAAGGCGGCTGATTTCATAAATTTGTCGTCCAAGGGATGACAAGCGGAAGTCTTTCGTGTATTGGCGCACGCGGAAATGGGGTTTAACCCTGTCTGCCAGCAAACAAAGAATGGCGAACCCGCTCCCGCCCGCAAGGGCAAACTCCGGAGGCATAGACCGAAGGACAGTGTGAGCGCTCTGGCTGTTTCAGAATAACCAAAGGTTAAGACGATGAACATCATTCAGCAGCTTGAGGCCGAACAGGCCGCCAAGATCGAAGCCAAGCGTACGCTTCCCGAATTCTCCCCGGGCGATACCGTCCGCGTCAACGTGAAGGTCACGGAAGGCAACCGTACCCGTGTTCAGGCCTATGAAGGCGTCTGCATCGCCCGCTCCGGCGGCGGCCTGCAGGAAAACTTCACGGTCCGCAAGATCTCCTACGGCGAAGGCGTCGAGCGCGTATTCCCGGTTTACTCCCCGCTGATCGAAAGCGTCGAAGTCGTTCGCCGCGGTAAGGTCCGTCGCGCCAAGCTCTACTACCTGCGCGACCGTCGCGGTAAGTCGGCTCGTATCGTCGAGAACACCGGCACCCGCGCCCGCAAGCTCAACGATGCCGAGCGTCAGGCCCTTGCCGAGGAAAAGGCACGGATCGAAGCTGAAAAGGTTGCAGCAGCTCAGGCTCTCGCCGCCGAAAAGGCAGCAGCCGAAGCCGCTGAAGCAAAGGCCGCCGCAGAAGCAGCAGCCGCTGCTGAAGGTTCGGCTGAGTAAGCTTCTCGCGAAAGCGAAAATCATTGCATGGGGAAGGCGGTCTTTGGGCCGCCTTTTCTTTTTTGCAAGGGTCGGCGATGCCTGCAGCCTTGCCATGAGCACATCTTCCATGACAATTCTGCCACTCAAATATTGGGGAGCCACATTATGTTCTTTCGCCGCACCGTTCTTGCCGGCCTGACCGCCGTCATGCTTTCGCCGCTCGCAGCCTTCGCCGCCAGCCTGCCGGACCTCGGCGGCAAGACAGTTGTTGTGGTGACGGAAAATGCTTATCCGCCGCTGCAGTTTGTCGATCCCAAATCCGGCAAGGCGATCGGCTGGGAATATGACGCGATGAACGAGATCGCCAAGCGGCTGAATTTCAAGGTCGAGTACCAGAACACCAGCTGGGACGCGATGATCCAGGCCGTGTCCGACGGCCAGTACAATATCGGCATGACCGGCATCACCATCAAGGACGACCGCAAGCAGAAGGTCGACTTCTCCGACCCCTACATGCGCTCGCAGCAGTTCATGCTGGTTCGTGGCGACGAAAAGCGCTTCACCGACGCCAAGAGCTTCGGCGCCCTCAGCGATGGCCTGATCGGCGCCCAGCCCGGCACTTCGCCTTTCTATACCGCCGTCTACGAAATCCTCGACGGCAACGAACAGAACCCGCGCATCAAACTCTTCGAAACCTTCGGTGCGACCGTACAGGCCCTGAAGACCGGTGACGTCGACCTGGTCCTCACCGACAGCGTCGCTGCCAAGGGTTATGTCGATTCCTCGAATGGCGGTTTGAAGGTCGTCGGCGAACCGCTCGGCACCGAAGACTTCGGCTTTATCTTCCCCAAGGGCTCCGATCTTGTCGCCCCCGTCAATGCCGCCATCGCCGACCTGAAGGCGGACGGCACCTTTGATGCGCTCAACAAGAAGTGGTTCCTCGACTACAAGATGGGCCAATAGTCCCCGAGCGATCGCAGATGGCATTACCCCCATCCCCGCGACACGAAAAGGACGACCGTCCCTGGTGGCTGGTCGTCCTTGTTCTGATCGGCATCGTTCTCGCCGTCGTCATCGTCACCAACGATATCTACGCGCAGGTCTTCCGGACCGTCGTGAATGGTGCCGGTATTACCGTGTTCGTGACGCTTGTCGCCTTTGTGCTGGCGACCGTGCTCGGTCTGGGCATCGCGCTGCTGGGTCTCTCCGACAATATCGTACTGCGCCAGATCGCCCGCTTCTATATCGAGATCATCCGAGGCATTCCGATCCTCGTGCTGCTCTTCTATATCGCCTTCGTCGGCGCGCCGGGGGTTGTCGCAGCCTATAATTTCTTGATCACACCCCTGGTGCAGGCAGGTATTGCCGAGCCTATCCTCGTGCGTGATCTGTCGCTGATGTGGCGCGCCATCATTGCCCTGATGATCGGTTATTCCTCGTTCATCGCCGAAATCTTCCGCGCCGGCTTCCAGTCGGTCGATATCGGCCAGATCGAGGCGGCCAAGTCGCTAGGCTTGTCGCGTTACCGCCGCTTCCGTCTCGTCGTCTTTCCGCAGGCGATCCGGGTGATCTTTCCGCCGCTTTCGAACGACTTCGTCTCGATGGTAAAGGATTCATCGTTGGTCTCCGTTCTCGGAGTCGCCGACATCACGCAGATGGGCAAGGTCTATGCCTCTGGCTCGTTTCGCTTCTTCGAGACCTATTCGATCGTCACCTACATCTATCTGATCCTGACGATCGGTCTGTCGCTCTTCCTGCGACGGATCGAGAAGAAGATGAAGCAGATGCCGCGGCGCTAGAGCGCATGACGATTCGAATTGCCGTTTCGATCAAAAATCGCTATATCCAGCGCCATGGAATCCAAGTTCAGATGCATCGGTGCGCATATTTTCGTGCTGCAGGACCATTATCGCCTGCCGGCACGTTTCTTTGCGTCCGTTTCCGGTGCGCTCAACAGCCGACTTCGTTGATCGAATGACGGCCTGCGGAGCCTCTCCGCCACATCCTTTATTCCACGCTCCAGCCAAAACGGACGATTAGCCATGAGCGCACCGCGTACCCTTTACGACAAGATCTGGGCCGACCACCTGGTAGACGAACAGCCTGACGGCACCTGTCTTCTCTACATCGACCGTCACCTGGTCCACGAAGTTACCTCGCCGCAGGCTTTCGAAGGTCTGCGCATGACCGGCCGCAAGGTTCGCGCGCCGGAAAAGACGCTTGCCGTCGTCGACCACAACGTTCCGACCTCTGCTGACCGCCATCTTGGCATCAAGAACGAGGAAAGCCGCATTCAGGTCGAGCAGCTCGCCAAGAATGCCGCCGAATTCAACGTCGAATATTATTCCGAGAACGACAAGCGCCAGGGCATCGTCCACATCATCGGACCGGAGCAGGGCTTCACTCTGCCGGGCATGACGATCGTCTGCGGCGACAGCCACACCTCCACGCACGGCGCCTTCGGCTCGCTGGCTCATGGTATCGGCACGTCTGAAGTCGAGCACGTTCTTGCCACCCAGACGCTGATCCAGAAGAAGGCCAAGAACATGCTGGTGCAGGTCGACGGCCAGCTGCCGCCGGGTGTTACCGCCAAAGATATCGTCCTTGCCATCATCGGCGAGATCGGCACTGCCGGCGGCACCGGCTACGTCATCGAATATGCCGGCGAAGCAATCCGCGCGCTGTCGATGGAAGGCCGTATGACGATCTGCAACATGTCGATCGAAGGCGGCGCCCGCGCCGGTCTGATCGCGCCCGACGAGATCACCTTCGAATATATCAAGGGCAAGCCCCGTGCACCCAAGGGCGAAGCGCTCGAGCAGGCGATCACCTACTGGAAGACCCTGAAGACCGACGAAGGCGCGCATTACGACCGCGTCGTCACGCTCAACGCTGCCGAACTGCCGCCGATCGTCTCCTGGGGCTCATCGCCCGAGGACGTAATTTCGGTACAGGGCATCGTTCCGAACCCGGACGATATCCAGGACGAAACCAAGCGCGCCTCCAAGTGGCGTGCGCTGGACTATATGGGCCTGAAGCCGGGCACGCCGATGACTGATATCAGCATTGACCGTGTCTTCATCGGCTCCTGCACCAACGGCCGCATCGAAGACCTGCGCGCTGTCGCCAAGGTCGTTGAAGGCAAGACCGTCGCCTCGACCGTCAACGCCATGATCGTTCCGGGCTCCGGCCTCGTGAAGGAACAGGCGGAGCAGGAAGGCCTCGACAAGATCTTCAAGGCAGCCGGTTTCGACTGGCGTGAACCGGGCTGCTCCATGTGCCTCGCCATGAACGACGACCGCCTGAAGCCGGGCGAGCGTTGCGCATCGACCTCGAACCGTAACTTTGAAGGCCGCCAGGGCTTCAAGGGCCGCACGCATCTCGTCTCGCCGGCCATGGCCGCCGCAGCCGCGATTGCTGGCCACTTCGTCGACATCCGCGAGTGGAACTGATCTTTCTGGCCCATCGGACATGACAAAAGCCCGGCGCGCGAGCGCCGGGCTTTCTTAATTGCGCGAAGCTGAGAAGACGGCGCTTAGAACGTCGCCGTGTACGGATCCGGACCCATGCGAGCGCCGGCGCTATCGAGCTTGGCAATCGCTGCCATGTCTTCGCCATCAAGCTTGAAATCGAAGACGTTGAAATTCTCCTCGATGCGCGAGGGCGTCACCGACTTCGGAATGACGACAAGGCCGGTATCGATGTGCCAGCGGATGATCACCTGCGCCGGTGTCTTGCCGTGCTTGGCAGCAATCTGGGCGATGACCGGATTGGAAATGAAGCGGCCCTGGCCAAGCGGGCTCCAGGATTCCGTGACGATATTCAGCTTCTTGTGGGCTTCCTGGGCGGCCTTCTGCTGGAAGTCCGGATGCAGCTCGATCTGGTTGATAACAGGAACCACACCTGTATCGCCGACGATGTGATCGAGATGGTCGGGATAGAAGTTGGAAACTCCGATGGATCGTACGCGGCCCTCTTCCCGCAGCCGCACGAAAGCTTTCCAGGTTTCGCGATAAAGCCCACGGTGCGGCGACGGCCAGTGGATGAGATAGAGATCGATATAATCGGTTCCGAGCTTCTTCAGGCTGACCTCGAAGGCACGCAGCGCATTGTCGTAGCCCTGGTCGGTATTACGCAGTTTCGTGGTGACGAAGATATCCTTGCGATCGGTTCCGGAGGAGCGGATGCCTTCGCCGACGCCCTCTTCATTGTCGTAGCCGGACGCCGTATCGATGTGACGGTAACCTGCGGCAAGTGCGGTGCGCACGGTCGGAGCAGCGATATCCTGCGGCGTCTGCCAGACGCCAAGACCGACCTGTGGAATGGAGTGTCCGTCGTGAAAAGTAATGATGGGCTGAGTGGTCACAGTAGATCTCCGGAAGTTTGAAGAATTGGCCAAAGACATGAATTGAATGGGGCACGAATTGAAGCCGCGAAGCGGTTTTCCCTGGACACATCGAAGCCCTCGCGTCCGGTCAAAAATCCATATAGGACAGGTTGTCGGCAATACAATCAGAGAACGCGGACGATCGTTCCCTTTCTGAGATGGGGCAGAAGACGGCGCATGTCGCGGGCGCTGATCGCAACGCAGCCCGCAGTCGGCTCATATCCGGGCCGGATGAGATGGAAAAAGATCGCCGAGCCGCGATTGCGCGCCCGGGTGGTTATGTTCCAGTCGAGCACCAGACAGATGTCGTAGAGCCCGTCCTCACGCCTCATATCTTCATGGCTCGGCTTGAACGGCGCCTTCACCAGCCTGTTGTAGTTTGGATCGTCCGATTGATCACACCACAGCATATCGGTGCGGATGCGCCGGATCGGCAATTCCGAGGGAAGATGCCCGTTTCGTTCGCCGCGCCTGAAACCGTAAAGAAGTCGCATGGCAGCAATCGGCGTTGCCCCGTCACCTTCCCGCTTGATCACGGTCCGGCCGCTGCGGCCGATAGCGGCAGGCAGGGCAAGCGGGCCGCAACGGATGATAGCCCTGCTCTTTTTGCCCGGAGCGGCACGCACAACGAGCGTAGGAGGCTTGCCGTTTCGCTCTCGCCTTGCTTTTTCCATTTTTCTCGCATGTTCTTGAATTGCCTTGGGCTTCGATTGAAACCATATGAAGCCTTAGGCAGCAACAGCAGCAGATCGCCAATCCTTGCCAAATCTGGAATTTGGCGTAGGAGTATCTGACCAACGCAAGGACGCACCCGCATGACCGCACGCACCATTCTTCTGGTGGATGACGACGACGACCTTCGCCAGACGCTGACGGAGCAATTGTCGTTGTATGAGGAATTCACGGTCCTGCAGGAAGCGACCGCGGGCAAGGGCGTCCAGGCCGCCCGCTCCAATCCTGTCGATCTTCTGATCATGGACGTCGGCCTGCCCGATATGGACGGCCGCGAGGCGGTGAAGCTGTTGCGCAAGGGCGGCTTCAAAGCGCCGATCATCATGCTGACCGGCCATGACACGGATTCCGACACGATCCTCGGCCTTGAGGCCGGCGCCAACGATTATATCACCAAACCCTTCCGCTTCGCCGTGCTGCTTGCCCGCATCCGCGTACAGCTTCGCCAGCACGAGCAGAGCGAAGATGCGACTTTCACCGTTGGTCCCTATCTCTTCAAGCCGAGCCAGAAGCTGCTGACCACCGATAACGGCCAGAAGATCCGCCTGACGGAAAAGGAAGCGGCGATCATTCGCTACCTCTACCGCGCCGAACAGAAGGTGGTCACCCGCGACGTGCTGCTGGAAGAGGTCTGGGGCTACAATTCCGGCGTCACCACACACACGCTGGAAACCCACGTTTACCGTCTGCGCCAGAAGATCGAGCGGGATCCATCCAACGCCGAGATCCTCGTGACGGAAAACGGCGGCTACAAGATTATCCCGTAGAATGTCTCTTTCCGACGATATTCTCCTGCTGGCGCAGCTGCCGCTGTTCAAGGACATGAACGACGACCAGCTGCGCCTTATTGCCTTCGGCGCGGACCGTCGCGTGATTGCGGCGGGGCAGATGCTGTTCCGTCAGGGCTCGCCCGCCGAAAGTGCTTATGTGATCACCAGCGGCAGTCTCGAACTCAGCGTGACGGGCTCGGATGGCATGGGGCGGACCGAAGCCATTGCCGAATCCGGATCGCTGATATCGGAACTTGCATTGGTGACACAGGTAGAGCGCAAATTCACTGCGATCGCGCGCGAGGATACCGGCATCATCCGCATCACGCGGGCCCTGTTTCATCGCCTGATCGAAGAATATCCTTCGGCGGCACGCATTATCGAAAACCGCATCCGCGATAGCATTGCCGATCTTGCGGCGCAGGCCGCAAGCCAATTTCACCGATTCAGTTGAAGCGTCTCAGAGATTGAGATGCACGGTCACCGGCACATGGTCGGACGGCCGGTCCCAGCCGCGTGCTTCCTTCAGCACCTCGATACGCTGCAGAAGCGGGCCAAGGTCGGGCGAGGACCAGATGTGGTCGAGACGCCGGCCCTTGTCGGCAGCTTCCCAATCCTTCGCGCGGTAACTCCACCAGGTATAAAGCTTCTCATTGGCAGGCACGTGCTGGCGCATGAGATCATGCCAGCCGCCGCGCTTCATCACCTCGAGCAGTCCGTCGGTTTCGACAGGCGTATGGCTGACGATCTTCAGAAGCTGCTTATGCGACCAGACATCATGCTCCAGCGGCGCGATATTGAGATCGCCGACAAGGATGGCAGACGTGTTCGGCTCGGCGCTCGCCTTGAGGTTCTTCATCTCCTCGATGAAATCGAGCTTGTGGCCGAATTTTGGATTGATCGTGCGGTCCGGCTCGTCGCCGCCAGCAGGAACATAGAAATTATGCAGGCGGATGCGCCGGTTGCCGCGCTGGAAGACCGCCGAGATGTGGCGCGCATCGCCGACATTGCAGTAATCCTGCCGGTGATCCTCGGTCAGCGGCACGCGGGAAGCGATGGCGACGCCATGATAACCCTTCTGGCCGTGGATGATGATGTGCTCGTAGCCCATGGCGCGTAGCGGTGCCAACGGGAAGAGATCGTTCGTAACCTTGGTTTCCTGCAGGCAGAGAATGTCGGGCCGGTGCTTCAGCACCAACTGCTCGACGATCGGCATGCGCAGCCGCACCGAATTGATGTTCCAAGTGGTAATGGAAAAGCTCATGCCATGCCCTTTCAGATCTCTCTGAAAAGGCTTTAGAGCAAAGGTGTAAGCGAGAAAACCGGCCACAGGCAAAAGCGGCCGGCGATCAACCGAAAAGGATCAGTCGCGGTTCGCCGAGGTGCCCTTGATATCCTCGTAGGGCACACGGAAGACGCGCTCGTCGAAGGCCATGCCGGTTTTTACGTTGAAGATCATGACCGACGTATCCTTGCCCTGATTATCGGTGATCGTCCACTGGCGCAGGTCATAGGTCTTCGGGTCGAACATCATGGTGATGGTCGAGTTGCCAAACACCGTATTGTTGCCGAGCGAGATCGTCGTCAGATCGGACTCTTGCTTCACGCCCTTCACCATGCCGGCAGAAAGGTCGATACGCGGCGCAAGCAGCAGGCTGAGCGGCGTCTTGGAAAGCGGATAGAGATCCCAGGTCTTCAGCTTGATGTTGCCGATCGCGACATTTCTTCCGTCGGCAATGACACGCATCGGCGACGGATCGTCATAGTTGAAGCGCAGCTTGCCCGGACGCTCGATGAAAAATTTGCCACCGGTCTGTTCACCCCGAGGGCCAAACTGGACGAACTCGCCCTGCATCGTGGCAACGGCGGAGAAATGATCGGCGATCGCCTGTGCCGTCGCGTTGTTGCCAGCGGGTGCGGCCGCCTGTGCGACCTGAGCGAGAGCGGGAAACGGGACGGCGCTTGCAACGGCCGCAGCGGCAAAGACGCCAAGGACGTCGCGGCGGCTTACCGGCAGGCCGGAAAAAATGGATGTGGAGTTGGTCATATGAACCTCCTGTATGCGATCTGCATGCCGCCGAAAGGCGGCGTCTTCAAGGCACCGCGATCGCCCGGTGAAAGGTAACGGATTACACGGCCCAGGGTTTCCGTCGGACGGGCGCGCTGCAAAATTTTCCTGTATCAGCGGTCGAGAATATCCCCGTCCGTGGGCACGAGAATCTCGCGTTTTCCGGCATGGTTGGCAGGGCCGATAATGCCCTCCTGCTCCATGCGTTCAATCAGCGAAGCAGCACGATTATAACCGATGCCGAGCCTGCGCTGAACATAGGAAGTGGAGGCCTTTCCGTCGCGCAGGACAATGGCAACGGCCTGATCGTAGGGATCCTCCGAATCGGCGAGATTTGCTGTGCCGGCCGAACCGCCACCATAATCACCATCTTCGTCGTCATCAGCAGTGATGGCATCGAGATATTGCGGCGAGCCCTGCGTCTTCAGATAGGAGACAATCTCTTCGACCTCGACGTCGGATACGAATGGACCATGGACGCGCTGGATGCGGCCGCCACCGGCCATGTAGAGCATGTCGCCCATGCCGAGCAGCTGCTCAGCACCCTGCTCGCCGAGGATCGTGCGGCTGTCGATCTTCGACGTGACCTGGAAGGAGATGCGGGTCGGGAAGTTCGCCTTGATCGTACCGGTGATGACGTCGACTGACGGGCGCTGCGTTGCCATGATGACGTGAATACCGGCCGCACGCGCCATCTGGGCAAGACGCTGCACGGCGCCTTCGATATCCTTGCCAGCGACCATCATCAGGTCGGCCATTTCGTCGATGATGACGACGATATAGGGCATCGGCTGCAGATCGAATTCCTCGGTCTCGTAGACTGCCTCGCCGGTCTGCCGGTCGAAGCCGGTCTGCACCGTGCGCGAGATCGTGTCCCCCTTGGCAAGTGCCTGCTCGACACGCGTATTGAAGCCGTCGATATTGCGAACGCCGATCTTCGACATCTTCTTGTAGCGCTCTTCCATCTCGCGGACGGTCCATTTCAGCGCAACGACGGCCTTCTTGGGATCGGTGACGACAGGCGAAAGCAGATGCGGAATGCCGTCATAGACGGAGAGTTCCAGCATCTTCGGGTCGATCATGATGAGGCGGCACTGCTCCGGCGTCATGCGGTAGAGCAGCGACAGGATCATCGTGTTGATAGCGACCGATTTACCCGAGCCGGTGGTACCGGCAACGAGCAGATGCGGCATTTTCGCGAGATCGGCGATCACGGCCTCGCCGCCGATCGTTTTGCCGAGCGCCATGGCGAGCTTCGCCTTGGAGCTTTCGAAATCACGCGAGGCAATGAGCTCGCGCAGATAGACGGTCTCGCGTGACTGGTTTGGCAGCTCGATGCCGATCGCATTGCGGCCCGGCACGACGGCAACGCGGGCAGCAATCGCGCTCATCGAGCGGGCGATGTCGTCGGCAAGACCGATGACCCGGGATGACTTGATGCCGGGTGCCGGTTCCAGTTCGTAGAGCGTGACGACGGGGCCGGGGCGAACGTGGATGATCTCGCCCTTGACGCCGAAATCCTCGAGCACGCCCTCCAGCATGCGGGCATTCTGCTCCAACGCATCAGCCGAGAGTGTGGAATCGCGCACCACGTTCTTCGGCTCGGCAAGCAGATGCATGGAGGGAAGCTGGAAGCCCTCCGGCCGGATGAACGAGCCTTGCGCCTCGCGTTCGACGCGGGCGCCGGGCTTCGGACGAGATGAAGCGGGAATGACGCGCGGCTCGGGTTTGCCGGCCGATTTGGCCGGCGCGCGGATCATCCAGTCGTCATCATCGTCATCTGGCAGAATATCGGCCGGACGCGGAGGCAAGTCGCTATCGAACGGCGGATCGTCATCCTCGTCCTCATCGTCGTTCAGAGAGATGGAAGGCGCAGAAACGACGCGGCGGGCGGATACGGCACGCGGCTCCATGGAAGGATCCGTGCGCTCGCCACGCGCTGCGGGCTTGGCGCGCACCGGTTCGTTCAACGTGCCGAATTCGTCATCGTTGAAATCATAGGGCGATTCGAAATCGCTCTGGCGCCGCTTGCGCGGTCCCATGCCGAAGAGCCGCCGGAAACGCGCCTGGTTCATGTACCAGGCATGCGTCATGGCACCGCTAAAGGCCATCCAGCGGGACCCATCGTCGTCCTCATCCTCGTCGCCGACGACGCGCACCTTGCTGCGCGTATCGACATAATCCTCTTCTTCGTCCTCTTCATCGAGCTCGCTGCGGCCGACGATACCGGCCGCAAAGAGCATCATCCACGCAGTCGGGACAGAGAAGATGCAGCCGATGGCGGTTGCGAAGACACCGGTCGGATAGGCGCCGACGAAGAGTGCCGGAAAACGCAGGATCATGTCGCCGATGACACCGCCGATGCCATTCGGGATCGGCCAGGTGAGCGGCGGTGGAAAACAACCGATGACGGCTGAGGAAAGCACTGTGCCTAGAAGCCAGGCGCCGGCGCGCGCCGGAATGCGGCTGATGCGACGGCCGGAAATCAGCGCCAGCGCCCAGGCGACGATCGGCAGCATCGAAACGACACTGGCGAGCCCAAGGAATTGCATGGCGACATCCGCAAAGGCAGCGCCGCTATAACCGAGAATGTTGGTCGGCAGGTTGCCGGTGGCGTAGGAATAGCTGGGATCGGTGACGTTCCATGTCGCAAGCGCCGCAACCGCGAGCGCCAGGACGAGGAAGACCGCAAAGCCGGCGAGAGCCTGGATCTGTCGCAGCATGAATGCCGAGAAGGAGAACCGGTCAGGACGGCCGTCCATCGCCGGCGACGTGCTTCTTGCCATATGTCAAACCCGTCCAATGCCTGGGGGCACGCGAATCGCCAATGCTTCGCTGCGCCAAATGCGTCCGCTCTACCTAATCAAAGTAGGGTTAAAGCGATGTTAACCATGCATATGCCGGATCGCTAAAAAGAAAAGGGCCCGAACCTTGAGAGGTCCGGGCCAAGAGCGGCTTATGGTTAGATAGGCCGCGACGGGCTGTTCGGCGGCGCCCTTGTGCCGGGCGCCGCAAACCCTTTGATTAGGCGTGATAGGCAGCTTCGCCGTGCGTTGCGAGGTCAAGACCTTCGCGCTCGGCTTCGACCGAAACGCGCAGCCCGATAATGACATCGACGACCTTGTAGAGGATCGCAGAGCCAATGCCCGACCACAGGAGCGTAACCACAACGCCCTGAAGCTGCTTGAATACCTGAGCTCCGGTGCCGAGATAGGTTGCCGCAAAGTCCGGTGTCCCATAGTCAACGATACCAGCGCCGCCGAGAGCCGGGTTGACGAGGATGCCGGTGCCGATGGCGCCAAAGATACCGCCAACGCAATGGACGCCGAAGACATCGAGCGAGTCGTCATAGTTGAACTTGTTCTTCACGACATCGACGAAGAAGTAGCAGACCGGCGAGACGATGAGGCCAAGAACGATCGAACCCATCGGGCCGGCAAAACCGGCTGCCGGGGTGACGGCGACGAGACCAGCGACGGCACCAGAAGCAGCACCGAGCATGGAAGCCTTGCCGCGAGAGAAGCTTTCCACGATGCACCAGGAAACAGCGGCAGCAGCCGTTGCGACGAAGGTGTTGATCATGGCGAGCGATGCATAGCCGTTGGCTTCTAGGTTGGAGCCGGCGTTGAAACCGAACCAGCCGACCCACAGGAGCGAGGCACCAACCATGGTCAGGGTCATGGAGTGCGGAGCCATGATTTCCTTCTTATAGCCCGTGCGCTTGCCGAGCATGATAGCGCCGACGAGGCCAGCGATACCGGCATTGATGTGAACGACCGTGCCACCCGCGAAGTCGATCGCGCCAAGCGAGTAAATGAAGCCAGCCGGAGCAGTGTAAGCGCTCGGACCGCCCCAGAACCAGACCATATGCGCCATCGGGAAGTAGACGAAGGTGACCCACAGGATGACGAAGAGCATGACAGCCGAGAACTTGATACGCTCGGCGAACGCGCCGACGATCAGGGCCGGCGTGATGCAGGCGAAGGTCATCTGGAAGCAGATGAAGGTGAGTTCCGGAATGGCTACACCCTTCGTGAAGGTTTCAGCCAGCGAAGACGGTGTGACGCCGGCCAGGAAAGCCTTGGAGAAGCCGCCGACGAAGCTGTTCAGCGAGCCGCCATCGGTGAAGGCGAGCGAATAGCCGTATGTGACCCAGATGATCATGACGACAGCCGTGATCATGAAGACCTGCATGAGCACCGACAGCATGTTCTTGGCGCGGACGAGACCGCCGTAGAACAGCGCAAGGCCCGGGATGGTCATCAGCAGAACGAGCACCGTGGAGATGAGCATCCACGTATTGTCGCCCTTATCCATCGTCATGGCCGGAGCAGCAGCGGCTGCAGCATCGGCGGCGGCCGGGGCGGCTTCCTGCGCGAAAGCGACGACCGGCGCCAGGAGGGCGGCCGAAAGGGCGCCTATCCGTGCGATGTTGGAGGAAAACTTCGAAATTGACATTGGAAATGGCTCCTTGATCTGCCGTTCTTTACAGCGCTTCTGAATCGGTCTCGCCCGTACGGATGCGCACGGCATGGTCGATCGAGTAGACGAAGATTTTGCCGTCACCGATCTGGCCGGTCTTGGCAGATGCTGCGATGGCCTCGACCGCCTTGTCGACGATCTCCGATGCGACCGCGATTTCGATCTTGAGCTTCGGCAGGAAGCTGACCGCATATTCAGTGCCGCGATAGATTTCAGTGTGCCCCTTCTGACGACCGTAGCCCTTCACTTCGGTCACAGTCAGGCCTTGGATGCCGATCGCCGTGAGGGCTTCGCGGACCTCATCGAGCTTGAACGGCTTGATAATGGCCATCACAATTTTCATCTGGTTTCCCATCCTTCGTTATCCTCGGCGCGGAGCCGACTCTCCTTGCCGCTGACGGTTTCCTGACCAGCGACCGGCGATAGACATTCAAAGGGCGTGCCAGATTCGTGACAACTACATAAGTTATTGAAATATAAAGACTATAATTGAAGACGCCAATAAACAGGCAAATGATTGGCTAATAAGCGCACAAATAATGCGCAAATTTATAAATATGCACATTATTTATTCATTTGCCTTTTTCCGAATCAGGCCCTCCTGCGCCACCGACGCGATCAGGACACCGGATCGGGTAAACAGGCTGCCGCGGGTCAATCCCCGTGCGCCCGAAGCCGACGGACTGTCCTGCGTGTAGAGCAGCCAGTCATCGAGCTTGTCGGGACGGTGGAACCACATGGCATGGTCGAGGCTTGCAACCTGCAGGTTCTGGTCGAAGATGGACGTTCCGTGGGCATGCAGCGATGCATCAAGCAGCGTCATGTCCGAGAGATAGGCAAGCACCGCAGCCTGATAGAGCCCGCTGTCCGGCACCGGCCCGGTGGCGCGAACCCACACGTCCTGCCGCGGTTCGAGCTTCTCACGCGTAAAATAGTGCTTGAGCGAGACCGGACGGATTTCGATCGGCCTTTCGCGCTCCCAATATTTGCGCACCGCCGCCGGAGCGTGAGCAAGATACTGCTCCTTGATCTGCTGTTCGCCGAGCAGCGTTTCCGGCATCGGTACAGGCGGCATCGGGATCTGGTGGTGGAATCCCGGCTCCTCCACCTGGAATGAGGCAGAGAGCGCGAAGATCGCCTTGCCGTGCTGGATCGCGACAGCCCGGCGTGTGTTGAAGCTCGCCCCATCCCGGATGCGCTCGACCTGGTAGATGATCGGCACGGAGGGGTCGCCGGGACGCATGAAATAGGCATGCAGCGAGTGAATGAACCGGTCGCCGTCCACAGTGCGCTGCGCCGCCATCAGCGCCTGTGCGATCACCTGCCCGCCAAACACCCGCTGCCACCCCACCTGCGGGCTACGGCCGCGGAAGATATCGACCTCGATCGGCTCGATATCGAGCGTCGAAATCAATGTTTCCATGGCGGTGGACTTGCCCGTTTGCTCCGTCATTTGTTCGGCTCCTGGCGGTAGGAAGTGGTAACCTGATGCTCTATATAGATCGCATCTGATCGTAGAATGTAAGAGGAGCGGGCTATGCTGGACATGCTGGTTGTAGGCGGAGGTTATGTCGGCCTGTCCGTGGCAGTGGCGGTCAAGCAGGCGGCGCCGCATCTCGCTGTCGCGGTCGTCGAGGCCGCTCCCGAACATGCCTGGAAGAAAGACATGCGCGCTTCCGCCATTATCGCGGCCGCGACAAAGATGCTCGAAGTCTTCGGCATCTGGGACGAGATCCAGCCAGAGGCTCAGCCGATCACCAAGATGATCGTGACAGATTCCAAGATGTCCGATCCTGTTCGCCCGATCTTCCTGACCTTCGACGGCGAAGTTGCCGAAGGCCGGCCCTTTGCCCACATGATCCCGAATGTCGTTATGGTCGGCGCGCTGCGCAGCGCCTGCGAGCGGCTCGGCATCGAGATCCGCCATGGCCTGAGCGCCACCGGCCTGAAGACGAGCGATATCGATATCGAAGTCAGCCTGTCCGATGGCAGCGCGTTGCAATCGCGCCTGCTGGTTGCCTGCGACGGTGTACGTTCCAGGCTGCGCGATTTTGCCGGTATCAAGACAGTGACCTGGGAATACGGCCAATCCGGCATCGTCACCACCGTCGAGCACGAGCGCCCGCACCACGGCTGTGCCGAAGAACATTTCCTCCCATCCGGCCCCTTTGCCATCCTGCCGCTGCGCAACAACCGCTCGTCGCTGGTCTGGACCGAGCGGACAAATGACGCAAACCGCCTTGTTGCCGCCGACGATCTGGTTTTCGAGGAGGAACTGGAACGCCGCTTCGGTCACAAACTCGGCCCCCTCAAGGTGGTCGGCGGCAAGCGCGCCTTCCCGCTTGGTCTCACACTCGCGCGCTCCTTCGTCGCCCCGCGCTTTGCGCTTGCCGGCGATGCCGCACACGGCATTCACCCGATCTCCGGCCAGGGTCTCAATCTCGGTTTCAAGGATGTGGCCGCCCTTGCTGAAACCATCGTGGAAGCTGATCGCCTTGGGCTCGATATCGGCGCCATCAACATCCTGGAGCGTTACCAGAGCTGGCGCCGTTTCGACACGTTCCGCATGGGCGTCACCACGGACGTATTGAACCGGCTGTTTTCCAATGACGCGACGCCGATCCGCATCGCCCGCGATTTCGGGCTCGGCATTGTCGATCGCCTGCCCGGCCTGAAGTCCTTCTTCATCGGCCAAGCGGCAGGAACGACTGCCAAGGACAATCCGAAGCTGCTCGCAGGTGAGGCGATCTAGAGCTGAAGCTTAGTCTTCGAGGCTTCTGGCTTCCGAGACCAGCATGATCGGAATGCCGTCCCTGATCGGATAGGCAAGACGCGCCTTTTCCGAGACCAGCTCATTATGCTCGCGGTCGTAGGAAAGCCGCCCCTTGGTGAGCGGGCAGACGAGAAGTTCGAGAAGCTTGGGATCGACCCGACTGAGTTTTTCGTCCATCCCGCCCTCTACTGCAGCACGGTATCGGAATCGCCGAAGACGCGGGCAAGCACGATTTCGGTGATGGCGATCAGGGTTTCCGCTCTCGTCTTGAGGTCCGGCGCTTCGAGCAGCGCCTGCTTTTCGGCCGGGCCGAATGGCGACATCATGGCGAGCGAATTGACGAGGGTAAGGTTGCTAGCCCGCTCCACGCTCTCCCAGTCCGCCTCGAGTTTGTTGGCATCGAGATAGGCCTTGAAGGCCGTCAGCAGCGCGCCGCGGTCGACGGCTTCTTCTTCATTCTCGGCAGAAAGATCCGATATGAACGGCGCGATACGGAAGCTGCGGAACGGCTGGCCATGCGATCGCTCCTCCAGCAGCCGGAAGCGGCAGACGCCCGTCAGCGAGACGATATAACGCCCGTCACCGGTTTCGGCATAAGAGGTAATCCGGCCGAGGCAACCCACAGCCGCAAGTTCCGGAGCATGCGTCTTGTCTTCGTGCTCGCCGTGTGCCGGCTGCACCATGCCGATCAGACGGTTTCCAGTCAGGGCGGAATCGAACATCGAAAGATAACGCGGCTCGAAGATATTGAGCGGCAACTGGCCGGCGGGCAGGAGAAGCGCGCCGGTCAAGGGAAAAACTGCAATTTCATCCGGTAGATCGCCGGGCTTCAGGTATCTCGCATTGCCGACTTGCATGAAGACTAGTCCCGCACTCTTTCGGCGGGCGCATCTTCGGCGCCCGTCCTCACGAGAAATGTGGTGCCCTTGCGCAAAAACGCAAGGGTGGATGCGGCAAACTCAGGAAAACAGGATCGAGGACAGCTTCCGACGGGCAGAAACGGTCGCCGGGTCCTTGAAGCCCCAGACCTCGAAGAACTGCAAAAGCTGGCGACGCGCACCATCATCATCGAAGGCACGATCCTTGCGCATGATGGTGAGGAGGTGTTCAGCCGCCTCCTCACGCCTGCCCTCTACATTGAGGATCTTGGCAAGCTTCAGCCGAGCCTCGTGATGGTCGGGGTTCGATGCCAGCTCGCGCTCCAGGGCGACGGGATCGCCGAGCTTGCGGGCCTCTTCGATCTGGTCGAGCTTCTTCAGGACCGCCTGGATTCCCGCATCCTTGCCAAGCTCTTCCGGCAGCTCGCTCAGCATCTGGCGGGCCTCACCGTGCTGATCGGCTGCGATCAGGCATTCGGCCATGCCGGCGAGAGCCTTGGCATTTTCCGGATCGGCCTGCATGACGGCACCATAAAGCTGGCCCGCTTCATTGATGTTTCCGGCAGCGAGCAATTCGCCAGCCTGCGTCAGATAAGCCTCAATCTCTGCGGTCTGGTCGGCATCCGCAGGACCTGCGAGCCGATCAATAAACTGGCGAACCTGGCTTTCGGGCACCGCACCCATGAAGCCGTCGGCCGGACGGCCGTTGACGAAGGCGATGACGGCCGGAATGGACTGGATGCCGAGCTGGCCGGCGATCGAGGGATGATCGTCGATGTTCATCTTGACCAGCTTGACGCGGCCCTGACCTTCATTGACGACCTTTTCCAGAACCGGCGTCAGCTGCTTGCACGGGCCGCACCATGGCGCCCAGAAATCGACCAGAACCGGCTGATTGCGCGATTCCTCTAGGACGTCCTTCCCGAAATTCGCCGTCGTCGTGTCCTTGATATGGCTGCCGCCCGCCTCAGGCTGGGATACTGCGCCATAACTTGCCGTTGCCGACATCTGGTTGCCGAAGGAACCGTTGTAAGGATTGTCGCTGCCGCTCATAGGTATCTCCCGCCGCGCCGATCTGCCGGCGTCTTTGATAGCGCTAAAATCGTATGTCAGGACGTCACTTTCAAGACAAGCGGCTTATGCCCTGTCGCTTCCATGAATCGTATCAGATCGGCGCTGGCAATCGAAGTCGTCGCGTCATTGGAAAGCGGATGGCAGTTGATGATCTCGTCATGCATCAGATCCGCATCGAGCACGAAAGTGACATCGTTGCCGGTATCGTTGATCGCGCCGAGCGCGGTGACAGCACCCGGAACGACGCCAAGATATTCCATCAGCTTCTCGGCCCTGCCGAAGGAGACCCGGCCGGAAGCGCCGATAAGCGTATGGACCTGCTTGAGGTCGACAACGGCATTTTCCTCCACCGTCAGCAGGAAATAACGATCCTTTTTGTCCTTCACGAACAGGTTCTTGGTATGGCCGCCCGGAATCTCGTCCCGCAGCGCCACCGATTCGGCCACCGTAAATACTGGTGCATGGTCCTTGGTCGTGTGGACGATGCCGAGGCCATCGAGAAAAGCGAGAAGATCCTGGCGAGTCCTGGGCTTGTTTTCGGTCATCGTCATTCCGTCAGACAGGAGAAAAGCAGATTGGACTGTCTGCTTACGTCCGCCTCATGCGCTTGGCAATCATCAGGACCGACGCTTTGCCCTGCATTCGCGGCGTTTTCGAAGCCTGTTTTCCACCGCCAGAACTTTTCTTCGTTTTTCCGTCATTTCCCTGTTGCATTTGAAAATCGTTTGGGCGATATAGCGCCCGTCGCCGCAAGGTGGCGCCCACGGTCCGCTACTTACTACCCCGGACCGGTGCGGATTTGAGCGGGTGTAGCTCAGGGGTAGAGCACAACCTTGCCAAGGTTGGGGTCGAGGGTTCGAATCCCTTCGCCCGCTCCAGTTTCTCCTTTTACGTCAGTAAGTGTTGTTGCGTCACATGATATTGTGATGCATCCGGTGTTTTCATCACCGGCGGTCCGCTTCTGCCTTCGCGAGATATTGGCGACGCCGATCTCCCTGACAACGTCCGCCCAAATCACTCCTCATCGCGTTATCGGCTATCGCTCCCGGTACAAGTTGCGGCGCCCGATTGATCTTACTCAATGCAAACCACGCCAGTATCTGGCTAGGTTTTCCTGGCGCTGGCGAATGAGGTTCACATCGTTCGGCCTCGAGAGGCGTTGCAGACATTTTTGCCAGATCGCCGAGATGAGTTTAATGTAGCCGGAGCTAGATCGACATGCTTGTCAAAGATGTCATGACGACAGCGGTCGTCACATTGTCACCTGACAATAGCGTTCGGCATGCGGCCAAGCTGATGTCCGACCAGCGGGTGAGCGGTCTTCCCGTGGTCGACAATGAAGGGCACTTGGCAGGCGTCATCAGCGAGGGTGATCTGATCCGTCGAACGGAACTCTCAAGCGGCGCGTTCGCCCCGAATGCGAACATGGAACTTGGTCCCGACGACAGGGCAAACGCTTTCGTTAAGCGATGCGCATGGAGAGTGGGGGATGTCATGACGCCCGACGCTGTCACGATCGACGAAGATGCCCCCCTTTCCCGTGTTGCCGAGCTCATGCAGAACCGCAACATCAAGCGCATTCCGGTTCTTCGGGCCGGCAAGCTGATCGGCATCGTCAGCCGCGCCGATCTCCTGCAGGTGATTTATTCGGCAAAGCCGGACGATACGGCAACTGGTGACGAAGCGATTCGACGCAGCATTCTCGTTCGGCTCGGCGAAAACACCGGCCTGGAGGGATTGGATCTGTCCGTCACGGTCGCTGACGGTATCGTGCATTTTTGGGGCAACCTCGAGACGGCAGCTCGCCGCAGGGCTGCGCGGATCCTCGCGGAGGGCGTCAACGGTGTCCGCGGCGTGGTGGAGCATTTCCCGGAATCTCCTCCTCAATAGTGCAGCCGTAACGACCGGAGACTGCACCGGCCCGAAACGGGCCGGCGAATTCAGCAATGTCATTTTGATCGGAGACTCAGATGGCTTCACCTGAAACGGCAGTGATGAAAAAAACCGCCTCGGCGGCAGCGCATGGAAAAGCACCGCTTTCGTCCGAGGAACTCCGCCTGATGGATGCCTACTGGCGGGCATCGAACTATCTGTCGGTCGGACAGATCTATCTGCTCGACAATCCCCTGCTCAAAAAGCCTCTGGCGCGCGCGCATATCAAGCCGCGGTTGCTCGGCCATTGGGGAACGTCTCCCGGCCTGAACATGCTTTATGTGCATCTCAATCGGGTGATCAAGCGCGACAATCTCAACATGATCTATGTGATCGGCCCTGGCCACGGCGGACCGTCACTCGTTGCGCATGCCTATCTGGAGGGAACCTACAGCGAATTCTACCCGAATATTGCCCAGGACGAAGAGGGCATGAAAAGGCTGTTCAAACAGTTCAGCTTTCCAGGCGGCATCCCGAGCCACGTCGCTCCGGAAACACCGGGGAGCATCCATGAAGGTGGCGAACTCGGTTATGCGCTCAGCCATGCCTATGGTGCAGCCTTCGACAATCCTGACCTGATCGTCGCCTGTGTCGTCGGTGACGGCGAGGCCGAAACCGGCCCTCTTGCCACCGGATGGCATGGCAACAAATTCCTCAATCCGGCCCGCGACGGATGTGTTCTGCCGATCCTGCACCTCAATGGCTACAAGATCGCCAATCCCTGCTTCCTTGCGCGTATTCCCAAGGAAGAATTGATGAAATTCTTCGAGGGCATGGGGTATGCACCCCTCTTCGTGGAGGGCCATGAGCCCGATCAGGTACAGCAGCAGCTTGCCGAAGCCATGGATACTGCCGTCGCGACGATCAAGAAGATCTGGGCAGAAGCGCGGGATAAGAAGATTGTCCGCCGTCCGGCGTGGCCGATGATCGTTTTCCGCACACCGAAGGGCTGGACCTGCCCTTCCGAAATCGACGGCAAGAAATGCGAAGACTACTGGCGCTCGCACCAGGTCCCGATGGGCGACATGGACAAGCCGGAGCATATCAAGGTGCTTCAGCACTGGATGAAGAGCTACAGACCCGAAGAGCTTTTCGATGACGAAGGCAGGCTGCGAGCCGAATTGGCCTCGCTGGCGCCGGCAGGACATAGACGGATGAGCGATAATCCGCACGCCAACGGCGGCCTGTTGCTTCGCGACCTCAAGATGCCGGATTTCCGCGATTATGCCGTCTCGGTGCCCAAACCCGGATCGGTGACCGCAGAATCCGCTCGTGTCATGGGCAAGTTCCTGCGCGATGTGATGAAGCTCAATCTTAACAGCAAGAACTTCCGGCTGTTCAGCCCTGACGAGAACAATTCCAATCGCTGGCAGGACGTGCTGGAAGTGACGGATCGCTGCTACATGGCCGAGATTTATCCAGAGGACGATCACCTGTCGCCCGACGGACGCATCATGGAGGTGCTAAGCGAGCATCAATGCCAGGGCTGGCTCGAAGGCTATCTGTTGACGGGGCGGCATGGCTTCTTCTCCTGCTACGAAGCCTTCATTCACATCATCGACTCGATGTTCAACCAGCACGCCAAATGGCTGAAAGTGTGCAACCACATTCCCTGGAGACGGCCGGTCGCATCGCTCAATTATTTCCTGAGTTCGCATGTGTGGAGGCAGGATCATAACGGCTTCTCTCACCAGGATCCGGGCTTCATCGACCACGTGATCAACAAAAAGGCGGAGGTCATCCGGGTCTATCTACCGCCGGACGCCAATACGCTCCTGTCCGTTACCGATCATTGCCTGCGCAGCCGCAACTATGTGAACGTCGTTGTCGCAGGCAAGCAGCCGGCACCGCAATGGCTGACGATGGATGAGGCGATCAAACATTGCGCCGAAGGTCTCGGCATCTGGGAATGGGCAAGCAATGATCGCGGCTCGGAACCGGATGTGGTCATGGCCTGCTGCGGCGATGTGCCGACCCTGGAGACGCTCGCCGCTGTGCAACTGATCCGTGAGCACCTTCCTGATTTGAAGGTGCGCGTCATCAATGTCGTCAATCTGATGAAGCTGCAGCCCTCGAGCGAACATCCCCACGGGCTTTCGGATCCCGACTTCGATGCGCTCTTCACGAAGGACAAACCGATCATCTTCGCATTCCACGGATATCCCTGGTTGATCCACCGGCTGACCTACCGGCGAACCAACCACAAAAATCTGCATGTCCGAGGATACAAGGAAGAGGGAACGACCACGACCCCATTCGACATGGTCGTTCTGAACCAGCTCGATCGCTTTCATCTCGTTGAGGATGTCATCGATCGGTTGCCACAGCTCGGAGCCCGTGCGGCCTATTTCAAGCAGGCAATCCGCGGCAGGCTGATCGAGCACCGGCAATATATCGAGGCGCATGGCGATGACATGCCACAGATCAGCGGCTGGACATGGGGCGTCAAGAGCACGGGAAAAGTGAAGGCAGCGACCTCCACTGAGGGAGACAATGCCTAGACGACACGTTGCGCACAAATCATGCCGGCAGGCGTCCGATCAGAGGCGCCTCCGGATGCTCGACGAAACCATCTGACTTCCTCGGTTTGCTTATGATGTCGGAACTGCTGTCCACCGATCCCGAACTGAACCGGATGCCGACGGATGAAGATCTCGGTCGCCTTCAGTTCACGACGTTGCTCTACTATCTGCAATGCACGAATCCGGATAACGGGTTGGTGCGCGACAAGACGCAGGCCGGCGCCCCGGCAAGCATCGCGGCTGTAGGTATGGCGCTTGCCACCATTCCCGTCGTCGTGGAACGCTGTATCGTCATTCGTGAGTTTGCCGCCAAGATCGCCCGGCGGCGACTGGAATTCCTGATCTCCTGCCATCAAGGGCCGGAACCGGACGCATCAGGTTACAAGGGCTTCTTCTACCATTTCCTGGACATCGAAACGGGACGGCGGGTCTGGCAGTGCGAATTGTCGACGATCGATTCTGCCTTTCTCTTCGCCGGCGCTTTGACCGTCGCGGCATATTTCGATGCGGACACCGAGGACGAGGCGAAGGTACGCGCACTTGCCATGTCGCTCTACGAGCGCGTGGACTGGAACTGGGCGCGCGACAACGGCGCCACGCTTACCCACGGCTGGCGACCGGAAAACGGCTTCATTCCCTATCGTTGGCGCGGCTATGACGAAGGCCTGCTTCTTTACATTCTTGGTCTGGGCTCACCGAGCCACCCGCTGCCTCCGGAAAGCTTCAAAGCGTATACCGAGAGCTACGAATGGCGGAATATCTTCGGTCGCGAACTACTTTATTCCGGACCGCTTTTTACACATCAGCTCTCGCATATGTGGATCGATTTCCGTGAAATTCGCGACGAATTCATGCGCGAGCATGACAGCGACTATTTTCGCAACAGCCGCCACGCCACTTTCGTTCAGCAGGAATACGCAATCCGCAATCCGCTGAACTTCAAAGGCTACGGCGAATATTGCTGGGGTTTCACGGCAAGTGACGGGCCGGGTTGGACGAAGCGGACTGTCGACGGGATCGACAGGGAATTCTTCGACTATGTTGCGCGTGGTGCACCTTATGGGCCGGATGACGGAACCGTATCTCCCTGGGCCGTGGTCGCCTCACTGCCATTCGCTCCGGAAATCGTCATCCCGACGGTACGAAATTTCGCTCGAATGCAACTCGGCATGACGCGCCTCTACGGGTTCAGGCCATCGTTCAACCAGACCTTTGCGATGGAAGACAGGAACGAGGGATGGTGGGTCAGCCCCTACCATTTCGGGATCGACCAAGGTCCCGTCGTCCTGATGATTGAAAACTATCGAACCGGCTTGCTGTGGAACATTATGCGTCGATGTGAGCCGGTGGTGGTCGGACTAAGACGAGCGGGGTTCTCAGGCGGCTGGTTGTGACTGCCGTGCAGTCGCCCGAGCTTCCCGACGCGCAACGGACGTGCCGTGAACGACAGGTCTAGGGCGGCTCAAGTCTTCAAAAACCAGGCTGCGCGGCAGTCAGGCCTTCTGTTTTTGATCGGTCCACGTCCAGGAGCCGTCAGAACCATATTCGAGAACTGCATCGTAGGCCGAGCGCGGCGCACCCGGCTCGGCGAAGTTGACGCACGCGATCCTTCTTTCAGCCAAGAGCCCGAGGATTGCGAGCAGAAGCTCGTGACCGAAAATGGTATCGGCCTTTTCCAGAACAATGTGTGACGGAGCGGCTATGATCGCGCTTGCAAGTACGACGAGTTGCTGTTCGCGCGGTGACAGCAATCTGGACCAGTCCTGCTCGCTATCCAGGTCGGCGAGTGTCAAATCGTGTGCAAGGCCGAGATCTCTCAGCAAAGCCAGGATTTGCTCATCCGTTGTCTCGATCGAGCGCTTCGGTGGCGCAAGAATCTGGCGGAGAGTTCCCGGACCCGCACAGGCCCGCTGGCCGAGAAACCGCACATGCTGACGAGGTGGGCTGACGATGCGCCCAGTCCCCGGTGTACCCAGTCCTGCCGTGGCCCTAAACAAGGCAGCGCCCGCAGCATCGTCTTCTCCGGCAACGATCACTCGTGTATCGGGCGGGATGAGAAGGGACAAATCCTTCACCAGTACCGTTCCTGTCCGCGACGTCAGCGTCAGGCGTTCATAGCCTAGGTTCCCCTCAGCCTCGATGAGTTCGACACTGTGATCGGACTGGCGGCGGGTCTCCTCGACCGCTTCCAAAAAGGAACTGATACGCGCGACGACGGTCGCGAAGTTCGAGATCGAGTTGAATTGTGCGACAATAAACGAGAATGCACCGACAAGCATGGCAAATGCTGCCGCCGACTGCGTGATGACGCCAAATTCCATGTCACCGCGCATGAAGGCCGGCGCGATAATGACGACCGGAATGATCTGTATCATCCAGTTGTAGCCGGTGGCGAAGAAGCCGACATTGCGATTGATGCCAATGATCCGCCTGAAGTTAGTGGCAAGGCTATCGAACTGCCTCAGCAGCCGATCTGCGTGGCGTTGCTGCGAGCCCTCGATCATGATTGATTCTGCGTTTTCCCGAACTTGGATCAGCCCGGACCGGAAGGCGGCTTCACTGTCGAGCTGATTATAGTTCAACTTGATCAAGGGCCGTCCCAACACGATCGTCATAAACGATCCGAAAGCCGCGTAGATAACAGCCGTGAAGAAAAGAAGCGGACTGATCAGCCACAAGACGCTCGAAAAGGTGAAGACCGTCAGCACGCTGCTGAGCAGCATGAGCAGGAAGGAGAGCGTCGTCGTCGTAAACGCTTTGATATCCTCGGCAATCCGCTGATCAGGATAGGAGACTTTGCCCTGAACGCCGAGCCGGTAGAAAGTACCGTCGGCCATATAGACGCCGATCGCACGACGGGTGAGGTATTCTCGCCAAAGCAAGGCCAGTCGCTCTTCGGCAAAGCGGGCAATCACCGACGCGATCGTCGAAGCAGCAAAAGCGCCAGTGTAGAGGATAGCCTGGCGAACAAATTCGGCAGTCTGCCGTTCCGCGATCGCAGTCATGAAGTGCCGCCCGACGAAACTGTTGACGACATTCAAAGCACTGATACTGCCAAAAAGAACAATCAGGGAGACAAGCAGGAACCGGGCGCTCCCGGCGACATCGGATGTCATGAACAATTTGATCGCGCGGACGAACCGTATTGCCGTCACCCTGAGCGGAATTTCCTGCTGGCCCATGCTCGTCTCCCCCGCTTACCCCTGGAACGAATTATAGCGTGAAATGCAGGCGACGAAGAGACGTCAGGATGGCGCGCGAGGGCGACCGAACCAGCGCGATATGTTACGCGCTGCATCTATTTGCTATTTCGCGTCTCAAGCAGATCGCGCCGACGTTCAACCCACCAGGCCGTTTGATGTCCGCGCTCCAGCGACGGCACAGCTCAATATGAATTGGCGTGCGAACAAATCTCTTGCGAATGATTTCCATTGGTTCACTCTGTCGTTGATTCTTGAAACCGGCCAATCGATGGCTTGATCAATTTTTCGTAATTTATTTCAGTTGATTAGTTCATTTTGTGAACTTATTGTCAGTGTGAGATCACGGGCGACAGGATCAGGATTTTTATGTTCAATTCATCGCAGCGCGAGCTTCTGCGGGTCATAAGTGAGTCCGGTCCCCTCAGCCGGACCGATCTTGCCTCTGCGATCGGGCTCAGCAAAGCGGCGATGAGCGGCATTGCCCGCGAGCTCATTGATCGCGGCGTTCTGCACGAGACGGAAACCGTCTACGGTCAGGGCCGGCCCTCCGTGCTGCTCGACCTGAAACCGGAATGCGCGTTCTTCATCGGCATTTCGCTTCTGGAAGATCCGGCCCCGATGATCCTCAGCGATCTTAACGGCAACATCATCGCCCGTCAGCAGCTGCCCTACTCCCGGGATCCCAAGGTCATTGCCAACGCGATCGCCTATGGCTTGCCGGAAATCCTCAGGGCCCATCCTCAGGCAAGCTCGAAACTGGCCGGCATCGGTGTGGCGCTATCGGGCTTCGTCGATGAAAGGCAGGCAACCTGCGTGCAGTCGACCCTGCTCGGCTGGCAGGATGTGCCGCTTGCCGAAATCATCCGCCACGCAAGCGGCGTCGATACCTTTATCGAGAACGATGCCAAGGCTGTTGCCGTCAGCGAAAAGCTCTTCGGCATTGCTCGCGACACCCCGAATTTCTCGGTCGTGTCGCTCGGAGACGGCATCGGCTGCGCCCACGTCATCGACGGCAGGCTTTATCGCGGCAATCATGGCGGTGCGGGCGAAATCGCTCATGCGACGATCGAGCCCGGCGGCGCCCCCTGCCGCTGCGGCAAGCGCGGCTGCCTGGATACGATCGCCTCCATGAAGGCGATCAAGGAGATGGCGCGGGCCGCCGGCCTGAAATGCACGTCACTCTCCGATCTGGAAGCGGAAGCTTCGCTCGGCACAGCCGAGGCGATCTCCATCATCCACAAGGCCGGCGCAGCCCTCGGCCTTGCTATCTCGCACCTGATCCAGATGAACGACCCGGGCATGATCCTGGTGACCCATGTCGACGGCTCGTTCGACGGCCTGTTCGGCACGGTCGTGCAGCAGGCGATCGAAGCCAATGTTCTTCCGCGTTATGCAGGTCAGACCCCGATCCGCACCCGTCGCGTGGATAGCGACGTCTGGTCGCGCGGCGCAGCCAGCATTGCCGCTCACAATTTTCTGATTGGTCCCAATATAAGCTGAGGTTTCCCATGCGCATCGCTGTCGGTGGCATTCACATCGAATGCAGCACGTACAACCCCGTCCTGAACCAAGAGGCAGACTTCCGGGTGGTACGCGGCGAGGACCTGCTGGCAGCCCCCTATTTTGCCTTTCTGAAGGATTACGAGGCTGAATTCCTGCCGACGATCCATGCCCGCGCCATTGCCGGCGGCCCTGTCGCCCGTCACACCTACGAAGCCTTCAAGGCTGAATTCCTGGAGCGCTTGAAGCCGCTCCTGCCGCTCGACGGACTCTATCTGGCAATGCATGGCGCCATGTATGTCGAAGGCATGGAAGATGCGGAAGGCGACTGGATCAGCGCAGCCCGTGCGCTCGTTGGCGATGATTGTACGGTCTCGGCAAGTTACGACCTGCATGGCAATGTTACCCAGCGCATCATCGACGCGCTCGACATGTATTCCACCTACCGCACTGCGCCGCATATCGATGTCGAAGAAACGATGCGCCGCTCTGTCGCCATGCTGGTCAAGAGCCTGAAGACGGGCGAAAAACCCACCCTGCTATGGGCGCCAATCCCGGTCGTCCTGCCGGGTGAACGCACCAGCACCGTCGATCGACCGGCAAAGAGCCTTTATGCCGAACTGCCCGGCATCGATGCGCTCGACGGCGTCTGGGATGCCTCGCTGATGGTCGGCTATGTCTGGGCCGACGAGCCGCGGGCCACGGCTGCCGCCATCATGACCGGCACGGACCGCGCGATACTGGAGCGCGAGGCAAAACGTCTGGCAAAGGCTTATTGGGATGTGCGCGAAGAATTCGTCTTCGGCTGCGAAACCGGTTCGGTCGAGGAATGCGTCGCCAAGGCGATCACCAGCCCGACCGGCCCCGTCGTGCTCGCCGAATCCGGAGACAATCCGACCGGCGGCGGCGTCGGCGACCGAGCGGACGTACTGGCCGAGCTGATCGCAAGAGGCGCCACCGGTGTGGTTTTTGCCGGCATCGCCGACAAGGCAGCAACGGAGAGATGTTATGCGGCGGGTATCGGCACGACGCTGGAGCTGACTGTCGGCGCTTCGCTCGATGCCAAAGACAGCAAGCCGGTGACGGGACAGTTCACGGTGAAGTTCCTGCACGAGACCACCGACGCTACCGACCGCCAGGCTGTCGTCTCCATCGGCGGCATCGATCTGGTCCTCTCGGCCAAGCGCCGCCCCTACCACAATATCGTCGATTTCACCCGCCTCGGGCTCGATCCGCGCACGGCAAGTATCGTTGTCGTCAAGTCAGGCTACCTGTCGCCGGAAATCGCGCCGATTGCCAATCCGAGCCTCATGGCACTGTCCCCCGGCGTTGTCGATCAGTTCGTCGAGCGACTTCCGCGCCTGCGCAAAGCGCACCCGACCTATCCTTTCGACAAGGATTTCAGCTTCGACCCGCAGGCCTTCCTTTCCGCGCGCTCCACGAACCGCTGAACCACGACAAGCGAACCAATTGATTTTTGGTATCGGGGCTTGCTCAGCATCCAGCACGCAGGAAAACGTGCATCCACTCCTTATGTCTGCTCTAAATCTGCGCGATGCGATCAAAAAACGTGCAGGTATTTATCTGCACAAAAAAGCGCTTGACGATGCAATGGATTTGGTTTGCATTGAACCAATATCAAATTGGTTCAGACAGCCATGGACGAAGCACAAGGCAATTCGAACTATGCGCTGGAGAAGCTGAGGGCTCTCCTGCAGTCGGATAGTCTCGATGCCGATGGCAAGCTGCCAACCGAACGTACGCTCTCCGAAATCCTCGGGGTCAGCCGCCGCTCCATCCGCCGTGCACTGGAAGTACTGGAAGCCGAAGGCCGCATCTGGCGCCGGCAAGGCTCCGGCACCTTTGCCGGCAAGCGGCCGGATGGCTGGAGCAACCATGTCGATTCCATCATCGCCGACACCGATCTCATGGAGATCATGGAAGTGCGCTTGCGCGTCGAGCCGCAGCTCGCGCAGCTTGCCGCCATACGCGCCAAGGCAGCCGATATGGAGCGCATGTATGATCTGGTGAAAAAGATCTACGAAAGCACGGATGCCGACGGCCGCGAACTCTGGGACGGCGCGCTGCATCGCCAGATTGCCCAATGCGCCGGCAACTCATTCTTTCTCACGATCTTCGACGTCATCAACCGCGTGCGCCAGGACGAAGCCTGGCAGGCGATCCGCGAGCGCGCCCGCAGCGCCAGCCGGACGCGCGAAGTCACCCATGGCCAGCACACGGCCATCGTCGACGCTATCGCCGCGCGTGACCCAGGAAAGGCCGGCGAAGCCATGCGCCAACACCTGCTGACGCTGCAGGAAAGCCTCGTCCGCATCACCTCTCTCGACCATGGCGAATTGGTGGCCGAGAAGGAGCCCAGCTGAGCGGAGAAATCGGCACGGCAGAGATAACCGCCGGCTCGACACGACAGACGTGAAACAAAAAACATAAAAGAGGAGAATGGAATGAAACTCGCCAAATTGCTGACGACCGCCGCAGCAGCAGCGCTTTTTGCGCTTCCCGCTTTCGCGGTCGAACTGAAGATCGGCCTCCAGGACGACGCCGACGTGCTCGATCCCGCACAGTCGCGCACCTTCGTCGGTCGCATCGTCTATACCGCGATGTGCGACAAGCTCGTTGACGTCTCGCCGGACCTGAAGATCGTGCCGCAGCTCGCAACCGAATGGAACTGGTCGGCTGACGGCAAGGAGCTCACAATGAAGCTCCGCCAGGGCGTGAAGTTCCAGGACGAAACGCCCTTTAACGCCGAAGCCGTCGTCGCCACCATCGAGCGCAACATGACCCTGCCGGAATCGCGTCGCAAGAGCGAGTTGAGCTCCGTGCAGAAGGTCGAGGCGTCAGGCGAATATGAAGTCAAGTTCACGCTGAAGAGCCCAGATGTCACCTTGCTCGCCCAGCTTTCTGACCGCGCGGGCATGATCGTCTCGCCGAAGGCTGCAAAGGAACTCGGCGCAAAGTTCGGCGACCATCCTGTTTGCGCCGGCCCGTTCAAATTTGTCGAACGTGTCCAACAGGACCGTATCGTGCTCGAGAAGTTCCAGGACTACTGGAACAAGGACAATGTCTTCATCGACAAGCTGACCTATCTGCCGATCCCGGATTCGACCGTACGCCTGGCCAACCTGCGCTCGGGCGATCTCGACATGATCGAACGCCTGGCCGCCACCGACGCCGAGACGGTCAAGAGCGACGCGAACCTCGTTTACAAGGATGTTGTCAACACCGGCTGGCTCGGCATCTATGCCAATGTCGGCAATGGCGCGCGTGCAGACAATCCGATCGGCAAGGACAAGCGCCTGCGCCAGGCCTTCTCGCTGGCAATCGATCGTGAAGCCGCCATGCAGATCGTTTTCGAAGGCACGGGCGTTGCCGGTAACCAGCCTTTCCCGCCGAGCAGCCCCTGGTTCGACAAGGATGTCCCGGTACCCGCTCGTGACGTCGAAAAGGCGAAGGCCCTTGTCAAGGCTGCAGGCTTCGACCGTGTGCCGGTCGAAATGCAGGTTCCGAACAGCCCGGTCACGATGCAGATGATGCAGATCATCCAGTCGATGGTTGCCGAAGCCGGTTTCGATGTCAGCCTGAAAGCGACGGAATTTGCGACCCTGCTCAATGAGCAGACCGCCGGCAACTACCAGCTCAGCCGCTCGGACTGGTCCGGCCGCGTCGATCCGGATGGCAATATCCAGCAGTTCGTCACCTGCGGCGCGGGCCTGAACGACAGCAAATATTGCAACGCTGACGTCGACAAGCTTCTGACCGAAGCGCGCCAGTCCACGGATGACTCCGTGCGCAAGCAGAAATACGATGCCGCGACCGCAATCCTCAACGACGATTTGCCGATCATCTTCATTGGCCACCAGTCCTGGATCTGGGCGCTGCACAAGAACATCACCGGCTTCGTTGCTTCTCCCGACGGCATGATCCGCCTCGTCGGTGTGAAGAAGGAAGGCTGACAGCCACACGCGTCAGGTACGCGGCACCCCTCGCCGCGTACCGCTGATGGTATCGGAGCGCCTATGTACAGGTTCATCGCCAAGCGGCTGCTGGTCGCCATTCCAACTTTGCTGATCATTTCGGTCTTCGTCTTCTCCCTGCAGAAACTTCTGCCGGGCGACCCGGTTCTGGCCATGGCCGGCGAAGAGCGCGATCCGCAGGTGCTGGAATTCCTGAGGGAAAAATATCATCTTAACGACCCTGTTCCCTATCAGTATTTCTACTGGCTGGGCTCCGCGCTTCAGGGCGATCTCGGCATATCGCTGCGTACCAACCAGCCGGTTCTCGAGCTCGTGGCCGAGAAACTGCCGGTCACCATTCAGCTCGCGATCATGTCGATGATCTTCGCCTTCGTGATCGGCGTGCCGATGGGCATTCTGGCAGCCGTCAAGAAGAACACGATCATCGATTATCTCGCCAACATCATCGCTCTCTCAGGGCTGTCGATCCCGAATTTCTGGCTCGGCATCATGCTGATCCTGCTCATCTCGGTGAACCTCGGCTGGCTTCCGGCTTCGGGCTACGAGCCCTTCTTCTCCAACCCGTTGCGCTCGATCGAAACCATGATCATGCCCTCCTTCGTGCTCGGCAATGCGCTCGCCGCCACCTTGATGCGCCACACCCGTTCGGCCATGCTGAGCGTCCTGAGCGCCGACTATATCCGCACGGCCCGCGCCAAGGGGCTGCCGGAGAGTTCGGTGGTGCTGGAGCATAGTTTTCGCAATGCCGTATTGCCGATCGTAACGCTCAGCGCCCTGCTCTTCGGCGAGTTGCTCGCTGGTGCGGTTCTCACCGAGCAGATCTTCACCATTCCCGGTTTCGGCAAGCTTATTGTCGATGCCGTCTTCAATCGCGATTACGCCGTCGTCCAGGGCGTCGTCATCTGCACGGCGATCGGCTTCATTCTGATGAACCTCGTGGCTGACATCCTCTACGTTCTCCTCAATCCGCGCATGAGGGCTTCGCTATGACCGCCATCGATCAAGTCGCGGCCACACCCGTTGTCTCGACCGAGCAACGCTCGCCAAGCCGCGCTTGGCGCAAGCTCAAGGCCAACAAAGGCGCGCTCGTCGGCCTCGCCATCATCGCCTTCTTCGCCATCCTTGCCATCATCGCGCCACTCCTGCCGCTCCCCGACCCGAATGCGACAAGCTGGTCGACGATCCGCAAGGCCCCGTCGGCCGCCCACTGGCTCGGCACGGACGACATCGGTCGCGACATCCTCTCCCGCATGATCTGGGGCGCGCAGGCCTCGCTGATGGCGGGCGTCTTTTCCGTGGCGATCGCCGTCCTCATCGGCGTACCCTTTGGCCTGATCTCAGGCTATTTCGGCGGCTGGATCGACATGATCATCTCCCGAATCACCGAGGCCTTTCTGGCAATGCCTTTCCTGATCACCGCGATTGCGCTCGCGGCCTTTCTCGGCCCAAGCCTGAGCAATGCGATGATCGCGATCGGCCTTTCGGCCATGCCGATCTTCGTGCGCTTAACGCGCGGGCAGGTGCTGGCGGTCAAGACCGAGGAATATATCGAAGGTGCGCGGTCCATCGGTCTGCGTCACTCCAGCATCATCACCCGCTACATCCTGCCAAATGTCTTCGCGCCGATCCTCGTACAGGCGACGTTGACGATCGCAACCGCGATCATCGCCGAAGCCAGTCTCTCCTTCCTCGGCCTCGGCCAGCAGCCACCGGCACCAAGCTGGGGCTCGATGCTGAACGTTGCCAAGAACTTCCTGAGCCAGGCACCGTGGATGGCGATGTGGCCAGGCATTGCCATCTTCCTCGTCGTTATCGGTTTTAATCTCTTGGGCGACGGCCTGCGCGATGCGCTCGATCCGCGCGAAGCATGACCTTTCGAAAGGACATATGAAATGACCGTATTCACGACCCGCCCCGAAATTCTGGGCACATTCGGCGTCGTTACCTCAACGCACTGGATCGCTTCCGCCGTTGGCATGAGCATCCTGGAAAAGGGCGGCAACGCCTTCGATGCGGCGGTTGCTACCGGCTTCACATTGCAGATCCTGGAGCCGCATCTCGTCGGCCCGGGCGGCGACATGCCGGCGATCATCTATTCCAAGAAAAAGGACAGGGTCGAGGTTATCTGTGCCCAAGGTCCTGCGCCCGCCGGCGCCACTATCGAACACTATACGTCCGAGGGCCTGAAACTGATCCCAGGCGACGGCCTGCTGGCAACTGTCATTCCCGGCTCCTTCGATGGCTGGATGCTGATGCTACGCGATTACGGCCGGCTGAGCGTGCGTGACGTTCTGGAACCGGCGATCTATTACGCCGAAAACGGCCATCCGCTGCTGCCGCGCGTCTCCGCAACCATCAAGGGTCTTGCCGAATTCTTTGAAAAAGAATGGCCGACCTCCTACGAAACCTGGGTGCCCGGCGGTTCCGTTCCCGAACCCAATTCCAACTTCAAGAACCCGGTTCTGGCCGAGACCTGGAAGCGCATCATTTCCGAGGCCGAAGCCAAGCAGGGTCGCGAGGCCCAGATCGAAGCCGCCCGCGACGCCTTCTACCGCGGTTTCGTCGCCGAAAAGATCGCAAACTACTTGAAGACCGCCGAAGTGATGGATGCGAGCGGCAACAGCCACAAGGCGGTGCTGACGGCCGACGACATGGCGAATTGGTCGGCAACGATCGAGGAACCGCAGACCTACGACTATCACGGCTGGACGGTTGCCAAGATCGGCCCCTGGGGCCAGGGTCCGGTCTTCCTGCAGACCCTGTCGATCCTCAAGGGCATGGACATCGCCGCAATGGCGCCTGATGGAGCCGACTTCGTCCATACCGTGACCGAAGCCATGAAACTCGCCTTCGCCGATCGAGAGATCTACTATGGTGATCCCAAATTCGCCGAGGTGCCGGTCGATCAGCTTCTATCGGACACCTACGCCGCCGCCCGCCGCAAACTCATCACAGACGAGGCCTCCTTCGACCTGCGTCCCGGGAAGCTGCCCGGCTTCGAGCAGCAATACGATGTGACGATGGACATGCTCGGCGCCGATTCCAAGACCGGCGCCGTCTACGAGCCGACCATGGCGCACCTGAGGGAAAAGCGCGGCGACACTGTTCATATCGACGTCATCGACCGCGAAGGCAACATGGTGTCTGTCACGCCCTCGGGCGGCTGGCTGCAGTCCTCGCCGATCATCCCGGGTCTTGGCTTCTGCCTGAATTCGCGCGCCCAGATGTTCTGGCTGAAGCCAGGCCTGCCGACATCGCTCGCTCCCGGCAAACGCCCGCGCACGACACTGACGCCCTCACTTGCCCTCTACGAAGGCCGGCCGACACTCGCCTTCGGCACCCCCGGCGGCGACCAGCAGGAACAGTGGCAGCTTTCCTTCTTCCTGCGTTATGTCCACCACAAGATGAACCTGCAGGCGGCGATCGACCAGCCGCTCTTCCACACATCGCATTTCCCTGGCTCCTTCTATCCGCGCACACGTGAGCCGGGCGGTCTGATGGTGGAAGGCAATTTCAGCGCCGATGTGCTCGAGAACCTGCGCGCCCGCGGCCACGCGCTCACAGTCTCCGACCCCTGGAGTATCGGCCGCCTGACCGCCGCGCGCCGCGATGCAGATGGACTGCTGCGTGCCGCTGCAACGCCACGCCTCATGCAGGCCTATGCGATCGGGAGATAGACATGACATGGTCCATCGTCGCCCGTGATCCCGGCACAGGCTATCTCGGCATTGCCGTCGCTACCCGCTTCTTTGCTGTCGGCGGCCTGGTGCCGCATATCCGCGGCGCTATCGGCGCGGTCGCCACCCAGGCCTTCGTCAGCCCGCTCTACGGCACCGACGGGCTCGTCATGCTTGCCGGGGGCAAGGCGCCAGATGAGATCATCGCCGAACTGACCGGCCGTGACGCCGGCCGCGATCAGCGTCAGCTTCATCTGATCGATGCCCAGGGCCGCAACGCGGCCTTCACCGGCGCCAAATGCATCGATTGGGCCGGTCACCTGGTCGACGATAATGTTTCCGTCGCCGGCAATATGCTGGCAGGTCCTCAAGTCGTCGTAGAGACGCTTGCTACCTACAAGAAGGCAATGGACAAGCCCTTTATCGAGCGCCTGCTGGAATCCATGCAGGCCGGCGAGGATGCCGGTGGCGACAAGCGTGGCAAACAGTCTGCCGCCCTCCTCGTCCACCGTGATCAGGATTATCCCTGGCTCAGCATCAGGGCAGACGATCATCCCGATCCGCTCGCGGAATTGCGCCGGCTCTATGCAGTAGCGCAGGAACGCTACATGCACGTTGCCGAGACGATGGCGACGAAGACCAATCCCAATGGAATGATCGACAGGCGCGAGATCGATGAAAAGATCGCGGCGCTCGAAGCCGCGCGCATTGCGGAAGGACGGCCGTCAGCCTCACTTGCCACGCCTTTGAAGACCTGAAGCATCTCCGGCAAAGAACCTGTCTCCGGCACAAAAAGAACACGGGAACGATATGAGTGATCAGCCTGCAGCATCCGTCTCTCCGGTCCTTTCCGTCCGGAACCTGACAACTTCCTTTCTCTCCGATGGCGAATGGAGATCGGTTGTTCGTAATGTCTCCTTCGATGTCATGCCGGGGGAAACGGTCGCCATCGTCGGAGAGAGCGGTTCCGGCAAAAGCGTCACCTCGCTTTCCATCATGCGCCTGCTCGCCAAGGGCTCAAGCCGCGTCGAAGGCAGCATCACGTTGACCGGCCGCGATGTCCTCTCCCTCTCTGATCGGGAGATGCGGGCCGTGCGCGGCAAGGATGCCGCGATGATCTTTCAGGAGCCGATGACCAGCCTGAACCCGATCTTCACCATCGGCCGGCAGATTTCCGAAGCGCTGACATGCCATGGTGATATCAGCAAAGCCGACGCGCGCGCCGAAACAATCCGACTTCTCGAGAAGGTACGCATTCCCAATGCCGCATCCCGTTTCGACGAATATCCTCACCAGTTTTCAGGTGGCATGCGCCAGCGCGTCATGATCGCCATGGCGCTCGCCTCCCGGCCCAAGCTGTTGATTGCCGACGAGCCAACCACCGCGCTCGACGTCACCATCCAGGGCCAGATCCTCGATCTCATCAAAGTGCTGCAGGAAGAAGAGGGCATGTCCGTTCTCTTCATCACCCATGACATGGGTGTGGTCGCCGAGATCGCCGACCGCACCATCGTCATGTATCGCGGCGAAGCCGTCGAAACCGGCACGACGGACGATATCTTCAATCGCGGCAAACACCCCTATACGCGTGCCCTGCTCTCCGCCGTGCCGCGCCTGGGCTCGATGGATGGCCGCAAATGGCCGCTGCGTTTCCCCGTCGTCGACACGATGACCGGCGAACGATGCGATCCGGTGGAAGTCGCCGAAACCGTCGATCGCCGAAAGACGCCGATCCTCGAAGTGAAGAACCTCGTCACCCGCTTCGATATTCGCGGCGGTCTCTTCGGCCGCAGAACCGGCGCCATCCATGCTGTTGAGGACGTCTCCTTCGAACTCTTTCAGGGCGAGACCCTGTCGCTCGTCGGCGAATCCGGTTGCGGCAAATCCACGACGGGCCGCTCGATCACCCGTCTGGTGCAACCAAATGCAGGCTCCGTCAGCCTTGATGGCTATGATGTCCTGAACCTCGATGCGGTCAGCCTGCGCAATATGCGCCGCAGCATCCAGATGATCTTCCAGGACCCCTTCGCGAGCCTCAATCCGCGCATGACGATCGGTGCCGCTGTCGCCGAGCCCTTCACCGAACACGGGCTTGGCACCCGCGCCCAGGCCCGTGAAAAGGCTGCCGACCTGCTCGAACGTGTTGGCCTGAAGCCTGACATGATGAAGCGCTACCCGCACGAGTTTTCGGGCGGCCAGCGCCAGCGCATCTGCATCGCCCGCGCCCTTGCCCTCGACCCGAAGGTGATCGTCGCCGACGAGAGCGTGTCGGCACTCGATGTTTCCATCAAGGCGCAGGTGTGCAATCTCCTGATGGATCTGCAGCAGAGTCTGAACCTCGCCTTCCTCTTCATCTCTCACGACATGGCGGTGGTCGAACGAGTCAGTCATCGCGTCGCGGTCATGTATCTCGGCGAGATCGTCGAGATCGGTCCGCGCGAAGAGCTCTTCCGCAATCCCCAGCATCCCTATACCAGGAAGCTGATGGCGGCTGTGCCCGTGCCGGATCCTGCTCGCCGCGGGATCCGCCGCAACCTCGGCACCGACGAATTGAAAAGCCCGGTCCGCCCTGTGGGTTATATTCCGCCCAAGCGTCAATATCGCGAGGTCGCTGCGGGCCATCTGGTGCGCCTGGAGCAAGCCGCTTGAGCTAGTCCGGGAGGTTTAGGCGACGGCCAAAGCGCGCAAGTATTGCAGGAACTGGATAGCATCCGAGGGGGTGCGGTTAATCCATTTTGCTGCATCGCTTATATTATTTATTCCAGATATTATTTCACTGACGATTATTAACGCCAACTGCGGCCGTTTGTGATCTCTTATCCCTGCGAATCAAAAAGGTTTGATTTGCATGGGGACAGCCACCATGTTGAAGCATGGGGCGATCAAACAGTTGGGCAGGAGCACATGCTGCAACGGATTGAAGACATTGATGCCGCGCTAGTCGACAGGCTGCAGCACTCAGCGTTCAAGTATTTCCTGAAATATTCCAATCCCGAAAACGGCCTCGTGCCGGATACCTCGATCCCTGGCGTGCCGGCAAGCATCGCCGCGGTCGGCTTCGGGCTTTCCTCCTATCCCGTTGGTGTGGAACGCGGCTGGATCAGCCGCGAGGAAGCCGCCGAGCGCGTCTTCAATACGCTGCATTTCTTCGCCAATGCCAAGCAGGGTACGGAACGTCACGCGACCGGACATCGCGGCTTCTTCTATCACTTCCTGCACGTGGACACCGGCAACCGTGCCTGGAATAGCGAGCTTTCGACGATCGACACTGCTCTGCTCATTGCAGGCATCCTGACCGCCGCCCAATATTTCGACGGCGAGGATCAAACCGAGACCGAAATCCGCGCGCTCGCAACATTCATCTACGAGCGCGTCGATTGGCGCTGGGCTCTGAACAAGGGCGATTGCATCTCGATGGGCTGGAAGCCTTCTTCCGGCTTCCTGCGCTGGCGCTATCACGGCTTCGACGAGGCGATCATCCTCTATACGCTGGCGCTGGCATCGCCGACGCATCCGATCCCGCAGTCGTCTTACGATGCCTTCACGGCAAGCTATTCATGGATGATCTTCAACGAACAGCCCTATCTCTATGCCGGCCCGCTCTTCATTCATCTCTTCTCCCATGCCTGGATCGATTTCCGCGGCATCCAGGACAAGCCGATGGCCGAGCGGAACTGGGATTATTTCCGTAATACGCAGGTCGTCATCAACGTCCAGCGCGATTATGCGGAACGCAATCCCGGTCAGTTCGTCGGCTATAGCAAGGACATCTGGGGCTTCACGGCCTGCGATGGCCCGCCACCGACACGCCGCATGCGCGGTGGCCGTAGCCCGAAAGTGTTGGGTTATGCCGCACGCGGTGCTCCGCTCGGCCCCGATGACGGCACAATCGCACCCTGGGCGCCACTCGGCTGCCTGCCCTACGACCGGCAGGCCGCCCTCGATGGCACCAAGGCTCTGCTGACCACCTATCCGAACCTTCTTCTGGAAGGTGGCTTCCCCGGCGGCTTCAACCCGACGGTCCAGACCAAGCGGCCGGAAGGCTGGGTCGACGACCGCACCGTGGCTATCGACCAGGGCCTCCTCGTCATGACGGTCGAGAACGACCGCTCCGACTTCATCTGGAAGCTGATGCGCAAGAATCCGGTCATCCGTCTCGGTCTCGAGCGTGCCGGCTTTACCGGTGGCTGGCTGGCCGGTGAGGGATCCGAAGAGCTGGTTCTGAAGGCGGGCTGAACTTACCGCACGAAGACATGCGCCTTGCCGGCGATATCGAGGCGAACGAGATCGCCTCGCGTCGGCAATGCCACGCTTGATGTCTTGATCAGGATCGGCGGCAGGGCGACAGCCGCAAGCGACACTGCCACCGTGCAAGTCGCGCCGCCGAATTCCACATCCACGACACGCCCGCCGTATTTCGCGTTGGCCTCGTCGACGACGACACGGATCTGCTCCGGCCGCAACATGATTTCCGCTTTGCCCTGATGGGCCCCCTCAACCGGCACGCTGCCAAGCGCGCAATCGGCAAAGCCGTTCTTGATGATAGCCGGCAGCATCACCGCATCACCAAGGAAAAGCGCCGTCTCGCGATCCCGCGGCTTGAGATAGAGCGTCTGCGGCGTGCCGGCCTGTACCAGCTTGCCCTCGCGCAGTACCGCAACCTGATCGGCAAAGGAGAGGGCCTCGCCCTGATCATGGGTCACGAGAACCGCGGTGATGCCAGCCGTCTGCAGGACGCGGGCAACCGCCTTGCGCATATTTTCCCGAAGGCCTGTATCCAGCGCGGAAAAGGGTTCGTCGAGCAGCATGAGCCGCGGACGACGACCGAGCGCGCGGGCAAGCGCCACACGCTGCTGCTGGCCGCCGGAAAGCTGATGCGGCCGGCGATCCAGCATGCTGTTTTCCAGCTCCACCATTTCCAGAAGGTCGCGAATACGCTTTTCGCGATCGGGCGCCCCGCGCTCGAAACCGAAACCGATATTTTCAGCGACACTCAGATGCGGAAAGAGAGCGCCATCCTGCGAAACGATGCCGATGCCGCGCTTGTGGGCGGGAACACAGGCCGGCCCGTCGGCGAGCACCTCGCCATCGAGCATCACCCGGCCGACATCAGGCTGTTCGAAACCGGCGATGATGCGCAGCAGCGTCGTCTTGCCGGAACCGGAGGGACCGACGACCGCCGTGCGGCTGCCTGCCTGAACTTCGAGCGAAATATCCTTCAGGGCCTGAACTGGGCCATAACGCTTGCTGATAGTGTCGATGGTAAGCAGCGTCATTGGCCGGCAGTCCGTTTCGATTGGGCATAGAGCATGAGGGTGAGCGGCAGCGACAACACGACCATCATGAAGGCGTAGGGTGCTGCCGAGACATAATCGATCTCGCTGGTCAGCGACCAGAATTTCGTCGCGAGTGTATCGACGCCGTTCGGCGACAGCATCAGCGTGGCCGTCAATTCATTGGTGATGCCGAGCGCGGCAAGGGCCATGCTGGCGGCAGCCCCCGGCGCTGCAAGACGCATAGTAATCTGGCGCACTGCCTGTCCCGGCGTGCGGCCAAGCCCCATTGCTGCGCGCTCCAGCTCGACAGGCGCCTGGGCGATGCTGGCGCGCAAGCCCACCATGGCGCGCGGCAGGAACAGCAGCACATAGGCAACGAGCAGCGTTGCAAAGGTCTGGTAGAGGGGCAGAATAAGCCGGACAGTGATGGAAACCAGCGCAAGCGCCACGACGACCCCGGGCAGCGAACCGACATAATAGTGGCAGGCTTCGAGAATACGCTGGAGGCGGCCCGGCGCGCGCACCGAGAGCCAGGCCATGGGGGCAGCGGCGATTGTCGTCAGCACGCCCCCGGCAATGGCGAGAACGATCGTCTGCACAAAGGCGCTGACGACCTCGAGACGCCAGATGCCGAGCCCACCGAGATAAAGCCAGCGACCGAGCGTAATCAGCGGCACGCCGAGCGTCAGCACTGCGAGGATGATCGGCAGTGCCAAGGCAGGCGCCACGAACCAGCCGAGCCGGCGGCGATCGGCAGGGCGCGCCGAACCGGAGCCGACGCGCGCATATCGCTCATTGCCGCGCAACAGGATCTCGAGGCCGAGCAGGAACAGGCAACAGGCGACGAGCACGCCACCGAGCATGTTGGAAGCCGGGCTGTTGTAGGAAGACTGGAACTGGTCGACGATCGCGGTTGCAAACGTGTCGAAGCGGATCATCACGAACAGTCCGTATTCCGACAGCAAGTGCAGTGCGATCAGTAGCGAGCCGCCGCAGATGGCAAGGCGCAGCTGCGGCAGGATCGTGCGGAAGAAGACGCGCCACGGATCGAGGCCAAGCGAGGCCGCAGCATCCTCGATTGCCGGATCAAGCCGGCGAAGGGCGGCGGCAACCGGCAGGTAGAGGAAAGGGTAATAGGCGAGCACCGAAACGAAAACGCCGCTCTGCAACCCGCGCATGCCCGGAAGCAGGCTCACCCAGGCATAGGAATGCACGAAGGCGGGCACGGCGAGCGGGGCGATCGCCAGCCATGCCCAGAACCGTGCGAAAGGGATGTCCGTCCGCTCTGTCAGCCAGGCGAGGGTGACGGCAAGCACGATCGACAGCGGAATGGTGATCGATTCCAGGAGAACCGTATTGACGAGAAGCTCGCCGACGCGCGGGCGGAAGACCAGCGTCTTCACCGTTTCCCAGCCGACATCATAGGTTACCCAGGCAATGAAGCCGAGCGGCACAAGGCTGAAGACCGCGACGATGGAGGCAAGCAGAACGACGGAAGCGTGCGGCATGCGCCCGCGCGGCAAGCTCATTCGCGCGGCCCCTGGCGTCACCGGCGCATTCTTGCCGGATGCAAGCAATCTATTGTCCTGCAGCAAGGCCGATGCCTTCACACGCTGAAAAAGGAAGGCAACCGCTTTTGAAGAGCGGTTGCCGGATTTCGTCATGCCCTAAGGTTTTCTTGAGCCAAAAGCAATAGTTTTGGCCGGAAGAAGCCTGCGGCAGAAAGGTTAGATGAGGCCGGCGGCCGTCATCAACTCCACGACCTTCTTGCTGTCCAGCGTCGAGGCTTCGACCTTCGGCGCGTCAAGGTCGGCAAGCGGAGTGAGCTTGTCGTTGGAAGCGGCGTCCTTGCCGACGGCGTATTCATAGGAATCGCCATCCTTGAGAACCGCCTGACCGGCCTTGCTGGTCAGATACTTGATGAAAGCCTGAGCTTCCTTCATGTGCTGCGTGGACTTCAGGACACCGCCGCCGGAAACGGAAACAAAAGCGCCCGGATCCTGATTCTTGAAATAATGCAGGCCGACATTCTTGCTGTTCTCGCCGGTCTTGGCCTGATCGCCGAACCAGTAGTAGTGATAGATGATCGCGCCTTCGACTTCGCCGGCATTGACGGCCTTCATGGCGACGCTGTTGCCCTTGTAAGGCGTGGCATTGTCCTTGAGACCCTTTAGCCAGGCCTTGGTGGCGTCTTCGCCCTTCAGCTGCAGCAGAGCGGCAACGATGGCCTGGAAGTCGGCGCCGGCGGGAGCTGCGCCCCAACGGCCTTTCCAGGCCGGATCCTGCAGTTCGAGCATAGACTTCGGCAGCTTGTCTTCCGTCAGCTTCGTCTTGTCATAGGCGAAAACGGTGGTGCGGGCAGCAATGCCGGTCCACATGCCGTCAGCCGGTCGATACTGCTCGGGAACCTGATCCAGCGTGTCCTTCTCGATCGGCGCAAACAAGCCGGCACCGTCGACCAGCGTCATCGCCGGCGAGTTTTCCGTCAGGAATACATCGGCAGGTGAAGCATCGCCTTCCTGGATGATCTGGTTTGCGAATTGCATGTCGCTGCCCTGGCGCATGGTGACCTTGATGCCGGTCTCCTTGGTGAAGGCGTCGATCCATTCACGGCCCAGGCTTTCGTGCTGGGCATTGTAAACGACGATACCTTCGGACTCCTGCGCATAGGCGCTGCCTGCGAGCGCGGTGGCGGCGAGAAGTGAAGCGGCAAGCGCGAACGCGCCGGAAAGACGGTTAAGAGCAATTTTCATGATGGCCTCCGTGGCGATGTCACCCGAGCTCCCAAGGGTGATGGCAGGCGTATATTTTTGTTGACTGCTTAGTTCAAGTTTCGAAGTCAAAAAAATCATCACATTATCTTGACTCAATTTTTCATCTTCGCAGGGAATAAATCCGGATTTCGTCAAAAAAAAGCGACGCCGGTGAGGCGTCGCTTTTGTGGTTCCAATGCGTCAGCTTATTCGATGTCGAACTTGACGCCCTGCGCCAGCGGCAAGGTCTTGCCGTAATTGACGGTGTTGGTGGAACGGCGCATGTAAGCCTTCCAGGCGTCCGAACCCGATTCACGGCCGCCGCCCGTCTCTTTCTCCCCGCCAAAGGCTCCGCCGATTTCAGCACCGGATGGACCGATATTGACGTTGGCGATTCCGCAATCCGAGCCACGCGAGGAGAGGAAGGTTTCCGCTTCGCGCATATTGTTGGTGAAGATCGAGGACGACAGGCCCTGTGGGACAGCGTTGTGCAGTTCCAGCACGGCATCGAAATCGCTGTACTTGATGACGTACAGGATCGGTGCGAAGGTTTCGTGCTCCACCGGGCCGGTCTGCTCCCGCATTTCGACGAGCGCGGGGCGAACATAGAAGGCTTCTGCCGAACCATTGTCGACACGCTCACCACCGACGACGGCGCCACCGGCAGCCCTTGCCTGGCCGAGGGCCGTCTGCATCTTCTCGAAGGCCAGACCATCGATCAACGGGCCGACCAGTGTACCGGTTTCCAGCGGATTGCCGATCGTCACGGAACCATAGGCCTTCTTCAGCCGCGGAACGAGCTGGTCGTAGACGCTCTCATGCACGAAGAGACGGCGTAGCGTCGTGCAGCGCTGGCCGGCCGTGCCCATGGCCGCGAAGGCAACACCGCGCAGCGTCAGGTCGAGATCGGCCGTTGGGCAGACGATCGCGGCATTGTTGCCGCCAAGTTCCAGGATCGCGCGGGCAAAGCGCTGCGACAGGCGCGGGCCGACGGCGCGGCCCATGGCGGTGGAGCCGGTCGCCGAAACCAGCGGGATCTTCGGATGGTCGACCAGCACTTCGCCGATCTCGCGGCCGCCGATCAACAGAGTAGAGAGATTTGCCGGTGCCTTGCCGCCTTCGGCGACGAAACGCTTCAACGCCTTCTCAAACAGGGCCTGCACAGCAAGAGCCGTCAGCGGCGTCTTTTCGGAAGGCTTCCAGACGGTGGAATTGCCGCAGACGATGGCAAGCGCGGCATTCCACGACCAGACGGCAACCGGGAAGTTGAAGGCCGAAATGATACCGATGGCGCCAAGCGGATGCCAGCTTTCCATCATGCGGTGCTCGGCCCGCTCGGTGGCAATCGTCAGGCCGTAAAGCTGGCGGGAAAGACCGACGGCGAAATCGCAGATATCGATCATTTCCTGTACTTCGCCGAGGCCTTCCGAAGTGATCTTGCCAACCTCGATCGAAACCAGGCGGCCGAGCGCCACCTTGGAGGCGCGCAGTTCCTCGCCGAGCAGACGGACCAGCTCGCCGCGCTTCGGCGCCGGAATGGCCCGCCACTCGAGGAAAGCCTTGTGTGCCGCATCGATCGCCGCCTTGGCGTCGGCGACGGAATGCTCCTTCAGCTTGCCGATTTCCTTGCCTGTGATCGGCGAGGTGACGGACAGCGTACCGCCCGTATAGCTCCTGGCATCGACGCCGAGATCGGCGAGCAGCTTGGCAGTTTCGGTGGCGAGATCGAGGACGGCGATGTTCATTGTCGTGGTTCCAGTCTTGTTGTTCTCAGAAACGGGCATCGGCGAAATGGGCGACCTGAGCGCCGGCTTCGTACCATAGTTCCCTAAGCGCGCGGAAGCTCTGCTCACGGGGGTCGGTCAGCGGCAAAGGCAGATCCGCTTCGCCAATCCGGCCAAGAATATGCTCCGCCAGGGTGCGGCCGAACACCGTGCCAGGCGCAATCCCGCGGCCATTATAGCCCGAAAAGCCGATGACATTGGGGGCGAATTTGTGGAAGCGCGGCAGGGCGTTGTCAGTCATGCCGATCTGCCCGTACCATTCGCACTCGAATTCGGCGTCGCCGATCTCGGGGAAGAGCCGCTTCAGCGCGCGCTTGGCCCAGCCCTTGTGCACGGACAGGCCAGTATTGCGCAGCGCCCCGACACTTCCGAAGACCAGGCGGCCGGCCTGATCCATCCGGAAAGACGAGAGAATTTCCTTCGTATCCCATACGCCCTCGCGATTGGGCAGGATCGACTGACGCAGATTATGGCCGAGTGGGACAGTGGCGAAATTGAAATAGGGCAGAAATACCTGTTCGTTGCGCACCTGTTCCCACGGGCCGGTGCTGTAGGCATCCGTCGCCACGATGATCCAATCAGCCGTTACCTGCCCATGCTCCGTCTTCACCACCCACCGGCTGCCTTGCCGCTCGGTCGCAATGACGGAGCTTGCCGTGTGCAGCACAACGCCCGCCTTCTGGGCGGCATGCGCCAGCCCGCGCGCGTAGGCAAGCGGTTGCAGCGTGCCGGCCCGCATGTCGAGCAGCGAGCCGGCATAGGCATTCGTGCCAATGCGTTTTGCAGTCTCATCGGCATCGAGCAGTGCGACAGGCGCACCCCGCGCCGACCACTGCTTGTAGCGCTCCTCGACTTCCTTCAGACCGTCGACGCCGACGGCGCAATGAAGCGTACCCTGCTTTTCGAGCTCGCAGGCGATCCCGTGCTTTTCGATCAGCTCCATCACCAGCCGCGGTGCATTGCCGAGCAGGTCGAGCAGCCGCTCGCCATAGACGGGGCCGAGCACCCCGGGCAGATCATCAGGCATGACCCACATGCCGGCATTGATGAGCCCGACATTGCGGCCTGCGCCGCCGAAGCCGATCTCCTTCGCCTCCAGGAGCACAACCCGCGATCCGGCCTCGGCCAGATGCAGGCCGGAAGAAAGGCCGGTATAGCCGCCGCCGACAATGACAATATCGGCATCGACGGCGCCTGACAGTACAGACGTGACGGGTGGCTGGGGAGCAGTCTTTTCCCATAGGCCGTGGGAGCGAGGATCATTGAGCATCGGACAGTCCAGTCTGGATCGAAATCGGTACTCTAGCGCCGCTCCCGCCCCTGCGGAAGCGGCCGATTGTCAGGCGACCGTCTTCAGCTTCAGGCCCGAAAGGCCGAGCTCTTCCATGGCCATATCAAGCGATGCGGCCTGCCGCTCGGCATAGAGCGCGAGCTCGTCCTGCACGTCGGCGCCAAGCGCCTCCTCGAAAGCCGCCCTGTTCGAACGTGTCGCATAATTCTGCTGCTGGTCCGTGCCGAGATTCGACTGGAAGATACCTGCCGCGCTGACGGGCAGGAAATCCTCGTAGATGACAGGATCGAAACGCAGATAACCTTTGGCGATCAGGGCCTCCGGATCGGACGGCAATTGGCCCTTCGCAGCAAGACCTTCAGGCGTCGCCGAATAGTGGACGAAGGCCAGTCCTTCGCGCCGCAACTCGTCCCAACCGTCCGGCAATGCCTTGAATCGTCCCGCGAGCTCGACACCATAGTCGCCGGCCTTGGCCCCGGATGCGCCGACCTGCACTTCGCCGCGCACCGAGGCGAGCAAGCGATCGTAGAGCGCCCGGCCCTTGGCCGTCAGCGCAACGCCACGCTGTTCTATCTCGCCAAATCGAGCCGTATGCGTGCCTGCCTTCGTGCCGGCAGCATCCGTGAAGGCAATCGGCTCTTCCAGCGCCTTGAAACTCGTCTGCCGCAGCAGGATATCGCAATTGCGCCGCGGCGGTCCTTCGATGACGGCCTTCGGCGTGATGCCGCGCTCCGGCATACGCCGCTGCACTTCATCAATATCGAGCGTGCGCGGAGTGAGATGGTTGATATGTGGGCCCTTGAAGCTGACGACATCGGCAATGAGGCGGTGTGCGTCATGCAGGCGCTTGTAGGTCTCGGCACTGACGGTTGCCTCGCCATGCCAGCGGAAGGTTTCCAGCGCCTCGGCGACAAAATCTGCAGCTTCCGCTTCCGTCAGTCCACCAGCCTTCTCATGCTGCTCGATGAGTTTGATGGCGCGCGGCGTGTAGATCTGCCGCTTGGCCAGGATATCAGCGGCTTCGGCGCGCAATTCCGCGTCCTCGATCAATTCCAGCCGCAACAGCGAGGTAAAGACACGGAACGGATTGACGTTCAGCGCCTTTTCTTCGACAGGCCTGAAGCAGGTAGAATGCACGGGAACACCGGCGACCGAGAGATCGTAATAACCGACCGACTGCATGCCCATAACGGCAAAGAGCCGTCGGATGGTGAAGAGTTCCTCAGCCGTTCCGAGACGGATCGCACCGTGGCGCTCGACATCGATGCGCTCGAGCTCACCTGCACGCCGAAGCCGCTCGCTAAGTTCCTGGTCTTTCGCGAGGACTTCGGCGTTGACCTCCCCCACAAGCTCGATCAGCGTCCCGTATTGCGGCACCTCCGTCCGGTACATCTGTGACATGGCTTCGGTGAAAAGCGAACGGATGCGGTCCGTAGAGACGAAAGCGCCGGGCATTGAAGAAAACTCCGCGTTCATTCCGATTTTGCAGGATGAAGTTCTTTACAAGGGCTCTTAGGCGGTGAATATCGACGTTTCGGAAATAGCTCATTCTAAAATGGAATGATCATGCTTGCACCAAGGCGCTTTCTGCCATCGATTGCTCATCTTGCCGCCTTCGAAGCGGTCGCCCGCACCGGCAGCGTAACATCTGCCGCCCGCGAGCTTGACCTGACACAGAGCGCCGTCAGCCGCCAGATCAAGGCGCTTGAGGAACATCTTGGGGTAGAACTGTTCCTGCGCGAGCGCCAGACCGTGCGCCTTACCCTTGCCGGCGATGCCTATGCCCGCGAAATCCGGGAAGCGCTGCGACGCATCTCCAGCGCCTCGCTGAACCTGCGCGCCAACCCGCACGGCGGCACGCTGAACCTTGCGATCCTGCCAACCTTCGGCACACGCTGGCTGGCACCACGCCTGGGCCGTTTTCTTGGTGCCAACCCCGGTGTCACGATCAACCTCGTCACCCGGCTCTCCTCCTTCGATTTCCGTCTCGATTCCATCGATGCAGCCATCCACTTCGGCCATCCGCACTGGCCGGGCGCCGAACTCGCCTTTCTGATGTCGGAGCGCACGCTGCCTGCCTGCAGTCCCGATTTCTTCAAGCGCAATGAGATCACCCGGCCGGAAGATCTGCTCTCGGTGCCGCTTCTGCATCTGACGACCCGTTCCGACGCCTGGGAGCGCTGGTTTGCCGATAACGGCGTTGCCTTCGAAAGCGTGCATGGCATGCTGTTCGACCAGTTTGCCACCGCAGCACAGGCGGCCATCGCCGGCCTAGGCGTCGCCCTTCTGCCAACCTTCCTCATCCAGGATGAGCTGGAGCGCGGCGATCTCGTTGCTGCCGTCGACCGCGAGATGGAGAGCCGCGAGCGTTATTATCTCGCCTTTCCGCCGGAGCGTGCCGACTATGCCCCGCTTGCCGCTTTCCGCGACTGGATCGTCTCCGAAGCCCATTCGGGTTCCGACACGTAAGGAAGGCTTGCATCGCGGACGCGCTTTCGACCATTATGCGTGCCATCAGAATTCGATGCAGGAAATTCCCATGAAGCCGATTTTCGTCCAGCTCCAGTGCGCGCCCGGCAAGACCTACGAGGTCGCCGACGCCATCTACAAGACCGAGCTGGTCTCGGAGCTCTATTCGACATCAGGCAACTACGACCTGCTGCTCAAGGTCTACATCGAGGAAGGCCAGGATATCGGCAAGTTCATCAACGACAACATCGCCAATATCTCCGGCATCGTACGCTCGCTGACGACATTGACCTTCAAGGCATTCTGAAGCGATTAACCATCGCACCAATAAAGCCGGAAGGGTCACTTCCTCATATACCGCACCTTAAGGCTCGGTATGGCTGGTCATTCCCATAGAGAACAGGTGGGAAATGTCCCTCTCCGTGGTAGAGACCGTCGAGAACATCCCGCAGCCGAAAGCTGCGCCCCTCATCGTGCACGTCGTACGGCAGTTTCTGCCCAACCGTGGCGGCCTTGAGGATGTGGTCGCCAATCTTGCCCGGCAAACGTTGAAACGCGGCTACCGCGTCCGTGTTGTCACGCTTGATTCCCTCTTCACCGCTCCCGACGACAAGCTTCCCGCGCGCGAAACCATCGACGGCATCGAGGTTGTCCGTATCCCCTGGTCCGGCAGCAGTCGCTATCCGGTAGCACCACAGGTCTTCCGCCATATCGGCGACGCCGATCTTATCCATGTCCATGCGATCGACTTCTTCTTCGACGCGCTCGCTTGGGGCAGGTTCCTGCACTGCAAGCCCATGGTCGTCACGACCCATGGCGGTTTCTTTCACACGAAGAAATTTCTTGTTATCAAGAAGATATGGTTCCGAACGTTGACACGCCTCTCGGCGATCGCCTATCGCCGCCTCGTCTGCTGCAGCGCGTCGGACCTCAGCCAGTTCATCCAGATCGTCCCCGATGGCATAACGATCGAGAATGGCGCCGATATCGGCAAATTCGCCGATGCCGCCTCGCGCACGCCCGAGCGACGCATCATCACGATCGGGCGCTTCTCGGTAAACAAACGGCTCGATCTTCTGCTGGATGCGATGGCCGCACTCGTAAAACGCAATCCCGATTGGCATCTGGACGTTATCGGCGCCGAATCCGATCTTGATGCTGCTGACGTCAGGCGGGAGATTGCCGCAAGATCGTTGGAAGCATCCGTAACCCTGACTATTTCGCCGGACAATCACGTGATCCGCGGCATCATTGCCAAGGCATCACTCATGGCTTCGGCATCGGAATATGAAGGCTTCGGCATCGTTGCGCTGGAAGCGATGAGCGCTGGCCTGCAGCCGATCCTCAACACCAACGAGGCCTATCGCGCGCTCGCAGGACGGCATGAGGAAATCATCCTTGCCGACTTCACGAAGCCGGAACTGACGGCGGATGCGATCGAGAAAGCCTATCGCGACGTCACCGTCGAGGGTTCGTCCTTGCGGGAGAGCCTCATGCAGGCCGCCCACGCCTATTCGTGGGATGCCGTTGCGGACCGTTATATCGACCTCTACCGCTCAATCGGCATTGCCACTTAAAAGATCCGGAAATTCCTAGGCTTTCGCCAGCCGGACGATCTCGTCCAGTACCAGCTTGCGCGATTCCGGCGGCGTCAGATTGTGGTCTGCATCCTGCAGCATCACCAGACGCACGTTCGGATGCCGGGCGAACTTGTGGCCACGCGGACCGAAATGGAAATACATGTGGTCGAGACCGACATCGCCTTCGCTGTAGATCAGCGTCAGCGGCACCTTGCGTTTGCCAAGCGCCGCAAAAGACTGACGCACCTGGCGTGCGATATGACGACGGCCCGGAATGAGTTCCACAAGCGGCGCGATGCGCGGCGAAAGCCGGCGGCCGACCGCGATAAAGATATTCTGCAGAGCAGCGAAGACATCGACCTCACCGCGGAACAGCCGCCTGACCGTGTCGAGCCGCATCATCCGCTGGCCGTAATCATCGACGCTGCGAGGAACCGAGACGACATGCTCGCGCCGCACCGGCATTTCCGGATCCCAGTAGTAAACGAAGGGATTGATGGAAACGATCGCCTTCAGGCGCTCGTCCTCGATACCCGCGCGAAAAGCCACATAACCGCCGCTGCAGCGACCCGCGACCATGATCGGGCCGACGACGAAACTCTCCAGCAAATCGATGGAGGCCAGTGCATCGTCCGTCTGCGTCGCGGAATAGAGAACCTGTTCCGGGGCATCCGGACGCGGAACGCTGTCGCCGACATTGGCAGAATCGAAGCGCAGTGAAACGACGCCCTGGCGAGCGAGCTCGCGCGCCATATCGACAGTCGTCCGCCCCCAGCCTGCATGGCGGTCATAGGCCGTCGACATGAAGAGCACGGCGTTACCCTTGATCTCGCCCTGCGGCCGGCTGACGACGCCGATCAGATGCTGGAAGGCGCCGAAACGAACCGGGATCTCCTCAAAACCGTCACCTGCGAGCGGCCGGTTTTCGACCTCCCGCGATGAGTGACCGACGGATGGGGCGGGCGCGGTTGTCTCGACAAGCCATTCGGCAAGCAACTTGATGACTGCCATTGGCGTCTTGGCAAAGAGCGGATTGGTGACCAGCTCGTCATAACCTTCGAAAACGCGCTGCTCGACATTGCCGCCGAGTGCCTTCAGGGCGTCAGCGAAACTCGTGTCGTCAACCCGAGCCGGGCGTTCGAGGACAAGGTAATTCGGCGCCGCAAGCTCCTGCGGCGAACCGATATTGAGTTTGCCGATTTCTGCAGCAATCGTGTCCGGCAGGGTCAGGCCGGCGATCTGAACCTGGGCGCTTTGCGCATGCTCCTTGCCGAGACCGAGGTCGGCATGAATGATCCGCGACCACATGTTGATTTCGCGCAGATGCCCCCTGCCGCTGAGGACAGGCGCAAGCAGCACGATGCTGTCGACGCCCTCGATCGTGTGGCCGGTCAGATGAGCAAGCGTGCCGCCGAGACCCTGGCCGACAACAATGATCTGCGAGCAACCGCTGAGCGTCTTCAATTTTGAAGCTGCCGCGCGGATGGAATTCTTCCAGATTTCCAGACTGGGTGCCTGATCGCCGAAATCGAGCGAGTCACCCGTCCCGGTATAGTCAAAACGCAGGCTCGGCACGCCAATGTCAGAGAAATGCTCCGCCGCGACGCGATAGAATTTCCGCGTGCACATTTCTTCGAAGCCCCAGGGGCTCACGAAAAGAACGGCAGCCGAGCGTTTTTCAACATCAGCCTTTTCCGGCATGAAGAGACCGATCGTCCCGTCGAACACAACAGGAAGGGCAGCGGCACGGCCGGCACCTTCGGCCGGCTCGCGCGAGAACTCTTCGTTATCAGGCTTCTTCTCCCCACGTTCGGGGGGCGGCGTAGAGATGAAATTGACGACACGCCTTGCTGGTCCCTGCAGGAGAGCCGGTATCTTGTCGAGGATCGAGCGTAGCACCTGGATATCTTCGACCGGAACGGCACGGAGGACTTTCAACGCAGCGAAGTAAGCAAACGCGCCGGCGATCATCGCAGCGACAAGACCGATCGGACCCTGGATGAGCTCAAGCGCAGTGATGGCGCCGCAAGCACAAAATACCGCCGCAAGCGCAATCTTCGCAAGGCTGAGATAAAGACCCGAAAGCTGAGTTCCGAAGCCCGTTTGTCTGACCATCATTACCGACATCGCAACAAATACGGCGATGCGCACAAGTGCGGCACCCTCGGCGGCCAGCCTAGGTACGATGAGTAAACAACCCACTACCATAAGAAGGCCACCTATCACACTGATTTTCAACCGTACATTGGCCTTGTCGATTGAAAGCAGGTATAGGCTGAGAACCTGCATGAGCGTGTAGGCTGGCGCGACAAGCGCAAGCAGCGCAACAACTCCGCCGCTTCGATCGAAGGCTTCGCCGAAGACCACGTGCACCAGTTCGCTGGAGATTGCGGCGAGCCCGAGGCTCATGGGCAGCACGATATAGGCCATGCTGCGGATGACGGCTGCAAAGGCCTCGACCGGGAACTTCGAGTCGGCGCTGGTGTGCCGCCGTTCCGAATAATAGGGCAGCAGGCTGCCGCTCATCTGGATCGGAAGCTGCAACGCTATATTGGCGATCGACAGACCCGCCGCATAGAAGCCGACCATTTCCACCGACCAGAACTGCTGCAGGAAAAGCAGTTCGATACGATTGAGGAAGATCGAGTCGATGATGAATTGCATCGACAGGATCACGGACGACGAGGCCAGATATTTGAGCGATACGCCGCAGCGATCGCGCCGGGCAAAAAGAATCGGCAAAGTAGCAACGAAAAGCACCAACTGGCCGAGCGCGTAGCCGACGAGCACGCCCTCCACCCCGTAGAAGACGGCACCGACCGCCACGCCCGCAAGCTGGAAAACCGAGACGATCAGCGTCAGCTGGAAGAACGTGCCGAGCCGTTTTTCACCGATCAGGTAGAATTTGACGAAGGAGCCGATCGCCTGGATGAAGAAGAGCATACCTGTCACAAGCGCCACAGACGGCGCGGTGTCGGCCCAGTGCATTTCCTCCGATGTCAGGAAGAACAGGGCGTAGAGCCCCAGCAGCACCAACGTGGAACAGACCATGAAGGCGACCAGGATCGAGGCAAACCCCTTGCGTTGCTCGAAACTGTAGCCCTGTGCCGAAAGCTGCGGCAGCGTCTTCAGCAGCGTGATGCTGGAGCCGAGTTCGGCAATCGAGGCACCCGTGACGACGAGCCAGAGCGAAAAGGCAACGATGCCGTTCGCCTCCGGACCGAGCAGACGCGCGGTTATGATCGAGGAAACGAACCCCGTTACCAGAAGCAGCATGCCCGCCGCCGCATTCATCACCGAATTTGCAATAATGCCCTTCGACATCCGTCCATCCGCCAGAAGCCGCACCGCGGCCGAAAACAAGTCATCACTAAATTGGAAATGTTAAAATAAAGGGGAGTAAAGCGCTCAGCTTAGCTCGCCTGCATCGCAGAAAGCCGTGAAAGCGCCTTGTCGTAGCTATGCTCGGCGAGGTGGCGCACCAGATAGGTCCGCGCCGCCTCTGCTTTCTGCTTCGCAGCCTCGGGATTGGAATAGATGCTCTTCAAATGCGCCGCCGCGGTCGCGGGTGAAGGATCGGCCCAGACGGCATTCGTGAGATCGGCAAATTCCGGATGGCTGTCGACGACGGGAATAAGCGACGGCTCGACCAGCCATATATTGTCGGGATCGCAGAAATCAGCCGTGCCTGACCAACCGGTCGAGATGACGGGCGTGCGATGCATGATCGCTTCAGCCACCGTCAGGCCGAAACCCTCCGAACGATGCAGCGAAAGATAGACATTGGAATCGCGAATGATGCCGTTGATCTCCGAACTCGCCAGATTGTCGGTAACGATCCTGATGTTGCGGTCGCCTTCCACGGATTGCATGAGCGCGCGAAGTGCCTCGTCCCGGACCGGATTGCCACTCGCCTTCATCAGCAGGAAGGCATGGGGGCATTCGGCGCTGAAGAGCCTGAAGGCCTTGATCGCCGCCTGCGGGTTCTTGCGGTTGATCGAGGAACCGGCGCTGAAGACGAACGATACGAGGAAAGCATCCGCGGCAATCCCGAACTTCTGCCTGATGCCGTCAGCAGCCGGCCGCTCGGTCACCGGGTGCGGCACGACAATGACAGGTGCAGCCGTATGTGGCGCGATTGCCCGCCTGGTGAATTCCGAGGGAACGAAGACAGCGTTCATATAGTGCATGGCATTGCGCCATTCCGCCGGCACCACTTCCAGCTCCCAGGCCCAATAGCCGATATTGAAGGCACGGGTGAAATTGCCGAGACCTTTCTTCAGGATCGCGCGCGGCAGCATGGGCGGATTGAGATGCCATATACGACTTCCGGACTGCCCGCCGGAGATTTGCTCGGACGTCCACTCGACCAGCTTGCCTTCATCCGGATGGGTGCTGACATCCGCAAGCATGATCTCACGGCCTGCTTGGGAGAGAGCGGCAGCGCAAAGCCGTGCGGATTCGCCTACACCTGCCGCCATCGATAGATAACCGACGATCTCGACCGGTCGGCGCGGATTGAAGGCAAGCCGCGATTTGACAATCAGCCGCTGCAACAGATGCCCGCGCATGCTTCGATAGACGCCCCGCAAAGCCTCTTCCGCCTGCACCCTGATCGTCATGACCGCTCCCTGGTCCCTAAAGCGCGAAACGGCGCAAGGCGCCGACGCTCCTGATTTCGCCTGTCGGCAATGCATCGCGATCAATGCCCGCAGCGGCGATGAGCTTCACTCGCTTGGCAGGGCCTGGTGCCAGATGGAACCAGTCCTCTTCGGCCCGGTAGCCTTCGACGTCGATATGTACCGACTGGGCAAGCCTGTCGGTCGCAAGCGTGATAAACCAATCATCGTCCTCACGCAGGAAGGACGCCTCGATCGTCGGGTCGTGGAAGGCTTTCGCCCGGCCACGCGGGAAATGAAAAGCCTGCGCCAGCAGCGCGCCGTCCATCGCCGAGCGCAGCCACGCCACGCTGACGTCATGCGATGGCGCACCGAAACGAAAGGCATAAGTGGCATCGAAGAAGCCGCCGAAGAGATCGGTGCAGGCAATCCGCTCCACGCTTCTTGGATCGAGATTGAAGGCCTTGCTACCGCTCGCGACCTGCTGGCGCCCCTCACGGAGGCAGGCGACATCGAGTTCGAGAGCCACCACCTTGTCGGTTTCATTGATGACATGGACATAGAGGCCATTCGTCCCCTCGTCCGTAAAGACTGCCTGCGCGGGACGGAAGGCCCGGCGCATCGCATGCCAGACAGGTTTGGGCTCGCCAGTGGAATCGATCACGCCCCAGCCGGGACCCGGCAACAGATCCTGCAGGGTCCAGACAAGCGCGCCGTTGCAGGTCGATCCCTTGCGCCGCCATTCGGCAAAGGTTTCCTCCAGAACCTCACCTGTGACGGCGCGCGACAGGTCGAGATAACGTTCGGGATCTTCACGGCGAAGCTTGGCGGGGTCGACGTCATAGAGAAGCCCGAGATAGAAATCCCTGACATCCTCGAAATCCCAGGAAGCGCCGCGGTCGCGCGGCACCCGCTCTTTCCAGAGCGGAGTGTGAACTGAGGGCACGTCGAGATGCCGTTGCAAGGTCTTCTGCTGCGGCACATGCGCGAAGGCGAGGCTTTCCGCCGCAAACCGCACCTCCGCGCGGCGCGCATCCTCAAGCGGCCGCATATAGGCGCCGACGCCGTAATAATGCGTGACGCCCGCATTGGGCGAAAAGGGCATCGCTCCGCCATAAGGCGAATTCGGCACGTAAGGGACGTCAGGTCGCATGCGCTGGCAGATCGCCGGGATGATCTCGTCGGTAATCGGCCCGCTCCAGAAATCCGAGGGCAGGCCGAACATCGCCGCCTGCTGGTGGATTTCGCTGCCGCCGCAGAGCACGGCAAGCGACGGCGAAAGCTGTACGCCGTGCAGGAATTCCTCCGCCTCGGCATGCACATGGCCGATAAACGCCTTGTCGTTCTTCGGATAGTCGAAATTGGCGAACATGAAGTCCTGCCAGACCATCAGCCCAAGTTCGTCACAGAGCGCGAAGAATTCCGGCGTCTCATAGGCCATGGTCCCGCCGATGCGGATCATGTTCATGCCGGCCTCGGCAGCAAGCCGCAGGAAGGGCTCATAATCGGCACGCTCGCTTGGCAGCCGCGCTATGTCGGCTGTCGTCCAGACCGCGCCACGGCAGAAGATCCGTTCGCCGTTGACGCAAAGCGCGAAATCACTGCCGTCAGCGCCGTGGTCGACCTCGACACGCCGAAATCCCGTCCTGCCGAGCGAATGTTCCTCGCCGTCAAGAACCAGCGTCACATCGTAGAGATGCGGTGCGCCATGCGTATGTGGCCACCAGGCCTCGACCTCGGGCAGCTTGAGAATTGCCGAATAATGCCTGTCACCGATCTTCTCGAAGCCCTGCTCGATACCGGCGCAGCGCAGCATCATCACAGGCTCTTCGCCATCGGCATGAAGAGAAACGCTGAGCCGTCCTGTTCCGTTTTCCTCCAGAACGGTACGCACCGTGACATTGTCGACAGAGGCAACGCTTCGGCGCACGAGCGAGATCGGCCGCCATGGCCCGACCGCATGGATCTCCGGGCACCAGCCGGGCATATGCCCGAGCAGCGTCGTGCGGATGTTCTTGAGCCCTTGCGGCGTGATCATCTGCGGGCGCCAGCGGGCTCGCGGTCCGGGTTCGCCAAGGCGCGGGGCGAGCGCCCGGAAGCAGAGCGCCAGTTCATCACCGCCTGCGAGCGTCACCGGTATTTCATGGGCGGTGAACATGCTCTCGGAGAAAAGGATCTCAACGCCGTTCAGAAAAACATGGCAGATCGTCGCCAGCCCCTGAAAACGCAGGAGCGCGTCGCCCGGCTCCGCATCGAAGAGGCGGGTCAGATACCAGGCATCCCTGGTGTTGAGCGCCTGAGGATTTTCCCGATCGAAAAGCCCGGCTCTTTCCAGCGCAGCTGCGACAGTGCCCGGAACGGGTGCTGGAATGAACTGCGCCGACAGATGGATATCGTGCGGCGTCGCACAAGCATCAGGCTCGGTCAGAACCACATTCCAGCCTTCGGTAAGAAGGCTTTCCTCAGCCCCTATGCTTGCCAACCGCCCCCGCATGGTCAGATCTCCGGCTTCAGGCCCGCTCCGCGAGCGATGCCATCATCGAATCCCATGCATCGGCAGCCGGATCAAGGGCCGCTTTCAACGGCTCGAACTTGCGGCGGGTGACAGCACGCGCCAGCTGGAACTGAACAGACTTCGCCACCTCCGAGATGCGGCGTGCTTCCTCGATCGCGACCCCGAACTCGCCGGCCGAAAGCCAGGCCAGATGATCGGCCGCTAATTCGAAATTCGCCCCCACCTGTCTGAGCGTGTTGAAGGCATATTTGTGGAAGAAGCCGAAGGGCCGATCGGCCACCGCTTCAACCTGCAGCGGGAAGACTTCTGCAAAGGCGCGGATTGGATTGGCACCCGGGCGGCGGGCGAAATGGAAGTGAAGGAGTCGGCGAGAAACCTCACGCAGATGCGTTTCACCTACTGGCTGCTCCGGAAACTTGGCGAATTCCGTATAGGGCAGGAATGGCGCATCCTCAGCTGTCAGATGCGACTGGAACAACCCGTCGAAATCCTCGCCCTCGATACGGAAATAACCGGCATTGTGGAAATAGTCGACGCGCTTGCCGGCAAAGTCCAGCCGGTTGATCGCAACCGTGGTCTTGCCGTGCTCCTGCCGGTAGGCGGTGCCCCGCGTATCCGGCATATAGAAGGAATCCATCTCGATCAGGCAGAGCCGCCCGCGGGCGATCTGCACTTCGGCATGCCGCTCCACGCGGTCATAGATCGCAAGTTCGGTGGTGCGGATGCCATAGAGCGCTTCCAGATCCTCCAGCGGTACCTTGAAGAAGGTGAACTGGTCGCCCTCGAAATCCTGCGTCAGCGTAAAGCCGAGCATCGCTTCGGGTGCGACGCCGAAAGTCGACAGCACCTCGATCCAGAGATCGATATAACAATTGGTCTCCGGCCACATGCGCTCGCCGGAATGCAGCGCATGTGGCTTGTAGGTATCGGGATCGATACCCGCAAAAACCGAGGTCATGGAACCGCTCAGCCCCACAGGACTTTCCGTACGCTGGCCGGCCATTCCTTGACGTCGAGGCCGTGGTGATGGAAGAGCGCGAGCGCGATGCGCTCGAGGCCGAAGCCGACGCAAGCCGTGTGAGCCACGCTGCCATCTTCGAGGTTCAGGCCCCATTTCACACCGAAAGAGTCCTGATGGTAGTTGAAACTCATGCACGCGGTCGGGTTTGCCGACGAGGTGATCGGGATCAGCAGCTCGAACTTCAGGTTCTGGTCGCGCTGGTTGTTGACCATCATCTTGCCGGCGCGGCCGAAGAACGGGTCGTTGGCAACATCGATCGTCACATCGAGGCCGACCTGCTTCATCATTTCGACGCCGCGGTCCATCCAGCTCTGACGGAAATCGGTTACATGCTGCTCTGTGCCCATGCAGACATATTCGCGCATGCGGAAAAGCTGCTGGCGGGCCGGATCCTTCGAGGGTTCATGGCGGAAGCAGTAGGATTGGAGATCGAAGAGGCCGCCCTTGGCCGACAGGTTGCCGCGCTTGGCAACTGTCGGATAAAGCGGGTAGCAGGCGGCAGGCGTCAGAACGATATCGGTCGCCTTCTGATCCTTGGTCCAGTCCTCGCCGACTTCCATGCATTGCAGCAGGCTCATATGGTCGAGTTCGCTGCCGCAGAAGCTGTGCACCGTTCCGGCAAGCTGCGGGAAGCTCTTCATGTAGCCGCTCTTTTCGAAGAGCGCACGGTTCATGCCGGGCGGAAAGCGCATCGCTTCGGCGCCATCGGCGCCACCGAACCTGTCGATCAGCCGTTCGAAAGCGGCGATGACGTCTTCGAACTGGCCGCTGCGGCCATAAAGACCGTCAACGCCGGTATCGATCAGCAGGCCGGACTCGAAGAGCCGGTCCAGAAACGAAGTCTGCATATCCATGGCTTTACCCCAGTAGGCTAGTGTCCTGCTTATGGACAAGGAGCATGCTCGACGTATTGCCGAGGATGCGGTCGTTCGAGATCATGAGCTGCGCGGAATGCGCATCGCGCAGATGGCGTCCGAGGCTGAACGGTGTACCGTTCTTGTAGCCCATGATGCCGCAGATCAGCATGGCATGATTGACGATCTCCAGGATCGTCTCCGACGAGGCGATCTTGACGTTGTTCATCGCCACGGCAAAGCCCATCGAGGAAAGCTTGTCGCCGTCAGCCTTGGCGTCCTCATAGGCCTTGAGGCCGGCAACCACATTCGACTTCACCATCTGCAGGAGGTTGGAAACCTCAGCGAGGCGAAGTGCGCCGGGAGGGGTAGCATCGGGAGACTTGCGGGCAGCAGCGCGCACGAAAGCCTGCGCGCGGGAAACGGCGTCAACCGCGATACCATACCACACGCCGCTCCAGAGCAGATGCGAAGAGGCAAGCATCGACTGGGCAGCAATCTCAGCAAAGGGTTTGGGCAGGATCTGTTTAGCCGGTGCTTCACCCTTGAACAGGAAGCCGTCGGAGCAGGTACCGCGCATGCCGAGCGTGTTCCAGGCATGCGTCTTTTCGAGTGTGTACTGATCTTTCAAGAAGGCGGTCAGGACTTGATCGGAAGAAGCGGCCTGCGGATGGCTGCGCGAGGTAATCAGAATGGCATCGGCATGCGAGCCGTAGGAAATGACGGTCGCGTCCTTTTGCAGCCTGCAGACATCGCCGTCGATTTCGATCGCGCAGATGCTGTTGCGCAGGTTGCCGCCAATCCCCCCTTCGGTAGTGGCGGAAGCGATCAGAAGCTGTTCGGCGGCGATACGGCGCATGAAAGCGCTATGCCATTCGCTGTCGACGCCGTGTTCGACGAGGCTCGAAAGCTTGATATGGTGCATGGCGAAGACCATCGCGCTTGCCGCGCAGGCCTGGCCGAGCATCGAGCACAATTCGGCAATATCGGTCGTGGAAGCAGCCTCGCCGCCAAGATGGCGGGGGATCTGGATACCGAGCAGCCGCTCGGCCTTCATCGCGTTGACGGCTTCCTGCGGGAACCGGCCTTCGAAATCGACGGCATCCGCATGTCTTGCCGCAATTTCGGCGACGCGGGCAGCCCTTGCGACCAGGCTGTCTTCCGTGATCTTGACCGGGAAATTCATCAGGCGACCTTTCGGCTATCCTGGATGAGATCGACCGTCTTGACGATCGCCGAGATGCTCGCGAAGGACTTGCGGTTCAGGAGATTATCGGGAAACTCGATGTCGAAGGCTTCTTCGATGCCGAGCATGAGTTGCACGGAAGCAAAGGACGTCAGACCCGCGGCGTAGAGATCCGCATCGTCGGCAACCTGATCAACGGGCACAGGAAGCTTACCGAACTTGGCTACGAGGTCGCGGACTGTCTTGTTCATCCCATTCACTCCAGATTTTCATGATCCTGAGCCGGCATGCATCGCCTTTTCATGGGAGTGCTTTTAGTAGGGAAAACAGAACATTCCGCTAATATAATTAGTTAAATATGACTAAGACTCATACTTTGCATTTTACGGATCATGCTTAGCTGGGGCCTAATACTTCATTTCTATCAATAGTTTGATATAGCCCGAGAAATCGGGCAGCAAGTCGCTCGAGCCGTGTGAAGTGCAGAAATGGTACGCCAATAGCGCGTTTCGTGCGTCAATCTGCGGGCGGATAGGGATGCTCGTTGCCACGATAATCCGAAATCGAATAACAACCCTCGCCGGTCGCCTGCACGGCGCTTTCGCCGATCACGGCCTTGCCGTAGCCGCCGGGAATATCGAGAATATAGGTGGGCTGGCAAAGGCCGGAGATACGGCCGCGAAGCGAGGAGACGATCTTCTGCCCCTCCTCTATCGACAGCCGGAAATGACTGGTGCCGGGTGCAAGATCCGGATGGTGCAGATAATAGGGCTTCACCCGTGCCTCGACGAAGGCTCGCATCAGTTCCGCCAGAATATCGGGATCATCGTTGACGCCTTTCAGAAGCACCGACTGGCTGACCATGACGATGCCGGCATCCACCAGGCGGGCACAGGCGGCGCGCGCTTCCGCAGTCAGCTCGCGCGGATGGTTGGCGTGCAGCGCGACATATACTGTCTTGCCGCTCGCCTTCAGTGCGGCGATCAGCGCCCCATTGATCTTCTGCGGGTCGACAACCGGCACCCGCGTGTGGAAACGCACGATTTTTACATGCTGGATTGCCGCAAGCTCGCTTAGAATGTCGCCGAGACGACGTGGTGAAAGCACCAGCGGATCGCCACCGGTCAGGATCACCTCCCAGATCTCGCTGTGGCCGCGAATATAGTCGAAGGCGGCAGCCAACGCCGCCGGCTCGAGAGTGCCAAGCCCCTGCGGCCCTACCATCTCGCGACGGAAGCAGAAGCGGCAATAGACCGGGCAGACATGCACGGCTTTCAACAGCACGCGGTCCGGATAGCGATGCACGATGCCTTCCACCGGGCTATGCGCATGGTCGCCGATAGGATCGGCCCGTTCCTCCGGCGTGGTCACCAGTTCCGCCGCATCGGGCACAAACTGCCGGGCAATCGGGTCGGCCGGATCGGCATGATCGATCAACCTTGCCATGGCAGGCGTCAGCGCAATGGCATAGCGGGCAGCAACCTCATCGAGCGCCAGTCGCTCAGCGTCCTCGATCAGGCCTGATCTGACGAGATCGTCGACACTCTTGATCGGCCGCAAGACGTTCATCGGCCATACTCCGCAACAGGCGCCCAGAGCACCTGATCGATCCGCGACGCTCCCGTCGCCAGCATCACAAGCCGGTCGAAGCCGAGCGCGATGCCGCTCGCTTCCGGCATGATCGCCAGCGCAGCCAGAAAATCCTCGTCGAGCGGATAGGTCTCGCCGTAGACGCGCATCTTCTCGCTCATCTCGATCTCGAAACGCCGCCGCTGTTCTGCGGCATTGGTCAGTTCGCCAAAGCCGTTGGCAAGCTCGACGCCGCAAGCATAGAGCTCGAAGCGCTCCGCCACGCGCGGATCGCCTGCCGAAGGTCGCGCAAGAGCCGCTTCCGAAACAGGATATTCGTCGAGAATGGTGACGCGGCCGAAGCCGAGATGCGGCTCAACCTTTTCCACCAGTACCCGGCTGAAAAGATCGGCCCAATGATCATCATCGGCAACGCGCATGCCGATCCGCCGCATTTCGGCGGCAAGATGCGCGCGATCGGTCGAGCCGTCAGCAGATACAGAAGCCAGAAGATCGATGCCGGCATGGCGGGCGAACGCTTCTGCGACGCTGATACGCTCCGGCCCGGCGAAGGGATCGCACTCGGTCCCGCGATAGGCAAGCATTGCGGTCTTGACCGTCTCGGCAGCGAGCGCAAGCATGCGCACGCAATCCATCATCAGGCTCTCATAGCTTTCACCCGCCCGATACCATTCGAGCATAGTGAACTCAGGATGGTGCAGCGGCCCGCGCTCGCGGTTGCGGTAGACATGCGCAAAGCAGGCAATGCGTTCTTCACCGGCGGCAAGAAGCTTCTTGCAGGCAAATTCCGGCGATGTGTGTAGGTAAAAGGGCGCAGCCTGTCCGTCCGTCGTCAGCGCCTGCGTTGCAAAGGCATGCAGATGCGCCTCATTGCCGGGAGACACCTGCAGCGTCGCAGTATCGACCTCGATGAAGTCCTCACGAGCAAAATAACCCCGCAGCGCTGACTGGATCGCGTTGCGCCCGATAAGGAACGGACGGCGATCGGCATGCACTGATGGTGTCCACCAGGGAGACGCCTTGGCGCTCGTGAGGTTCATACAACGCTTCCTTGCCGGATTCGGCGGGGATGGGGTGGCTATTTCCGCGATTTTAGGTTAGTGCCGCCCCGAAGAAAAAACATTTTGCGTCTTCAGGACTATTCTGACTGTCCTCTACGACGCCGAAAGCCGACTTACAAGGAAGTCTTATGGTCAAGGTCATCGCCTCTTCGGTCCGCAAGGGCAACGTTCTCGATGTCGACGGCAAGCTCTACGTCGTTCTCACGGCTCAGAATTTCCACCCGGGCAAGGGCACGCCGGTCACCCAGGTCGACATGCGTCGCATCGTCGACGGCGTGAAGGTTTCCGAACGCTGGCGTACGACCGAACAGGTCGAGCGCGCCTTCGTGGAAGACGTCAACTTCCAGTACCTCTACGAAGATGGCGAAGGCTTCCACTTCATGAACCCGGCCACCTACGACCAGGTCGTCGTCAGCGCCGAAACCATGGGCGACCAGAAGGCTTACCTCCAGGAGGGCATGACCTGCATCCTGTCGATCCACGAAGGCAATCCGCTGGCGCTGGAACTGCCGCGTCACGTCACGCTTGAGATCGTCGAGACCGAACCGGTCGTCAAGGGCCAGACGGCCTCTTCTTCCTACAAGCCGGCCATGCTGTCGAACGGCATCCGCACCTCGGTTCCGCCGCATATCGATGCCGGCACCCGCGTCGTCATCGCGACGGAAGACAATTCCTACGTCGAGCGCGCCAAGGACTGATTGCATCAGTTTTCAGAGTTTAAAACGGCCTGAGGCAACCGCTTCGGGCCGTTTTCATTTTTGCCCGATGGCGAGACAGCAAATAGGCCAGCAACATGCCGGGCTATTTGCTCAGAGATGAGGATTACGCGGCCGGTACTTCTTCACCAGCTTCTGATTGATCTCAGCGGCACCCGGCATATTGGCGCTGAGATAGACGGGCGCGTCACCGGATTTCGAAAGCTGCGAAGCAACATCTGCGAAGATGGCGTTGATGACCGTCACCCCGACCGCCGTAGACACCGGACCGACACGAAGACCCGTACCTTCGAGATCGAGGACCGCGTCGCCTGGCGGCAGCCCGTTATCAAGCACCACGTCGGCCACATCGGCAAGCCGCCGGCGGCCATTGGCGATCGCCGTCGAATAGGCGATCGAGGTGATGGCTATCACCTTGGCACCGATCTCACGCGCATAGTCGGCCGCCTCGATCGGCGCGGCATTCACGCCCGAATTGGAGGCGATAATGATGACGTCGCCCGGCTGCATGCCGTAACGCTCCAGCATCGGCCGCACCAGGCCCTGCGTGCGCTCATAGACCGAGCTGATGACCGCCCCCTCATGCAGCATGGCCGAGCCGACGAGGACGGGCACCGTGAAGGCAAGCCCACCAGCCCGATAATGCACCTCTTCCGCCAGCATATGCGAATGGCCGGTGCCGAAGACATAGACGCGCTTGTCGCCACGGGCCGCCTCGAGGATTACAGCGGCAGCCTGCGCCATCGGCGCGGCAAGCGCCCGCTTCAGCTCCTCAAGCCGGCCGATGAGATTGGAGAAATAGGCGTCCGTAATATCAGTCATCGGCCACTCTCCTTCACGCCATTTCGCCGTTGAGCCAGGTTGCCGTCACTTCTATCGCATCGGTGAAATGCACGAGATCGGCGCGCGCGCCCGGCGAGAGCTGACCACGATCGGCAAGCTTCAGGAAACGCGCCGGATACAGCGTCGCCATCCTCAGTGCTTCGGCAAGCGTCAGCTCCAGATAGGTGACGCCGTAACGGATCGTCGAAGCCATATCGACATCCGAACCCGCCAGCGTGCCGTCCGACAGCACGAGTTTGGAGCAGAAACCGCCCCTTTCGCGCCGCACGGTACGGCCGTTCAGCGTGAACGTATCCATCTCGGAGCCGACCAGCGACATGGCATCGGTCACAAAGAAAAGCTTGCCTTCGCCGCGCTTGGCACGCAGTGCCGTTCGCAACGCCTTCGGATCGACGTGATGTCCATCGGCAATGATGCCGCACCAGACGGACGGATGATCGATTGCAGCACCAACAAGACCCGGCGCGCGGTGCGCCAGCTGGCTCATGGCGTTGAAAAGATGCGTGACACCACGTGCGCCCGCATCGAAACGCGCCTCGGCTGCCTCGCTCGTGCTGTCGGAATGGCCGATGCTGACGATGACCCCGGCTTCGCTGAGTTCGCGCACCTGAGAAACCGTCACCTGCTCCGCCGCCATGGTGACGAGCAGTGTGCCGATTTCCTCGCGCGCGGCGATGAACGATTTGACATCCCTGTCTTCGACCGGACGCATCAGCTCGGCGAGATGCGCACCCTTGCGCGCCGGCGCCAGATGCGGACCTTCGAGATGCAGGCCGGCAACGCCCCGGTTCGTCTTCACCGCAATCTTTGCCGCCGCGATCGCGGCAGCCGTCGCTTCTGCCGTATCGGTAATAAGCGTCGGCAGCAGCGCCGTCGTTCCATACGGCCGATGTCCGTCGGCAATCATGTACATCGAGTTCGGCGACGGCTCGTCGTTCAGCATGCGCCCGCCACCGCCATTGACTTGCGCATCGATGAAACCGGCAGACAATACGCCGCCTGCCAATGTCACGACATCGCCCTCGGGCAGATCATTCAGGCCGACGATCGCCTCGACGCGTCCGTCCTTGACGATCAGCGCCCGCTCGTCATGGAAGCGTTCGCCATCGAAGATACGAGCGCCGGTGAAGATCTTGTGGGGCATCAGACGGTCTCCGTCACCTTGAGCAGGTTTGCCGGCTTGTCAGGGTCGAAACCCTTGCGACGCGTGACGGACTCGATCAGACGGTAATAGACGAGCAGCGAAACCAGGGGATCAACGAGACCGTTGCCGGTCGTCGGAACCTGCAGATTAACGCCGGCAAGAGGCTTCGTCGAGAAGGGCACGGTGGTAGCGCCGAGCTTCTGCAGCCGATCGAGGGCCTTCACGTTGTTGTCGAAGGCCGCATCTTCAGGCACGAAGCCGACGATCGGGAAACCCGGCTGCACCAGGCGCATCGGCCCGTGCATCAGTTCCGCAAGAGAGAAGGCTTCGGCATGAAGGCCGGCAGTCTCCTTGGCCTTCAGCGCAGCTTCGAGAGCAATGGCGAAAGCCGTGCCGCGGCCGCCGGTATAGAGCGAGGCGGCGTTGAACAGAACGTCCTCGGCGGCAGCCGTATTGATGCCCGATGTCGCAGCGAGTGCGGCCGGCAGTTTTTCGAGGGCCGCCTGCAGATCGGCCTTGCTGCCGATCGCAGCCGTCACGCCGGTGAGGGCTGCGACAGATGCAATGAAGGACTTGGTCGCTGCAACGCTCTTTTCGGCGCCGGCATTGAGGCCGAGGACGATATCGGCCTGGTTCGCAAGGGGGCTGTCCGTGACGTTGACCACGGCAATCGTCGTTGCGCCGCCCTTCTTTGCCGCATCCTGCAGCGCCACGATGTCAGGACTCGCGCCCGACTGTGAGACGGTGAAATGGATGCCGCCCTTCAGATGCAGGGGCGCGTTATAGACAGAGGCGATAGAGGGACCGATCGAGGCGACCGGCACGCCGCAGGTGATCTCGAACAGATATTTGAAGAAGGTCGCGGCATGGTCGGAAGAACCGCGCGCCGCCGTCGTCACGACGCTTGGGCGAGCGGACGAGAACAGCCGGGCGATTTCGGCAAAGGCCGGCTTTTCCTTTTCGAGCAGGGTGGCTACCACCTCGGGCGACTGGCCCGCTTCCTGCAGCATCAGCGACTGGTTCTCACTCATAGGTCATCTCCAATTCTCAATTCGGCAACAAAATCATAGGCGTCACCACGATAGTGCGAGCGGGTGTATTCGACGACACGCTGGTCTTCCAGGCGTGAGACGCGTTCGATCAGAAGCGCCGGCGCACCGGCCTTCACGGCAAGAATAGCCGCCGATGAAGGATCGAGCGTGACGGCAGTCAGGCGCTGCATGGCGCGCACCGGCTTGTGGCCGCTCTGGGCAAGCGCATCATAGAGCGAGCCTTCGCCGCCGGCATCCTCGCCGAGAAATTTGACCGGCACGACAGCGCGTTCGATCGCAAGCGGCAGCCCGTCGGCCAGACGAAGGCGATCGAGCCGCAAAACCGGCTCATCCACACCGAGACCGAGCAGGAAGGATTCTTCCGGGGAGGGATTGTTGATGGTGCGCGACAGGATCTTCGCCGCCGGCGAGCGCCCGCGCGAGCGCATGTCCGCCGAGAAGGAGGAAAGCCGCCACAACGACTGCTCCATGCGCTCCACCCTGCTGGAAACGAAAGTGCCGCTGCCATGGCGCGATTCCAGCGCGCCCGATGTCATGAGGTCGCGATAGGCTGTCCGAACCGTCACCCGGCCAAGCTTCAGGGCTTCCGCCAGGTCGCGTTCACCGGGCAGCGCTGTTCCGGGTTTCAGCAGACCTTCCTGGATGAGACCGGTGAGCGCCTGTGCCAGCCGCTTGTAAAGCGGTCCAGTTGCCGCCTCGTCGCGCAGCCCACGGCCATTCAGTTCCGCTATCAGACTGGTTCTATCCATGGACACACAATAGAACCTATTTAGAACCAATCGGCAAGCAGATTCATTCCGCCGAAAAAGAAAAACCCTCGCGAGACACCGCGAGGGTTTCATTGATCTAGGCCGGAAGGCTGAGCTCAGCTCTTCGTGAAGATGTAGTCCGTTTCCTGCCGCAGCACCTCACCGGGACGCAGAACCGCGTTGGGAAAGCCCGCATGGTTGATGGCGTCAGGCCAGATCTGCGTCTCGAGGCAAAAGCCGGCGAAAGGACCATATTTGCGGCCGCCAAGACCAGGCACCGGCACACCGAGTTTGAAACCGGCATAGAACTGTACGCCCGGCTCGGTCGTGCGCACCTCCAGCGAGACGCCGGAGTGCAGGCTGCGGGCAAGCACGACCGAGCGCTTGGCCGTGCGCTCGCGCGAGAAGCAGAAATTATGGTCATAGAGCGCCTGCTCCTGACCGTCGAAACGCTTCATCGGCGCCATCACCCGGAAGTCGAACGCGGTGCCCTCGACGGAGCGGATCTCGCCGGTCGGTATCTGCTTCTCGTTGGTCGGCAGGTAGTGGTCGGCGGCGATCATGATGTCATGCGCCAGTGCATCGTCCCGGCCGTCGAGATTGAAATAGGAGTGCTGGCAGACATTGGCGATCGTCGGCTTATCCGTCACCGTCTCGTAGTTGACAGAAAGCTCGCCGTTGCCATGCACGCGATAGGTCGCCTGGATCGTGCAGTTGCCGGGATAACCGGCGCGGCCATCGGGATCGACGATCTTCAGCACGACACGGTCGCTCTCGTGCTCGACGATCGTCCAGACGAGCGTACCGATATTGTTGCTGCCGCCGTGAAGATGCGTGACGCCCTTCTCGTTCAGTTCGAGCTGGTAGTTCTTGCCGTCGAGCGAAAACTTTCCGTCGCCGATGCGGTTTGCACAGCGTCCCGGCGTCGCGCCGAAGAAGGGCGAATGAGCAAGATAGCCTTCGAAATCCTCGAAGCCGAGCACGAGCGGTGCGTCATGACCCTCCAGCCGCGCATCCTGGATGACCGCGCCCCAGCTCAATACCTTGACCGTCAGTCCGCCGCCGCGGATGACGACACGATGGACGGTCTCTCCGTCCTTCGTCTGTCCGAAAACTTCCCGTTCCAATTTGTCCGCCATGATCGACGCTCACTCCATCCCTAGGATTCAGGAACCGGAACCTGCCCCCATTCGCCGCAAACCGCAACCGGGCAGGGCCGGAAAACAAAACGCCGCCGCAGAAATGCGACGGCGTCATTTCTAAACCTGACTGGTGACGCTCAGATGTCCGAGCCGATCTCTTCGATATCGTAGGATGTCGTCTGGTAGATCTCGTTGATCCAGTTGCCGAAAAGCAGATGCGCATGGCTGCGCCAGCGGTTCTGCGGCGCGATCGCCGGGTCGTTATGCGGGAAATAGTTGTGCGGCATTTTGATCGGCACGCCGGCATTCACGTCGCGGAAATATTCGTCCGAAAGAGACGTGGAATCGTATTCGACGTGATTGAAGATATAAAGCCGCCGGCCCTTCGGCTCGTGCACGAGACAGACGCCCATCTCACTCGATTCCATCAGGATCTCGAGACCGTCAATCTTTTCGATGTCGGCCCGGCGCACCTCGGTCCAGCGAGACACCGGAACCTCGAAATTGTCGGAGAAACCGTTGAGATAAACGGAAGACGGCTTGAGATTGCGGTGGCGGTAAACGCCGAAGGCCTTTTCCTTCAGCTCATACTTCGGCACGCCGTGGAAATGATAGATCCCCGCCATCGCGCCCCAGCAGACATTCATGGTCGAGTGGACATTTGTCTGCGTCCAGTCGAAAATCTGCTGCATTTCCTTCCAATAGGTAACGTCCTCGTAAGGCAGCGTCTCGATTGGCGCGCCCGTGATGATGAAGCCGTCAAACTTGCGGTGCTTCACTTCCTCCCAGGTCTGGTAGAAGGCGAGCAGATGTTCTTCAGACGTATTCTTGGCCTTGTGGTTGCCGACGCGGATCAGCGAGAATTCCACCTGCAGCGGCGAAGCGCCCACGAGGCGCGCCATCTGCACTTCTGTCTTGATCTTGTTCGGCATGAGGTTGAGCAGCCCGATCTGCAGCGGGCGGATATCCTGACGGATCGCCACCGTTTCGGTCATCACCCTCACGCCCTCGTTGACGAGGGTTTCGAAGGCTGGCAGCGTATCGGGGATTTTGATGGGCATTGCGGTCAACTCGATCAAAATAAAAAACCGGCGGCGAAAGAATCGCTACCGGTCCGCACGCGGCCCTTTAGCGACTTATTTAACGTGGCTGCAAGCCGGCCGGCCAAATCACCACGAGACATCATAATTAACGCCAGTGCGCCCGCGAATCAACTGTCAATAAGAACAACTGTCCAATCCATCACGCTTTCTTTATGGGTGGTGGAATCTGTTGATGGACCAGTAACGCCCCCATGGTATTAATGGTGTGATGGGCGATTTTGGAAAAAATAATGAAAACTGACGTCAAAGGGGGGAAGGGCATCCAGAATCAGGACCGGGTGGGATACGATCTCAGCCTGACATATCGGCTTGGAGTGATGTTCTCCGCATTCTGGAATTCGCAGGTCCGCGGCAAGGTCGTCGCGCTTGCGATCCTGCTGGTGGTCATCATCCTGGCGACCGCCTATGGACAGGTGATCCTCAACGAATGGAACGCCCCTTTCTACGATTCCCTCGAGCGTCGTGATCTTGGCGAGTTTTTCCGCCAGCTCGAAGTCTTCGCGATGATCGCCGGTGCGCTGCTGCTGCTCAACGTGCTGCAGGCATGGCTGAACCAGATGACGGCCCTTTACATGCGCGAAGGTCTTTCGCGCGATCTCGTCGATCAGTGGCTGGAGCGCAAGCGTGCCCTCAAACTCTCCACCATCGGCATCCTCGGCGTTAATCCCGACCAGCGCCTGCACGAAGATTCTCGCAATCTCGCTGAAAGCACGACCAACCTCGCCCTTGGCCTCCTGCAGTCGACCATTCTGCTCGTCAGCTTCATCGGCGTGTTGTGGGAGCTTTCGAGCGGCTTCATCTTCCGGATCAGCGGCTACAACTTCACCATCCCCGGCTATATGGTCTGGGCGGCAATCTTTTATGCTGCATCGGCCTCGGTATTGAGCCAGGTCGTCGGCCGCAAGCTCGTCAAGCTCAATGCCGACCGGTTTTCCAAGGAAGCCGAGCTGCGCTTTGCGCTGATGCATGCCAACGAAAATATGCCGGCGATCACAGTAGCACGCGGCGAAGAGAACGAGCGCAAGCGGATCAACAGCGATATCAGCAACGTTCTCGCGGTCATCAAGCGGCTCGCCATGGCCAATACCAACCTGACCTGGGTTTCGGCAGGCTATGGCTGGCTGGTCATCGTCATTCCGATCATCGTCGCCGCGCCCGCTTATTTTTCCGGCGGCCTGACCTTCGGGCAGCTGATGATGTCGGTCGGCGCGTTCAACCAGGTCAATACCGCATTGCGCTGGTATGTCGCGAATTTCGGCCCGATCGCCGAATGGCGCGCGACATTGATGCGTGTCACCGACTTCCGCCAGGCGCTTCAGGAGATGGATGATGGCTTCGATTTGAAGGATTCCATCGTCTATGAGAAAACCGCACCTGATACGCTGACGCTGAAGGATATCGTCATCGTCGCCAAGCTTGGCGAGGAGATCGATGATTGCGGCGGCTTCCGCTTGCGTGAGACGGACGTGGTGATCAAGGCCGGGGAAAAGGTCATGATCAACGGCGATCACAGTGTGAACCGCCGCCTGCTCTTCCAAGCCATGGCAGGCCTCTGGCCTTGCGGCAAGGGCACGATCGGCCTGCCCCCGATTGACGACATTCTGTTCATCCCCCAGGTCGCCTATGTACCGGGCGGCACGCTGCGCGAGGCAATCGCTTTCCCGGGAAAACCCGAGGCCTTTGATAGGACGGCCATCGAAGCCGCGCTTGAGGCTGCGGGCTTGCATTCGCTTCTAGCCCGCCTTGATAGCCGCGCACGCTGGGACAAGCTTCTCGATGCCGATGAGCAGAAGGCAATCGCTTTTGCCCGCCTGCTGCTCGTGAAGCCGCGCTGGGTCGTTTTCGACGAAGTGCTCGAAGGCATGGAGCCCGAATGGCAGCACACGATGACCAGGCTGCTCACCACCATGCCGGAGACCAGCATGATCTATATCGGCCGTTCGGAAACCTATATGGAGGCACTGCACCCGCGCACGCTGCACCTGCAGGCATTGCCTTCCAAACCGGAGGAGCAATCACCGGCAACCGCGGCCGGATCGAGCGCCGCGGCAGCTCCTGCCCCGGCGCTCTAGCAAAATTCCTGCAAAATGTGCGGCGTTTGGTGTCCGGGAGCTCCGGACGAGCTCACATTGGCGGCGTCACACCATTCACGCCGACGGTGACCTGCGAAGCCGAGATGGCCCCGTCGGCTGCCTTTTCCGCCATGACGATGACACCGGCACCCGGCTTCAGATCAGCTTTCGTCGCTGGAGCAAAGGTGACGATCGGCGTGCCGTCGGCAATCGAGACGGTCTTTTCCTTGCCCTGATAAGTCAGCGTGATCGTATGTCCATTGACGGCCTTCACCGCATTGCTGACGGTCGCATTCGTCATCGAGCTATTCGGCTGCAGATCCCACGGACGGTTGCCTTCTCCGGTGCCTTTCATCGACGCGGGGAAGATCAGTACTTCGATGGCACCATCGGGACCGGTGCCTTTCGGCAGCGAGGCAACTCCGACGAAATCGCCGACCTTGATGTCGTCGACCGATGCATTTTTGATACCGGCGACTTTCCAGCCCGATTTGAGCGCAACCGTCGCATCGCTGCCTTCGCGCGTCTTGACGACAAGCGTATCGCCGTTGAGGCTCTCGATCGTGCCCCGCACGCGCAAGCGCTGGCTTTCCTGCGCACTCGCCGCCTGCGAAAGGCCAAGCACGAGGAAGCTGCTGGCTGCAAGCGCCATGATTATTCTGGTATAGGATTTGCGAGACATGTGACTCTTCCTTATCGCCATTGATCGGCACAATCCCCGGCTGCCGGAAAGCAGTGTATGCCGCGTGTCGCGACACGTGCGAATCAAGGAAAAGTGAGGGAGCGGACCCCGGCAAACCGGTCGTTGCCCGAGTCCGCAGAGACCGCCTCAGCCGGCCGCGGACATATCCATATACATGATTTCCCAGACATGGCCGTCGGGGTCTTGGAAGCTGCATCCATACATTGGCCCCATATCGAGGATCGGCTTCCAGGGCTTGCCGCCGGCCGCCAATGCCTTTTTCAAGTAGTCATCCACTTCGCCGCGACTGCCGGCCGAAAGGCAGGTTAGGACTTCCTTACCCTTCGACGTATCGGCGATATCGCCTTCGATGAACTGCTGGAAGTGGGCGTGGGTCAGCAGCATCACATAGATATTTTCCTCGACGATCATGCAGGCGGCATCGTCAGTGGTAAAATTCGGATTGTAGGAAAAGCCGAGCGCCGAAAAGAATTCCTTCGACTTGACGAGATCCTTGACCGGCAGGTTCACGAAAATCATGCGCATGAAAAATCTCCCTTTGGTGTAACGGCGCCATGCCGTTGATCACGTTCGGCTCAAGGACGGACGAAAACCACCCGATCCGACAAACGGAAGAATTTTTTCGGATCAGCCTTCCAGCTCCTCGCGCAACATTTCGAGTTCCAGCCATTCCTCTTCCATCTTGACCAGACTTTCGCGCAGCTTCTCCATCTCGCCAGCCAGCCGATTGAAGGCCGCCGGATCCTTGGTGAAGAGGTTCGGATCAGCCATCCTCTCCTCCCGCTTGCCAATCTCCGCTTCTGCCTTGGCCATTTCCTTCGGCAGGTTTTCGAGCGCGAATTTCTGCTTATAGGAGAGCTTGCCCTTCGAAGCCGAAGGAGCGGCAGCCGCAGCCTCCTGCGCCTTCGGCTTTTCCGCCGCTTTCTCGGCCCGCCTACGCTCCTCGGCCGCACCCTTGCGCTGTGCCAGCATGTCGGAATAACCGCCGGCATACTCGATCCAGCGCCCATCCGGTGTTTCCGGATTGGCAGGCGCAATCGTCGAGGTCACCGTGCGGTCGAGGAAATCGCGATCGTGGCTGACGAGGATGACGGTGCCGACAAAGCCCGTAACGATCTCCTGCAGCAGATCCAGCGTCTCTATGTCGAGGTCGTTGGTCGGTTCGTCGAGAATGAGCAGGTTTGCCGGTCGTGACAGGATGCGCGCCAGCATCAGCCGGGCGCGCTCGCCGCCGGAGAGGTTCTTGATCGGCGTACGCGCCTGCTCCGGCTGGAACAGGAATTCCTTCATATAGCCGGTCACATGCCGCTGCTCGCCATTGACCAGCAGATTCTCGCCGCGCCCGTCCGTCAGGTAATTGGCAAGCGTATCGTCAGGATTCAGATCCTCGCGCTTTTGGTCGAGGGTGGCGATTTCGAGATTGGTGCCGAGTTTCACCGTGCCGCTGTCAGGCGAAAGCTGTCCCGTCAGCATCTTCAGGAGCGTCGTCTTGCCGGCGCCGTTCGGCCCGACGAGACCGATGCAATCGCCACGATGCACGCGGATCGAAAATGGCGTGACGATCGGCCTGTCATCGTAACTCTTGGTGATCTTATCCGCTTCGATGACCAACTTGCCTGATTCCTGCGCGTCGGAAGCACTCGCCTGGACCGTTCCCTGCGGCCCTTTGTGACCGCGATATTGCGCGCGCATCGTCTGCAATTCGCCGAGGCGGCGCATATTGCGCTTGCGCCGCGCGGTTACGCCGTAGCGCAGCCAGTGCTCCTCACGTTCGATCGCCTTGCCGAGCTTGTGCTGTTCCAGCTCTTCCGCCTCCAGCACCTGATCGCGCCAGGCTTCGAAAAACGCAAAGCCCTTGTCGAGCCGCCGCGATGTACCGCGATCCAGCCAGACTGTCGCCGTCGAGACTTTTTCGAGGAAGCGACGGTCATGCGAAATCAGGACCAGCGCACTGCGCGTCTTCTGCAGCTCGCCTTCCAGCCATTCGATGGTCGGCAGGTCGAGGTGGTTGGTCGGCTCGTCAAGCAGCAGGATATCGGGCTCCGGCGCCAGCACGCGAGCGAGGGCCGCGCGGCGCGCCTCACCGCCGGAAAGGTTATTCGGGTCCTCTTCTCCGGTCAGTCCGAGATGCGATAGCAGGTAAGTAACGCGATAGGGATCGTCGCCCGGTCCAAGCCCAGCCTCGGCATAGGCCTGCACGGTCTGGAAACCGGCGAAATCCGGCGCCTGCTCCAGGTAGCGCACCGTCGACGCCGGATGGCGGAAAACGTCGCCCGACTGGGCATCGACGAGGCCGGCAGCGATCTTCAAAAGCGTCGATTTGCCCGAGCCGTTGCGGCCGACAAGGCAGATTTTGTCGCCGGCTTCCACCTGCAGGGCGGCGCCTGCCAAGAGCGGTGTGCCGCCGAAGCTTAGGAAGATGTCGTCAAGTTTCAGAATGGGGGGCGCCAAGTATCAGACTCCGGAAAGATCATAAGGCCGCGCGAGCACGATGGCCCTGCCGCTGGCGAGCGAAAAGCGCACAGGGCCCTCCGCCACGTTGGAAATGGTGCGCGACGAGCCGAAGGGCAAATGGAAGTCCGCGAGCGGATAGCGGGCATTCTCTATGAATAGCCCCTTCAATTCGCTGAAACCTGGCACGGAAAACAGGCTGCCTTGGGGAAGATCGATCTCCAGCGAGCCGGGAAGCAAAGGCACTGCCTCCTCGCTGCCCGACGTGAGCAGGACGTCAAAGCCTTCCTGGGCCAGTTCGACGCCGTATAGCAAATGTTGAAGCGCGTGGTCGGAGCGTTCGCCACCCAGGGCGCCGGCAAGGATCAGGCGTTTGGCGCCACGATCGATCGCCGCGGAAACGGCGATTTCACCGTCAGTCGCGGCCTTTGCGGCCGGATAGGGCTGGCGCGGCACGTCAGGAAATGCACCGTCGAGATCCGGCGGTGTGGAATCGAAATCGCCAACCCACAATTCCGGCACCACCCCCAACGCCGCTGCGTGGCGCATGCCGCCGTCAGCCGCGATGAAGCGGCTGTCCCGCACGGCGTCACGCAGACGATCCGTCAGGCTGAGTGCCCCGCCGAGCAGGATGGTGAAGGTGGATTGGCTCATGGGCATTGCCCATAGCGCAAACGGGGGGTGAAGGGGAAGAGGCGGCGCGAATCCGGCGCCTTCAGTTTAGAAGCGGTAGGTTACACCGGCGCCAATCAGCCAGGGATCGAGTTTTGCCTTGCCGCTGACATCGGCGCCGCCGACTGTCGCATCGAAATCCGGGCGCAGGAATATCTTCTTCACGTCCAGGTTCGCCCCCCAGTGTTCATCGAACATGTAGTCGAAGCCCGCCTGCAGCGCCACGCCGAACGTGTTCTTCACGTCGAGCCTGTCGGCGCTCTTGCCGGACTGGTTGTAGAAGACCGTATAGTTCACACCGGCACCGAGATAGGGCTGGAAGGCACCGAAATCGGTAAAATGATATTGAAGCGTCAGCGTTGGCGGCAAAAGCCACGCCTTGCCGATTTCTCCGAGGCCGGCAATCGAGCCTTCGCCTTGCACATTGGCATAGGTCGTGCCGAGAATGAGCTCCGCCGAAATATTGTCGGTGATGAAATAGGAGATATCCACTTCCGGAACCACTGTGTCCGAATAGGACAGACCGGATCCGGAAATGCCATCGACCGAACCATTGTCGCGCGTGATCACGCCGAGCGCACGCAGGCGTATCTGCCATGCGCTTTGTGCGGTCACCGATGACGAGCTAGCCGGAGGCGCCAGATCGGCGGAAAACGCCGCATGCCCGAAGGACGCGAAAACGATGGCGGCGAAAATACCCCGCAGCCGAAGCGGATAATGTTTCATGTGAATCTCTCCTGATCTCGTCGAACGGAGAGAGACTTAGGCTTGCCTCGGACGGGTCAGCTTGAGCGAGATCAAACGCCCGGACTATTTCTCAGCCCGGCGTATCCTTGTCGCGGGAAAGGAAGATCGTCTCGTAACCGCCGATGAATTTCTCGAACAGCCGCGAGAAGGTGTCGATTTCCTCCTGTGGCCAGTCCCGCACGACCTCGGAAACGAAGGCGAGCTTCTGAGCCTGGATTTCTGCCAACAAATTCTGCCCGACCGGGGTCATGACGACGACGATCCGTCGTGCATCCGCCTGTGAGGCCTCGCGGCGCAAGACGTTGCGGCCGACCATATCGGACACGACCCGGCTCGCCCGCGATGGATCGATGCGCAGCGTCTCGGCAATGGCACCAACAGTTGCTTCGCCGTTTGCCTGAGCCCGCCTCACGGCATCGAGCACATCGAGATGCGAGAGCTCCAGATCGGGCGCCACGCTCTGAATCGCCAGCCGGCCAATCAGCCGGCGGCCCGTCATCATGCGCATGCGTGTCATGGTGCGGCCGATGCGCGGCACGCTATCCATGGAAGGATCATCAAGCTCAGTCGTTCTTGTCTTGGTCAAGGTTTCATTCATGACGGAACCATAACAGACGGGAATCAAAATTAAAATATGCCAATGTCAATAACGTGCCATTGACAAATACATGACATTAGCACATAAAAAGCCGACCTAATGAAAATGGCATCCCATGGATATGCAACTCACCCCCGCACCGCTCGTAACGGATCCTCGTCGACGGCTCATCCTCTTCTTCTTCCTGATGACCGCCATGTTCATGGCCACGCTGGATAATCAGATCGTGTCGACCGCACTGCCGACCATCGTCGGCGAATTCGGTCACCTGGATCGCTTCGGCTGGGTCGGTTCGGCCTATCTGCTTTCACTGAGCGCCGTTATGCCTCTTTATGGCAAGCTCGGTGATCTCTTCGGCCGCAAATATGTGATGATGACGGCAATCGCGATCTTCACGATCGGGTCGACGGTCTGCGGTCTCGCTGTATCCATGAACACGTTGATCGCTGCGCGCGTGCTGCAAGGTTTCGGCGGCGGCGGCATCATGGTTTCGATCTTCGCCGTCAATGCCGACCTCTTCGAGCCACGCGAACGCGCCCGTTATCAAAGCTATTCCAGCCTTGTACTGATGGCTTCAGGCGCGATCGGCCCGGTCCTCGGAGGCACGATGAGCGATCTCTTCGGTTGGCGCTCGATTTTCCTCGTCAATGTGCCGATCGGCTTCATCGTGCTTACCGGCCTCGCCTTCATGCTGCCCTACCGCAAGCCGCATCGCCGACCGAAGATCGACTATGCCGGCGCGCTCCTGCTGGCGCTGACGACAACCAGCATCGTACTTGCGACCGACAGCAGCGAGCTTTTCGGTGCGCTGATCTCGCCGCAGAGCATTGGTATCGTCACCTTCGGCGTGATCTGCGCCATCACCTGGGTTTTCGTCGAGCGCCGCGCGCCGGAGCCGATCGTGCCGCTGCCGCTTTTCCGCAATTCCACGTTCAGTCTGCTGCTGGTGATCTCGATAATGGGTGGTGGCATTGCCATCGGCATGGTCAATTACCTCGCCCTTTTCCTGCAGACGACGACGGGTCTATCACCCTCGGGCGCTGGTCTGCTTTTCATCCTGCTGACGGGCGGTCTCGTCGTCGGCTCTTTGAATGCCGGCCGCATCATTTCGAAGACCGGCCGCTACAAGCCTTTTGCGATCGCCAGCATGACCTGCAGCGCCATCGCCTTTGCGCTGATCTCTCAGGTTCATGCCGGTACGCCGATTGTCTTCATCGGCGCGATCATGCTGCTGCACGGCATTGGCATCGGTCTTGCCCAGCAGGTTCCAGTCATCGGCGTTCAGAACGCCGCACCGGCCCGCGATGTGGGTGCTGCGACCGGCTCGGTGACGCTGTCGCGCATGGGCGGCGCATCGATTGCCATCTCCATCTACGGTGCGATCATTGCATCGCAGCTCGGCAGACTCGGCTCCTCCATACCGGGTGTAGCCAATATCGAGGAACTGACACCGAAAATGATGGCAGCGCTTCCCGACGCCAGCCGACAGGCCGTGGCTGACGCCTATGCCTCCGCCTTCTCGCCGCTGTTCATGACCTCGTGCGGCATTGCTTTGATCGGTCTGGTCGCCGCCATCATGCTGAAGCCTGTACAGTTGCCCCGCGCCGGAGAACAGAAGGCCAGCCCGGCCAGCGCCACCGCCGAAGCTGCGGAATAAGCAGGAGGCGCACGACCACCCGTGGGTCTGCTCAACTCAGTCAAACCAGAGCAACCATTAATTGCATTCTTCGCGCAGGCGTTATAGTTGCCCGTATCGGTCGCCGTACTGACCGATTTTTTCCGCAGTGCGGCCGGAATCTGCACTTGCGATGGAACTTTCGCCATAATTTCATCGGAGCCAGAAGTGCCTCGACAAGCGAGGCATTGCCGAAATGCAACGGCGCCACATTTAGATAGAGTCTCGCTATGCAACCCATGCGGAAATCGGCTACAGCAAAGACTTGGATGGGCCGATTGTGCAGTGCGAGAACCGAGGCGGAAGCCTATTGAATTTTCCTGGCAACGGCCGGCCCGAAGACGCGGCAGACCGGCGACTTAAGATGGTGCGGAGAGACAGACTGGACAGCATGACGACGTGGAAATCGCCCGCGCTTTCCAGTGATGCCATTTTTGCGCCGCTCCGTTGGGGGCGCCGTCTTCTGTTGCTGTCGGCCTGTGCAGTCGCACTGAACAGCTGCGAATCGCTGATCGAACAATCCTATCAGCCGACCGTCGGTCCTTCGTCCAATCCGCAAATCGTCGATGAAGTGCAGAAGAATGACCCGCGGGCCGCCATGGGCGCCCGCGAGCATCCGCGCATCGTTGCGAGCTATGGCGGCGAATACAAGGATGCCAAGACCGAACGTCTTGTTGCCCGCATCGCCGGCGCATTGACGGCGGTGTCGGAAAATCCGAGCCAGTCCTACCGTATCACCATCCTGAATTCACCCGCCATCAACGCCTTCGCGCTGCCAGGCGGTTATCTCTACGTCACCCGCGGCCTGCTGGCGCTCGCCAACGACGCCTCGGAAGTCGCGGCCGTGCTGTCGCACGAAATGGGCCACGTCACTGCAAACCACGGCATCGAACGGCAAAAGCGCGAAGAGGCGGAAGTCATCGCCAGCCGCGTCGTCGCCGAAGTGCTGTCGAGTGATATAGCCGGCAAACAGGCGCTTGCCCGCGGCAAGCTGCGTCTCGCCGCATTCTCCCGTCAGCAGGAACTGCAGGCAGACGTTATCGGCGTACGCATGCTCGGCGAAGCCGGCTATGATCCTTATGCCGCAGCCCGATTCCTTGATTCCATGGCTGCCTATAGCCGCTTCATGTCGGTCGATCCCGAGGCCGACCAGAGCCTGGACTTCCTGTCGAGCCATCCGAACTCCGCCCAACGCATCGAGCTTGCCCGCAGCCATGCCCGCGCCTTCGGCCAGGAGGGCTCGGTCGGCGACAAGGGCCGTAACTACTATCTCGATGGCATTGATGGCCTTCTCTATGGCGACAGCCCGGAAGAGGGATATGTGCGCGGCCAGACATTCCTGCACGGCGGCCTCGGCATCCGCTTTGACGTGCCACCCGACTTCAGCATCGACAACAAGGTCGAGGCCGTCATGGCAACCGGCCCGAACGATATCGCCATCCGCTTTGACGGCGTGGCGGACAACCAGAACCAGAGCCTGACGAATTACATTTCCAGCGGCTGGGTTACCGGCCTCGATCCTTCGACCATCCAGCCGATCAACGTCAATGGCATGGAGGCTGCGACCGCGCGCGCCACTGCCGACCGCTGGGACTTCGACGTCACTGTCATCAGAAACAACAACCAGATCTTCCGCTTTCTGACGGCAGTGCCGAAGGGAAACCCTTCACTGGAGCCGACGGCAAACGTTCTGCGCACGAGCTTCCGCCGTATGACGCCGGATGAGGCAGCTTCGCTGAAACCCCTGCGCGTGCGGGTGGTCACGGTCCGCCCCGGCGACAATATTACCACGCTCGCCTCCCGCATGATGGGCACCGATCGCAAGCTCGATCTCTTTAAGCTGATCAACGCCCTGCCGACGGGCGCTGCCGTTTCTCCTGGCGACCGCGTGAAGATCATCTCCGAATAAAAAAGGCCCGGCTTATGCCGGGCCAGTCTGTGCTGCTGGGGAGTAATTCCTGATCAGGCATAGGCTGCCATGTGCGGATCGGCGCTGACGAGTGCCGTACGAAGCTTTTCCATCGCCCGGCTTTCGATCTGGCGCACGCGCTCCTTGGAAATGCCAAGGTCAGCGCCGAGTTCTTCGAGTGTCGCCCCGTCTTCGGCCAGCCGGCGCGCGCTGATGATCTTCATTTCACGCTCGTTGAGATGCTTGAGGGCAGATGCAAGCCAGATCCGGCGACGTTCGCCATCGATCATGTTGGAAACCTGCTCATCCGGCAGCGGTTCATCGCTGACGAGGAAATCCATCTTCTCGGCACTGTCGGCATCACCCGAAACGGAAGGCGCCTGCAGCGAGGCGTCGTTGCCGGAAAGGCGCGCATCCATGGTCTGCACGTCGGCAAGACTGACACCGAGAGCAGCGGCAATTTCCTGATGAATGGATTGCAGCGTCAACTGCGTGTCGCCCTTGGCAAGCTTGGCGCGCAGACGGCGCAGATTGAAGAACAACGCCTTCTGAGCCGAACTCGTGCCACCGCGCACGATCGACCAGTTGCGCAGGATATAGTCCTGGATCGAGGCGCGGATCCACCAGCTTGCATAGGTGGAAAAGCGAACATCGCGTGCCGGTTCGAAACGAGCTGCTGCCTCAAGAAGCCCGACATAACCTTCCTGTACGAGGTCGCTCATCGGCAGGCCGAAATTGCGGAACTTGCCTGCCATGGAAATGACGAGGCGCATATGCGCCATGGCAATCTGGTTGCGAGCGCCACGGTCCTCGTGATCCTTCCAGCGGATCGCCAGATTGTGCTCTTCTTCACGGGCAAGATAGGGAGCCGCCATTGCTATTTTGATCATGCGCCGATCTGCAGACATGTTCTTCATAATCGCTCTCCTAAATGGGCCACGTGCCTAAAAATGAACAAGCAAACACCGTTTCCGGAACATCACTGAACCAGAGCAAAACAGGGTCTTGAATGCATAAAGGCCTCCTCCTGGACTTTTCAGGAGGAGGCCCTATCTCTCTTCATGTGCCGGCAAGACGGCAGGGTTGGATCTGTTTCTTGAGGTTGCCGCAAAGGCAAATTCTGGAAATCATGATCCGCTCCTCATCGAACGCTGACAGCTCCAGCGGCTTCAGACCGAGCTTCATGAGCTCTGGTGAGTCCGCATTACTGTGTATGAACGTCGCAACGGCAAAAAAGTTCCAATAAAAAACCCGGCTCCAAGGCCGGGTTTTTTTGTCAGCAAAAACAAAGCTCTATCAAGCGGCTTCGTCCTGCGAGTCGTCTTCCTCGATTACCTTGCCACGCTTCGGACCCTTGTTAAGGTTGGTCTCGACGAGGCGAACAGCTTCGGTTTCAGACATCTTGTTGACGGCAGCGATTTCGCGAGCCATGCGGTCGAGAGCTGCTTCATAAAGCTGGCGCTCGGAATAGGACTGCTCCGGCTGGTTCTCAGCACGGTAGAGGTCACGAACGACTTCTGCGATGGAAATCAGGTCGCCGGAATTGATCTTGGCATCATATTCCTGGGCGCGGCGGGACCACATGGTGCGCTTGACGCGAGCCTTGCCCTGCACGACCTTGAGAGCGCGCTCGACGAAATCGGTCTCGGAAAGCTTGCGCATGCCGATGCTCATGGCTTTCGCGACCGGAACCTTCAGACGCATCTTGTCCTTTTCGAAATCGATGACGAAAAGTTCAAGCTTCATGCCGGCGACTTCTTGCTCTTCGATAGCCGTGATGGTACCGACGCCGTGTGCGGGGTACACGATCGATTCACCAGTCTTGAAGCCGTGACGTGCGGTAGAAGGTTTTTTCTGCTGGGTGGTCATTCTAATCAAAAACTCCCTGTTACGCTTCCGGCGGCGGCCGGAGCCGGGTCAGTCAGGCCCGGATGAGACGGTTAAATCCGTCGGGTGACTTCACTCTGGTTCCACCAGACAGAAGCAAAAGGTCTCCTTGCGCGCGATCTTGGGATCCGACAGCTCAAGTTATTGATATGTCACGGAAACCGCGTGCGGATTTGTTTTACTTTCGTGATGGCTTTGGGCATGCGTCATGCCACAAATGGAACAGTGTGGTGAACGTATCACAAAAATATGAGGAAATCAATAATTTGCTTAACGTGAGTCATGTCGGCAACACATAGCCTCCATGTGACTCACGCGTAATCTGAAACGTTTAACCTGCCGCTGAACCCGGTTTCAACAGCATTGCACGCCGCGATTTTCAGTCGCCGCTGCCAGGCTTTTCCGAGAAGTATTTCTCGAATTTTCCGGCCTCGCCGTCCAGTTCCTTGGCCTCGGCCATCGGCTCTTTCTTGACCGTGATGTTCGGCCAGATGCTCGCATATTCGGCGTTGATCTTCAGCCATTTGTCGAGACCCGGCTCGGTATCGGGCTTGATGGCCTCAGCGGGACATTCCGGCTCGCAAACGCCACAGTCGATACACTCGTCGGGATGAATGACGAGGAAATTCTCGCCCTCGTAGAAACAGTCGACAGGGCAGACTTCAACACAATCGGTGTATTTGCAGCGGATGCAATTGTCGGTCACGACATAGGTCATGAAGAACTCCAGGATTTTCCATGCGGGCGGGGCCGGGCAACCTGGAACGTCGCGCCTGTCCCCTAAGCCGGAGATAAAGCGTGTACAGGCTTGGGAGGCAAGCACGCTACCCGGCAGGTTGTGTGTGACGTATCGACTTTACGGCAGGATTTCAAGGACAAACGATCTTCGAAAAGCCCACGGCAGGAAGAGTTTTCTAATCCTCATCCGACATAAGCCTGTCAATTGCGCGCCGTTCCTTTTTCGTCGGTCTTCCGGAGCCGGTGGCCCGAATGGCCTGCTCATAGGGAGTGAGGCGTTTTGCCTCATCCGGAGGTGGCGACAGATCCTCATAGAGCAGCTTCGCCTCCTCATAAGGTCCGCGCCGGTCGCCCGGCAGGCGAACGACGAGAACAACGTCCCTTCGCTCCAGCGTCAGCTCCACCCGATCGCCCACCTTGACCGTTTGGCTCGGCTGCCCACAGCGCGTACCGTTGATGCTGACGTGCCCGGACTGGATGTGGCTCTGCGCCAGCGAGCGCGATTTCACCATGCGCGCGAAGAACAGCCATTTGTCGATGCGCTGGCGCGAACCGCTTCCTGGCTGTGTCTCTGCGCCCATGATTACTTCTTCATCTGCTCCTTGAGAGCTGCAAGCTTGGCGAAGGGTGAATCCGGATCGATCGGCTTCTCCTTGCGCGGTGGCTTGGCTTCGAAGCGCAGCGGCTGCGAATTGCCGCGATTGTTGTTACGGTCATTGCGATCACCGCGATCCTTGCGGTCACCACGGTCCTGGCGATCGCCGCGCTGCTCGTTGCGGTCATTACGCGCGTTCTGAGGCCTGCCCCCATCACGATTGCCGCCGTCCCGGTTGCCGTCGCGATTGCCGCCATCTCGGTTGCGGTTTTGATTGCGATTGCCGTCCCGGCCCTCGCCGCCCTCACCACCTTGACGGCGATTGTTGCGCTCACCGCGGTCCTGACCCTGGCCTTGGCCCTGGCTCTGTCCGCCACGGCGATCGCCATGGCCGCGTGCCTGCCGCTGGTTCTCGTTGCGGCCACCGAGGCGCCACAGGAGAACCGGCTTCGGTTCTGCAGGCTCGGCCTCGCCGGCTTCTGCCGAACCTTCGGCGACAGCAGGCGTTTCCGCGGCCACAGGTGCAGCCTCGACAACCGGCGTTTCTTCCGAAGCGCCGTCTGCGTCGTCATGATCGGCCTTTTCAGCCGTTTCTTCTGCCGCGGGTTCCGCCGTCGCCGCCGGAGCAGATGATGCATCCTGTGTTGCAAGGAATGCGGCCGCCTCCTCAGCCTTCACGGCATCGGCGCGGTAGCCGAGACCCTTCAGGATCTCTTCCATATCTTCGAGCGTCGCGCCGAGAATAGACAGCATCGCCGTCGTCGTCGTGAAACGGCGACCGTCATATGCGCCTTCCGGGCGCGTTCCCTGACCCGGCTTCCATTGCAGGAGCGGACGGATGAGGTCGGCCAGACGCTCGAGAATATCGATACGCACGGCGCGCTTGCCGAGGAAACGGAAGCCCGCCAGTTTGTAGAACATGCGCTCGAAGCTCGGATCCGTGACCACTGAGGTGCGGCCGGCAGCGAGCACCGGAATGAGGTCGCCGTAACCTGCCTTGTCGAGGCCATCGTTCTTCAGCGCCCAAAGCAGGGTGATGAGCTCTGCCGGTGCCGGCTTCAGAAGCGCCGGCACGAAGATATGATAAGCGCCGAATCGGATACCATAGCGACGCATGGAGGCGCGCGCATCCTGATCCAGAGACTTCACTTCTTCCGTCACGTCGCGGCGGAAGAGCACGCCGAGATTCTCGACGAGCTGGAAGGCAAGCCCCTTGGCAAGGCCCTGCAGGTCTTCGGCACGCGACAGATCGTCGAGCGGCTTCAGGACCGTGCTGATATGATGATTGACGAAACGTTCGATACGGGCGGCGACATGGTCGCGCGCGTTGCCCGTAAGCTGGTCGTCGGCAAGCAGGATGACGCGCGGACGCATCACATGGTCACTGCCCGAAAGACGGCCAACGGGATCGCCGAGCCAACGCACGAGTCCATCCGAGCCGATCGCCAGATCGGCATTGCCCGCGGCATGCAGGCGCGCGGCGCGAGCTTCGAATTCGAGCCCAAGCGCCTTTTGCGACGCAGCCTGAACCGCCTTGGCGTCCGGCCCGTCCGTTCCACCGACAGGCGTAAAGCGGAACCCGGTCAACTGCCCCACATGATGTCCTTCAACAAAGACATCGCCATTCACACTGATTTCAGCTTCCAGCATCGCATTCTCTCTCAGGCGCTTCATGAGCACAGATGTCCTGCGATCAACAAAGCGTTTCGTCAACCTTTCATGTAACGCATCGGACAATCGATCTTCGATTTCCCGCGTCTTTTCCTGCCAGTGTGTCGGATCGGCAAGCCAGCCGGGCCGATTCGACACATAGGTCCAGGTTCTTATCTGCGCGATTCGCGCCGAAAGCGTGTCAATTTCTCCATCTGTCCGATCCGAACGGTGAACTTGTTCGGCGAGAAACTGCTCATTCACCGTGCCATAGCGCACCAGATCGGAAAAGAGGGTAGAAATAAGATCGGCATGTTGCGCAGGCGTTATGCGCCGATAGTCCGGCAAAGCGCAAGCCTCCCAGAGCTTTTCGACCCGCGCAGGCGTATTGGCGAGGTCGACGATTTCCGGATAACGCGACAAATGTTCAAGCGCCTGTTGGTCGACAGCGGGCAATGCCCGCGTCAGCCCCGGCACGCGGGGACCGGTCTCAAGGCTTGCCCGCAGGGATTGTATCGTCGAGAAATCGAGATCCTTGGTCCGCCACTGCAGAACCTTGACGTTGTCAAACTCGTGGCCCTCGATGCGCTGCACGAGCTCCTCGTCGAAGGGTGAAACCTGGCCGGTAACACCAAAGGTTCCATCACGCACATGGCGACCGGCGCGGCCGGCGATCTGGCCGAGTTCGCCTGGATTGAGATTACGGAACTGATAGCCGTCGAACTTCCGGTCCTGCGCGAAGGCCACATGATCGACATCGAGATTGAGGCCCATGCCGATCGCATCGGTCGCAACGAGATATTCGACGTCGCCCGCCTGATAAAGCGCTACCTGGGCATTGCGGGTACGCGGGCTGAGCGCTCCGAGCACGACGGCCGCACCGCCGCGCTGGCGCCGGATCAATTCCGCGATCGCATAAACTTCATCAGCCGAGAAGGCGACGATCGCCGAACGCTGCGGCAACCGAGTAATCTTCTTCTGCCCGGCATAGAAAAGATGAGAAAGCCGCGGCCGCTCCGTGACCGTAATTCCCGGCAGGAGCTGCTGCAGGATCGGCCGCATTGTGCCGGCGCCCAATAGAAGCGTCTCCTCGCGGCCGCGCAGATGCAGGATCCGGTCCGTAAAGATGTGACCGCGCTCGAGATCGCCCGCAAGCTGCACTTCGTCGATGGCGACGAAGGCAGCCTTGGTTTCCCGCGGCATCGCCTCGACTGTACAAACGGAAAAACGCGCGTTCGGCGGCGAGATCTTTTCTTCGCCGGTCACCAGCGCCACGTTCTGGGCGCCGACCTTTTCGACCACGCGCGTATAGACCTCACGCGCCAGCAATCGGAGCGGCAGGCCGATCACACCAGTGCCATGCGCCACCATGCGTTCGATTGCATAATGGGTCTTGCCGGTATTGGTCGGTCCGAGCACCGCGGTCACACCGCGCCCGCTCAGTATCATCGGCTGCGAAGTCAGGGTCATGGTCCATGCAAGTGAGGCGATAGCGCCCAGGGTCAAGTCGGAGCTTCGGATGAGGCAAAGAACACATGGACAGCCAAAGCTCCAAACGCAAGGGCGGATTTGAAATAGACTTTGGATTGAGCACAGAAGTCACAGCCCGCTAAGTCCTTGATTTAAGATTCGGAACAGCTTGAGAACGAATCGGAGACGAATCGCTGACTCCGGCTGATTCAGCTTTTGTTCACGGCTAAGTATTGATTTTGAATCGCTTTTTTACACTAGATACTGAATCTGCGGCATTACCTGAGAACTGGTAACGGCAGCTGCCGTTAACGCTTGTTGCCGAATCGTAAAAGCGCAAAGGTCAAGCCTGAAATTAACGCTTCGACCAAAGCCGGAACGAACCGGAGACGAATCGCTAAAGTCGAGGCTTTCCCTTTTCGTTCACGGCGAGATCTTGTGCGCATTTTCGCACCGATCCCAAGATACGGATTCCGGATTTGCTATGGCCACTCCGAACCGCCGGAAGCCATTAATCTTTGACATGCCAAATTTACGGAGCATTAAACCGGCCGGTGCCGACGATCCCGCAAAAGGTCATGGCCGATCAAAGCCGGAACGAATCGCTGACGAATCGGAGACATCTCCATTTTCCCGCTTTGTTCACCGCAACATATTGTATTAAAAGATATTTTTAACCATACTTAGAAAATGCCCGATGGCATTTCGCCGACTTGCTTTCCACGAAACCGGCTAAAGTCGGCTTCCGTCGCAACAGCTGATAACGCCGCCATGATATTCTGAGAGCTTAGCCGGGAACAAAATTCGCCGATGTGGGTTTCTAGTCCAGTCGAAATGAGGATGAGGCAGGACAAATACCATGCTTGGCACGATACTTCTTATTATCCTTATACTGTTATTGGTCGGCGCCTTGCCGAATTGGGGTTATAGCCGCGGATGGGGCTATGGACCTTCAGGTGGTTTGGGGTTAGTTCTCGTCATCATTATCATTCTTGTGCTGATGGGCCGAATTTAAAGGCCGATAACCTGGGGAGTTTAGACATGAAGAAGATCATCCTTAGCTGCGCTCTCATTGGCGCTCTCGCATCCTGCACCCCGACGGAGCAGGGCACGGCGATTGGCGCCGGCACGGGCGCAATCATCGGTGGCGCTGTCACCAACAGCTGGGGTGGCGCGGCAGTTGGCGCAGTCGCCGGCGGTCTGACAGGCGCGCTGATCGGCCATTCGGTCGAACGTCAGGGTTACTGCATCTATCGCGACCGTTACGGTCGCCGCTACGAAGCGCGTTGCCGCTGATCGATCCTGGCCCATCGGAAATTTTGGACGGGCGCTTCGGCGCCCGTTTTTGTTGCCGGCTATAGTCGTCAACGCGGCGTTGACAATCGGTCGCTGAAGTCAAATCTACCGCCTTGGCAGACGTGAGCCCATATTCCTTTCAAGATCGCAGGCAAAGCACGTGCCGCCCGCGAATGGAAAGGAGCGCTTACCATGGCCCAGATTTTCTTGAATTCCGCCGTCGCTATCCTGCTCGCCTCAGCCTTCCTGACGACGGCAATCGCCGCTGTCCGCAGCCACGACCGCGCCGTTCAGCAAGTGCCCGTCAGAGCCAATAGACGGCGCAATCCAAACGCTTGACAGCATCAACGAAACCGAAGCCGCGGACGGCACTATCCGAGCGCTCGTCCGCGGGGAGACATCACCATGAACAGGATCATCGCGATCGCCGCCCTCATCACCATTGTGCTTGCCGCCTATGGCGCATCTGCCGGCCCCTATGACGGAACCGGCAGCTTCCCGAGCAACTACGCTCACAGCCACAAGAAATAATTCAGGTGAAGAACTGACCGCCATTGGCGGTCAAAGTCGAACCGGTAATGAACCCGGCATCGTCGGAAACGAGGAAGGTCACGCAGCGCGCGATCTCCTCGGGTTCGCCGAGGCGTCCGACCGGAATTTGCGGAATAATCTTCTCGTTCAGTACCTTTTCGGGCACCGCAAGCACCATCTCCGTCCCGATATAGCCGGGGCAAATGGCATTGACGGTGATATTCTTGACCGCCCCTTCCTGGGCAAGTGCCTTGGTAAATCCGAGGTCGCCCGCTTTCGCGGCAGAATAGTTCACTTGCCCCATCTGGCCCTTCTGGCCGTTGATGGAGGAGATATTGACGATGCGGCCGAAGCTGCGGTCGCGCATGCCGCTCCAGACATGGTGCGTCATGTTGAAGAGGCCGGTGAGGTTGGTATTGATCACCTCGTGCCATTGCTGGGCCGTCATCTTGTGAAACATAGCATCACGAGTGATGCCGGCGTTGTTGACGAGGATTTCGACCGGGCCGAGATCGGCTTGGACTTTTGCTATGCCTTCGCCGCAGGCAACATAGTCTGAGACGTCCCACTTGAAGACGGGTACGCCGGTAACGCCATGAAATGCTTTGGCCTTTTCATCATTGCCGGCATAGTTGGCAGCAACCTTGTAGCCGGCATTCTTTAGAGCCATCGAAATTGCCGCGCCAATGCCGCGCGTACCCCCAGTGACCAAAGCCACTCTGCTCATGCTTCGCTCCCTCTTGTTGTCAACTCGCCCTCAGTCGCACCCGATGAACATACATCGCGTGCTATTTACATTGCTTCGAAGCACATGGCGACGCCCATGCCGCCGCCGATGCACAATGTGGCAAGGCCTTTCTTGGCGCCGCGGCGCTTCATCTCGAAGAGCAGAGTGTTGAGAACGCGGGCACCCGAAGCACCGATCGGATGACCGATCGCGATCGCACCGCCATTGACGTTGACGATATCAGGATCCCATCCGAGATCCTTGTTCACGGCACAGGCCTGGGCCGCAAAGGCCTCATTGGCCTCGACAAGGTCGAGGTCGGCGACAGACCAGCCGGCCTTTTCCAGCGCCTTGCGGGAAGCAGGGATTGGGCCAGTGCCCATGACCTGGGGATCGACACCTGCTGTTGCCCAGGAAACGATGCGGGCGAGCGGCTGGATGCCGCGTCGCGACGCTTCCGCTTCGCTCATCAGGACGGCTGCAGCAGCGCCGTCGTTGAGGCCGGAGGCATTTGCCGCGGTCACCGTGCCGTCCTTGTCGAACGCCGGCCGCAGCTTCGTCATCGCCTCCAGCGTCGCGCCGTGGCGGATATATTCGTCTGCATCAACGGTTACGTCACCCTTGCGGCCCTGGATGATGAAGGGAACGATTTCGTCCTTGAAGCGGCCAGCCTTCTGCGCGGCTTCGGCCTTGTTCTGCGAGCCGACGGCGAATTGGTCCTGGTCGTCACGCGAAAGCTGCCACTGGCGTGCGATATTTTCGGCGGTAACGCCCATGTGATAGCCGTAAAAGGCGTCGGTCAGACCATCCTTGATCATGGTGTCGATCATCTTCATGTCGCCCATCTTCACGCCGCCGCGCAAATGCGCCGCATGCGGCGCCATCGACATGGATTCCTGACCGCCGGCGACGATGATCTTCGCATCACCGAGCGCAATCTGCTGCATGCCGAGGGCAACGGCACGCAGACCTGAACCGCAGAGTTGGTTGACGCTCCAGGCCGTCGCCTCCTTGGGAACGCCGGCCTTCATTGCTGCCTGACGAGCGGGGTTCTGGCCTTCGCCGGCCTGCAGGACCTGGCCAAGAATGACCTCGTCCACATCTTCAGGGGAAACACCCGCCCGCTCGAGCGCGCCCTTGACGGCGGCTGCGCCGAGCTCGTGAGCGGGAATTGTGCCGAAAGCACCGTTGAAGGAACCGACAGCGGTGCGCGCTGCAGAGGCGATGACGACGGATGAACTGCTCATGGGGTGGTTTCCTCGTTTCTCGTCACACATATAAGTGGAAACTGACAAAGCTGCAGGCGCAAGTCAAATGCCAACACCGTTCCACCTTTTGCTGCAGCGCCCTCGAATGGATTTATCCGTACAGGGAAAGGGCTTGCCGCATCGCACAAAGAGATTGTCACCGCCCTTCTTTTGCGTCTACAGTCTCTGGCGGGGGAGTATCCATACAATCAGACGGGGTTTGGGAGACTGATATGGCGAAGACTGAGGGTCAGATCGTAATCAAGAAATATGCCAATCGCCGCCTCTACAATACGGGCACCAGCACCTATGTGACGCTGGAAGACCTGGCGGAGATGGTGAAGAAGGGGGAGGATTTTGTCGTTCAGGACGCCAAAAGCGGTGACGACATCACGCATTCGGTATTGACCCAGATTATTTTCGAGCAGGAATCGAAGACCGGCAACACGCTGCTTCCGATCTCCTTCCTGCGTCAGCTGATCACCTATTATGGCGACCAGATGCAGATGGTCGTACCGAGCTTCCTCGAACATTCCATGCGCGCCTTTACGGAGCAGCAGTCACAGATCCGCGAGCAGGTGAACCGCGCCTTTGGCGAAACACCGCTCGGCAAGAACCTGCAGCTTCCCATGCAGATGGTCGAAGATCAAGTCCGCCGGAATACCGAGATGTTTCAGCAGGCCATGCAGATGTTCTCGCCCTTCATGACGCCGCCGCCCAAGGAAACCCGCAAGGCGGAAGCCAAGGACATCGACGAGCTGAAGGAACAGCTTCGCGCGCTGCAGAACAAGCTCGACAGCCTATAGGCCGATCGAAACGTCCCTGCCGGCACTGCGGATCGAAACTGCAAAGCCGCCAATCACATCGATCAGCGCAATGGTCATCAGGATGAAGAAGACCTGGGTCGCCGCGTCCTGGACGAGGAGAAACTCGACCAGGAAGGCGATGAAGACCAACATCGACAGCATATGGTTGATGAGGTTGCCGGAACCGTTCCGGGTTGCCTTCAGGATCTCGAAGAAGAGGACGACGAGCGCCACGACGATAAAGAGGTCGCCGAGCGCCATGCTCCAGATTGCGCCCGAAAGCATCGACAGTACGATCACGTCATGCTGGAGCGACGGAATCCCGCCACCGCCCATCAGGCCCAACATCGCCAGATTGTAAAGAATAAATGGAATAACCATCAGCGGTATTGTGTTAATCATGCAGAAATATCTCCCCGATCTCGCGGGAATACTGCCTGATATCAGCGTCTCACTTCAAGACACCGAAGATTATAATATCTCGAAAAGAAAAAGGCCGGCGTTGAGCCGGCCTTCAAAACTTCATCGGACAAGCCGCATAAAGAATTATGCGCTTTCCTTCGGCGTCAGAACCTGACGGCCACGGTACATACCGGTCTTCAGATCGATATGGTGCGGGCGGCGCAGTTCGCCGGAGTTCTTGTCTTCGACATAGGTCGGAGCCTTCAGTGCATCGGCCGAACGGCGCATGCCGCGCTTGGATGGGCTCGTTTTTCTCTTCGGTACAGCCATTTCTCTTACTCCACTTGCGGGCAAAACATATCCACGGCCAGACTGGCGGCCGAAACGGACATGTCGCGATTTCGGAATTTTGCGCGCTTATACATGCAAGGGGCCGCCTTGACCAGTCCCCATATGTATTTTTTGCGATGCCTCTGATTCTCCGCTCAGACTTCGTCTTCCGGGACGATCCACGGCTCTGCACGGGCAGATTCTTCCCACTTCCGCCAGGCGGGATGCGCCTTCATCGCATTCATGTAAGGCAGTATATCGGCACTACTGACGAGATCATAGATATCGAAGCGGTTGACGACAGGCGCAAACATCGCATCCACCCCGCTGAATTCACCGAAGAGGAACGGCCCACCGGATTTCTGCAGAAGATCGCGCCAGATCGTCTCGATACGGCTGATATCGGCGGAAACCCCGTCGGGAAGCGCGATTTTACCCTTCGGCCGGCGGATATTCATCGGGCAGGCGCTGCGCAATGCCCGGAAGCTCGAAAGCATCTCCATGGAAACCGAGCGGGCAAGCGCCCGCTCGGCACGATCGCCGGGCAGCAATCCTGCTTCGGGATAAAGCTCGGCCACATATTCGATGATCGCGAAGGATTCCCAGATCTTAAGGGAACCATGCTGCAGCAGGGGCACATGGCCGCTCGGCGAGACCGCCTTGATGTTGGGATTACCACCAGGATAGTCGAAGGGGATCAACACCTCCTCGAAATCAATGCCGACGCCCGCTAGCGCCATCCACGGCCGGAACGACCAGGAAGAATAGTTCTTGTTGGCGATGTAAAGCGTCAGCTTGTCCATGGTGTTTTCCTGTCAGGAAATCGAAAATCAGCACTTCGTGGAAGTGGTTCATATCCTCGAACACACAGAAGGCGGGCGGATTGAGCTCCAGCACAGGCGCCCTGGTGCGGATATGATCGGTCACCTCGTCAAGCATCGCCTGCCAGCGCGGCAGCGCCTCGTCTTCCAGCCGCTCGATCGGGTAGGCAAAAGTCATATGGAACTTATAGTTCTCATGGTTGGGCTGACGATAACCCAGGAGATTTGCGAATGCGTCGCGCCAGGCGCGCATCACCTTGCGGTCACCCTCTGTCGCCCCCTCGAGAAGCAGGCCGGACGGACGAGCTTCGACGATTGCCACCTTGAAGGGATCGAACATCGTGAAGCCTTCGAGCCGCGCCGCCATGAGCTCCGTAATGTCGTCGATCGGCGCATCGAGTGGAATGTCATCGGGCCAGTGGTTCTTCTTGCGGCCGGTCTCGATCACGCCTTCGAAAAGCGTCATATGGAGACTGGTAATCGGCGTGAAGATGAATTGCGCGGCCTCCGGCATCGCCAGATATTTCTCACGCGCTTCGATGAGCACCTGCAGCGTTTGTGAGCTCCTCGGGGGATGGCAGACAATCGTGTTGCCCTGCTCCGGCAGGAAGCCCCCGAGTTTGTGGTAGCGGGAGCCGAGATGCGCTGGCGGAGCGGGATTGTGCGTCTTCGAATAGTGGAGAAGCTCGGGCGAAAGCGTCGTAGATCTCATGGGCGACTCGGGGCTTTGGTTGCTGATGCATCGCCCATATGGCAGAACCAAGAATGTCAGATGACGCTTGCCGCTTCCAACGACAAGTTCTGATATCATTCATAGATGCACTTGATGTAATCGCCCGAACCCTGCGCCCGCCGCTCGATGATCGCCGCGAGCCTGCGCAGCCCTCGTCCGGGTTTTCCGGCGTTGCGGTCGATCGGATTCGGCAGCGAAACCGCAAGCAGCGATGCCTGCCGGCGTGTCAGCTTCGAGGCAGGCACCTTGAAATGATATTGCGCCGCCGCCTCGATGCCGTAGATGCCTGGCCCCCATTCGGCGATATTGAGATAGATCTCCATCAGCCGTCGCTTCGACCAGACGAAGTCGGAACCGACAGCCAGCGGCAATTCCAATCCCTTGCGGATGAAGGAGCGGCTGTTCCAGAGGAAGAGGTTCTTCGCAGTCTGCATGGGGATCGTGCTGCCGCCGCGCGTCTCCTGACCCTTCAGCGTGTCTTCGACCAGCATACGCATCTCGTCCCAGTCGACACCGCCGTGGAAGCAATACTGCCCGTCTTCCGACATCATCACCGACTGAACGAGAACGGGCGCAACGTCGTCGATCGACACCCACTGCCGGTCGTAACCGCGCAGAAGCACCAGATCACGCAGCATCAGCGTCGAAACGGGATGGATGAAGGGCAGCAGATAGATAAAAATCAGCACATAGGGCAAAAGCAGCACCGCCAGAACGGCAAGAACAACGCGTTTCAGCACCTGGCGGTCTCCAAGCCAGCGCCGGCGAACCGGCGCCTCGACGCTCTCCTCTGTCTGCGGCGCTATATCCAATGTCCCAGTCCGTTTTCGCCCTCTTCGCTGTCATACCGCCTGAAAACCCGCATTGCCAGAGTGCAGCGGAAATCTTGGCTCAGTGATCGACAATTCCGTTGCCAGCAACCATTCCGCCGTGCCAAAGAGCGCGCATGGACGCCAAACGGGAAACATTCGAGACACGGTTGAAAAACAGCGCCGCCGAGATCGAGGCGCTGCTCGATCTCCTGCTCTCTCCCGCCGTGTTACCTCATGAGATTGCCCGCCCGGACCTGCTGCGGAATGCCATGCACTATGCAGTGCTCAACGGAGGCAAACGACTGCGTCCTTTTCTTGTCGTCGAAAGCGCCACGCTTCTCGGCGGCAACAGGCAGGCGGCGCTGCGCGTCGGTGCGGCCCTCGAGTGCATCCATTGCTATTCGCTTGTTCACGATGACCTGCCGGCCATGGATGATGACAATCTGCGCCGCGGCAAGCCGACCGTACACATCAAATTCGACGAAGCGACTGCCATTCTGGCCGGCGACAGTCTATTGACCTACGCCTTCGACATCATCGCCGCACCGGAAACCGATCTACCGGACCGCAGCAAGACGGAACTCGTGCTGGCAATTGCCCGCGCGGCCGGTCTCGGCGGAATGGCCGGCGGCCAAGCGCTCGATCTTGCCGCAGAAAAGCAGGCGCCGGACGAAGCAGGCATTGTCCGCCTGCAGGCGATGAAGACAGGGGCGCTGATCCGCTTTGCCTGCGAGGCCGGCGCCATCATCGCCGGAGCATCTGCAGAGAACCGTCAGCGCCTACGCCGCTTCGGTGAAAAAATCGGCCTCGCCTTCCAGCTTGCCGACGATATTCTCGATCTGACTTCCGATTCCCTGACCATGGGCAAAGCGACTGGCAAGGATGCGGCCCGCGGCAAGGGAACGCTCGTGGCGCTTCACGGCATGGAATGGGCAGAAAAACAGCTGCGCCGGCATGTCGAGGACGCGGAAGAACTGCTCGCCCCCTATGGCGAGCACGCCGCATTATTGATTACGGCGGCCCACTTCATAGCCGAGCGCAAGAGCTGAGGCTGATGAAAGGCGGAGTGATTATTCCGCTGCTGTCTTCTGGCCGAAGCGCTTCTCGATATAGTCGATGACGAGGGCTTCGAAATCCGAAGCAATATTCGGGCCGCGCAGCGTCAGGGCCTTCTTGCCGTCGATGAAGACGGGGGCAGCCGGCGTCTCTCCGGTGCCGGGGAGCGAGATACCGATATCAGCGTGCTTGCTTTCACCCGGTCCGTTGACGATGCAGCCCATGACCGCGACATTGAGCGCTTCCACGCCCGGATATTTCTCACGCCAGATTGGCATGTTTTTGCGGATGTCGTTCTGGATGTTCTGTGCGAGCTCCTGGAACACCGTCGAGGTCGTACGCCCGCAACCGGGACAGGCCGCAACGACGGGCACGAACTGACGGAAGCCCATGACCTGAAGCAGTTCCTGCGCCACCTGAACCTCGCGGGTGCGGTCGCCATTCGGCTCCGGCGTCAGCGAAATGCGGATCGTATCGCCGATGCCGTTCTGCAGCACATAGCCCATGGCAGCCGAAGACGCGACAATGCCCTTGGTGCCCATGCCGGCTTCGGTCAGGCCGAGATGCAGCGCATGGTTTGAGCGTTCGGCGAGCATGGAATTGACGGCAATCAGGTCCTGAACCTGGCTGACCTTGGCCGACAGGATGATACGATTGCGCGGCAGGCCGATCTCTTCGGCAAGCTGTGCCGACAGCAGCGCCGATTGCACGATCGCCTCGTGCGTCACCTGCCGGGCAGAAAGCGGCGAACCCTCGGCCTGGTTCTTGTCCATCAGCTGCGTCAGCAGTTCCTGGTCCAGCGAACCCCAATTGACGCCGATGCGCACCGGTTTGTTATAGCGGATCGCCATCTCGATGATTTCGGCGAACTGCTTATCCTTCTTGTCCTTGAAGCCGACATTGCCAGGATTGATGCGGTACTTCGCCAGCGCTTCGGCACAGGCCGGATGATCGGCAAGCAGCTTATGGCCGATATAGTGGAAGTCGCCAATCAGCGGCACATCCATGCCGAGGCGCAAGAGGCGCTCGCGGATCTTCGGCACAGCGGCAGCACTTTCGTCGCGATCGACGGTGATGCGGACGAGCTCCGAACCTGCACGATGAAGTGCGGCCACCTGGGCGACGGTGGAATCCACATCAGCCGTATCGGTGTTCGTCATGGATTGCACGACCACCGGCGCCCCACCGCCGACAATGACGCCGCCAACATCGACAGCAACGGAGGCGCGGCGCGGTTTCGGATCGAAATCGAAAGCAGACATGAAGAGCTCTACACCCGGAAAACAGAGCCTTTCAGGTGGATCAAGCCCGCGAGCTTGTCAACCGCCCCGTATATCACTTTTGTTTGGAGGCGGCTCAGTGGCCGCCACCCGAGACACCGTCGGCATAATGCGCAAGTTTGGAGAATGCGAGAACCACGAGCAGCAGCACCGGCAGCGCCATAAAGACGGCAGCAAAACCCACATGCTCGGCGACGAAGCCGATTACCGAGGGCGCCACCAGCATGCCGGAATAGCCCATGGTCGTGACGACGGAGATACCGATGCCAGGCTTCAAGCCGGGGATGTTGCCCGCTGCCGAAAAGGCGATCGGCACCATGTTGGAAATACCGATGCCGCAGAGTGCGAAGCCGAGGATGGCGATCTCGGCGTCAGGCGCAAGGCTTGCAAGCAGCATGCCGGCAATTGCAAACAGCGTGCAGATACGCAGCGTCTTCACACCACCGAGACGATCGCGGACCAGGTCGCCGGCAAAGCGCATGATCGCCATGGTCGCCGAGAAGGCCGCAAAGCCGAGGCCGGACAGCGCGACCGATGCGTCCATTTCCTGCCGGAGATAAAGCGCACCCCAGTCGAGCACCGCGCCTTCCGGTACCATGCAGAACAAGGCCATCAGACCGAGCAGCCAAGGGAGCGGCACCATCGGCAACCGCGTCTTTTCCTTCTTGTCTTCGGGATGCGGCGGGTCGGCCAGGATCATCGGCCAGGCGATAGCAACGAAGATCGCGGCAAGCACGGTTGCCAGTTCCGCGTGACCAAGAATACCGAGTTTGGAAATCACCAGGCCGCCGAGGCCGGAGCCGATCAAGCCGCCAAGGCTCCAGAAAGCGTGGCAGGACGACATGATAGCGCGGCGCATGGATTTTTCCACTGCCACGGCATTGGCATTCATCGCCACGTCCATTGCCCCGATGAAACCGCCGAAAAGGAAGAGCGAGATCGCCCCGGTTATGACGTTCGGTGCAAGCGTCAGCGCCAGAAGCAGCGGCAGCACGCAGAGGGCCAGCACCCGCACGACAACGCGCGAACCATGTTTGGCGATCTGCGCACCGGCGATCGGCATCATGACCAGCGAGCCTAAACCGAAGACGAGGATCATCAACCCGAGCTCGAACTTGGTCAGTCCCAGCCGCTCGGCAAAGTCGGGAATCTTTGGCGCCCAGCAGCCGACGACGAAACCATTCATGAGAAAGAGCAGCGAGACCGCCGCTCTGCTCTTGGTGATGAAGCCGCTCCGTGCCCTCGGCACTGCACCCACGCTACTATCCATTTCCTTGTCTTTCCTCTTGATCGGGCATGCGCGCCCGATCCCCATAACAGGCGGAACGGCCTCAGGCAGTCTTGTCCGCAATGATCGTCCGGCACCCGCGTGCACGGTATTCCCGAAGCATGATGGCATCCGCATCGTGCTCTACGATGAGGCATTCGCAATGAGCGACCGGCAGGACGCTGTGTGGTGCAGCCGTGCCGAATTTTTCCGATGTCGCAGCGACCATGACCCGCTTGCTTCTGGAGGTGGCGAATCTCTTGAACTCCGCATCCTCGAAGCCGAATGTCGTCAATCCCGCCTCGATATCGACGCCGCAGGCGCCCAGGATGCAGAGATCGGGTGCCAGCTGCTCCATGTCTCGCAATGCCTTGGCGCCAAGCGAACCGCCGGTTTGGCGGTCCACTAGACCACCGATCAGGATGACATTGACACCGGGCTTCTCGATCAACGCGGCAGCAATCGCCGGGGCATTGGTCGCCGCCGTCAGCGCAAGATCAGTCGGCAAAGCGTTGGCAATCGCCAGATTGGTGCTGCCCGCATCAAAGAACACCGTCGTCCCTGCGACGATTTCCTCCGCAGCAGCACGCGCCAGTGCCTGCTTTCGCTCAGTGGCAAAGCTCATGCGCTGGGTCAGGCTTCCGTGCGCCGGCGAAATCGGCAAGGCTCCGCCATATACCCTCTCGCAGAGCCCTGCTGCAGCCATCTCACGCAGGTCGCGCCGCACCGTATCTTCCGAGACGCCGAATTCGAGCGCCAGTTCCGCGGCCAGCACCCGACCATGCGTCTTGAGCCGCTCGGAAATCACAGTCTGGCGTTCCCGCAACAGGAAATCTTGCATGTTCATACCGGATCAATATCTCAGAATCTGAAATCATGCATAAACACTGATAATCGTGCATGCAACATGCACAGCCACACATTTTCTGACGCTCTGAAACAAAGTGCCGCCGGCAGGCGAAATCTCGCATATTGACCGCCTCCGAGCGCGGGATTATCGATCGGGCATCCTCGATTCCCGCCGGCGTTACCCGCCTCTGGTACATCTCCGTGAAAAACTCCATCAGCCTGGGCATTCTGCTCACGACATCAGCCTACATGGCGTTCACTTTCCATGATGCGATCGTCAAGGTTTTGACGGCGAGCATTCCCGTCTGGCAGGTCCTGTTTTTCCGCAGCCTAACCATTCTCGTCGGCTGCCTCGCCTATGGCCGCGGCCAGCTTGTCCATAAGACAATTACGTCACCGATCATCAAGCCGATGATCGCCCGAAGCATTCTGCTGCTTTGCGCGTGGCTTTCCTATTATACCGCCGCAAGCCATCTGCAGCTCGCTGAAGTCACCACACTCTATTACGCCGCTCCCGTCGTCGGCACCGTACTTGCCTGGTTCATCCTGAGAGAAGAGGTGACGCCCGCGCGTTGGCTCGCCGTTGGCATCGGCTTCGTGGGCGTTCTCATTGCGTGCAATCCCGCCGGCCTCACGATCTCCTGGTCCGTCTATCTCGCGCTGCAGGCAGCCGTACTCTGGGCCTCCGCCATGGTGCTGCTGCGCAAGACCTCGCTGCATGAAAAGACGATCATCCAGCTAGTGGTCTCCAATGTTTTCTTTCTCATTATGACGGGCACCGCTGTCGTCTACACCTGGCAGACACCAACCTTGACGCAACTCGGCTTGCTCGTCGGCACCGGTGTCGTGGCCGGCTGTGCCCAATTCGCCCTCTTTGAAGGCATGCGTCAGGCACCGGTCTCGGTGCTTGCACCATTCGAATATACATCGCTCGTCTGGGCCTTCATCCTTGGCTATCTGATCTGGGCCGACATTCCGACGCCCAACGTTATCGTCGGAGCGATCATGATCCTTGGCGCGGGTTTCATCATTATCGTCAGCGAGAGACTACGCCGTCGCGTCGCGGCCTGAGACCGGTTTCTGCGGAATTCGGGACTAGAACGACTGCTTGAGAAAAATATTCGCAGTTGCCGCTTTTATTTGCAGTTTTCTACGCTTCCGTCGCCGCAATTTTCTGCGATGTATCGCCATCCGAACAGCTTTTCCCAAGGATGGAAAGAACAATGAACTGGTTGAAAACCGTCGCCGCAGCAGCCCTTATTCAGGCCGCAGCCCTTATTCCCGCCCATGCCGGTGAAAACCTCAGCGCCATCAAGTCTGCCGGCGTCTTCAAGATCGGGACGGAAGGCACCTACGCCCCGTTCACTTATCATGACGAAAGCGGCAAGCTGGTTGGCTTCGACGTGGAGATCGGCGAAGCGGTCGCTGCCAAGCTCGGCGTTAAAGCCCAGTTCGTCGAGGGCAAGTGGGACGGCCTGATCGCCGGCCTCGACGCCAACCGCTACGACACGGTTATCAACCAGGTCGGCATCACCGATGCGCGCAAGCAGAAATACGACTTCTCCGACCCTTACATCGCCTCCAAGGCCGTTCTGATCGTCCGCGACGGCGACGACAGCATCAAGTCCTTTGCCGATCTCAAGGGAAAGAAGTCCGCCCAGTCTTTGACCAGCAACTTCGGCAAGCTGGCGACAGAAGCCGGCGCAGAACTTGTCGGCACCGACGGTTTCGACCAGTCGATCCAGCTCGTGCTGACAAAGCGCGCCGACGCAACGATCAACGACAGCCTCTCCTTCCTCGACTTCAAGAAGCACAAGCCGGACGCTCCCGTAAAGATCGTCGCTCAGCAGGAAAATGCCGATTACTCCGGCATCATCATCCGCAAGGGCGAACCGGAATTGGTCGAAGCGATCAACAAGGCGCTCGCCGACATCAAGGCCGACGGCACCTACAAGAAGATCGCTGACAAGTACTTCGGTCAGGACGTTTCCAAGTAAGTCGCGACACAGGCGGTTTCCCGCCGCCGCCATATCCTTTATAGCTGCATGAAAAGCGTCCGGCGAACCCTCGCCGGACGCATCTTTTCTTGAGGATACGCCCTTGCCGCACTGGCTCCAACTGATGGCGGAATCGCTTCCCTCGCTCCTTTGGGCCGGGCTGATCTTCACCATTCCCCTCACTCTGCTTTCCTTCGCCTTTGGGCTGATCCTGGGCCTGATCACTGCGATTGCCCGCCTGTTCGGCCCTGGACCCGTTGCAGCCATTGCCCGCTTCTATGTCTGGGTCATCCGCGGCACGCCGCTGCTCGTCCAGCTCTTCGTGATCTTTTACGGCCTGCCGAGCATCGGCATCCTGCTTGACGCCTTTCCGGCAGCACTCATCGGCTTCACACTGAATATCGGCGCCTACAGCTCCGAAATCATCCGTGCTGTCATATCTTCCGTGCCGAAGGGTCAATGGGAAGCAGCCTATTCGATCGGCATGAGCTGGCGCCAGGCCATGAGCCGCACCATCCTGCCGCAGGCCGCCCGTGTCGCAGTGCCGCCGCTCTCGAATACCTTCATCTCGCTGGTGAAGGACACCTCGCTCGCTGCCGCCATTACCGTGCCGGAGCTTTTCCAGGCCGCCCAGCGCATCGTCGCGACCACCTACGAACCGCTGATCCTCTATATTGAAGCGGCGCTGATCTATCTCGCCTTGAGCTCCGTACTCTCGGCGCTGCAGCAGCGGCTGGAGCGCCGCTTCGCGCGTTATGGTGGGATGCTGGAGGCAAATGCATGATCGAGCTTTCCAATATCGAAAAGCGCTTCGGCGACGCGGTCATCCTGAAGGATATCAGTATCCGCATCCCCGAAGGCAGCGTCACCGCCCTCGTCGGCCCCTCCGGTGGCGGCAAGAGCACCCTGCTCCGCTGCATCAATCTCCTGGAGATCCCCACCGTTGGCACCATTCGCCTCGGCGAAGAAACGCTCTCTTTCACGCCCGGAAAGCGTGTCGGCTGGCAGGCGATCCAGAAGATCCGTCGCCAGACCGGCATGGTGTTCCAGAACTTTCAGCTCTTTCCGCACCAGACGGCGATCGAAAACGTCATGGAAGGTCTGGTCACGGTCCTGAAATGGCCAAAGGAAAGGGCGCGCGAACGCGCCATGGAGTTGATGACCAAGGTCGGCATGGCGCACAAGACCGACGCTTGGCCCTCGACACTCTCCGGCGGCCAGCAGCAGCGCGTGGCAATCGCCCGTGCGCTTGCGCCGTCACCGCGTGTCCTGCTCTGTGACGAGCCGACATCCGCGCTCGATCCGGAACTTTCGGCCGAAGTAGTAGACGTGCTGGGCCAGCTTGCCCGCGAGGGCACGACCATGGTCATGGCGACCCATGATCTTCGCCTCGCCTCCAAGATCGCCAATGACGTGGTTTTTCTCGAGGCCGGTAGCGTGGTCGAAACCGGCAGCGCCAGGGCGATCTTCAATACACCGGAGAAGGAACGCACCAAGCGCTTCATCTCCACCATTAACGCCGCTCATACCTACGATATCTGAGCCAATGCCGGGATGTGAGCATCCCGGCATACGGAATTCCGATCAGGCGGACGTAACGACGGCACGCGCTGCCTTCAGCGCATTGCCCCACCAGGTCAGCTGATCGAGCAGGTTCTTGGCGGCTTCATTCAGATGCGCGTAATCGCCGAGGCTCTTGCCTTCCTTCAGAACGGCAAGATATTCGCTGAACGCGATGTGAACCCCCGTCCTGACGGAAGCTGCACTCATTTCGACGAAGACCAGGCGAAGCTGCTCGACGGCGCGTGCGCCGCCGACGCCGCCGTAACCGACGAAGCCGACCGGCTTCTGGATGAATTCGCCGAGATCGATCGCGTTCTTCAGAACGGCCGTCGGAGCATGGTTATATTCGGCGACCGTGAAGATGAAGCCTTCGAATTCGCGCAGCTTCTTCTTCCAACGCTCGGCGGTTTCGCTTTCCGCCGTGGTGGCGCGCTCTTCGCCGAAGAAATGCATGGGGTAGTCGAGAAGATCGAGAACTTCGACTTCGAGATCGGAACGCTGGCCGACGAGCTCGGCGATCCACTTGGCCGGATGCTCGGCAAAGCGGCCAATACGCGTGCTGCCGACGATGACGGCAATCTTCAACTTGCTCATGAAATGATCCTGATTGGTCTTGGGGGCGGTGAGGGGAGCCGAACTCTATGAGAAAGCCTCCCCGCCCGACAAGGCGAGAAGGCTGCTAACTTATCGAAAAATCAGCTTTTTGATCGGCCGATCGCACACATTCGGGTGATCGCGGAAACGGCCGCCCGTTCCGAGCTCATCCCGCGTAGACGACGAGCAGATCCTTGGCATCGATCTGGTCGCCGGCCTTGACGAGGACTTCCGAAACGGTCCCGTCCTTCTCCGCATGCAATGCCGTTTCCATCTTCATCGCCTCGATGGAGACGAGTACGTCACCGGCACTGACGACCTGGCCTGGTACAACGAAGGCCCGTGATATGACGCCTGGCATCGGCGCACCCACATGGGTAGCATTGCCCGGCTCCGCCTTGCGGCGGGCAGCAGCGCCCGAAGCACCATGGGCCCGATCCGGCACCTTGATGCGGCGCGGCTGGCCATTGAGCTCGAAGAAGACGGTGACCATGCCCTGGCTGTCGGTGCCGCTCATTGCCTGATTGACGATGACGAGCGTCTTGCCCTTCTCGATATCGGCAAACAACTCTTCGCCATCGGCGAGACCGTAGAAGTAGGCAGGCGTCGGCAGAACCGACACGGGGCCATAAGTGTCCGAAGCCAGCGCGAAATCGGTGAACACCTTCGGATACATGAGATAGGAGGCGAACTCGAAGTCGCTGACCTCACGCTCCAGCTTGGTCTCGATAGTCTTGCGCTCCGCATCGAGATCGGCATCATAAAGCAGCGATCCGGGGCGCACCGTATAGGGCTGTTCACCCTTCAGAGCCTTCTTCTGCAGCGCTTCCGGCCATCCTGACGGCGGCTGGCCGAGATCGCCCTTCAGCATGGAGACGACCGATTCCGGGAAGGAAACTTCCTTCTCGGCGCTGACCACATCGGCGACCGTCAGGTCCTGGCTCACCATCATCAGCGCCATATCGCCAACGACCTTGGAGGATGGCGTTACCTTGACGATATCGCCGAACATCTGGTTGGCATCGGCATAGGCCTGGGCGACCTGGTGCCAGCGGGTTTCGAGCCCCAGCGAACGAGCCTGTTCCTTGAGGTTGGTGAACTGACCGCCCGGCATTTCGTGCAGATAGACTTCCGAAGCCGGCCCCTTCAGATCGCTCTCGAAGGCTGCATACTGGTTGCGAACTGCTTCCCAGTAGAAGGAGATGCGGCGGATCCACTCCGGATCGAGGCCCGGATCCCGCTCGGAACCGCGCAGCGCTTCGACGATAGAGCCGAGGCAGGGCTGCGAGGTATTGCCTGACAGCGCATCCATCGCCGCATCGACAGCATCGACGCCGGCATCCACGGCTGCCAGAACAGTGGCCGCGGCAATGCCCGACGTATCATGCGTGTGGAAATGGATCGGCAGGCTGGTCGCTTCGCGCAGCGCCTTGAACAGTACCTTGGCCGCGGCCGGCTTGAGGAGACCTGCCATGTCCTTCAGTGCGATGATATGTGCACCGGCCTTTTCGAGCTCGACGGCAAGGTCCGTATAATATTTCAGGTCATACTTCGGGCGGGCCGAATTGAGAATATCGCCCGTATAGCAGATCGCTGCCTCGCAGAGCTTGTTCTCCTCGGCCACCGCATCCATCGACACGCGCATGTTCTCCACCCAGTTCAGGCAGTCGAAGACGCGGAAGAGATCGATGCCGCCCTTGGCGGCCTGACGGACGAAATATTTGACGACATTGTCGGGATAGTTCTTGTAGCCGACGCCGTTTGCGCCACGCAGCAGCATCTGCAGGAGCAGGTTCGGTGCCGCCTCGCGGATCAGCCCCAGGCGCTCCCACGGATCCTCGGTTAGGAAACGCATCGAGACGTCGAAGGTGGCGCCACCCCAGCATTCCAGCGACAGCAAGTTCGGCAGCGCATGCGCATAGGTGCCGGCAATCTTGGCAATGTCATAGGTGCGCATGCGGGTGGCGAGCAGCGACTGGTGGCCGTCGCGCATTGTCGTATCCGTCAGCAGCACCTGCTTTTGCTCGCGCATCCACTCGCCGAATTTCTTCGGGCCGAGCTGGTCAAGAAGCTGCTTCGTGCCATCGGGGATCTTGCCGCCATCAATATAGGGCACGATCGGATTGGCAGCGTCCTCCGACGGGCGCGGGCGGTCCTTTGCTTCCGGGTGGCCGTTGACGGTGACATCGGCGAGATAGGTCAGAAGCTTGGTGGCGCGGTCCTGACGCTTGACCTGCTGGAAAAGTTCGGGCGTCGAGTCGATAAAGCGGGTCGTATAGCTGTTATCCCTGAACTTCGGATGCGTAATGATCGCTTCGAGAAAGGTCAGGTTGGTAGCAACGCCACGGATACGGAATTCACGCAGTGCGCGGTCCATGCGCGAAATGGCTTCCAGCGGATTCGGCGCCCAGGCCGTCACCTTCACCAGCAGCGGATCGTAGTAACGGGTGATGATCGCGCCCGTATAGGAGGTGCCGCCATCAAGACGGATACCGAAGCCCGATGCCGAGCGATAGGCGGTGATGCGGCCGTAATCCGGGATGAAATTGTGCTCCGGGTCTTCCGTCGTGATACGGCACTGCAGTGCGTGGCCGTTGAGCCGGATATCCGCCTGCTTCGGCACGCCGGATTCCTCAGTGCCGATCGCAAAGCCGTCGAGGATATGAATCTGCGCCTTGACGATATCGATGCCGGTGACGACTTCGGTGACTGTGTGCTCGACCTGGATGCGCGGATTGACCTCGATGAAGTAGAATTTGCCGGTATCGGCGTCCATCAGGTATTCGACGGTGCCGGCGCCGACGTAGTTGGTCGCCTGCGCGATCTTCAATGAATAAGCAGCAAGCTCCTGACGCTGCGCTTCCGAAAGATACGGGGCGGGGGCGCGTTCGACGACTTTCTGGTTGCGGCGCTGGATGGAGCAGTCGCGCTCGAAGAGATGCACGACATTGTTATGTGTGTCGCCGAGGATCTGGCTCTCGACGTGACGAGCGCGCTCGACGAGCTTTTCGAGATAGACCTCATCCTTGCCGAATGCGGCCATCGCCTCGCGCTTGGCTTCCGTTACCTCACGGGCCAGATCGGCTTCGGAGCGGATGACGCGCATGCCACGGCCACCGCCGCCCCAGGATGCCTTCAGCATCACGGGATAGCCGATCACACCGGCCATCTTGGCAACTTCCGCCATGTCGTCCGGCAGCGGCTCGGTCGCCGGAACAACGGGAACGCCGACGGAAATGGCAAGGTTGCGTGCCGCCACCTTATTGCCGAGTTGACGCATCGTATCGGCCCTCGGGCCGATGAAGGTAATGCCCGCAGCGTTGCAGGCATCGACGAATTCGGGGCTTTCCGAAAGCAGGCCGTAGCCGGGATGAATGGCATCAGCGCCGGAAAGCTTGGCAACACGGATCACTTCGTCGATCGAAAGGTAGCTTTCGATCGGTCCGAGATCGCGGGAAAGATGCGGACCGCGGCCGACTTGATAGCTCTCGTCGGCCTTGAAACGGTGCAGCGCCAGCTTGTCTTCCTCAGCCCATATCGCGACCGTTTTTATTCCGAGCTCATTGGCCGCGCGGAAGACGCGGATGGCGATTTCGGAACGGTTGGCGACAAGGATCTTCGATATGGGCAATGTACTCTCCTCAAAGCACGAAAAAACGGGCAATGCTGCACCCGCGAAGAGAATTCTTAACGTGCTGTTACAGAAAGTTCAATTTCCCTCATCTCGAGGAAATAGAATTTCTCTAGATCTCAGGTAATCAGACCATACCGGAAAGCAAGTGCCACGGCCTGCTGCCGGTTCTTGGCCCTGAGCTTATCCTGGAGGCCGTTCATGTACCAGTCGACTGTATGGTTGGAGATCTTCAGATGTTTGCTGATTTCCATCGAGGTCATGCCTTCGGCGAGATAATGGAGGATTTCCATTTCGCGCCGGGTCAGCTGCGTATCGGTTATCGGCACCGTTTCCAGTGCTGCAGCCTCTCCCTGCAGATCGAGCAGCCGCCAGAAGGCCTTGCGGGCAATCGCCTCGAAAAGGGAGATTTCCGCTGGTGAGAACTCCACGGGCTTGCCAGCGAGACTGAGGCTGCCGAGGATGCCGTTTCGTCCGTAGATCGGGAACACATAGCCGTCTTCCAGACCATGGCCGAAGGCGTCGACCATCATCTGCTCCATGCGGCGCTGATGCGGATCATCACGAAAGGCAGCCATGCTGTCACGCCAGCGGAAGGGCCGTTGCGCGCGAGCAAGATACCGTACGGTCGGATCGACGAGCACATATTTTTTTACCGCATAAACGTGTGACCACCTGTCCGGCCATCGACTGGCCATAGTCACACTCCATGGGTTGTCTCCCTGCTTGGGATGGCGAAGCAGCCCATAGAAATCGAATCCGCTCGCGCGGATCACCTTGTCGAGTTCATCGACAGCACGTTCGCTGTCGGAATGTTCCTCTAGAGTGACAAGCAATTGAATTAAAGAATGAATTTGCACAAAATGCCCCTTGCCCGGACCAATGAGGCCGCCGGAGCAGGCCTTGATAACCCGCCACTGAACGGTCTTTACAAAAAATTACAGTTCACAAACTGGATGGTGCGCTAGACGCTCCAGGTAATGCAAGCGCAAATTGTTACGATCTAAGCCTAAGCAACAATTTCGAAACTATGGCCAGTTATCGCACTGGCGACTGCGCCAGAAGGCGAATTTCGAAGCCGGACCCCAAACCTGAATATCCTGTTAATCGTCGGTTCAGGTAGATTTCTGTAGCATCGCACCATCCCGTTTTTCGCAGATGCAAAAGAGGTCCCGACGTGTCGTTATTCAAGGTCTATGCAAGGGCTCTGCGCTATCTTGGCGCCTACAAGCTCCGCGTATCCCTCGTCGTTATCGCGAATATCGTATTGGCGGCCATCACCATCGCCGAGCCGATCCTGTTCGGTCGTATCATCGACGCGATTTCCGGCAAGGGTGAAGTCAAGCCGATCCTGATGATGTGGGCGGCATTTGCCGTCTTCAACACCATAGCTTTCGTTCTCGTGGCGCGCGAAGCCGACAGGCTGGCCCATGGCCGCCGCGCAACGCTTCTGACGGAGGCTTTCGGTCGCATCATCTCCATGCCGCTTTCCTGGCACCACCAGCGGGGCACATCCAACGCGCTGCATACGCTGCTGCGCGCTTGTGAAACCCTGTTCGGCCTGTGGCTGGAATTCATGCGCAACCATCTTTCGACGGTCATTGCGCTTGGCCTGCTTATCCCGACTGCAATGTCGATGGATCTGCGTCTCTCCGCAGTCCTGATCGTACTCGGTATCGCCTATTGGATCATCGGCCGCGTGGTCATGAGCCGCACCAAGGACGGCCAGGCTTCGGTCGAAAACCACTATCACACCGTCTTCGGCCACGTCAGCGATTCCATCAGTAACGTATCGGTGCTGCATAGCTATAACCGCATCGATGCTGAAACGCGTGCATTGAAGTCCTTTGCCGACCGCCTGCTGCAGGCGCAGTATCCGGTGCTCGACTGGTGGGCGCTTGCGAGCGCGCTGAACCGCATGGCCTCCACGATCGCCATGATGATCGTGCTCGTCATTGGCACCGTGCTTGTTCAGAACGGCGAACTGCGCGTCGGCGACGTCATTGCCTTCATCGGCTTTGCCAATCTGCTGATCGCTCGCCTTGACCTGATGCGTCAGTTCGCCACGCAGATCTTCGAAGCCCGTTCGAAGCTGGAAGACTTCTACAATCTGGAAGATTCCGTTCGTGAACGCGAGGAACCGGCTGGCAACGGCGAGATCAAGGACGTCAAGGGCGATGTCGAATTCAACGACGTTTCCTTCGGCTTCGCCAACAGCTCGCAGGGCCTGCACAACGTCTCCTTCAAGGTGAAGGCCGGCCAGACGGTTGCGATCGTCGGCCCGACCGGCGCCGGCAAGACGACGCTCGTCAACCTGCTCCAGCGCGTCTACGACCCGCAGGGCGGCCAGATCCTCGTCGACGGCCATGATATCAGCAAGGTCACGCGCAAGTCGCTGCGCCGCTATATCGCTACCGTCTTCCAGGATGCAGGCCTGCTGAACCGCTCGATCAGCGACAACATCCGCCTCGGCCGCGAGAACGCTTCGGAAGAGGATATGCGCCGTGCCGCAGAAGCCGCTGCCGCTGCCGACTTCATCGAGAACCGTGACGAGCAGTACGAAACCCATGTCGGCGAGCGCGGCAACAAGCTCTCCGGTGGTGAGCGCCAGCGTATTGCGATTGCCCGCGCCATCCTCAAGGATGCGCCGATCCTGGTGCTGGACGAGGCGACTTCCGCCCTCGACGTCGAGACGGAAGCGCGCGTCAAGGCGGCAATCGACAACCTGCGCCAGAACCGCACCACCTTCATCATCGCTCACCGTCTCTCGACGGTCCGCGAAGCGGATATGGTGCTGTTCCTCGACAATGGCCGCATCGTCGAGCACGGCAGCTTCGATGAGCTCAGCCATTCGAACGGCCGCTTCGCTGCTCTGCTCCGCGCCAGTGGCATCCTGACGGACGACGAAGTCCGCAAGGCTCATGCGACGGAAGCAGCCTGATCGGCTCGCAAGCGAATGACAAAAAGCCGGAAGGGCATCGCTCTTCCGGCTTTTTTGTTGGTTGGAATTCCACGTGAGACACTGACGTCAGGCCCACTCGTCATTTGCGACGTCGATCGCAGTACCGAGCTGACCTAGGCTGCCTCTTCATAGACAAGATCGGGCGCGACGATCCATTCACCCTGCTTGAGAGACAGGACATCCAGTCTGCCGCGGCCGTCTCTCGCAGCGACGCCAACGAAGCGGTAGCGGCTGCCGTTCCTGTCTATAACCAGAGCGGAAATCGGTTTGCCGCGAAGATGGCCGACCACAGGGCCGTCAGTCTTGGCCGCGTCTATCAGGAAATATTCGTGTGGGACATTACGGCTGACCATCAGGACCGCCCCCCGCCCCGGATGATCGTGCTCGCGGTCGTCTTGGTTCCCGCGTGCAGCACGACATCTACCCGTCCAGTCTCAGTCGACGCGGGCTTGCGGACAAACTGTTTCGTCTTCTTGATCTCGACAACGAACGGCTTTCGCTGCGGCCTCATGATCTGTCCTTTCAGTTTGAAGTGAATGTCACCCGAAGATGCATTCGACCTGTCCAAGTCGCCCGAAATCGGCGGCCAGATGCTGACCGGGCCAGACCTGGAGAATGGCGGTGCACGATCCCGTGGCGACAATATCGTTGGCTTGAAGCTGCCTGCCGTTTGCAGAGAGCCTATCTGCCAGCCAGGCAATCGCATTGAGCGGATTGCCCATGACTGAAGCTGCTGTCCCGGCAAAGACCGTCTGCTTGAATAGGAAAGTCGTAATCTCGATGGCAGCAAGGTCAGCGGGCGACAACGTTCCGGTATGATCACCACAGATGGTCGCGACATGCAGACCGAAATCGGCGATCGCGGCGTTGTCTCCCACGAAGACACGCCGCGTCCGCCGCCCGAGGATGCCGATGGCCGGCCGGCAGTCGAGCACGGCGTCGGCAGCAGTATCGAGATTGATCGGTTCTCCGGCCTCCGGATAGGCCCGCAACATCTTGAAAACCAGTTCGCACTGGACACCGATTGTGCCGGTCGGAAGCCGGAATTCCTTGGTAGCGGCAAGCAGAGCGGAAGCGGGAATCTCGGAGTAGATCGGCCTCTCAAGGCCGAGGACGCGGCGCGATTCCTCGCTGGTGCCGACAAGCGCATAGCCCTTGCGCTCAAAGCCCAGCGCATCCTGCGCAATCGCCTGAATGTCGTAAGCTTCACGTTCGGAGGAGATCAGGTCAAGCGGAAGGTCGCAGAGTTCGTTGCGCCAACGGCTCTTGGCGAGAATGTCGGCGGTGGCGTCCTTGAGTTCGAAGTACATCGTCGTGCTCCCTATCATTGGCATTGCCTTTGGGAGCAAAGATGGATCGAGGCTCGTAGCCGTTCCATTCCTGATGAACAGCGAAAAAATCAAAATCTCATAGTGATCGCCGAGGGATCGTCGTCACGGTTTCTATCGTAGCCTTGCACGCGTCTCGCGGCAGGCCCATGGCCGTCTGCATCGAACCGGCAGCCTCTCGACTGCCGGCTTACTCAGACCCCAGGAAGCCTTGCCTATTTCCGTTTGTTGTGGCCGTAAGTATCCACCGTGCGGTTGACGCGGACCGGCACCGGGATGGCGCCGCCGGCGAGTGGCCGGGCCTTTTCCTGTTCGCGCTTATATTCAAGATAATAGGCATAGGCGAACTGCGCTGCGATGCCGGCAAGCACGAAGATCGGGCCGATGATCTGGTCGCGATTGGTGATGTAGAGCAGCACTTGGCCGACCATTGCAAGGATGGTGCCGGCGACAAAGATGTTCAGCGAGTGGCGGCCGAGGATTGTCAGGGGGTGATCGGCCGGGCGACGGAAAGCCTGTGACACCGCTGGAATGTTGATCACCAGATAGGCCAGCGCCAGTATGTGCAGAAGACGTGGCAACGACAGAAATGTCTTGTCGAAACCGGTCAGCACTGCAGGCAGGCCAAGCGCGGCCAGATAGTTGCCGAGATCCCAGAGACGTGCCGTCACCCAGATGAAGGAGAGCACGACATAGCCCAACGACAACGCGAAAAGCAGCGGATGGTGGGGAAGCGTGCCGCCGCGCTTTATATGCATCATCGAGACGATGCCGATCGTGAAAAGGAACTGCCAGGAGAAAGGATTGAGGAACCAGTCTCCCTCGAACAGCATGTTCTGCGGCGCGATCTGATAGATACCTGCAAGAAGCCAGACCGTTCCGGAAACGGCAAGCGCCAGCAACGTGCTTTTCTCGTTCAGAAGCAGGATCAGCGGCACCATCAGCATAAGCGCACCGTACATCGGCAGGATATTGTTGTAGCCGATCTGATGGCCGAGCAGGAGCAGCGCTGGAATGCCCTCCTTCAGGTTCATGAGCACCGCCAGAATGTTGATCTCGACCAACAGGCCCGGTCGGTGAAACAGCCAGGCGCCGCAGATGAAGAGCGCGAGCGTCACGAAAGTGGTGATCATATGGGCAAGATAAAGTGTGAAGGCACGCTTTGCCGCCTTGATCGCCACCTCCAGGCGCTTACCCGCCTTGAAGCGCGAACCATAGGCAAGGCCGACTGCGATGCCCGAGATCAGCACGAAGGCTTCGGCGGCATCTGAAAAACCAAAATTCTTGGTCGTAATATATTCGAAAATTTGCCCCGGAACGTGATTGATGAAGATCGTTATGAGTGCAAGACCACGAATGACGTCGAGCCTCGTATCACGCTTGGACGCCGCTACTGACATGGAAGTTCGTTGGGCGCCAATGGCTTTGGTCGGCATACCTGCCATGGTGTCTCTCCTGTTATCCGTTTTGCAAACGCTACGCCGGCCAAAAGGGTTCCCCGTTTGGCCGCACGAATCGCCGGAAAATCAGCTTGGAGATTGCTGTTGCCCGACCGGATATCCCTCCTGGGGATTGGCGACTTCGCTGCCGTCTATCGACACACTGTAGCCGCCAGCATTGGACGCTTTTGAGACCGAAATGCGGTATTTGCTTCCGTCGCGTTCGATCTCTGCCGCAAACCCGTCCCAATTGGAAGGGAGCGACGGGTTCACAAAAAGTTGTCCACCCTTTAGCCGGATACCGAGGATACCTTCCACAGCCGCGCGGTACAGCCATCCGGCCGAGCCGGTGTACCAGGTCCAGCCGCCCCGCCCGACATAGGGGGCATGTCCATAGACATCGGCCGCCACGACATATGGCTCGACGCGATAGCGTTCGGCGGCCGCCTTATTCAGCGAATGGGTGATCGGGTTGAGGATCTGGAAACAGCGCAAGGCATCGTCGCCCCGCTTCAATTCCGCCAGCGCCATGACCACCCAGGTCGCGGCATGCGTATACTGGCCACCATTTTCGCGAACGCCGGGCGGATAGGCCTTGATATAGCCTGGATCCTTCAGCGATCTTTCAAAAGGCGGTGTGAAAAGGCGGATGATCCGGGCATCTTCGTCAACCAGCCGGTCGAGTACCGCATCCATCGCCTTGGCGGCCCGCCCTGGATCACTTTCACCTGAGAGCACGCTCCAGGATTGTGCAATCGAATCGATCTGGCATTCCAGGCTCTCCTTCGAGCCGAGCGGCGTACCGTCGTCGAAAGTGCCGCGACGATAATAGTCGCCGTCCCAGGCAACGGTTTCGAGCGCTTTTTTGAGGTCGACGAGATGCGCGTTCCAACGCTCGACACGGGGTTTGTCGCCCCGCTCCTCGGCATAAGGAATGAAGGAGCGCAGCGTGCCGGCAAGCAGCCAACCGAGCCAGACACTCGTACCCTTGCCGTCTATGCCGACACGGTTCATCCCATCGTTCCAGTCGCCGCCGAGGAAGAGCGGCAGGCCATTCGTCCCCTTGCGTGCAATGGCAAGATCGAGCCCCAGTGCCGCATGCTCATAGATGCTTGCCGTATCCTCGGATACTTCCGGTTTGAAGAAGGAGTCATGTTGGCCTTCCAGCAGCGCCGGACCTTCGAGGAAGGCGAGTTGTTCGTCGAGCACGCTCTTGTCGCCGCTGACGCTGCAATAATGATCAATCGCATAGGCGAGCCAAACGACATCATCGGAGATAGTGGTGCGTACGCCAGCTCCAGTCCCCGGCAGCCACCAGTGCTGCACGTCGCCCTCGCGGAACTGTCGCGAGGCCGCATTGATAATCTGTCTTCGTGCAAGCTCAGGCTCCTGCAGCACGAAGGCCAGCGTATCCTGCAGTTGGTCACGAAAGCCGAAGGCCCCGCTTGCCTGGTAGAAGGCCGTGCGAGCCATGATGCGGCAGCCGAGGCTCTGATAGGGCAGCCAGATGTTGATGAGCTTGTTCATACCCTGATCCGGCGTCGAGATCTGCAGCTTGCCGGTGAATTCCTGCCAGAAATCCCGGTTTGCCTTCACCGCCTCATCGAACGAGGACTCTCTGATATTGGTAAGCAGGGTGCGAGCATCCTCTTCGGTGGACGCATCGCCCAGGAAGAAAGTGATGTTGCGCTCCTCACCGGCACCGAGTTCGATATCGATCGCGAGGATCGCCGCCGGATCGCCGTCGAGGCCTACCGAGCCGGAAAGAGCAGTAGCTGTCGTCACGGCAACAGGCGCCTCAATCCTCCCGCTTCTGCCTATAAACTCGCGACGGCTTGCCGAGAAACTCGAAATCGTCTCGCTTGCGGCGAAGAAAGCGGTGCGACCCGAATAGTCGATGCTGTAGGGGTTCGTCGCAAACAGCGCCCCTGTCTCCTCGTCAAGTTTCGACAGGATGAAAGAAGCGGTCTTCTGCGGATTATTCCCAAGGATCCATTCGACATAGGCGTAGAGCCTGAGCTTGCGGCTTACAGAACCGGCGTTGCGCAGGCGCAGGCGCTGCAGCTTCACCGGCTTTTCGCGATCTACGGTCTGCGTCACCTCGAGCGCGATCTCGTGCTGCGTGGTGGAGAAGGTGGAATAACCGAGACCATGACGCGCTTCGAAACGAATATCGTTACGACGGGAAAGGCCCGCAAATGGCGTCATAACCGCGCCACTTTCGAGATCCGTTAGGTAGAGCGCCTCGCCGGGACGGTTGATGACTGCGTCATTCGACCAGGGAGTGAGTTGGTAATCGCGCGAATTGACGCTCCAGGTGAAACCGGCACCTTCCGTCGAGACATGGAAGCCGAACCGCTCGTTCGAGATGACATTGATCCAAGGCTGCGGCGTTGCCTGTCCACCCGGCAGGCGCACGACATATTCATTGCTGTCGCGGGCAAAGCCGCCGATACCGTTCCAGAAGTCGAGATCGCCCTCCTCCTCGATGGCAACGGTCTTGATGGACGGAGCCGGCAGTGGCGGTATGCGCTTGACCGGCGTTAGGGCACGCTCGGCTTTTTCCGCGATCTCCGGCATTTCCTTAAGGGGCACAGACAGGACGCGGGCACGGTTGATCTGGTCGACCACTTTGCCGTTCTTTGCATGTAGCGTCACGCGTGAGGCGGCGATCAGCGCCTCATAGGTACTGTCTTCCATCAAGTCCTTGCGGACCGCAAAAATATGCTGACGCAACCCGTCGGCCTGTCCGAGGCGCCGCACGTTTTCGCACATGGCGTCGAGAGCGTGCTGCATATCCTGCGCATAGGACGAGGCGCGCTCATTCATGATGACAAGATCGGCGGCCACCCCGCGCGAACGCAAATATTCCTGCGCCAGCAGCGCTTCGCGGGCGATTTCAAGATCCATGTCGTCATCGATGCGCAGCGTGAAGATCGGGAAATCGCCCGAAATCGCCAGCGGCCAAAGCGCCGACTGCGACTGCATGCCCGCACTGACGGCGCCGTAGTCGCCGCGAAGCTGCATGTCGGGATAGACGAGATGACGGCCGAGATGCTGGAATGCTACCGCTTGCTGCGAGCTGACACCGACATGGCGCATCTGCACCTGTGTGCGCGTCCAGGCCTGGATGAGCTCATGATTGAAGGCATCCGGGTGGCGGTAGCGTTCGACGGCCTTGTCCACCTCGGCACGATCAGGTGCTGCAATCGTCCAGAAGATCACGCTGATCTTCTTGCCGGCCGGCACGCGCACTGTCCGGCGCAACGACAGGACGGGATCCAGCGTGAAACCGTCGGTGCCGGAAAGGCGGACACCCGGATCAAAGGCAGCGGCATTCGAAAGGCTGCGGCCACGACCGATGAACGCCCGCCGCTCGGTTTCGAATTCAGTGTGACGCGTGTCGCCGGCGTTGTCGACGATAAGATGCGCGATACTCATGTTCGGTTCATTCGGATCACGCTTGTTTCGCTCGGCGCGGATGACATCACCGCGCTTATCGATCTCCGTTCTGACGAACATGCGAGCGAAAGCCGGATGCGCGTTGTCCGTCTCGTCGGACGTGATGACCGGCTCCAGATAGGAGGTTACTTCGATGAAGCGATCTTCGGCACCCATGTTGAACAATGTCAGGCGGCGGGCCTCCGCATCATGCTCGGTGGCAACGATACATTCGACCTCACTCAGGAGCTCGCCAAGAACCTTTGTGAACACGGCCTTCTCGTCAGCAAATTCCACTCTGACCGTTTCACCCTCCACGCTCTTCGGCTCCGCTGTCGCCGACCACCATTCATTGGTCGCCGTATCGCGCAGGAAAATGAAATTGCCCCAGCGGTCTTCGGTCGGATCTGGCTTCCAACGAGAAACGGATAGACCGTTCCAACGGGCGTAACCCGCACCTGTTGCCGTCAGCATCAGGGAATAATGACCGTTCGACAGGAAAACGAGCTCTCGTTCGCGCGAAGCCGGATCGTCGACTTTGCGGATGACGGGGCGCATCAGATCGTCCTGGATGCTGGCAGGCGTATTGGATTCATCCTTGCCGCTCATGACCGGAATGTCGCGCGGTGCTTTTTCCTGCAGCAGCAGTTCAGCCGCTTCGATGACCGGATCAGAGTGGAAGAGTTCACGCAGGTGGCCGTTTAAGGCAACGTTGGCGACAGCCGCGATCGACATGCCGTGGTGGTGGGCATAGTAATTGTAGACGACCGCACACTTCTTGCCCTCGGGTACGCGGGTCGGCGTGAAGTCGACGGCGTCGTGAAAGCCGAACTTGCCGAGAGCGCCAAGCTTGCGAAGCCTTTGCAGGTTTTCGAGCGATGCTTCCGGATAGTACTGGCTGGCGAGCAGCGAAGCATAGGGTGCGATGACGGCATTGTGGCCGAGACCGCGCTTCAGGCCAAGCGTCGGCACGCCGAAGTTCGTGTACTGATAGTTGAGGTTACGGTCGCGGGCATTAAAGGCCGCTTCCGAGATGCCCCACGGTGTGCCGAGCTTGCGGGCATGGTTCATCTGTTCGACAACGACGAGATTATTGGTCTGGTTGAGGATGCCTCCACCGCGCTCCTGCATGACGAGTGGCGGCATCAGATATTCGAACATCGAGCCGGACCAGGAGACCAGCGCGCCACGAGCACCAACCGGTACGACCTGGCGGCCGAGCTTGTACCAATGCTCCGTCGGCAGATCACCCTTGGCGATACCGAAGAGCGAGGTAAGACGGCATTCCGAAGCCAGGAGATCATAGCATGCCGCGTCGAGCTCGCCGCTTTCCACGCGGTAACCGATCGACAGAAGGCGACGCTCCGGACGAAACAGAAAGCCGAAATCCATCGAAAAGGCGAGATCGCGAGCCTTGTCGCGGAGCGCTACAAGGCGGGGCCGCAATGCATCGATATTGGAAAGGTCGAAGGTACTGTCGGCGATATGTGCCTCACAGACCTTGACCAGCGACACCGCCCAGGCCGTGACTTCTTCCGTCTGCTTCGACTTCACTTCGTGATGCAGGTTGCCGGCGAGGTTCTGAATGTCGCGCGCCAGGACCGTAAGATTGATCACACGGATGGAGGCAAATTCATGCTCGCGTTTGACGGTGGCAAGCGCATTCTGGAAGCCGGCTATGCGCTCTTCCAGACGGCGACGCAACGGCCGCACGGTCTTGCGATCATCAGGCAGGTCGGCCAGCACTTCACCGAGAATGCCGACGGTGTCACCCACACCGTCGAGATTGCCCTGGACATGCGCCGAAGGTGCTTCCGCCCAATCGCGGCAGGCTGAGGAAATGGCAATCAGGTGACCGGCGAGATTGCCGCTGTCGACTGCAGAGACATAACGCGGTGCAAGCGCCTCAAGCGTATCGGTGTGATACCAGTTGAAAAGATGGCCACGGAACTTCTCCATGCGGTCGACCGTGGAGATGGTCTGCTCCAAGCGCTCGATCGCCTCATGGAAGGAGAACCATCCGAAATGGCGTCCCGAAATGACGGACAGCAGATAAACGCCGATATTTGTGGGCGAAGTGCGCGTCGCGACGATGACGTGGGGCGTTTCCTGAACGTTGTCGGGCGGCAGATAGTTCTGCTCCGCCGTCGTGAAAGTCTCGAAGTAGCGCCACGTGCGGCGCGCGATCTTGCGCAACTCGCTGGAAACCGCATCCGGCACGTCAAGCCGGTCTTCCGTCTCGGCCGACTGGCTCACATACCAGGCGACAGCCGGCGAACAGATCCAGAGCAGCGCGAAGGGAATGCCGACAAGGAAAGAGTCACTGCCGGACAAGGCGGCGAGGGCGACCGACAAAATCGCCAGAACCGGAGCGTGCCAAATCGCTCTGTAATAGGAGAGGATGGTGCCCTGCTTCCCGGCCCCGACACTGGCAGCGGTACGCCATTGCAAGAGTAGCTTGCGGCTGACGAAGAGGCGGTAGAGTGATCGGCCGATCGCATCCACCGTCATGCAGACGGTGTCGGCGATGAAGATGATGCGCAAAGCCACTTGAGCGTTGGCGGCAGCGATATCCGACCAGACAGTATAAAGATGGGCGCTGGCGACTGTATCGCTGCTGCGCGGCATGATGCCGCTGATGAGCGACAGGGTCGGGGCCACAAACAGGCAGAAGATCAAAAGGATCTGCCAGATCAATGCCCCGAAAGGCTCCATCAGATACCAGCCGAGCACCGATGCAAGAAACCAGGCGATCGGTGTCAGCGACCGACGCAGATTGTCGAACATTTTCCAGCGCCCAAGCGCGGTGACGCCGTATTTCGGATTGAAAAGGTAGGGCAGGAGCTGCCAATCGCCCCGCGCCCAACGGTGCTGGCGCGAGGTCTCGACTTCGTAGCGTATGGGAAAGTCCTCGACGAGTTCGAGATCTGTGACGAGCGCGCAACGCGCCATCGAACCTTCGAGAAGATCATGGCTGAGCACCGAATTCTCTTCGATCCGCCCCTTCAGTGAACCCTCGAAGGCATCGACGTGATAGAGGCCTTTTCCGGTGAACGTGCCTTCGCCGACAAGATCCTGATACACATCCGAAACCGTAAAGACATAGGGATCGAGGCCGCGATTGATCGAAAAGATGCGTTGAAAGACCGACGCATCCTTGCCTGTCGTCAGTGACGGCGTCACGCGCGGCTGCAGGATGCCATAGCCGCTTTCGACGCGTCCGCTTTCCGGGTCGATGACAGGGCGATTGATCGGGTGGTGGAGCTTGCCGACGAGTTTGGTGACGCTGTCACGCATCAGGCGCGTATCGGCATCGAGCGTCATGACATATTCGACATCGGCCGGCACGGTGTTGGCGCCCGGCAGATAGGTCGTATCGCGATCACCACGCAATAGCAGGTTCAGCTCGTGCAGCTTGCCGCGCTTGCGCTCCCAGCCCATCCATACGCCTTCGGAGGGATTATAGAGGCGGCGGCGGTGCAGCAGATAAAAGCGCGTCTTGCCGTCATGGGCATAACGGGCCGAGAGATTGGCGACTTCCCGGCGCGCATATTCCAGCACTTCGAGATCGGCTGAAGTTTCCTCAACCTCGCTATCCGGCCAGTCGCTCAGCAGCGCAAAATAGATCTCACCGCGCGGATTGGCGAAATAGTGGACCTCGAGATTGCGTACCATCTCGTCGACACTATCGCGATTGGAAATCAAGCACGGCACGACGAGGAGCGTGCGTGCATCCTCGGGAATGCCCTGCTTGAATTCATAGCCGACAAGCCGCGCCGGCGTGACGAAGAAAGAGAGCACGGTATTGAACAGGCCGCTCGCTCCATCGGAAGCGGGCAGCGAGAAGAGGATCAGCAGCAAGGCGATTTCAATCGGCCCCATGCCGGCACTGACCATGAAGCTTCCAATGACGGTCATGGCGGCGATGGTGACGAGCACGATCGGAACGGCGATAGCCGTCCAGTTGAACTTTCGCACCGAGCGGGCGAGACGTTGCGACAGCGTTGGACGATAGTTTGCGCACGCCTCGAGCTTCAGGCGTTGAGTGCCTGCTATGAACTCGCCGACATTTGGCTGCTGCAGTGGTCGCTCATCGGAAAGTCTCGATTCCGCGACCATGTCCACGGCAAGCTTGGCGATTTCCACTTCGCTCAGCGGCGAGTGCATGGCAAGCTTCTCGATCTGTTTGCGATAGGTATTGCGCGAGCCGGAATCGAGATCGCCATAGTCCGAATGATCCCAGAGCAGCCTGTCGACATGACTGACCTGCTCGACCCAGACGGACCAGTCCGCATCGTTTATCTCCCGCAGACTGCGGATGATGTTACCCATCATGACATTGCCGGAAGAAAGCCGGCTGTGTTCCGCCATCAGCGTTTCTTCGCTGTCACGACCAAGTTTCTCGAGCCGCTCATCGAGCCAGGAAAGGGCGAGGCTCGAAGTCCGCGAGCCATCACGCATGCGATAGAGAAACTGCGTCGAAAACGTATTGTCCTCGGCAAATTCTTCGAGCGTCTTCAGATAGGCAGCGGCCTTTGCCGTGTCGGCAAGGCGCACCAGCTCGTCCGCGGCCTCATTGGCACGGCGGCGCAGGCGACGGCTACGCTCGACGCGGCTCGAAATACGCCGGAGATTTTCGACGAGCACGAAGCGCACAAGCGTCGGCAACGCCCAAAGCTCGCCGATCTTCAGCGTCTCATGCTGCTGGAAGCCTTCGACCAGCGCCGTCAGGCTTTCCTCTGAGACGGTGCTGTGGGTATGGGCGACATAGAGCCAGGCGAGGACAAGCGTGCGCGGAATCCCGACACCGCCGACCTTCATCAACGGCAGTTCGCGATAGAAACGGCGCGGGAAATCGCGGCGGACCTCGTGAATGGCCTCTTCGATGATATAATGGTTGTCGAGCAGCCATTCGGCCGCCGGCGTAATCGTCTCTCCGGCTTCGACATCGGTTGCGGTCGTGCGGTAGACGCGCAGGATTTCCTTCTCGTTCTCCCTGTTGCGCGCGAAGAAGTTGAAAGGTGCGAAGGCAGGCAGCGCGCTGACGGCATTGCGGGCTACATCTTCGCCCAGCACCCTGATGTCTTCGTTGGACAGATAGGTCGAGCGGATCGAGTCGCCTTGGTCGATCTGCTTCTTGTCGGACTCGCGCGACAGGCTTGGAGACGGGCTGGAAATGTTCATGGGTTCGGTTCTGGATCCAAACAACTCTGCGATTTTGGCTAGGTCTGCACTGCTTGCGATGACTGTCGCATGAACGGGTCAGTCATCTTCGACGGCCGGCAAAAGCAGGATCATCAGACGGTTCGCACACTTTTCGGCGATAAATCGTCCGGCTCCATGGCATGACTTTGCGGATGGTCATGGCTATCCGACGCCCCTGCGAAGCCACTGGGGAAACTTGGACACGATCGAAATAATTCAAGGCAATGACCATCTCGCGCTTTCCGCCGTCGGCATGAAAAAGGCGCATGGACATATCCATGCGCCTGCGCGGCGTTCCCGGCGCGATCCGCGCCCCACGCCTACTTTCGGCAATGGGCTAGACTGCGTGGAACAGGTAAAGAAGGATGATGATGGGGATCGGTATACCGAGCAACCACAGCAGGATGCCTTTCATGACCATTCTCCTATGAACACCGAGGTGTCAGGAGAATGCTGATGCATCCTAATTGTTCCGGACGGACATATGCTCGATCAGACGAGCACCATCAGAGTGGCGCTCGAGGACGTGCCGGCATCAGCCGACGACGCCGCAAACCATGGCGACGACGAAAAGGAAAGCCGCCGTGAAAAGTGTTGCATGGATCGCGGTCTGGATTCTGTGCCGCGTGGTGACCGGCTTCTTCGCCGGTACGGATCCGTACTGGTTCACGTGAGTATGCGAAATACCCAGATTTGCCATGTGTCGCCTCCGTCTGTTTGTTTTGCGGCCGAATTGCTGGCTCGCATTTATATTCTTATATTCCCTATAAGGTAGGTAGAGATAAAATTCCGTCCAGAGCAGACGGAAGAGAAAATCCACCCAGGCGTCAACTCAGCAGAGCGTGCGCCATGCCCAGATCCAGGAGCGCTCAACGGCGCCATCGCTCTGGGGTGCATTGGGGGATGTTTCGATCAACCGGCGATCCTTTTCCGCCGGGATGGTCACGGAGGAGGTATCCCTCCGCTCGGCCTTAACCGGAGGATCGAGGTAACCCATGGTCATCCCACCGAGAAAGAACATGCCTCAACCTCCATCGATCACGAAAGCTAACGGTCGTTAACGGGATCATGACAGAACCAAGGCAGCTGTCAATAGTCTAGTCGAATGGTCGTGTTTTAGGAAAACATTATCCTTAACGCCGATGCCGTGCGAGGTTTTTCAAAGGCTTGAAAACATTGGACTTCAAGCCTTCACGAAACCCTTGCTCGCGATCATCAAATTTCGCGTGTACTCCTCGTGAACGCTCCCGGCGGCAAGTTCGGCCGATGTCAGCCGTTCAACAACAGCGCCGCCGCGCATTACGGCAAGCCTCTCGCACATGTGGGTGATGACCCCGAGATCGTGGCTGACCATGACGAAGGTCAGTTTCCTGTCACGGCGGATCTGTTCCAGAAGGTTGAGGACTTCGGCTTGCACGGAGGCGTCGAGCGCCGACGTCGGCTCATCGAGCAGCAGGATCGACGGCTCGACGATCAGGGCGCGGGCGATCGCCACACGCTGCCGCTGGCCTCCGGAGAGCTGATGTGGGTAGCGGAAGCGAAAACCGTTGCCGAGCCCGACCTCGTCGAGCGCCCTGGCAATGCGCTTCTCGCCGTCGCCGATACCGTGGATGGCGAGCGGCTCCAGAAGCAGCCGGTCGACGGTCTGGCGGGGATGCAGCGAGCCATAGGGATCCTGAAAGACCATCTGGACGCCTCGGTAGAAGCTTCTGCTTCGCTTAGAGCCTTTAAGCAACTCGCCATGGATGTGGATCGTTCCCTCACTGACCGGCGCAAGCCCGGCGACCGCGCGCAGCAGCGTCGACTTGCCCGAGCCGGACTCACCGACGAGGCCAAAGGATTCGCCGCTCTCGATGGAAACGCTGACGTCTTTCAACGCGTGGAAATGGTCATAGACGACACCGAGATGGTCTGCAGACAGCGCTGTACTCATGCTGCCCACTCCGGCTTCCGGTCAAGGACCGGCAGCGGATGCCGATCTTCACCGATCTGCGGCATGCAGTTCAACAAGCCCTGCGTATAGGGATGCTTCGCATTGCGAAGCTCGGATGCGGCTATCTCTTCGACAATGCGGCCAGCATACATGACGATGACGCGGTCGCAGAAGGAGGAAACGAGCCTCAGGTCGTGAGAGACGAAAATCAATCCCATGCCACGCTCGGACACCAGCCGGTCCATGATCCTCAGCACATCGAGCTGGACTGTTACGTCGAGGGCCGAGGTAGGCTCGTCGGCGATCAGGAGTTCCGGCCCGGCGATCAGCATCATCGCGATCATTGCGCGCTGACCCATGCCGCCCGAAACTTCGTGGGGATACAAATCGAAGACGCGCTGGGGATCGCGGATCTGCACCGCTTCCAGCATGTCGAGCGCACGGTGTCGCGCCTCGCCCCTGCCGATCCTCTCATGCGTGCGCAGGGTTTCGCAGATCTGCTTGCCGATGGTCATCACCGGGTCGAGCGAATATTTCGGATCCTGCAGGATCATCGCGATACGTTTGCCGCGCAGCTTGCGCCGTTCGGCCGCCGATGTCTTCAGCAGATCGATGCCGCTGAAATCCAGTGTGTCGGCGGTGACGACACCGTGCTTCGGCGTCAGGCCCATGATGGCGCGGCCGGTCTGCGACTTGCCGGAACCGGATTCGCCGACGATGCCCAGCCGCTCCTTGCCGAGTGTGAAGGAGACACCACGCACGGCCTCGATGACGCCGGTCCGGGTCGGGTAGCTGACGCGCAGGTTTTTCACGGTTAGAAGCGAACTCATTGACCAGCCTCCTTCGGATCGAGCGCATCGCGCAGGCCGTCACCCAGGAGATTGAAGCCGAGGCTGACGACGAGGATGGCGATGCCGGGCATGGCCGCGACCCACCATTGGTCGAGGATGAAGCGGCGGCCGGAAGCAATCATCGCGCCCCATTCCGGCAGCGGCGGCTGAGCGCCAAGACCGAGGAAACCAAGGCCGGCGGCCGTCAGGATGATGCCGGCCATGTCGAGCGTAACGCGTACGATCAGCGAGGAGATGCAGAGCGGCATGATGTGCCGCACAATGATGCGCAGGGGTGAGGCGCCCATGAGCTTGACCGCCGAAATATAGTCGGACCGCCGCACGGTCAGGGTCTCGGCGCGGGCGATACGCGCATAAGGGGGCCAGGAGGTGATGGCGATCGCAATGATGGCGTTCTGGATGCCAGGCCCGAGGGCCGCGACGAAGGCGAGCGCCAGCACGAGCTTCGGAAAGGCAAGGAAGATATCGGTGATGCGCATCAGCGTCGCATCCACCCATCCGCCCGCATAACCCGATACCGTACCGACGATGAGTCCGATCGGCGCGGAAATGATGGCGACCAGCACGACGACGAGGAGCGTCAGCCTGGAGCCGTAGACGAGGCGCGAAAAGATATCGCGACCCTGGTCGTCGGTGCCGAGCAGATAACCGGCGCTGCCGGGCGGCAGCAGGCGGGCATTTTTCAAGTCCCCCATGACCGGATTATGCGTGGCGATGACATCGGCAAAAGCAGCGACAAGCAGCAGCGCCAAAATGATGAGCAGACCGACGACGGCGAGCCTGTTGGCGGTGAACTGCCGCCAGGTAACATAGGCGCGGCCGAGCCGGGCCTGCGTGCGCGACTGCGGTCGATCCGACAGAAGCCACTCGCGTCGGCTGATCGGCGTGGAAGGCGTGGTCGGAACCGTCATCGGTTTCGCGTCCTCGGGTCGAGTATCCGATAGAGAAGATCGGAAATGAGATTGATGCCGACAAAAACCGTGCCGATGACGATCGTGCCGCCGAGCACGGCGTTCATATCTGCGCTTTGCAGCGAGTTGGTGATGTAGAAGCCGATCCCGGGCCAGGAAAAGACCGTCTCCGTCAGCACCGAGCCCTCAAGCAGGCCTGCATAGGAAAGCGCAATCACCGTCACGAGTGGCACCGCCGCATTCCTCAATGCATGGCCCCAGATCACCCGCGTTTCCGAAAGTCCCTTCGCGCGGGCCGCCACCACATATTCCTGCGACAGCTCGTTCAGCATGAAGCTGCGGGTCATACGGCTGATATAGGCGAGCGAGAAATAACCGAGCAGCGAGGCCGGCAGGATGATGTGACGGAAGACGTCGTAGAAGACATCCCATTGGCCCTGCCAGGCGCTGTCGAGAAGGTAGAAGCCGGTAACCGGGGTGAAGCTGTATTCGTAGACGATGTCGATGCGACCAGGGAACGCTACCCAGCGCAGCTGCGCATAAAAGACGACGAGCGAGATCAGCGCCAGCCAGAAGATCGGCACCGAATATCCGACAAGCCCGATGACGCGCACGATTTGGTCGACAATGCTGCCGCGGCGCACGGCAGCGAGTACGCCAAGCGGGACACCGATGACCGAACCGATGATCGTGCCGACGGTCGCAAGCTCCAGCGTAGCGGGGAAAACGCGGCGGATATCGACCATGACCGGATTGGTGGTCAGGACGGAATTGCCGAAATCCCCGGAGAGAATGCCTTTCAGATAGATGTAGAACTGCTCGTAAAGCGGCAGGTCAAATCCCATCTCGCGGCGAACGCGCTCCACGACATGGGTCGGCGCGCGATCGCCGAGTATGGCGAGCACGGGATCGATCGGCACGACGCGGCCGATGAAGAAGGTGACGGCCAGAAGGCCGAGATAGGTGGTGACTGCGGCGAAGAGGAAACGCCCCAACGCCTTTGCGAAGGAGAGTGCACGGCCCTTGCGGGGCCGCGCCTCCTGTCTTGTTTCGACAATACTCACTGGATCAGCCTGACCGGCTCATCACTTCGAGATCGGGCCTACATAGTTGGTATCGAAGCTTGGACCCAACTTGAAGTCCTTGAGGCTCTTGCGATAGCCGGCCACTTCGATCTGCTGGAAGATGATGACGAAGGGGCTGTTGGCGAGAAACTTCTTCTGCACGTCCTCGTACATGCCGGCGCGTTTGGCGGCGTCACGTTCGAGCAGGGCAGCCTTGGTTTCCTTGTCAAGCTCGGGCGCTTCCCAGGTATTGCGCCATGCAAGGGTCTTCACCGTGCCCGCGTCGGAATTGTCCGGATTGGAGGTGAAGGTATCGGCGTTGGAGTTCGGGTCGAAATAGTCCGAGCCCCACTGGCCGATATACATGTCGTGCGTGCGGGCGCGGTACTTCGTCAGCGTCTGCTTGCCGTCGCCGGGGATGATCTCCATCTTCACGCCGGCCTGAGCGAGCGTCTGCTGCATGGATTCGGCAATGCCGGTGACCGGCTGTGTGTTGCGTACGTCCATGGTAACCGAGAAACCATCCGGCAGGCCGGCCTTGGCAAGCAACTCCTTCGCCTTGGCGACGTCGAGCTTGTAGGGGTTCTCGTTCAACGCACCGAGCTGCCCCGTCGGCAGGAAGGTCTGGTGGATTTCGCCGATACCCTTGATGAGGGTCGCACCGATCGCGTCATAATCGACGAGATATTTGAAGGCTTCCTGAACCTCGGGCTTCTTCAGGTTCTCGTTCTTGCCGTTGAGGCTGACGTAATAGACGGTGCTCTTCGGCGCATTGGTGGTCGCCAGATCCGCATTCTTGGCAACAGCGTCGAGATCATTGGGCTCGAGGTTGCGGGCGATATCGATATCACCGGCCTCGAGCGCCAGGCGCTGAGCCGAGCTTTCCTTCATGTAGCGATAGATGACGCGGTTAAGCTTCGCCTTCTCGCCGTAATAATTGTCGTTGCGCTCCATGACGACAACTTCGTTGGCGCGCCACTCACGCAGTTTGTAAGCGCCGGAACCGGCATAATTCGTCTTCAGCCAGTCATTGCCGAAATCGTTGTCGTACTTGTGGTCGGCATCGACCGTGACCGGTTTCACATGGTCCACCACCAGCTTCTTGTCGACGACGGAAGCAACCGTTGCCGTCAGGCAGTTCAGCACGAAGCTCGGCGCATAGGCCTTGTCGACAGTGAAGGTGAAGGTGGTCGGGTCGACAGCCTTGGCCTTCTCGGTGACGTTGTCGCCGGTCAAGCCGAATTGGGTGAGAATGAAGGCCGGGCTCTTGTCGAGTTTCACGGCGCGCTCGAAGGACCAGGCAACGTCTTCGGCGGTGATCGGATTGCCGGACGCAAACTTCAGATCCGGCTTCAGTTTGAAGGTGTAGGTCAGGCCGTCATCGGAAACCGTCCAGCTGTCGGCGAGGTCACCCTTGATCTTCGAGGTGTCGTTCATGTCGAGACGAACGAGCAGGCTATAGGTGTTGCTGGTAACCTCGGCCGTCGAAAGCTCGAAAGCCTCGCCCGGATCCATCGAGATGATGTCGTCGATGGCAAAACCTTCGACGAGCGTGTCCTTCGGCGTCTCTGCGAAGGCAGCAGGCGCTGCTACCATCAGGAGCGAAAGTGCCGCCCCTGCGGAAAGAAGGCGGAAGCTGCGGTTCAGTTTGGTAATCATCATGGTTTGTTCCCCTGTTTTGATTGATTACTAAGTATTATTTGGTCTCAGGCGTCCTCTTCCCTCCACGCCGAAGCCAGAATGCGAAGCCAGTTTTCGCTGGCCATTTTGGTCAAGTCCTCCGCACCATAGCCAGCTTGCCGGAGAGCGGCAATCAGCCTCTGGTTGCCCGAGGCATCACCGATTTCTTCCGGAATGGTAGCGCCGTCAAAGTCCGAACCGAGCGCCACGCAATCGATTCCGACCCGGTTCACGAGGTAATCGATATGGCGGATCATGTCGGAAAGCGGCGTATCGGCATCGGAGCGGCCATCCGGACGAAGCATTGCCGTCGCATAGTTCACACCGACAAGACCGCGACGCTCACGGATCGCGTCGAGCTGCCTGTCGGTGAGGTTGCGGGCGACCGGTGTCAGAGCATGGGCGTTGGAATGGCTGGCGACGAGCGGCTGGTCGCTCGTCTCCGCCACATCCCAGAAACCCTTCTCGGTGATATGGGCAAGATCGATCATGATGCCGAGGCGGTTGCACTCGCGCACCAGCGCGAAGCCGGCTTCCGTCAAACCCGGCGCCGTATCCGGCGAGCTCGGGAAGGCAAAGGGCACGCCATGCCCAAAGATATTGTGCCGGCTCCACACCGGGCCGAGCGAACGCAACCCGGCGGCATAAAAAACATCCAGAGCAGCGAGATCGGCGCCGATTGCTTCACAGCCCTCGATATGCAGGACAGCGGCAAAAACGCCCGATGCCATCGCCTTCCGGATATCTTTCACCGTTCGGCAGAGCCGCCAGGCGCCGGCACGGTCGAGCCTGAGCGCAATCGCCGCCATCTCCGTGGCGATAGCAAGCGAGGGCAGCGGGTCGAGGGGAGCAGCAAGCGGCGTCGCATAGTGGCCGTTCACATCAGGATCGGCAAACACGAGATCGCCCGATGGAACGTAAATGGCACAAAGGCCACCCGCCAGACCGCCAGCCTTTGACCTGATGGCATCTATATGGCCTGCCGTCGTACCGTTTGCGAATTCCGCGACCGGATCGCTTCCGTCTTTCGCAAGGGACCAGAGTCGAAGGAGAACGTCGTTATGACCGTCGAATACGAGTTGCATCTGCTTTCCTGCACTGCCCGAACGGGCGGACCGAAGCGGCAACAATAGAAAAGCTGACAGAAAGCGCCACCTCTTTTTTTACAAATGCGCAATGTGGAAACCATGCATTTTTGCGATGCAAACCGGCGGCACCGCAGATACCTTGCATGCTGCGGTCCGCGGCCTCAATCAGCGCAGACAGTCTTTTCTGCCAATGATCCGAAAGAACCCCATGAGTGAGGAAATTTTCCACGCGCTTACTCGACAATACCCGAATGCCAGGCTGACGGCGACCGATCAGCGCTTACCGGAAGCTGATTTTGAGGCACAGAAACACAAGCACTTTTCCCGTCGGGCGCGGGGCGGAGCGATCGGCATCATCCACAATGCCAGCGGTCAAATCGTCCTCGCGAAGAGAAGCGGCATGCACGCGGGCTGGTCCCTGCCGGGTGGAACGGTCGAAGAAGGCGAGGATTTTTCGGTCGCGTTTCGCCGCGAGATATCAGAGGAGATTGGCGTGTCCGTGGATCGCGTGGATCTGATCGAACTCGAGCGAAAAAAGTTTATTTCACCGAAAGGCGAAACCTTCGGCTTCCTGCTTGCGGTCTTCGAAGCGCGCATAGCTGAAAGACAACTGCCCGGACCGACAGATGACGCTCTCGCCGAGGGATTGGAAATCGATCTCTTCTATCCGGCCGATATCCCTCCTGAGATGATTTTGGGGGATCGCCAGAAACTCGTGCACCATCTGAAGATATCCGGAGCCCTGGATCCTTCGTTGTGACCACAGCCATTCTCCATAAACAGTGAAGGGGGCCGAAGCCCCCTTTTCCCGGTTCAGTGCTTGGTTCGTTTCTTCTGCCTGTAGACGTCGATAACGACGGCCGCGATGATGATGACGCCCTTGACGATTTCCTGGTAGTAAGCGTCGATCCTGAGAAAGGTGAAGCCTGACGTCATGACGCCGAGAATGACGGTGCCGATGACGGTGCCAGTGATGCGTCCGACGCCGCCGGTGAGCGAAGTGCCGCCGATGACGGTCGCGGCGATCGCGTCGAGTTCATATCCGACACCCATGCTGGCTTGGGCGGTTTCAGCGCGAGCCGCCGTAACGATGCCGGCAAGACCGGCAAGCAATCCCGCAATCACATAAACCTTGACGAGATGCGCCTCGATGTTGATGCCCGAGACGCGCGCGGCCTGCGGATTAGCACCGATGGCGTAGGTGAACTTGCCGTAGCGGGTGTAGCGCAGCGCAATGTGAAAGATCAGCGCAACAACCAGAAAAACGACGACAGGCCACGCCTTGGTTCCGATGAAGTGGAATTGCTCGGTGATCCCGGAAACCGGCTGCCCCTTCGTATACCACTTCGCCACACCTCTCGCCGAAACGAACATGCCAAGCGTTGCGATGAAGGGAGGGATCTTCGTATAGGCGATGAGCGCGCCGTTTATGAGACCGGCAGCCGACCCGATCAGCAGGCCGATCATGATCGGCACGAGAGCGGGCAGGTCGGTCAGCGAGGGGAAGACGGCTCGCCCCCAGGTAGAGGACTGGGCGAAGCTGGTTGCGATCATCGCCGTCATGCCGACGACCGAGCCCGACGAAAGATCGATGCCGCCGGTGATGATCACCTGGGTGACGCCGACGGCGATGATGCCGATGACGGAGACCTGCAGGATCATGATCGTCAGGCGCTGCGAGTTCAGAAGAAAGCTCTGGCCGATGAAGATCCAGCCGAGAATTTCATAAACGAGCGCAATACCGACCAGCACGAGGAAGATGCTGAGTTCCGGCGGCACACGCCGCCGTCTCGGCCGGGTTGCGAGGGGCGCTGTGCCCTCTGCTGCCTTGATAGTCATGTCAAACCTCCCTTTGGCGATCGTTGTCACGCGCAATCACTGCGCGGCGAGTTCCATCACCTTGATCTGCGTTGCTTCGTCGCGATTGAGAAAACCGGTGACGCGCCCCTCGTGCATCACCATGATACGGTCGCTCATGCCGAGAACCTCTGGCATCTCCGAAGAGATCATGATTACGGCGACGCCATTGCGCGCCATTTCCGTGACCAGCCGATGGATTTCCGCCTTGGCCCCGACATCGATCCCGCGTGTCGGCTCGTCGAGAATCAGGATCTTCGGATTGGTGAGCAGCCAGCGGCCGATCAGCACCTTCTGCTGATTGCCGCCCGAGAGGTTCTCGACCCGCTCATAGAGGGTCGGGGTCTTGACGCGCAGCTTACGCGCCATGTCCTCGCAGGTTTCCTCAATCGCGCCCTCCTGAACAAAGCCGCCCTTGACGAACTTGTCGTGCAGCACGGCGACCTGCATGTTTTCGAGCACGTTGAGGATCAGAAGACAGCCCGTATCCTTGCGGTCTTCCGTGAGGAAAGCCATGCGATTGCGGATCGCTGCCGTCGGCGAAGTGATCTGTACCTGCTTGCCGAAAAGCTCGATCGTGCCGGAGCTTGCCGGTGTCACGCCGAACAGCGTTTCGGCGACATTCGATCGGCCGGAGCCGACGAGGCCTGCCACACCGAGGATTTCGCCCGAACGCACATCGAAGGAAACGTCGCGGAAGATGCCGGACAGGCTGAGGTTCTTCACCGACAGCACCACCTCGCCGATCGGTACCTCTTCCTTCGGGAACATCTGGGTGATCTCGCGGCCGACCATCATGCGGATGATGTCGTCACGGGTAACATCAGTGGAGGCATGCGTGCCGATATATTTGCCGTCGCGGAAAACGGAGAACTCGTCGGCGATCTCGAAGAGCTCGTTCATCTTGTGGGTGATGTAGACGATGCCGATGCCCTGGGACCTCAGGTCGCGAATGATGCGGAAAAGATGCTCGACCTCGCGCTCCGTCAGCGCCGAGGTCGGCTCGTCCATGATGAGGACGTCGGAATTGTAGGAAACTGCCTTGGCGATCTCGACCATTTGCCGGTTTGCGACCGAGAGGTAGCGGACCTCGATATCGGGGTCGATCGCGATATTGAGCCGAGCAAACAGCGCCTCGGTCATGCGATGCATTGCGCCGTGGTCGACGAAACCGAAGCGGTTCTTGGGCTCGCGGCGGATCCAGATATTTTCGGCGACCGTCATGAACGGCATCAGGTTCAGCTCCTGATGGATCATGGCGATCCCATTCTCCAGCGCATCGAGCGGAGATTTCAACCGGATTTCCGCCCCTTTCAGGCGGATATCGCCCTTGTCGGGCGTGTAGATGCCGGCGAGGATTTTCATCAGAGTCGACTTGCCGGCGCCGTTTTCACCCATCAGCGCATGCACCGAAGCGCGCTTCAGCCGGAACTGCACATCGTCGAGCGCGACGACCCCCGGAAATTCCTTGCGAACGCCCTCTGCGCTCAAGAGATATTCCGCATTCGGAACTGCGCCGCTTGCGCGCACTGCGGCCATGGTTGACGGGCTGACGACCATATCATCTCCTCCGGATACGGACAGGCTGAAAGGATGCGGGCAGAACCCGCATCCTGCTTGGCGTTTGCCTCAGTTCTTGGAGACAAAGTCCTTGACGTTGGCAGGCGTGACGAGCTGGAAGGGGATGTAGACCTTCTTCTCGACCTTTTCGCCCTTGGCAATCTTGAGCGCCGTGTCGAGCGCGCCCTTGCCTTGGCCCGCGGCATCCTGGAACACGGTGACGTCGAGGTCGCCCGCCTGCATGGCGGCAAGCGCGTCCTGCGTGGCGTCGACGCCGCCGACGACGACCTTGGTCATATCCTTGCCGGCTGCCTTCAGCGCCTGGATGGCGCCGATCGCCATTTCGTCGTTGTTGGAGATCACGGCATCGAACTCGATGCCGCTGGAGAGCCAGTTGGTCATCAGGTCGGCGCCCTGGGTGCGATCCCAGTTGGCCGTCTGCTCTTCCACGATCTCCAGTCCCTTGCATTCGTCTGTCTTGACGACATCATGAACGTCCTGGGTGCGCATGCGCGCAGCCTGGTTGGAAAGCTCGCCCATGATAACGACGGCCTTGCCCTTGCCGCCGAGAATACGGCAGATTTCCTTGGTTTCCAGCGTGCCGGATTCCTGTTCGTTGGAAGCGACGAAAGCCTGCTTTTCGGGCAGCGTGTCGACGTTGACCGGCTGACGGTTGACGTAAACCAGCGGAATGCCGGCATCGGCAGCGAGCTTCGACATTGCAGTCGTCGCATCGGTATCGACAGGGTTGACGATGATTGCATCGACCTTGGAGGCGATGAAATTCTGGATCTGGCTCTGCTGCTTGGAAACGTCGTTCTGCGCGTCTTCAACCTGCAGGGTGACGCCATTCAGCGTCTTTGCATAATCGGTCATGCCGTTGCGCAGAACGGTCAGGAAGTTGTCGTCGAATTTCGCCATCGAAACGCCAACGGTTTCCGCATGTGCGGCCGTCGACAGGACGAGCGCCATCGCGGTGCCCAGGATAAATCTTTTCATTGCATTTCCTCCACAAAGCGGTGCCCGGCTGCACCCTCCTCACGCCGGGGTCCCAGACATCCGTCTGCGAACCTCAATCCCATGCCGCCTCTCCCGTGGCGGTTCCGTTAAAACGGAACAAACAAACCGTAAAATTTGTTTCGCGGAATATTCATTCCATTTTATCGAAACGACGTCAAGTCTCTTTGCCGATTTCCGCTGTCGCTGCTGAGTAGAAGCCATTCTGCCAAGGTGAATTGTGCATGATTGTCTGTTGCAATCTGGCCATCATGGGAAAAGGACGTCACAGGCGCGTATTGCGAAAGCCGTAGAGATCCCCATCTAGGCGGAGCCCCAACGGCCTGCGCACACAGCCGTTTTTTAAAGATTTTGGAGAGAGGACCAATGTCCATTTCGATGTATCGTTTGACCGTGCCGATGTTCCAGCGCGGCATTGCCAGTCTGAAGACCTATCTCGACAAGGCGGAAGCCTATGCCGAGGAAAAGAAAATCGACCCGGCCATCCTCATAAATGCACGCCTTGCCCCGGATATGCTGCCGCTTTCCGGCCAGTATCAGCGCGCCAGCGATAGCGCGAAGTTCGCGTTCGCCCGCCTGACGGCAACTGAGGCGCCGAAGTTCGAAGATAATGAAACGACGATCGCCGACCTGCGGGAGCGTATGGCCAAGACCGAAGCTTACCTTGCGAGCTTTTCTGCCGAAGCTCTTGATGGCAGCGATCTAAGGGAAATCACGGTTCCGGGCCGCAACGGCTCTGTCGTTCCCGGCATCGAATATGTCGCGCTCTTCGCGCTGCCGAACTTCTATTTCCACGTGACGACGGCACACGCCATCCTGCGCAACCAGGGTGCGCCGGTCGGCAAGCGGGACTTCCTCGGAAACTTCTGACGCCGCTCAGGGCCGGTACATCACCGGCCCTTTTTCCGTCAGCTCGGTATAGGCAAGCGTCTGATCCAGATGTCGCGCTCTGAGCGACAGCAGCCGTTCGGCATAGTGGAGCCGCACCGAAGCATAGGCCGGATCATCGGCAAGATTGCGCAGCTCCATCGGATCCTTGACGAGATCGAAGAGCAGTGCTGGCAATGAAGTGAAATGTACATATTTGAATCGCTCGTCGCGGATGACGGCAAGATTCAGCTCGTTCGGCCGAAGGCCGAAATGCCGTTCCGCTTCGCCATGGGCGATATCCCGGAAATCGAATTCCCAGAACGCCGCATCCCGCCAGCCCTGCGCCATACCGTCATCGAGGAAAGGCGCAAGCGAGCGCCCGTCGATATTGTTGGCAGGTCTGATGCCGAGCCGATCGCAGAGCGTCGGGAACACATCGGCAGCACTGGTGAAACTCTCGACGATACCGCCGGCTGAAGCCGCGCGAGGATCGCGGATGACGAGAGGAATATGATAACTGCCCTCGAAATAGCCGCCCTTGCCGAGCGTCCAGTGATCACCCGCCATCTCGGCATGATCGGACGTGAAGACGACGATCGTGTTGTCCCATGCGTCCGCATCCTTCAGCGCCTGCCAGATCCGACCGAGCTGGTCATCCGCCTCGGCGATCATCCCATAGTAGATCGACCGGATGGCGTCGAAGTCGGCAGCGCTCAAATCGCTGAGCGGTCCCTCCGCTCCATGGATGAAGCTGCCTTTTTGAGTTCGCGGCATGGCATAGGCGAGATAGGAATGGCCTTGCTGTTCCCTTTCACGGTCCGTCGCACGCGCAAAAGCTGGGCCTTCCCCAGGCCCGAACATCCGGTTGAAGGGCTCCGGCACCGAGAAAGGCGGGTGCGGCCGCAGGAAGGAAATATGCGCGAACCATGGCGCATCCTGCTCGCCCATCCAGCGGATGAATTCCCCTGTCAGAAAAGCGGTCTGCGTTTCTTCGCGTGAATAGGCTGGCGCCGCATTCGAGATTTCCCCTGCGACAGTCCCGACCGGAATATGGACATCGCGGCTGGTGGCATCCGCGCGGCCGCGTGAGCGTAGCCATGAGAGCCACTGCCTCTCATGCTCCGGCAGAAGCTGGCGGACAGTGAAACCCGGCAACACACCTTCATAGGTCGTCAAATGCGGGTCATTGGCATCCATATCGCGCGGATCGGGCGCCGTATCCGTATAGCCGAACAGCGTCGGGTCGTAACCCGCCCGCCTTGCTGCCAGGGCCAGATTGTCGAAACGCCGGTCGAGCGGCGAACCGTTCCGGCAGACCCGGTGGTTCATCTGGTAGAGGCCGGTATAGAGCGTGGCCCGCGCCGGCGAACAGGGAGCGGCACCGGCATAATGCCGCCGGAAAAGCGTCCCGTCTTTAGCCAGGGCATCGACATTGGGCGTCCTGACGCAGGCGTGCCCCACAGAAGAGAGACAATCGCCGCGCCATTGGTCCGCAGTGATGACGAGAACGTTGGGCTTTGAGCCGCGTTCAGTGATGGTTTGATCGCGCATGCCAGTTCCAGGCCGACTGGATGATCCGCGAGAGATCATATTGCGGCACCCAGCCCAGCACGTCCCGCGCCTTGTCGTTATTGGCAACCAGCGTATGCGAATCACCCTCGCGACGACCGATATACTCGACCGGGAACGGCTTTCGGGAGACGTCTTCGATGGCGCCGAGCAGTTCCTTCACCGTCGTGCCGGTGCCCGTGCCAAGATTGAGCGCGACGGATTCACCGCCATCAAGCAGATATTGGACGGCGCGCACATGTGCGTCCGCAAGATCGAGAACATGGATATAGTCGCGCACGCAGGTGCCGTCGCGCGTCTCGTAATCGCTGCCGAAGACCTTGAAACCTTGGCGACGGCCGAGCGCTGCATCGATCGCCAGCGGGATCGCATGCGTTTCCGGCTGGTGCCATTCGCCGATCCGGCCTTCGAAATCGGCACCGGCGGCATTGAAATAACGCAGCACGACGGAGCGAAGGCTCTTGTACTGGTCGTAATCGGCAAGCGCCTGCTCGACGATATATTTGGTACGGCCGTAGGGATTGATCGGCACCTGGCGATGCTTCTCATCGAGCGGCACGCTCTGCGGCAGACCATAGGTCGCGCAGGTGGACGAGAAGACGAAGGCATTGATGCCGGCGGCCTGCGCCGCCGACAACAGCGTCAGCGTGCCGATGACATTATTCTCATAGAACGAGACTGGATCCTTGACCGATTCGCCGACTTCGATCAGCGCTGCGAAATGCAGGATTGCCGACGGCTTATGCTTTGCCAGCACCTCATCGAGCCGGGCCCGATCGCGAATATCGCCCTCTTCCGCCGGTCCCCATTTGACGAATTCGCGATGGCCGTTGGAAAAATTATCGAAGACGACGGGCTTGTAACCCTTGTTCGCCAAATCAAGACACGTATGCGAGCCAATATATCCCGCACCGCCGACGACGAGTACCGTTTCACCTGCCATGCATCTCACCTTTTGCAAGCCACAGATGCGCGGACCTTAGCCAAGTTACACGTCAGTAAAAAGTTATCTCGGTTACATATCTGCAAAAATAAGAAGATTAGAGGCGGCTTGTATATGAAAATGCACGTGTTTACAGGGCGATTGCATGGCCGGCCCCGTCGAAAAGATGCAGTTCATTCCTGTCGAACTGCAGGCTGATGGCCTCGCCGACGGTGAGCCGGGCATTTCCGGCAAGCCGCACCGTTACCAGCGCACCGTCGGAAAGGGCGACATAGGCGTAAGTATCCGAGCCCAGTCGCTCCACCACGTCCACCTTGCCGTCGAGATTACCCTGGCCGACAGCGGTCACGGTAATGTCTTCCGGCCGTACGCCAAGCTTGGCTGCATTGGCGGGCGCCGAAGCGAGGTCGAGGCGCCCCGAACTGGCCACGCGTAGTCCGCCATCCACGCGTTCCGCGTCGAAGACGTTCATCTTCGGCGAGCCGAGAAATTGCGCGACGAAAAGATTGGCCGGCTTCTCGTAAAGATCGATCGGCGAGCCGATCTGCTGGATTTCTCCATCTTTTAGGACCACGATCTTGTCGGCAAGCGTCATCGCCTCGACCTGGTCATGGGTGACGTAAATCATCGTCGCTTTCAGCCGCTGGTGCAGCTTGGCGATCTCGATGCGCATTTCCGCGCGGAGTGCCGCATCGAGATTCGATAAGGGCTCGTCGAAAAGGAACGCGACGGGATCGCGCACGATGGCACGGCCGATCGCCACGCGCTGCCGCTGGCCGCCGGAAAGCTCCTTCGGTTTGCGGTCGAGATACGGTTCGAGCCTCAGCGACGCCGCCGCCGCCTGCACGCGCCGCGCAATCTCCGCCTTCGGCGTGCGCGCCACCTCCAGCCCGAAGGCCATATTGGCGCGCACGGTCTTGTGCGGATAGAGAGCATAGGACTGAAAGACCATGGACAGGCTGCGGTCTGCCGGGCCGAGCTCCGTAACATCCTCGCCGTCGATCAGGATTTGGCCGGAGGTGGCCTCCTCCAGACCGGCGACGAGGCGCAGCAGCGTTGACTTGCCGCTGCCCGACGGACCGACGAAGACGACGAATTCGCCGTCTTCTATATGGAGGTCCAGTCCGCCGATGATGTCGAGTGCACCGAAGGATTTGCGGATCTTGCGAAGTTCAATGACGGCCATGTGCCAGTCTCCTCACGCCTTGACGCCGCCGGCGCCGAGGCCGCCTTGCCAGAAGCGTTGCATGACGATGAATGCGATGATGACGGGAACGATGCTGATGAGTGCGCCGGCCAGTACCAGCGTGAAAAGAGCCGCACCGCCGCCCGAACCGACGGTCGCCGTCGCGTACCATTGCGCCAGCCCCACCGTGACGGGGAAATATTCGGCCGAACTCAGCACCACGAGCGGCAGGAAGTAGTTGTTCCAGGTCGCCACGAAGGAGAGGATCAGCACGGTGGCAAAGCCCGGCATCAGAAGCCTGAGCGTCAGCGCCGAGAAGATATGGAATTCACCGGCGCCATCGACTCGACCGGCATCGATCAGCTCATTCGGAATGGCATCGTCGGCATAGACCCGCATGAGGAAGACGCCCGGGGGATAGACCAGCGACGGCAGGATGACCGCCCACGGCGTATTGACCATGCCTACCTTCGACATGAGCAGGAAGAGCGGCACGACGAGCGCCGTCTGCGGGATCATGACGGCACCGAGGATGATCGCAAAGATCAGGCGCTTGCCGCGGAAGTCGTATTTTGCCAGCGCATAGCCGGCCATGGTCGAAAACAGTGCCGCGCCGATGCCGGCAACCGTTGCATAGAAAACGGTATTGAGCAGCCACCGGGCAAAGATACCACCCTGATAGGAAAAGACCTGGCGGATATTCTCGAAAAGCCGGAAGTCGCCCGAGAACCACAGCCCGAAGGTGGTAAAGAGGTCGTTGTTCGATTTGGACGCCGCCACCAGGACGTAAAACAGCGGCAGCGCCGTATAAAGCCAGATCACGGCGAGGATTGCCGTCAGCGTCCAGCGATTGCGGCGAAAGGCGGAAGAGCGTTTCGATTTGCCGACGATGGTCATTTGCGGCCTCCACGGTTGACGATCAGCATGAAGGCATAGGAGATCACCGCCGTGACGCCGCCGAGCACGAAGGAAACCGCAGCCGAATAGTTGTACTGCTGGTTGGTAAAGGCGAGCGTGTAGGCGTAGTAGTTCGGCGTAAAGGCATTGTTGATGACAGTCGGCGCCAGATTGCGCAGCAAATAGGGCTCGGAGAAGAGCTGCAGCGAGCCGATGATCGAGAAGATGATCGTGACGACGACCATCGGAGCGATCAGCGGCAATTTCACCCGCATCGCATAGGTAAAGCTGTTCGCCCCGTCCATGGAGGCCGCCTCTTCGAGATCGGCCGGAATGGCCTGCAGGGCGGCGTAATAGATGATCATCTGATAGCCGGTATATTCCCAGTTCGCGATATTGGCGATCGACGGCAATATCGTGCTCGGCCCGAGGAAATTCGGCGGCGGCAGACCAATGGCCGTGGCAAGCTGTGTGAACGGTCCAAACGACGGGCCGTAGAGATAGCCCCAGATCAACGTCGCGATAACGGCCGGCACGGCATAGGGAATGAAGAAGCTGATGCGGAAAAAACTCTTTGCATAAACCGTGCCGCTATCGAGAATGAGAGCGATAAGTAGCGCCGCTGCCACCATGCCGGGGATCTGGATCAGCGCAAATTTCACCAGCACGATGACGCCCTGCCAGAACTTGGGATCGCCGAGCGCGCGCACGAAATTCTCCGCGCCGACGAATTTCGTCCCGGCAACCACTGTTGTCTTGTAGATTGCCAGCGTGAAGGCATAGGCCATCGGCGCGATCAGGAAGGCGATGAAAAGCAGTGCGAAAGGCGCGAGGAAGAGATAGGGCGCAATTCCCTTGCTCACCCGGTATCGCCGCTTGCGGCTTTCCAAACCGGCCATGTATCCGTCTCCGGCAGTTCAATGCGAAATGCGCCAGCATGGCGCGCGTGATGCAAAAGGATGCGGGAAGAAAATCCCGCATCCCCGCGGCTCATCCTTGGGAGACGGTGTAGCCCTGGTCGGAGCAATAGGCGCTGACCCCTTCCTGCAGGCGATCGAAGGCATCGCTGAGCGAGCCCTTGCCGCCGATGGAGGCCGAGAATTCCTGCTGCACCTGGGCAGCGAGATAATCCTGGAACGGCGCATACTGGAACGAAGAGTCGACGTGTTTGGCGCTTTCGGCGAAGACCTCGTTGACGGCCTGGCCGCCATAGAGATCGTACTTGTGGCCCATCAGCTCCTGATCGGAGGTAAGCTCCTTCAGAACCGGGAAGAGGAACTGCTTGGTCGTCCACATGCGCGCCACTTCCGGATTGCTGCCGAGGAAGACCGCAAGCTGCGTGGCTTCCTTCGGATGCTTGGTCGTGTTGAAGACGGCGAAGGTGGATCCGCCGAGATTGGCGGAGACATATTTGCCCACTTCCCACTGCGGAAGCGGCGCTGCGCGCCAGTGGCCGTTGCTCTTCTTGGCAAACTGCGGAATGAAGACGGCGCCCCAGGCACCCGTCATCCACGAGGCATAGGTGCCTTCATCGAGCCCGGTGAACCAGTCGGTCGTCCAGACCGGCGTCTTGACGCCGACGGCGTCGGCATCGATCAGGTCCTGCCAGAAGACGGCCCATTTCTTGGCGATCGCATCGTTGAGGTTCAGCTTGAGATCCGTGCCCTTGAGCTCGAAGGGCTTCCAGCCAGCCTGCGCGAGAAGCGCAATCACCCAGCCGCCGTCGGCCGTGCCGCCGAAATTGGTAAGGTAAGTGCCGGGCGCGGCCTTGGAGAGCGCCTTGGAGTTGGCGGAAAATTCGGCCCAGGTCTTCGGAACCGCAATCTTGTGCTGGTCAAGCACGTCGGCACGGTAAAGAATACCCATCGGGCCGGAGTCCCACGGAATACCGTAGACGGCATCGCCATCCGAAGCAGAGGCCCAAGTCCAGTCGATGAACTTGTCCTTGACCTCGTTGGCGCCATGCTGGCCCATATCAAGCAGCGCCTGCAGCTGGCGGAAACCCGGAATGTTCGTGAATTCGACCTGGCCGACATCGGGCAGGCCGCTGCCGGCCTGGATAGCGTTGCGCAGTTTCACATATTCATCCGGGCCCTGGCCGGCATTCTCGAGCTTCACGCCGATATTCGGGAAGGCCTTGGTGAAGAGGTCGATCTCGCTCTGCGTGTTGGGCGTCCAGGCCCAGATGGTCAGCTCCACCTTCTCCTGCGCGCTCGCAATCGAGCCGAAGCCGGACATGGCGGCAGCCGTAGCACCGGCGCCGGCAGCCTGCAGAAGCTGGCGGCGACTGATCATCGCCTGAATGAATTCGCGTTTCATGTCGTTTGTCATGGAACTCCTCCTCCCGAAACCGACGGCACTGGACTGAGCGCAAACGCAATGCGCGGCCGCGGGACCGTCCTTCTACAGGGTCGCAATTCTGCATGCGCAATTTGCGTTGTCAATTGCGCAAATTTCAGTTCTGTGCAAATTTGATTGCGCAATACATCGCCTCTTGCGCTGCGATAAGCTGCGGAGAGCTATTGAAAATGCGTGGCAAAGGGTGGATTTGTCGCGGGAATCCTCGTTTGATCGAAGGGTTCAGGAGGACAGGTAGTGAAGAAATCAGGTAAGCCCGACGCGAACCAAATTGCGATCGCAAAAGCAGCGGGCGTTTCCGTCAGCACGGTTTCGCGCGCACTGTCCGATGCGCGAGGCATCAGCGACGAGCGCCGCATGCAAATCCGCAAACTTGCGCAGGATGCCGGTTATCTCGGACGCGGACGCCAGCCGGCCGCGCAAATGCGCCACCTGCGCGCCTATGTGACGGGAAGCCTTGCCACGGGCGGCCTTGCGCCCTTCTACGAAGCTGTCATCGCCGGCCTGAAGAGCAGCGCCCGCGACGGCGGCTTCACGCTCTCCATCCGCATGGTGGACGAGACCTCCCTTGGTCCAGAGCGCATGCTGCGCGACCAGGAGAATGAAGAAGCGAACATGACGATCTTTGTCGGCATCGACCTCTCCGAAAATCTTGCATCGCATTTCCTCGATGGCACGCGCCACGCCGTGCTGGTCAATGGTTATGATCCCGCCATGCGCTTTGACTGCGTGGCGCCCAACAATTTCTTTGGAGCTGAACTCGCAGGCCGCACCCTGCTAAACGCGGGTCACCGGAATCTTCTTTATATCCATGATCATACGCGCTGGACGACGACCCAGCGCCGCCGCGGTTTCTATTCAGCGCTGGAAGCCTGTCCCGATGCGGTCTCTACGGCAATCAGCGTTGCTGGCGGCACCGATGCGGAATTGCTGGCTGAGGTGGAGAAGCGTGCCCGCGGCGAAGCCGGTTGGACGAGCGTTTTCTGCGCCAACGATATGGGTGCTTTCCGTCTCATGAACGCCCTCGGGGCGGCCGGCATTCCCGTGCCGGAAAAGATCTCCGTCATTGGTTTCGACGACCTTCCCTATGCCGCGCTCATGCATCCAAGGCTGACGACAATGCGCGTCGACTGTGCCGAGATGGCCCGGCAGGCCATCGGCCTTGTACAGCGGCGGCTTGCAGATCCCAGTGCCACGCCCCTGCAGATCGAATGCGGCGTCAGCCTGCAGCGCGGCGAGACCGTTGCGCAAATTGCGCAAACTTGAGAAAAATGCGTAATTAGCTTGCGTAACTTGCGCATCCATGCGATCTGATGCGAGAGGCGGCTTGACCGCTCCGGTACTGCGCGAAGTTCTTCTTGGCGCAAGGGAGAGTGCAATTGCTTCAGGATGCTTCGATCGCAGAGAAAGCCCGCCCCGCCCTTGCTTTCGCCTTCGGACCCTTTGGCATTGAAAAGCTCTTTGCCACTGCTGATACTGCCAGGCTGAAGCAGGCCTGCCGAATGCCGGGCGAATTGCCGATCCGCGATTTCTCTACCGCTGCAGCAAGGCAGATTCTCGCGGATACGGAGATCCTCGTGACCGGTTGGGGCTGCCCGATGATCGATGCAGCGGTACTCGACACTGCACCCAAACTGCGGCTGATCGCTCATGCGGCCGGGTCGGTGAAGCATTTCGTCGCGCCGGAAGTTTTCGAGCGTGGCGTGGTCGTTACCAATGCTGCGGATGCGAATGCCGTTCCTGTCGCCGAATTTACACTTGCCGCCATTCTTTTTGCGAACAAGCAGGTTTTCCGGTTTCGCCGGGACTATACGTCGAAGCGCAGCTTCATCGGCGTTTCCCAGCAATATGACGGCGACGCCGGCAATTGGGAAAAGCGTGTCGGCATCATCGGCGCCTCGCGCATCGGCCGTCGTGTCATTGAGCTTCTGCGACCGTTCGGCATCGAAATCCTGTTGCACGATCCGTTGGTCGATGCGTCAGAGGCGCGCCGCATGGGCGCAACGCTTGTTCCTCTCGACGAACTGATGAGAAGCTGCGACACGATTTCCATCCACGCGCCGTTGCTCGCATCCACCCGCGGCATGATCGACGCCGGCATGCTGGCCCGCATGCCCGACGGCGCAACGCTGATCAATACCGCCCGTGGCGGCATTGTCGATAGCGCAGCACTGGAGGCCGAACTCGTCAGTGGCCGGCTCTGGGCAATTCTCGATGTGACGGAGCCGGAAACACCGCCGGTCGATTCCCCTCTTTATACGCTGGAGAATGTACTGATGACGCCACATATTGCTGGCGCCATCGGACGCGAGCGCCATCGTCTTGGCCGCCTCGTGGTCGAAGAGATAGAACGCTATCTGGCCGGCGAGCCGTTGCGCCATAGTGTTACCATCGAAGGTCTGCTGCATCAGGCCTAGAGCAATTCCGGCGAAAACAGGCAGCGGTTTTGCCTCCGGAATTGCGTGAAGACAAAGAGATAGAGAATTTTCGTAGTTCGAAGAGAAACGGAAACGCTCTGAAGGAGGAAGGATGAGGAAGGCCATCATCGTCTGGGGCGGCTGGGCAGGCCATGAGCCTGAACCATGCGCCAATATCGTCGGCGAGTTGCTGCGTGAAGACGGCTTTGCGGTCGAGATCACCAATGATCTCGACATCTTCGGCTCTCCGCAGCTTGAAAAAGCCGACCTTTTGGTCCCTGTCATCACCGGCGAGACGCTGGAAAAACCGCATGCCAATGCGCTGGTTGAAGCGGTACGTGGCGGGCTTGGCCTCGGCGGCCATCATGGCTGCCTTGCCACGTCCTTCAAGGAAAGCGCCCCCTTCCGCTACGTCTCAGGCGTCACCTGGGTCGCCCATCCCGGCAATATCATCGACTTCCGGGTCGCGGTGATGCGGCAGGACGATCCGCTGATGGAAGGTATCCCGGATTTCGACTACCGCTCGGAGCAATATTACCTGCACTACGATCCTTCGGTCGAAATCCTCGCCACCACAACCTTTACCGGCCAGTACGATCCGGCCGCGCGCAATATCGCGATGCCGGTAGTCTTCAAGCGGCACTTCGGCGAGGGCCGCATCTTCTATTCGGCACTCGGCCATGTCGCCGCCGAATTCAACCATCCCTACATGCCTCTCATTCTCCGGCGCGGCCTCAGTTGGGCCGCCCGACAGTAGTCGCCCATCAGCAGTCCCATTCAGCAATCGAGGACAATGTCATGACCGTCCAATATCGCTTCATCGCGCCGCGCCTAGACGATCCGCGCCTTCTGCAGGACCGCCGCTATTCCATGCTGATCGATGGCAGGAGCGTTCCCGCCCAGTCAGGAGAGACGATCAACCGCGAAAGTCCTGCTCACCCCGGCCATATCGTCGGCGCCATTCCGAAAGGTTCGCGTGCCGACGCCGAGGCTGCAATTGCGGCTGCCCGCAAAGCCTTCGACCATGGCCCCTGGCCGAAAATGACCGGTGGCGAGCGTGCCCGCATCATGCGCCGCGTCGCCGATCTCATCGAAGCGAATATCGAGGAGCTTGCCACCATCGAGGCGCTGGAGGTCGGCAAGGCAATCAACCAGGCGCGCGGCGAAATGGGCTTTTCCGCGACGCTCTGGCATTATGCCGCCGGCCACGCACAGGGCCTCGAAGGCGAAACGCATAATGATATGGGTGCCAATACGCTCGGGCTCGTGCTGCGCGAGCCGGCCGGCGTCGTCGGCATCATCACGCCCTGGAATTTCCCGCTGTTGATCGGCTCCGAGCGCATTCCCTGGGCGATTGGCGCAGGCTGCACCGTCGTTATCAAACCCAGCGAATTCACCTCGGGCTCGACCATCCGCCTCGCAGAACTTGCCCGCGAGGCTGGCTTGCCGGACGGTGTGTTGAATGTCGTGACAGGCTATGGCGCCGATGTCGGTCAGATCTTCGCCGAGCATCCCGATGTCGACATGGTCACCTTCACCGGTTCGCAGCGCGTCGGCCGGATCATCGGCGCGATTGCCGGCCAGAACATCAAAAGGGTCGGCCTGGAACTCGGCGGCAAAGGTCCGCAGGTTGTCTTCGCCGATGCTGATCTCGATGCCGCCGCCGCGAAGATTTCTGGCGGCGCTTTCCATTGCTCGGGTCAGGTCTGCATTGCCGGCAGTCGCCTGATCGTTCATGAATCCGTCGCCGACAAGCTTCTGGAAAAGGTCGAGGCTCTGGCGGCAAGGATCGTCACCGGCGATCCGCTCGACGATTCCAGCACCGTCGGTGCGCTGATCCACAAAGCCCATCTCGAGAAGGTCTCCGGCTATGTAGCCGCAGGCAAGGCGGATGGCGCACAGATCTATAGCGGTGGCACCATTCTCGGCGAAGGCGGCGCTTTCTACGCGCCGACGATCTTCACCGGCGTGAAACCGGATATGTCGATTGCTCGTGAGGAAATCTTCGGCCCGGTTCTTGCCAGCTTCCGCTTCAAGGATCCCGAAGAGGCAATCCGCTTGGCCAATGATACACCTTTCGGCCTTTCAGCCTGCGTCTGGTCGAGCAATCTATCGACTGCCCTGCAGGCGATCCGCCGCATCAAGGCCGGCCGTACCTGGATCAACGGCATGGGCGACGGCACGCCGCAAATGCCGATCGGCGGCTACAAGCAAAGCGGGATCGGCCGCGAGCTCGGTCGTCATGGTTTCGATGAATATTCGGAGCTGAAGAACGTTCACATCACGCTTGCGGATAGCCTGGCGCAATAATGCAAAAGCCGCCGGCCTGATGGTCGGCGGCTTATACAAGCTCGCATGGAAATGGCTTTTGCCGCGTGGCCGGATTCAACCTAGCGGCCTGCCGTCTTGCGCCGGCTGCTCTGATTATCCTGTGCCTCGGCCTCGTCATAGGTCCGCATCAAGCGTCCGGCTGCCTTCAGTTTTTCGATGAGATCACTGCCGTCGGCAGAAGCCTTGGTAGCTTCGAGCTGTTCGAACTCCCTGAGCGCCTGTGCCCAATGGCTCTCGCCCCGACCGTGCGGCCGGCCTTCTTCCTCCCAGATGGCATATGCCCGCTGGTTGACCCAATCATCCCGATTACGATTCATTTCAAAACCCCAGCCAGTAAATATGCTCACGCAATGCCAATGGAAATAAAAGTGACAGCCCGGACTTTAGGAGTCGTTACTGACGGATGTAATATTGCAGGATAAATTGCGTCGGAAAGAGTAGTTTTTCAGTGGCTATAGTTAAAAGGGCGGAAACGTTTGTCCGCCCTTTTCCGTTCAAACAGCAATAGACTCTTCAGCCGCTTCGCCGGCTTTGCCGGCACCGCGTCCCATGAAAGTGAAAATGACGATTGCCGTCAGAACCGTGATGCCGGTTAGAAACCACAGAAGCAGGCCGAAAGCATCATTATAGGCATGGATGAGTTCCAGCTCGCCCATTCCGGAAAGAGCCTGGCCCGCACCCTTGAGATCGCCCGTCACCAGGCGCTGTGCCGCCGCGATCGCTTCATGGCTTGTTCCAAGATAGGACTGCGTCAGCGCGGAGAGGACCGCACTCACGATGGCGAGCGCCACCCCTTCGCCAGCGACGCGGGTCGTGCTGAAGATTCCGGTTGCCATGCCGGCACGCTCCTTCGGCACGACACTGACGGCAAGCCCGTCCATGAGGCCCCAGGGCAGGCTGATGCCGATACCGATCGTCAGCAGGGGTGCAACAAGCGCCACATGGTCCGAACCGACGGGAATATGGGCGAGCCAGAAGAGACCGGCAGCCGAGATGACGAGACCGGCGCTGCAGATCGTCGCTGCCGGCAACCACCGGGTCAGCAACCCGGCTGCGATCGGCAGGATGAGAAGCGGGCCGGAAAGCGCGATCATCATCTGTCCCCCAGCAACCGCACTCAAACGCTCGATACCGACGAAACGCACCGGCAGCAGGATCAGCAGGACAACGAATGCATAGGCTGGAGCAGCCGCCAGCAGTTGCACGCCGACGAAACGGGGATACCGGAAAAGCGTTAGATCGAGCATAGGCCGCTTTACGAGGTGCTCGATGAAACAGAAGAGAGCCATCAGCAGCGCCGAGCCCAGAAGGAGCCCAAGCGTAAAGGCATCGCCCCAGCCGCTCTCCGGCGCCCGCAGCACGCCATAAGTAAAGAGCGACAGAGCGAGCGTGAAGCTGATTGCGCCCGGCCAATCGAGCCCCCTTGCCTCGGGATCGCGGGTTTCCGTCAGGAATACCGCACCGAATATGAAAGCGATGATGGCGAGGCCAACAACGAGTGCGAAGATCGCCCGCCAACCGAAGGCTTCGATCATCATGCCCGACGCCATCGGTCCGAAGGCCAGGCCAATACCGAAACTCGCGCCGACGAGACTAAAGGCACGCATGCGTTCCTTTCCGTCGAACTCTTGCGCCAGCGATGCCATCCCGCCGGAGAAGGCCGCGGCCGAGCCGAAACCCTGAAGCGCGCGAAGGCTGTCGAACCAGACGATATCCGGCGAAAAGGCTAGTCCGCCGGAAAACAGGATGAAGGCGGCAAGGCCGCACAGGAAGATGCGTTTGCGGCCATAGCTGTCCGCGAGCGCACCGGCGGCCATAAGCGTGCTGCCAAAGGTAAGCATGAAGGCGTTGGTGACCCAGTTGTGGGCAATGGGGCTGCCGCCGAGTTCGGCACTTATTGCCGGCAGGGCCACGGCGGGACCTGTAAAGGTAAGAGGCATAGCCGCCGCTGCGGAGCAGACGGCGATCAAGACGAAGATTTTCTCCGCGATACTTGCAGGTTTAGACTTGTGGGGAACGGTCATCAGATATCCGCTGGTTCGAGGGTGGGACGCGCTTGGGAGGGGCACGGGCGGCGCTGAAACGCCTGGACTTCGAATGCGGAAAGCAGCATAAATTGAGGATAATGCTTCGATAACCTATGGTTTGTTCCGCATATAAAGGAAGAAACCGCTCGAATGGATCTGTATATGGACCAGCCTCTGGGTGGCCTCACGGCATTCGTCAGAACGGCGGATCTTGGAAGTTTCGTCGCCGCCGGCCGTGCTCTCGGCCTTTCCGCCTCCGCTGTCGGCAAGGCCGTAACCGCGCTTGAACAACAGCTCGGCGTCCGCCTGTTCCAGCGCTCGACGCGGAGCTTGCGACTGACGGAAGAAGGCCGCCTGTTCCATGAGCGCTGCCGGCGCATCCTTGATGACCTGGAAGATGCCCAAGCCTCGCTCGCTCAGGCGGTTGCGATCCCTCGGGGGCGGTTGCGCGTGAGCGTACCGCTGGTCAGCTACCATCTGATCCTGCCGATCCTGCCGGAATTCGTGAACCTCTACCCGGAGGTCGAACTCGATCTCGACTTCAACGACCGGATTGTCGATCTGATCGAAGAGGGCGTCGATGTCACCATCCGCAGCGGAACCTTGCCGGATTCGCGGCTAATGTCGCGTGCACTTCGCCCGTTCCAGCTCTTGTTATGCGCGGCTCCCGCCTATCTGGAAAAACACGGCACGCCGGATTGCCCACGTGACCTGGAAGGTCACTTAGGCGTCCGCTTCCGATTCCCGAATTCCGGAAAACTTCAGCCCTGGCCGCTCAGCCTCTCTCCCGATCATCCGGAAATCAGAACCCGCACGGTGCTGACCTGCAACAACATGGAAGCACTACGCAGCGCCACAATCAGCGGCATGGGCATCGGCTGCATGCCGGATTTCCTCGCCCGCGATCCGCTTGCAGATGGCAGGCTGCGCACGGTGCTCGATGCCCATATCGATGCCCCCGCCCAATTCCACCTGCTCTGGCCATCCAACCGGCACCTTTCGCCCAAGGTCCGCGTGCTTGTCGATTTCCTCAGCGAAAAGCTCTTTTCCGATCGTTGCGAGAGCGTCCCTATTGCACGCCACGCTTGAGAAAATCATTTATGTCCTGAATGCGCCATACACACTTAGGGATTCATCCGCCGGATAAAATTTCAACTAAAAACTGAAACCGACTTGAAAGTACAAAAGTAGTGCTTTATGTTTGAAAGCATGGCCCAAACCGCTCACACATCGATTTTGCGCTATGACCTTTCGCCTGACCCTGAGGCAAAACAGGCTCTGGACGAGACCTTTGCCGCCTACGCGAAAATGCTCGCCATGCTCGACGAGATGCTGACGGAAGAAGACGGAGCCAATCTCGTTAGGCTTCACGAACTGGCTTATGAGACCGTTCGGGAGAAAACCGGTCTGCCGGCCAGGCTGGTCACCCTCGGTCTGCGCGACTTCGCATCCAATCGCAACCATCCGATATCACCGGCAAAACTGCCTCTGGATGAAAAACTGTTCTCGATAAAGGGACCAGCAACGCTGTCACTCGCGACCGTTCGTGGCCGAATGATCGTTCCTTACGACGTCGCGGGCTATTCGAACGGGTCAATCAACATCTTTGCGGCTCAACTCGTTGCCAACAACGGTGCCTTTCAGATCGATATCGGCGTCACTCCGCATGCAAACCGAAGGGAGATCAATATCATGACAAGTGAAGGGATATTGTCGCGCGTAGGTCGCCTTATCGCCGGACTTGCGAATGCTGCCGTCGACAAGGCCGAAGGAGCAAACAAAATCGCGGTCGTCGAACAAGCGCTTCGTGACATCGATTCTGCTGCCGACGAGGCCCGTGTGGACCTCGGCAAATCACGGGCGGAAGAATATCGCATCCAGACCCGACGCAGCGAGATCGAAGCTGATCGGCGCGCCCTCGATGACAAGATCCGCACAGCCATGTCGGCCAATCGAGATGACCTTGCGAAGGCGGGCGTGGCAAGACAGATCGATCTGGAGGCGCAGCTTGCGGCACTCGACAATGCCCTATCGGCCGCCAGAACACAGCTGGATGAGGGCCAGCAAGCGCTTCAGGCAATCCTGGCGACACGCCGTGAGGCAGAAGAAAAGCTGGCCGCCTTGAAGCGTAGTCTTCAGCATCTGCATGAGGCTTCCGACACTGCAGCCGGCCGAAGCCGGCCGACTGACGGGGCAGCCCGCGCGGCCGCGGCCGTTTCACGCCTCACAGGAGTTCCGTCAGAGGATAAGGCTGCAAGCGCAGAACTGGATGAACTTGACCGTCTGCATCGGGAACAGGCGATCGAAGCCCGGCTCGCCCAGCTCAAGGCCGGTCAGAATTAAACGCAGATGGATCTTTTCCTCGACCCTCACTCCACCCCCTTTGCGGTTGCGGCAATCATACTGGCTGCACTAACCTTTCTGGAAATGTGCTGCCTTTTGATTGGGTTTTCGCTCAGCGAGCTGATCGGAAAGGCATTACCCGACGATCACGGCAGCGGCGTGTCGGGGCTTCTGTCATGGCTCAACTATGGTGGAGTTCCGGTTCTGGTGCTGCTGATGCTGTTTCTCGGCATGTTTGCCATAAACGGCTTTGTTTTCCAGGCGATTGCCCGAACCCTTTGGTTGCCTTTGCCGACACTCGTGGCCGCAGTGCCTGCTTTTCTTGTTGCGATCCCTGAAGTCCGATCCCTGACCAGGATCGTCGGGCGGCTCGTACCACGTGATGAGACCTATGCCGTTGACCTCGCCGAATTCATTGGAAGGACTGGCGAAGTGACAGTCGGCCCGTTGGATCAAGGGCTGCCCGGCTGTGTTCGCATTAAGGACCGGCACAGCAATTGGCATACGTTCAGGGCTAGGGCCGCGCCGAACGAACGGCCCATGGCGATCGGCGCCCAGGTCCTCATTGTCGACCATAAATCCAATGTTTTCATAGCCATCACTCCGCCGTCAAACATGCTGAAGGCGCCAGATACATATACCGGGGAGTCACCATGATATTCGATCTGCTATTGCCGGCCATTATCGGCCTTGTACTGATCCTGGGCATCGGCCTGGTTTTCGCAACACTCTACACTCGATCCAGCCGGGACGAGGCCTATGTTCGCACCGGTCTCGGCGGCCAGAAGGTCGTCCTTGATGGCGGCTCGGTCGTCCTTCCGATCTTTCAATCGATAGCGCGCGTCAATCTCAAGACGCTGCGGCTTGAGGTACGGCGCGGCGAAGGTGACGCACTCATTACCAAGGACCGTATGCGGGTCGATATCGGTGCGGAATTCTACGTGCGCGTCAAACCCGACGCCTCATCGATCGCGCTCGCTGCGCAGACCCTCGGCAATCGCACCAACGATGCGGAACAGCTTCGGATTTTGATCGAGGCGAAATTCGTGGACGGTCTTCGCTCTGTCGCCGCCACCATGAACCTCGATGCGCTGCAGGAACAGCGCATGGATTTCGTCAAGGCCGTGCAGGAGGCCGTCGGCGCTGACCTGCAATCGAACGGCCTCGAGCTCGAATCGGTCTCCCTGACCCGCCTCGACCAGACCGACATCAAGCATTTCAATGCCAACAACTTCTTCGATGCGCAGGGCCTCGCAACGCTGACCCGCATCACCGAAAGCCGCAAGAAGGAACGCAACGAGATCGTCCGCGATACGGAAGTCGCCATCGCCCAGAAAGATCTCGAAGCGCGCCAGCAGTCACTGGCAATCGAGCGCACCAAGCGCGAAGCCGAGCTCAACCAGGAGCGTGACATCGCCAATAAGTCGGCCGCAACGCGCGCAGAAACCGCCCAGCAGGAGCAGGCTGCCAAGCGCGCGGAAGAAGAGGCCCGCATCACCACCGAGCAGGCGATTGCCGAGCGTGAGGCCCTCGCCAAGCAGGTCCGCGAAAGCGCGAATATCGACGCATCCCGCGCCGTGCAGCAGCGCGATACCGAAGCCCGCCGCGACCTGCAGATCGTTTCACAGGAAAGCGCCATTGCCGTCGCCACCAAGAGCCGCGAGGAGTCCGAAGCCAAGGCTAAGGCGGAACAGGCAAGGGCCCTGGCTATCGCAGCGGAGGAAAAGGTTTCGACCGCAAAGGCCGTCGAAATTGCCGAACGCGAACGTCAGATCGCCGTCATCGACGCCCGCAAGAAGGCGGAAACCGACGCGACGGCCGTGACCGTCGGTGCCGAAGCTGAAAAACAGGCCGCCGTCGACCAGGCGGACGCCATCAAGACGCTCGCGGTGGCAGAGGCAGACGCCGCGGTCATCAAAGCGAAGGGCGTTCTGGAGACCGGCAAGGCGGCGGCCGAAAGCGAAGCCCTGCTGAACGAAGCACGCAACCGGTTGAGTGCGGCGATCATCGACTACGAAATCCTGCGCGAGCGTATCCGCATCATTCCGCAGGCGCTGGCTGAGGCGGTGAAGCCGATCGAGAAGATTTCCGATATCCGTATTTTCGACACCGGCGGCATGCTGGGACGCGGCGGCGACGCCCGAAGCGGAAACATAGGGCTCGGTGACGGACTTGCGGGCCAATTGCTGAATTATCAGGCCAACAAGCCCGTCCTCGACCAGCTTCTGAAAGAAGCGGGCTTTGCTGGAGACAACGCGGTTTCTTCGCTGCTCGGAAACCTCCAACCGAATTCGGCTGCCCGGCAGGAACCCGCTGACCTCAATGTTGATCTAAAAATCGAGGACCTATATCCGCCGAGATAAATCTAATATCCAAAACCCAAAAGGGCGGATTACTCCGCCCTTTTTCTTTGTACAGGCCACATCTGCGCACATCCGGACTACCGGCGCTTCTTCCGCCAAGGCGCGTTTTTCTGCCAGTCGCCCGCCATGATGTTTCCGTAAGGAATCACCTCGTCGACCACCTCGGCAAGACCGTACTGTTCGATCTGCGCCCGGACATTGGCAGCCGATTTGTAGGCACCCGGCAATTCGGAAATATCCGCGAAGCCGGAGAAGAAACGCGCGTCGATCCCAGCCGCTTCCTTCGCCAGAATATCGGCGATGTTGTTCGGGCTGAGCCCGCGGGAGTCGGCACCGTATTCTTCTGCAAGACGCCGCAGATGGGCGCTGCGCGAGAAGTTACGGCCGGCACCGTGCGGTGAGAAGCCCAAGCCATGCGCGGCATTCGAACCGCGAACGATGAGGATCGGTTCCGCCATGTTGAGCGGAATGATCGTCAGATCCGTTGCATCTGCCGCCCATTTGTCGAACGCCGGGGTCGCACCTTTCCCGTGATAAAAGAGGCCATCGGACTTCCTGAAAACGAAGTTGTGCTCGTTCCAGAAGCGATCAGCGACCTTGGCGGAGAGATTTTCCGCCGCCATGTCATGGATGACATAATGGTTCTCCTTCGTCCACTGACGCACCGTCTGAAGTGCCGCCCAGTAGAGTTCTGCCTCCTCGGTATCGCTGGGAATCCAGGCATTATCGCGCAGCGTTTCCGGCGAGATCTGTTCGCGGAAGCGGTTTGCAACCTTCATCCCACGATCATAGAGACGCGCACCCGGGGCCCGTGAACCGTGATGGGTCACGAGAGCCGTCTCGCCGGTCGATTTCATCGTTCCGACATAGGCAAAGTGGTTTCCGTCACCCTGCGTCCCGAAATGTTCAATTCCCGCGCTGAACGCACCATCCTTCAAATACGGATTCTGCTGAAAAGCAGAAAGCGTGGCTTCAGACGGCTTGATCTGCGCACCGCGTGGACGGCCACCCGGACCGAAATGCGTCACGGCATGAACGGCATCCAGCAGCGATTTCGGATCGACGCTCGGAAAGATAGAGATCGCCATCGAGCAGCATATATCCGCAGAGTGCATGCCCGGATGGATTCCTTCCGATGCGACGACACCGCCGACCGGAATGGTTCCAACAGGCCCGGCCGGGCAGGCATCCGGCATGATTGCTGCCGCACGGATGACGGGCGTGCGGACAAGCTCGCGCATCGTCGCATTCACCTTCTCGACATTGTCCTGCTCGAAAGAGTTTTCAGCGCGGATGTTCGAATAGATCTCGATGTCGCCAGACGTGCGCAGCGCGAGCGTCGGCCCCGGCTGGAATGTCCGCGCAGCCGCCATCGCCTCATCCATCGAACCATTTTCGCTCAGAACCTTATTGGCAGCATCGAGCGCCGGGCGAAACCACTTGCCCTGCAGCATGCCTGCGTCGATCAGATCCTGTCCGCTTACGACTTTAACCATTATCTTTTCTGCTTCTGCAGTCCTTCTATTCGTTCGTTTTTCCACACCACCCAGGCGACGATCTTTTCGCATCAGACTTTAACCAAAGGCGTGTCACGCAAAGTGACGCCGGATACAATTCAAGTGGTGTGCCAATTGGACGCCCAAAGCACAGAAACAGCAGAAATTTACTGCTATCCAATTGTTTTAAAACGGATAAAAACTTCGGAAAGAACTTTCAGTCTAGAATTGCGATTTCATTCGAGTTTTCATATCTTATCTTAAAATATAAAACATTATAAAATTGGATAGCCCATGAAACGTCGAGTTGCCATCAGCATCCTTGGAACGACGCTTGATCTCGGCCGCCACGAAGAGCGCTGGACCCGATGGCGGCCGAACGTTGGTCTGTGCCGGCAGCCCGGAATGTTCATCGATCGCCTTGAGCTCATTCACGACAACCATTCGGAATGGCTGGCAAAAGGGATTATTACGGATATTGAAACCGTCTCACCGGCAACCGAAGTCCGCCAGAACATCATCAATCTCAGGGATCCCTGGGATTTCTCCGAGGTCTATACGAGCCTACGAGACTTTGCCCGCAACTATAATTTCGATCCGGAGAGCGAGGATTACCTCGTCAATATCACTACCGGCACGCATGTCGCCCAGATCTGCTGGTTTCTGCTGACCGAGGCGCGGATCATTCCAGGCCGCCTTTTACAGCTCTCGCCGCCGCGCGGCCGCGAACCGGATCGGGACTTTGCAGGCACGCACGCCATTATCGATCTTGATCTCTCACGATACGATGAAATCGCTAAGCGCTTTGCCTCGGAAAGGGACGATGCCACATCCTTCCTGAAATCCGGTATTTCTACGCGCAATGCCGCCTTCAACCGGATGATCGATGAAATCGAACGCGTCGTCATCCGCTCGAGCGCACCTGTGCTGCTCACAGGGCCGACAGGCGCCGGTAAATCGCAGCTTGCCAAGCGGATTTACGAACTGAAAAAGGCCCAGCGCAAGGTAACCGGACCTTTCGTCGAGGTGAACTGTGCAACGTTGCGCGGCGACCAGGCCATGTCCACCCTCTTCGGCCACGTCAAAGGCGCCTTTACCGGTGCCGCCGGCGAACGAGCAGGTCTCCTGAAGTCCGCCGACAAGGGCGTTCTCTTTCTGGACGAGATCGGTGAGTTGGGTGCAGATGAACAGGCCATGTGCCTGCGTGCCATCGAGGAAAAGCGCTTCCTGCCGGTTGGCGCGGACCGAGAAGTGTCCGCCGACTTCCAGCTCCTCGCCGGCACGAACAGGGATCTGCGCGAAGCCGTGCAGAAGGGGCAGTTTCGCGAAGATCTCCTTGCGCGATTGAACCTCTGGACATTCGGGCTTCCTGCCCTGCGCGAGCGCCGGGAGGACATAGAGCCCAACCTCGAATTCGAGCTGCGGCGTTTTCTAGAATTAGAAGGTCAGAACATCACCTTCAACAAGGAGGCTCGCCAGCGCTACCTTTCCTTCGCAAACAGCCCAGAGGCTCTCTGGAGCGCCAACTTCCGCGATCTTTCCGCCTCGATCACCCGCATGGCGACGCTCGCCCCACAAGGACGGATCACCGTGGAAGCGGTCGAGGACGAAATTCGCCGACTGAAAACCTCATGGAGGAATTCGGCCCAGAGCCTGTCGAATGACGATATTCTCATCGAGATCCTCGGCCGAGACGCGGTCGCCGGGCTCGACCTCTTCGATTCGGCCCAGCTTTCAGCCGTCGTCCGCCTATGCCGGGAACATGCTAATATCAGCGCCGCAGGCCGAGCCCTGTTCGCAAGCTCACGCCTTGAGAAAAAGAGCAGTAACGACGCAGATCGCCTATCGAAATATCTGGCGCGCTTCGGATTGAGATTTGAAGACGTCCGCACAGCGCGTTGAATGCCGGGACCTTGGGCAGGCTTTCGGTGTGATCGGATCGCCGGATTTTGTAATGGCGGAGAGGGTGGGATTTGAACCCACGATACCCTTGCAGGTATGCCGCATTTCGAGTGCGGTGCATTCGACCACTCTGCCACCTCTCCGCATATTTGGTCGGCGCTTGTTCGGCGCGGGCGTTCTCATAACGAGCAAATGACAGGCTGGCAAGCCGAAATCTCAAGCTTTTCCATCCTTTCGCCTTGACACCTTTCTGTCACTCGCGTATCCCGCATCCGCAATAGGAGCGGAGTAATCCGCCCCTTGCCCGCCTCGCGCTCGCGCGGGGTTTCACCGGCAGACCAGAGTTCCGGGCTAGTTCCCTGAAATCCCTGCTTAACTTCGACTGATAAGAAGACAGCCACCTGCCTGTTGCGGGGAGAGCTGGATCGAACATGAAAGGATAAAATAATGTTCGCAGTCATCAAGACCGGCGGTAAGCAGTACCGTGTGGCAGCCAACGACGTGCTGACCATCGAGAAGCTTGAAGCCTCCGCTGGCGACTCCATTGAATTCACCGAAGTCCTCGTGATCGGCGAAGGCGCCGACGCAGCGATCGGTGCGCCCTTCGTAGCCGGCGCCTCCGTCAAGGCGGAAGTCGTCGACCAGACCCGCGGCAAGAAGGTTATCGCCTTCAAGAAGCGTCGTCGTCAGAATTCGAAGCGTTCGCGCGGCCATCGCCAGCATCACACGGTTGTCCGTATCACGGACATCGTGGCCGCCAAGTAAGATCAACGGGTTTCAGGTTTAAAGGAGAACTCCAATGGCACATAAAAAAGCTGGCGGTTCCTCGCGTAACGGTCGCGATTCCGATTCCAAGCGCCTCGGCGTGAAGAAGTTCGGCGGCGAAAATGTCGTAGCAGGCAACATCATCGTTCGCCAGCGCGGTACGCAGTGGCATCCGGGCGCCAATGTCGGCCTCGGCAAGGATCATACTATTTTTGCGCTTACGGCAGGCAATGTGGACTACCGAACGAAGGCCAATGGTCGCGTGTACGTGTCTGTAATGCCGAAAGCGGAAGCAGCGGAATAAGCCGGTAGCGCTCTAAAACAGCCGGCGTCTCATCGACCCGGCTGACCGTACCAGGTTCAGTCCAGAAAACAGGGGAGATGGGGCGCCATCTCCCCTTTTTCTTTGTCCAAACAGGAGGACTGAACATGCAAGGCGAATTGATAAGGGTTGACCAATCACGGTCATCCCGGGAAGACCAGCGGTCTTCCATGGAACGGCTGAGGCCGGAGCGGTTAAGGACCGATTGCCCTGTCTTGTTATCGGAAAGGCTCGTCATGCGCGCGCCCCACGAGGAAGACATTGACGCCCTTGCCCATCTCGCCAACAACGCCAAAGTCGCCACCATGGTATCGCGTATGCCGCACCCATATACCGCCAATGATGCCGCCGACTTTGTTTGGCGTACGCGAAATGGCGAGATTGGCAAGTGCGTCTATGCCATCACCAAAGCTGAAAACGGTGCCTTCATGGGGTGCTGCGGGGTAGAGCCGCATACCGACGAGAAGACCGTCGAGATCGGCTACTGGCTGGGCGAACCCTATTGGAACCAGGGTTATATGACCGAGGCATGCCATGCCCTCGTCGACATGGTGTTCAGGACGCGGCAGCAGGTCGAGCAGATCGATGCCCGCTGCCGGGTCATGAACGTCGCTTCGCGCCGCGTCATCCAGAAGTGCGGCTTCCAGTTCCAGGGGTCCGGCCTTGCCGCATCGCTGGCGCTCGGCAGCAACGTGCCGGTCGAATGGTACCGGCTCGACCGCAAGACCTGGATGTCGCTGAGAAGCTGGGGGGCAATCTCATGAGTTCGGTTACCCTTCAGCGGCCCAAGAGCAAGCCCATGATGCCCGGCCCTGCGCCGGTCATCACCACGGCAAGGCTGACGCTTCGCCCGCACAGGCTGAGTGACGCTCCGGCGATCGCGGAATCGCTTTCCGATTTCGCGGTCACCCGCATGCTGGCCCGCGTTCCCGCCCCCTTCGACCGGCAGGATGCGTTGGACTGGCTGATCCCGGTTACGTCAGGCGTAATGCCTGATTGGAGTTTGGCGATCACCGGCAGTGATGATGTTCATATCGGCAATGTGTCGATCGAACTTCGTCACGGCCGCTGGCACCTCGGTTATTGGCTGAACCGCTACTACTGGCAGCGCGGCTATATGAGCGAGGCGGCGGAAGCCGTGCTGGAACGTTTCTCGCGGCGCATGCCTGACGTTCCCGTTCATTCGGGCGTCTTTGCCGACAATCCTGCATCCCTCCGACTGCAGGAAAAACTCGGTTTCCGGATGACCGGCTGCAGCGAAATCTACTCTTTCGCCCGCAACACCATGGTCGCCCATATCGAAACCGTGCTGCAGCCTGGCGCTCTGCAGCAGAAAAAGGTCGCCTGATATAGGAAGGACGCCGCTATGATGCCTGTCGCGCAAAAGTGTGCAGTGGTTTTGCGGTAACGGCATGCACGAAACAAAGACCTTAAGGCGAGTGAGCGATCTGAAAGATCGCGGCACGCTTTAAGGGCGGCGTCCTTTCAATCGCCGATCTCGACCCGCAGGGGAAAATGATCGGACCCTGGCGAATCCGTATCGATGACAGCGGATTTCAACCGGTCCTTGAGGCCGCAACTGACGAAACAGTAATCGATATGCATCCGCTTGCCGTGATCTTCCGGATCCATCCAGCTGTAGCTTCCGGGCGTATAGGCTCCAAGCGCCGCAAAGGCGTCGATCGGCGTGCCGATCCGCGCCGTACGGCCGTAAAATCCGTCGACGGATCCGGCGAAGGCGCAGTATTCCGGCGATTCCGGCTCCATGTTGAAATCGCCCATGATGACGTAATCCTCCGGCAGCGGCAGCTCCGGAAGCCCGAATTCGCTGCCCCCGCTCAGCGATGCGCCCTCCTGAACGAAGGCATTGATGCGCTCGCCGAGATGGCGAAGCTGCGCAAGGCGTTCGTCGATAGAGACATGATCGAGATGGACGGAATAGACGCGGACAGCGCCGCCGGGGGTCGCAATAACGGTTTCCGTAGCAGCACGCTGCAGGTTTATCTTGTCGATCGTACGGCTGCGCGGCAAAAGCAGCGTGCGCGTCGACAGGATAGGCCAGCGCGACAGGACCATATTGCCGAACTGAAAACGGGTATCGCGCGGCAGCGAAATCCGGCCCTTCGGCGCCTCGACATGCATGTCGCAGGCCGGTCCATAGACCCAGAAATGGTCGGGAAACAGAGCCGCGATAATATCCGGCATATTGGCATAATCGTTCCGAACGAAGCCTCTCGTCACCTCCTGGAGCGCGATGACATCAGCACCTTCGAGGCTTCCGGCGATACGTTCCGGATCGTATCTGCCGTCGAGACCGAAGCCGTACTGTATGTTATAGCTCGCAAAAATCACGATATTCTTTGACCTCCGCCTGAACCGCCTATATCGAATGGGCCAAGAGGGGTCGCCCAAACGCACTGAGTACTGGAAGTAAAATGAAATTTCTCGATGAAGCAAAGGTCTATATCCGGTCGGGTGATGGTGGCGCGGGCAGCGTCTCCTTCCGCCGTGAGAAATTCATCGAGTTCGGCGGGCCCGACGGAGGTGACGGCGGGCGCGGCGGCGATGTCTGGGTCGAGGCCGTCAATGGCCTCAACACGCTGATCGATTTTCGTTACCAGCAGCACTTCAAGGCCAAGGTCGGCATGCACGGCATGGGCAAAAACCGCACCGGCGCCAATGGCGATGACGTGACACTCAAGGTTCCGGTCGGCACGCAGATCCTCGAGGAGGATCAGGAAAGCCTCATCTGCGACCTGACCGAGGAAGGCCAGCGCTTCTGCCTCGCAAAAGGCGGCAATGGCGGCTTCGGCAATTCCCACTTCAAGTCTTCGGTCAATCAGGCGCCGGACTGGGCCAATCCCGGCCTCGAGGGCGAAGAAAAGACCATTTGGCTGCACCTGAAGCTGATTGCGGATGCCGGCCTCGTCGGCCTGCCGAATGCCGGCAAGTCCACCTTCCTCGCTTCCGTGACCCGCGCCCGGCCGAAGATCGCCAATTACCCCTTCACGACGCTGCACCCCAACCTCGGTGTCGCGACTATCGACGAGCGGGAATTCATCCTTGCCGATATTCCCGGTCTCATCGAAGGTGCGCATGAGGGCGTGGGCATCGGCGACCGTTTCCTCGGCCATGTCGAGCGCACGCGCGTACTGCTGCATCTCGTCTCTGCCCAGGAGGAAAAGGTCGGCAAGGCCTACAAGACGGTCAAGCACGAGCTCGAAGCCTATGGCAACGACCTTACCGACAAGCCGGAAATCGTTGCGCTATCCCAGATCGACGTCCTCGACGACGCGACGCTGAAGAAGAAGGCCAAGGAACTTGCAAAGGCCTGCGGCAAGACGCCGTTCCTGATTTCGGCCGTTACCGGCAAGGGAATGACGGAAGTGCTGCGCGCGCTGCGCGACATCATCGTCGAAGCCAACACCGAGGAAAAGCCGGCCAAGACCCCCAAGCTGCGCCATCGCGACATGATCCTCAGCGACGAGGACGAGAGCGATGAGTAGCCGCAAACCGCTGGATCGCTATCGCCGCGTCGTCATCAAGATCGGCTCGGCGCTCTTGGTCGATCGCAAGACCGGCCTGAAGAAATCATGGCTCGATGCCATGTGCGCCGATATCGCTGCGCTGAAGTCCAAAGGCGTCGATATTCTCGTGGTATCGTCAGGCGCCATCGCACTCGGCCGCTCGGTGCTCGATCTTCCCTCGGGCGCCCTGAAGCTGGAGGAAAGCCAGGCGGCAGCGGCGGTCGGCCAGATCGCGCTGGCACGTGCCTGGTCGGAAAGCCTTTCACGAGACGACACCGTCGCCGGCCAGATCCTGCTGACGCTCGGCGATACCGAAGAGCGCCGCCGCTACCTCAACGCCCGCGCCACCATCAATCAACTTTTGAAGATCGGCGCCGTGCCGATCATCAATGAGAACGACACGGTCGCGACCAGCGAGATCCGATATGGCGACAATGACCGCCTCGCTGCCCGCGTCGCCACCATGACCGGCGCTGACCTGCTGATCCTTCTCTCCGATATCGACGGTCTCTATACCGCTCCGCCGCATCTCGATCCGGATGCCCAATTCCTGGAAGCCATTGCGGAAATCACGCCAGAGATCGAAGCCATGGCCGGTGGCGCGGCCTCGGAACTCTCACGCGGCGGCATGCGCACCAAGATCGATGCCGGCAAGATCGCGACAACGTCGGGCTGCGCCATGATCATTGCGTCCGGCAAGACGGAAAGTCCGCTGTCGGCAATCGAAAAAGGCGCGCGCTCCTCCTGGTTTGCGCCTTCGGGCACGCCCGTCACCGCCCGCAAGACCTGGATCGCCGGCCAGCTTCAGCCGGCCGGCATGCTGCATCTCGATGAAGGCGCCGTCACAGCGCTCGGCGCTGGCAAAAGTCTGCTGCCCGCTGGCGTGCGCAGCATCTCCGGCAATTTCGCCCGCGGCGATACGGTAGCGATCATCGCCCCTTCCGGCCGCGAGGTCGCCCGTGGGCTCGTCAGCTACGATGCAGAGGAAGCCCGCCAGATCGCCGGCCGCAAATCGGCTGAGATCGAGGCAATCCTCGGTTATCCCGGCCGCGCCGCCATGGTCCATCGCGACGATATGGTCATGACGGCGCAGATCGGCTCGAAATCGGAAAGGCAGAAGAAGGACGCAAGCTATGCTTGATACTGTTGCGCTAAGCCCTGACATTGACGTGCTGATGAACGACATCGGCCGCAAGGCCAAGGCCGCCGCGCGACCATTGGGCTTTGCTTCCACCAATGCCAAGAACAAGGCTCTGAACGCGATGGCGGATGCCATCCTTGCGAACAAGGCCCGTATCCTTTCGGAAAATGCCAGGGATTTGAAGGATGTGGAGGGCACGGACATGCTCGCCTCCTTCATCGATCGCCTGACACTGAACGACAAGCGCGTCACGGAAATGGCCGAGGGTATTCGCGCGATTGCCGCTCTTCCCGATCCTGTCGGGGAAGTCATCGCCGCCTGGGACCGGCCGAACGGCCTGAAGATCGAGCGTGTGCGAACACCGCTCGGTGTCATCGGCGTCATCTTTGAAAGCCGGCCGAATGTCACGGCCGATGCCGGTGCGCTCTGCCTGAAGGCCGGCAATGCGGTGATCCTGCGCTGCGGTTCGGATTCGCGCCGTTCCTCGGCTGCGATCCATGCCTGCATGGTCGAGGGCCTGAAGGCAGCCGGCTTGCCGGAATATGCGATCCAGCTCGTACCTGTCACCGATCGCGCCGCCGTCGGCGCCATGCTGCGCGGTCTTGATGGCACAATCGACGTCATCGTGCCGCGTGGCGGCAAGAGCCTTGTTGCCCGCGTGCAGAGCGAAGCGCGCGTGCCGGTTTTCGCCCATCTCGAGGGCCTCTGCCATATCTATGTCGATGCCTCCGCCGATCTCGAAATGGCGAAGGATATCATCGTCAATGCCAAGATGCGCCGCACCGGCGTCTGCGGAGCAGCCGAAACCCTGCTGGTTGACGAGGCCGTCTCCGGCACGCATCTGAAACCATTGATCGAGGTTCTGAGCCGGGCCGGCTGCGAGGTTCGCGCCTCGGCCGCTGTTATCGACGTCGTGCCGGGCTTGAAGCCTGCGACCGAAGAAGACTGGTCGACCGAATATCTGGATGCCATCATTTCTGTTGCCGTCGTCGACGGCATCTCCGGCGCGATCGGTCATATCCAGAAATATTCGTCGAACCATACCGAAGCCGTGCTTGCCGAAGACCCAGAAGTCGTCGAGCGCTTCTTTACCGAGATCGACTCGGCCATCCTGCTGCACAACGCCTCCACCCAATTCGCTGATGGCGGTGAATTCGGCATGGGTGCGGAGATCGGCATTGCCACTGGCAAGATGCATGCGCGCGGCCCTGTAGGCGTCGAGCAGCTTACTTCTTTCAAATACCGCGTTCGCGGCAACGGACAGACGCGGCCCTGACGTGACCACGGAGCATATAGGCCGGCAGTATCTGCGCATGCCGCATTGCGAACGCGGCATGATCGTCGGCCTATTCGGCGGCTCCTTCAATCCGCCGCATGAAGGCCATGCCTTGGTCGCCGAAATCGCCATTCGCCGCCTGGGGCTGGATCAGCTCTGGTGGATGGTGACACCGGGCAATCCACTCAAAAGCCGATATCATCTAGCACCACTTTCGGAGCGCATAGCGCGCAGCGAGGCGATCGCCACCGACCCGCACATCAAGGTCACGGCCTTCGAACAGGCATTTGGCGTGAGCTACACGGCCAGTACGCTCGCCCGCGTAAAAGCGCGCAATCCGCATGTGCATTTCATATGGATCATGGGCGCCGACAGCATGGAAAATTTCCATCGCTGGCAGAAATGGCAGAATATCGCACGCACCTTCCCGATCGCCGTCATCGACCGGCCAGGCTCGACGCTCTCCTACCTTTCCTCGAAAATGGCCAAGACCTTTGCCTTTGCGCGCATCGACGAAGATGACGCCCGTGTGCTCTGGAAGAAGCCGGCGCCCGCCTGGACCTTCATTCACGGTCCACGCTCCACCTTGAGCTCGACAGCCATCCGCAACGGCGACCAGCACAAGGCCGCGGAATAATCGGATTGTTTTGGAGGTTTCCAGAAATGAAAAGCCCGACGCGGGAGGAGGTGCGTCGGGCTTAAAACTTGATCGACAACTGGGAGGAGGAGTGTTGTCGATCCTATCGGACGGCTATGGGAGGAGGAGAAGCCGTCGGATGATTGTCTTTTAGCACATTTGTTCAGAAGGTGAATATATACAAGTGCATTGCAGCAATGCATATCATGCAAGCCTCGTCGAGATACGACGACGACGGCTGCCATTTTAATCAGCAATAACAGATCGATTTAGGCTTTCCATTCTCTGAGCTTGTCATTTGCAAGGCTGAACTGCCACATTTACGCCTCGGCAATTTTTGGCGCGCCATGAGCCATGCATCTCACGAATGCGTGAGGGGCCACGCGTGAAACCTACGCTTTTTTGCTGCCGATATATTTTATGAAATGCAGCCCTAGCCAAACCTTACCTGCCGTTATATCCGTCTAGATATTTCGTTCTTGGGGAGAAAATCATGCACAATCGCCGCCGCTGGATGAAACTGGCAACCGCCGCAATCTCGGCGATCTGGCTTGGCGCAGCAGCGCTTTCCGCGCCCGCCGAAGCCGCAGAAAAGGTCACCGTTTTCGCAGCTGCAAGCTTGAAGGATGCGCTCGACGCAGCCAACGCCGCCTGGGCGAAGGAAAGCGGCAAGGAAGCCGTCGCCTCCTACGCCGCAAGCGGTGCGCTTGCCAAGCAGATCGAAAACGCCGCCCCAGCCGACGTCTTCATTTCCGCTGACCTCAACTGGATGGATTACGTCGCCGACAAGAAGTTGATCAAGGCCGACACGCGCTCCAACCTGCTCGGCAACCGACTCGTCCTGGTCGCCGAAAACGGCAAACAGAAACCGGTCGAGATCAAATCGGGCTTCGATCTCGCCGGCCTGATCGGGGATGGCAAGCTCGCAATGGGCGAACCGAAGTCGGTTCCGGCCGGCAAGTATGGCCAGACAGCGCTCGACAAGCTCGGGGTCTGGAAATCGGTGGAAAGCAAGGTTGCCTATTCTGAAAGCGTGCGTGCTGCCCTGGCCCTCGTTTCCCGCGGCGAAGCGCCTTACGGCATCGTCTATCAGACCGATGCGGCGGCCGATAAGGGCGTTGCGATCGTCGGCACCTTCCCGGCTGATTCCCACCCGCCGATCATCTATCCGATCGCCCTGCTTGCCGAGAGCAAGAACCCGGATGCTGCTGCCTATCTCGACTTCCTGAAGTCGGACAAGGCTGCCCCGTTCTTCACTACACAGGGCTTCACCATCCTGAAATAATTGCGCAATTGACGCCCAGAGCTTAGCGTGAAGGCTCGCTTCGGCGGGCCTTCACTGTTTCGGAGAAGATGACGCTTGGATATGTTCGGTTTGAGCGATGAGGAATGGACAGCGATCCTGCTGAGCCTGCGTATATCCTCCGTCGCCACTGTGGCGAGCCTGCCGCTCGGCATCCTGGTCGCCCTGTTGCTCGCGCGCGGTCGCTTTTGGGGAAAGTCCGTAGTGAACGGCATCGTCCACTTGCCGCTGATCCTGCCGCCGGTCGTTACCGGCTTTATCCTCCTCGTCCTTTTCGGACGCCGTGGCCCGATCGGCAGCCTCCTGGATCAATATCTGGGCATCGTACTGGCCTTCCGCTGGACCGGTGCGGCGCTCGCCTGCGGCGTCATGGGCTTCCCGCTGATGGTGCGTAGCATTCGTCTCTCCATCGAAGCCGTCGACCGGAAACTGGAGGAAGCTGCCGGGACGCTCGGCGCGAGCCCGGCCTGGGTTTTCCTGACCATCACGCTGCCGCTGATCATTCCCGGCGTCATCGTCGGCATGATCCTCTGCTTTGCCAAAGCGATGGGCGAGTTCGGCGCCACCATCACCTTCGTCTCCAACATCCCGGGCGAGACGCAGACACTGTCGACCGCCATCTACACCTTTACCCAGGTGCCGGGCGGTGATGCCGTCGCGATGCGGCTTACCCTTATTTCCATCGCCATCTCCATGCTGGCCCTTCTCGCTTCGGAATTTCTCGCCTATCTCGCCGGCCGGAGGATCGATCCGGAATGACACTCATCGTCGAAGCAAGACATCGCCTTGGTGCCTTCGGGCTTGATGCCGCCTTTACATCCGAACGCGGGGTGACCGCTCTCTTCGGCCGTTCCGGCTCCGGCAAGACCTCCGTGATCCGTATCATTGCCGGCCTCACTCGACCGACTGATGGCCGGGTCCTGCTCGACGGCGAGGCGCTGACGGATACGGCAAAGGGCATCTTCATTCCGCAGCATCGCCGTCGCTTCGGCTATGTCTTCCAGGAAGCACGCCTCTTTCCGCACTTAAGCGTCCGCTCGAACCTCTCTTATGGCCGGTGGTTCACGCCGAAATCCGCGCATACTGAAAATTTCGATCGCGTCGTCGATCTGCTCGGCATCGGCCAGCTGCTTGACCGCAGCCCGTCAAAGCTGTCGGGAGGCGAGAAGCAGCGTGTCGCGATCGGTCGCGCGCTGCTTGCCTCGCCACGCCTCCTGCTGATGGACGAGCCCCTGGCCGCACTGGATGAAGCCCGCAAGGGCGAGATCTTGCCCTATCTCGAGCGTCTGCGCGACGAGATGGATATTCCGATCGTCTATGTCAGCCATTCGATCGCCGAAGTCGCGCGCCTCGCAAATCAGGTCGTCGTCATGCGTGACGGCAAGGTGGAAGCGGCAGGTCCTGCGACAGAAGTCCTCAGCCGCTCCTCGCTGCTGCCGGAAGACCGAAGAGAGGCGGGCGCCGTGCTGGAAGGCACAGTCGAGAGTATCGATTTGACCAATCGAATTTCGGTGGTGCTGCTGAGGGCCGGCAGGCTCTATGTTCCAGGTGCCGCGCCGGCCGCGGGCAAAGCCGTGCGCATCCGCATCCCCGCCCGAGACGTGATGCTGGCAATACAAAAGCCGGAAGGGCTGAGCGCTCTCAACATTCTGGAAGGGACCATCTCGCAGGTTTCACCGGCGGAGGATGGAACCGTCGAGATCCGCCTCGATTGCGCCGGCGATGCCGTGCTCTCGCGCATCACCGCACTGTCCTGCGAGCGCCTGGGGCTAAATCCGGGTATGCCCGCTTTCGCCGTTATCAAGACTGTCGCGCTGGAAGCCTGATCAACGCCGGTCGTCCGGCTGCGGATTGCGGTTATTTTCCAGCCAGGTGAGATCGTCGGCAAGACTGCTGCGCACGGTTTTTTCCATGTTGCGAAAGCGCGCCAGCAATTGGTCCCCGAATGGAGTCAATGCCGCACCGCCGCCCTTCTGGCCGCCGCGCTGTGATTCAACCACCTGAGCCTTGAACATACGATTCATCTCGGCAACAAGCAGCCATGCGCGGCGATAGGACATGTCCATTGCGCGGCCGGCAGCCGAGATCGAACCTGTCTCGCGGATATGCTCGAGCAGCTCCATCTTGCCGCGGCCGAGGCGATCGTCATGGGGAAAGGTGATTCGCAGGACGGGCGTAAGGGAATTTTTGGCGGGTTCGGTCATATCGGTCGGAATTTGGAGACATTATCGGCACTTTACGCCCGACCGCAGACGCTGTACATCGCAACTCCATTCGACCTGGGGTCGAAATCTCGATTTCGTGACGCCAAATGCGGCTTTTGGCCGTTCGCGCGCTGCGCCGCGTCTTGAAACGTTAAGGGTTTGATGCCTATCTTAACCATGATCCGGTGACGCCGGATCTGTGTTGTGCATGGTTTGTCATTCCAGGAAAGGGAAAGCACTGACAACAGTACACGCCAAGGGAAAAACGCTTGCCGTTCTCCCGAAGGGTTCGGAACGTGGCGCCGATGCCGCCGCCCGTGCTCTGGAAGCCGTTCTCGTCAGCCTCGAGGACTCCAAAGCTGAAGATATCGTCACCATCAACATTGCCGGAAAATCGGCGCTGGGAGACTACATGGTTGTTGTCTCCGGCCGCTCGAACAGGCACGTCATGGCGATCGCCGATCATCTTCTGACTGATCTCAAGGACGAGGGTTTCGGTACAGCCCGCGTCGAGGGTCAGGAAGGCGGTGACTGGATCCTCATCGACACCGGTGACATCATCGTGCATGTGTTCCGTCCCGAAATTCGCGAGTTCTACAACATCGAAAAGATGTGGGCGGCTCCGGATATGGACGAGGAAACGCGGCACTGACAGGCAGCCAGGCATTCGCCCGGCGCCTGAGACGTGGTAACTAGCCGGGCCAGCTTTCGATCGCTGGCCGGTAAGTCCACATTGCGCTTCTTGAAGCGCGGCATAGCAGGAGTGGATGAATGCGGATTGGTCTTTTTGCGGTGGGACGGCTGAAGTCCGGCCCCGAAAAGGATCTTGCGGCCCGCTATTTCGACCGTTTTGCCAAGGCCGGCCCTGCGGTTGGCCTGGAATTCTCTCGCATCGCCGAAGTGGCTGAAAGCCGCGCCTCCAATGCGGAGACCCGCAAGCGTGAGGAGGCGGCCATGCTGCAGAAGTCGCTCTCTGAAGGCAGCATCCTCATTCTCCTTGATGAACGCGGCAAGGCGCTGGACAGCGAAGCTTTCGCCAATCTCCTCGGCACCTATCGCGATCAGGGCAAACGCGACCTGACGATCGCGATCGGCGGCGCCGATGGCCTCGATCCTTCCCTCTACGACAGGGCCGACATGACCCTTTGCCTTGGCAAGATGACATGGCCTCATCAGATCGTCCGCACGCTGATAGCCGAACAGCTCTATCGGGCGGTGACCATCCTTTCCGGCCACCCCTACCATCGTGTGTGACGCGGCCAAAAACACTCACGCAGCCGTGTTTTGCGTGACGATCTCTTCTCCTTCAAACTTTCTGGCCAACGGCCCCAAATCAGCTTAGGTTCCGGGCGATTTGAACGAGTAAACCCCGACACGCATGACGAGAGCTGCCCCCAAGCGATCCCGCCTGTTTTTGCCGGCCGTTGCCGCAGGGCTCGGTGCGGCCGTCATTACCATTTCGGGAAACCCCTTTGCCGTACAGGCGCAGGACGCGCCGCCTCCGCCCGCAGCAGCCGAACAGACCGCCCCGGTCACGTCAGCCGAGCAACCGCCACCTGACCCCGCCGCCGAACTGGCGAAGAAGCGCGACGAGACGCGGGCCGAACTCGACAAGCTGTCGAAGACGATCAACCTCTCCTCGGACAAGGTGAGCGAGCTTCAAAGCAGCATCGACAATCTGGAAAAGAGCACCGCAAGCATTCGACAGGCGCTGATCGATTCCGCCGCCCGCCGGAAATCCCTGGAAGGCAAGATTCTCGACAGCGAAAAGAAGCTCGCTGACATCGGCGTCAAGGAAGACGGCATTCGCCGTTCGCTGCACGAGCGCCGCGGCGTTTTGGCCGAGGTCCTTGCCGCCTTGCAGCGTATGGGCCGCAACCCGCCGCCCGCCCTTCTCGTCACACCCGACGACGCCCTTGCCTCGGTCCGCAGCGCTATTCTGCTCGGCGCCGTCGTTCCGGGCATCCGCAAGGAGACCGAAAAGCTGGCGGCCGATCTTGCCAATCTTTCAGCATTGCAGACGGCAAGCGCCAAGGAGAAGGAAGATCTGACCATCACCATGGCAAACAGCCTGGAGGAGGAGCGGCGCATGGACTTGCTGCTTGCCGAAAACGACAAGCTGAGCCGCACCAATGCCGCCGAACTGGAAGCCGAGAAGCAGCGATCCCAGGAACTGGCAAGCAAGGCAACGACGCTCGAAAGCCTCGTTGCCTCAATGGAAACGGAGATCGCCTCCGTGCGCGACGCCGCCGCTGCCGCCCGGCAGGCAGAGGAAAACCGCAAGCTCCTGACCGACGAGCAGCGCGCCCAGGCAAAGGCCCTGGCCGACAGCGGAGTGCCCGATAAAAACCGCATTGCGCCCGCATATCCCTTCGGAGAATTGAAGGCGAAGCTGGAGTTGCCTGTGGCGGGCGATATTCTGCGCCAGTTCGGAGATGCCGATGGCACCGGACACGAGGCCATGGGAATGACTGTTGCGACCAATCCGGAAACGGTGGTGACTGCGCCTGCTGACGGGCTGGTGGTTTTTGCCGGCGCTTTCCGCAGCTATGGCCAGATGATCATCCTCGACGCTGGCGACGGATACCACCTGGTTATCTCAGGCATGGATACGATCAGCACTCGTCAGGGAAAATTCGTTTTCTCCGGCGAACCGCTGGCCGTGATGGGTGCTAAAAGAGTGGCAAGCGCAACCGCATTGGCGCTGGAAACAGATCGGCCAACGCTTTACATTGAGTTTCGAAAGGACGGTAAACCGGTCGATTCCCGACCGTGGTGGACCGCCAAAGACACTGGAAAGGCACGCAATGATTCGTAGGGCTTCTCTTGTTCTGGTCGGCGCACTGATGGGCGCGACCGCGATGAGCGTCATTTACTCCGCAGGCGTGCCTGCAGAGGCGGCGGGAGCATCGACCTATAAGGAGCTTTCGGTATTCGGTGACGTCTTCGAACGCGTGCGTGCGCAATATGTAACGCCGCCGGCCGAGGACAAGCTGATCGAGAGCGCCATCAACGGCATGCTGTCCTCGCTCGATCCGCATTCCAGCTACATGAATGCGAAGGACGCCGAAGACATGCGCACCCAGACCAAGGGTGAGTTTGGCGGCCTCGGTATCGAAGTCACCATGGAAGACGAGCTCGTCAAGGTCATCACCCCGATCGACGATACTCCGGCTGCCAAGGCTGGCGTTCTCGCCGGCGATTATATTTCCGAGATCGACGGCCAATCCGTCCGCGGCCTGAAGCTCGAAGACGCCGTCGAGAAGATGCGCGGCGCCGTCAACACGCCGATCAAGCTGACGCTGATCCGCAAGGGCGCTGACAAGCCGATCGAACTGACGATCGTGCGTGACGTCGTTGCCGTCCAGGCCGTCAAGTCGCGCGTCGAGGATGATGTCGGTTACCTGCGCGTCATCTCCTTCACCGAAAAGACCTATCCGGATCTCGAAAAGGCGATCCAGAAGATCAAGGCGACCGTTCCTGCCGACAAACTCAAGGGCTTCGTTCTTGACTTGCGTCTCAATCCCGGCGGTCTGCTCGATCAGGCGATCAACGTATCCGATGCCTTCCTGGAGCGCGGCGAAGTGGTATCCACGCGCGGCCGCAATCCGGATGAGACGCGCCGCTTCAATGCCGGCCCTGGTGACCTGACCGACCACAAGCCGCTCATCGTTCTCATCAACGGCGGTTCGGCTTCCGCGTCGGAAATCGTTGCCGGCGCCCTGCAGGATCTGCGTCGTGCCACCGTTCTCGGCACCCGCTCCTTCGGCAAGGGCTCCGTCCAGACGATTATTCCGCTCGGCGAAAACGGCGCGCTGCGCCTGACGACGGCGCTCTACTACACGCCATCGGGTCGCTCGATCCAGGGCACCGGCATTACGCCTGACATCAAGGTGGAAGAGCCCCTTCCGGCCGATCTCCAAGGCAAGATGGTGACCGAGGGCGAATCCGCCCTGCGCGGCCACATCAAGGGCCAGAGCGAGACTGAGGAAGGTTCGGGCTCGGTCGCCTATGTCCCGCCGGATCCAAAGGACGACGTCCAGCTCAACTACGCACTCGACCTGCTGCGCGGCAAGAAGACCGATCCGTCCTTCCCGCCGGACCCTGAAAAGGCCGTGGTCGCCAAGTAATTCTTCGATTTCAAGGCCGGGCGATTGTCCGGCCTTGAGGCTTTCTGCTGTTTCCCGGTTTTGGAGCGGGCAAGGAATTGGGAACGGACCTGCATGCACCCCTAGGCCGCAACCGCAAGGCTGCGCGCAAACGCCCCGGCATATTGCGGATCGGGCAGATAGTCGCGAGCATCTGTCTTGTCGCGATCGGCGGGTTTTCTCTTTACACGGCATTTCACGACGATGGCCTCGAGCGGTCGAAACCGCCGGCATCGCAGGATGTCACGGCCGCTCCGCCGACCGACACGATCCAGCAACCGCCGACCTCGGGCAATCAGACAGCAAACGGCATGCCACGCTCAGAACCGAGCTCGGGCGCCAACGTGGAACGCATGGTGACCGGAGACGGCTCCGTCGTCACCAAATACAGTCCGCGCCCACGCGACGGCAACGGCCCGGTTCTGGTCGACGCCATGCAGGTGGGTCAGGATCCCCGCATGGCGGCCATCCCCAACGACAATCTGTTGGAAGATACGCCCTTCGGCCGGCTGCCGATCACAGGCCCCGACGGCAAACGGCCGATGGATCAATATGCGCGTCCCTGGTCCGGCACGCGCGGCACACGCATCGCGATCGTACTCAGCGGCCTCGGTCTCAGCCAGACCGGCACGCAGCGCGCCATCAAGCAATTGCCGGAAGAAATCACTTTCGCCTTTGCTGCCAGCGGCAACAGCCTGCAGCGCTGGATGCAGGATGCCCGTCGTGGCGGCCACGAAATATTGCTGCAAGTACCGCTGGAACCATTCGATTACCCGGCGAATGATCCAGGCCCGGATACGCTGCTGACCTCGAAGCCAGTGGTACGCAACATCGAAAGCCTGCACCGGTCCATGGGCGAGATCACGAACTATACCGGTATCATGAACTACCTGGGCGGACGTTTCCTCTCCGATCCCAAGGCCATGGAGCCGATCATGCGCGATATCGGCAAGCGCGGGCTGCTGTTCCTCGACGATGGCACTTCGGCACAGTCCAAGACCGCTGCGGTCGCCAAAGGCACGGAGCTTCCCTACGCTTTCGCCGATCTGCAACTGGACAGCCAGGTCGACGTGAACACGATCCTGCAGAAACTCGACGAATTGGAGCGTATCGCTCGCCGCAACGGCCAGGCAATCGGGGTGGCCTCGGCTTTCGACGAGAGCATTGACGCGATCTCCAAATGGAGCGAGGAAGCGGCCATGCGCGGCATTGAGATTGTCGGCGTTGCGGCACTCGTCAACGACCCCAAGAATCCCTGAGCGGAGAGAACCATGAGCCAGGCGACTGTAAGAGCCGAGGACCTGCCCTATCGCCCCTGCGTCGGCGTAATGATCCTGAACCGCGAGGGCCTTGTCTGGGCCGGACGGCGCATCCCTGACGGCAATTCTGAATATGACGGCTCGCCGCAGCTCTGGCAGATGCCCCAAGGCGGCATCGACAAGGGCGAGGACCCGCTGGAAGCGGCCTATCGCGAGCTTTACGAAGAGACCGGTATCCGGACCGTGACGCTGCTTGCCGAGGCGAAAGACTGGATCAATTACGACCTGCCGCCGCAATTGATCGGCATCGGCTTAAGGGGCAAATATCGCGGCCAGACGCAGCGCTGGTTTGCCTTCCGCTTCGAAGGCGATGAAAGCGAGGTCGCCATCAACCCGCCTCCTGGCGGCCATGAGGCGGAATTCGACGCCTGGGAGTGGAAGCCGATGGAGGAACTGCCTGGCCTGATCGTTCCCTTCAAGCGCACTGTCTATGAACGGGTCGTGGCGGAATTCCGTCACCTTTCCGGCCTGACCCCGGAAGACTGAGCGTCAAACGAAGCTGTCATCGATACGCAATAAACGAAGCCGGCCGCCTGAAAGGCGACCGGCCGAGATGGGATGTCGATGGTGAATTACTCGGCTTCGTTCGCCGAGTCTGCGTTGAGCTGGCCGTATTTGGCTTCACCGATCTTCTCGAGCAGATCGAGTTGGGTTTCAAGGAAATCGATATGGCCTTCTTCGTCTGCCAGCAGCTCTTCGAAGAGCTTCATGGAAACGTAATCGCCGGCGTCATGACAGATGTCGCGAGACTTCTTGTAGGCGGTGCGGGCGTCGTATTCTCCGGCAAGGTCGGCTTCCAGAACTTCCTTGACGTTCTGCCCAATGCGCAGCGGTGCAAGCGTCTGCAGATTGGGATGGCCTTCGAGGAAGATGATACGCGCGACCAGGCGGTCGGCATGGTGCATTTCCTCGATCGATTCGGCGCGCTCCTTCTTGGCGAGCTTGGTATAACCCCAATCCTCAAGAAGGCGATAATGAACCCAATACTGGTTGACTGCACCGAGCTCTAGAAAGAGGGCCTCGTTAAGCCGCTCGATGACTTTTTTGTCGCCTTTCAATGTCCGCTCTCCTGTTTTCTTCATGGAATTCTCTGAGGCGGGACATGAAATCAAATATTTCCGCTTCCGTCGAGTGGCGGCGAGCGTGATAATCTTCGGTTGTCTGGATGATGATATCGACAACGTTCGGGAAGCAACCGCAGCAACGGCCGCGCTTGGCCATGGCGTGATAGACCTTCGCAGGTACGATAAGCTGCCAGCAATCCTCATCGAGAAGATTGTTGATAACGTCCCGGATTTCCTTGTCGGTTATGTAATTGCAACTGCAGACGAGCACGTCTTCATTCCAAACATGACACTTACTATCGTGTTTTCTGCAAAAGAAGATAGGAACTGTCAAGAAAATTCGCGACCCTCATTCGATCACGATTCAGCAGCGGGACATCACACACTGGCGAGCTTTTTCGTAAGTCCTTAAGAAGCATCAATTTCCAGGCGCGAGGATCATCAGTGGAAATTGCGCCCGCGCGGCATCACGCTCGCGGTCTCCGCGATATCACCATCCCTCGCCCTCTCAGATGGTCTTTTCTCGCCGATCTTCCTGAGCAGGTTGTCCCGCGCCAGGCTATCCGCCTCCTTCCGCTGCCGGTGATCCTGTGTCGCGCGCAACACCTCGTCCGAGCGTTCGCTGACGCCGAAGCGTTTCGTCTCTCGCTGAAGGATACCGAGCAGCGGCGTCATATCCTCGATATGTTCGACAACGGTATGGATGACGCCGCTCTGGCTTTGTAATTTGCCATAGATTTTCACGAGCCGGGCGCCCATGACCACGGCGCGGTATTTTTCGAAGACTTTCTTCCAGACGATGGCATTGGCAACGCCGGTCTCGTCCTCCAGCGTCATGAAGATCACACCTTTCGCGGAACCCGGCTGCTGGCGTACCAGCACCAATCCCGCGATGATCACGCGCCTCCCATTCGTAACGCGAAGCAGATCGACATTGCGCGTCACGCCCGTCCTGCCTAGCTCTTCACGCAGGAAGGAAACGGGATGCCCTTTCAAAGAGAGCGACAGGTAGCGGTAATCCTCGATGACCTGTTCGCCCGGCAACATGTCAGGGAGCTTGGCAGCCGGCTCAGGCTGAAGATCGATGTGGCGAACCTTCTCGAAGAGCGGCAGTTCCTCAGTCGCGCTTTTCACATCCAGTGCTCGCACCGCCCACAACGCCTGACGTCGTGATAGTCCGATGGATTGAAAGGCATCTGCATCTGCCAGCCGCTCGATGACAGATTTCTGCAGGCCGGAGCGTAACCAGAGGTCACGTACAGAATGGTAACTCTCACCGCGGTTTTCGATGAGCTTTCCCATATCTTTAGAGGAAACACCCTTGATCTGCAGAAGACCAAGCCGAACAGCATGGCGAGTCTTGATGATATCCCGCATCTCGCCGTGGCGAAAATCGATTGCTGCCGGCTCAAAAGCCGCCTCTTCAAGAGTACACTCCCAATTCGACAGATTGATATCTGCCGGCAGGATTTTCACCCCATGCTCGCGTGCATCCCGCACCAGTTGCGCCGGCGCATAAAAGCCCATCGGCTGCGAATTCAGCATCGCCGCGCAGAAGACGTCGGGATAATAGGCTTTCAGCCACGAGGATGCATAGACGAGCAGAGCAAATGAGGCCGCATGGCTCTCTGGAAAGCCATATTCACCAAAACCCTTGATCTGGTTGAAACATTGCTCCGCGAACTCAGGGTCGTAGCCATTTTTAATCATTCCATCCACGAACCGTTTTTGGAAACTATCAATGGTGCCGGTTCTCTTGAATGTCGCCATCGACCGTCGGAGCCGATCTGCTTCTGCTGGTTCAAAGTCTGCTGCGGTAATGGCGATCTGCATGGCCTGCTCCTGAAACAAGGGAACCCCAAGGGTTCTTTCAAGAACAGTTTTTAGTTTCTCACTTGGATATTCGATGGGAAGATTCTTATCCCGCAACTCTCTACGCTTCAGATAAGGATGTACCATGTTGCCTTGAATTGGCCCTGGCCGGACAATCGCCACTTCAATGACAAGGTCATAAAACACGCGTGGTTTTAGGCGCGGCAGCATGCTCATCTGAGCTCGGCTTTCGATCTGGAAAACGCCAAGCGTATCGGCGCGGCCCATCATGTCGTAGACAGGCTCACCCTCCTCTCCGTGCTCCTTATTGCCGAGATCAGCGAGCGTCTTCTTTACATCGTAGTGTAGTTCAAGCAGCGTGAAGGCCCTTCGCAGGCAAGTCAGCATACCAAGCGCCAGCACATCCACCTTGAGGATCTGGACATTATCGAGATCATCCTTGTCCCACTCGATCATGTAGCGATCTGGCATTGCCGTCTTCATGATCGGCACCACCTCATCGAGCCGGTCCCGCGTGATAACGAAACCGCCGACGTGCTGGGTAAGGTGACGCGGAAAGCTCAAAAGCTCGGAGGCGTATTTCAGCACGTTCCACGTCACCCGATCCTTCATATCGAGGCCCGCCGCCTTCGCATCCCGTTCCGAAAGATTGTCCTCGGACCAACCCCAGACCAGACTGCTGATTGCCGACTGGACATCTTCCGACAGACCGAAGGCCTTGGCGACCTCGCGACCGGCCGAACGGGTGCGGTAGCTGGTAACAGCTGCTGTCAGACCGGCATGCTCATGACCGTATCTTTTATAAATGGACTGAATGACATCTTCCCGCCGTTCATGCTCGAAATCGACATCGATATCGGGCGGTTCGTCCCGATCCATCGAAATGAACCGGTCGAAGAGAAGCGTGGTCTTTGTAGGATCGACTTCCGTTATCTCAAGGCAATAGCAAATGACTGAGTTGGCCGCCGAACCACGTCCCTGACAGAGGACCTTGAGCACATGGCGGGCGTGATGAATGATCTTATGGACCGTCAGAAAGTATGAGGCGTAATTCTTGCGCTTAATCAGATCCAACTCGTAGGCGATCTGTTCATCAACCTTTTTCGGAACGTCATCAGGAAAGTAGCGCTTTATCGCACCCGCTCTGGTAAGCCTCTCAAGCGTCTCCTGGGGTGTTTCGCCAGGATCGTTTTCAGGCGGATAATTGTGCTTCAATTCATTCAGCGAAAAGCTTAGCTTCCAGAAGAACAGCTGCGCATTCTCGACCGCATCCGGATAATCCCGGAAGATCCTCGATATTTCACGTGAATCCTTGAGATAGCGCTCTGCATTCGGTGCCAGAAGGAATCCGGCTTCCGATATCTCCACATGCTCCCGTATGGCGATCACGATATCCGAAAGCGGCCGGCGCTCCGTGTTATGATAGAGCGGCTGATTGGTCGCAATCAGAGGCACCCGGTTGCGGGCGGCAAGCATGGAAAGCACCGCAAAGGCCTGCCGGTCGCGGCCGTCATAGGCTGGTGACAGCGCCATGAAAAACGCCTTGCGGAACCGTTTGCGGAACCGGTCCAGATATTCTTCAAGAGCAGGCTGGCAACCCGGATCATTTACGACAGCCCGATCGGGGACGAGGGCGAGCATCATCTCGTCACCCCATTCCATAAGCTCCGCTTCCGTCAGGATGCAGGTTCCCTTGACCGCTTCTTCCTTCAGATTGCCTGCACTGAGCAGACGGCAGAGATTTGCCCAACCTTTCCGGTTGCACGGATAGGCAAGGACATCAGGTGTTCCATCCGAAAAAACGAGGCGGGCACCCGGCTGAACCCGGATAGGATCGAAAATGATCTCCGTTTTTCCCTTCTTCTTCGCCTCGGCTAAAATCGCATCCCTGTTCCTGTATCTCTCCTCAAGCTGCTGTGCCTGCGCATGGGCCCGCACCACGCCGGCAACCGAATTCCGGTCCGCGATGCCGAGGCCGCCGAGCTTCAGGCAGGCCGCCTGTACGACCATCTCTTCAGGCTTCGAAGCGCCTTCGAGGAACGAAAAATTCGTCTTCGCGCCGATCTCGAAAAATGCCGGTTCGGGTTTCATGCAAAGACCCCATGCATGAACCAGCGAGGATCGGGGCTGTCTCCATAGAGACCCTGGCGATAGATCCAGAAGCGGTGACCGGCCTCATCCTCGATCCGGAAATAATCCCGCGCTTCGGCATCATCGCCATCGATCCACCATTCCATGGCAATTCGTTCAGGGCCTTCGCTTCTTGCCACCTGATGCTGCAGGCGCCGCCACCGGAAAGTCTGCGGCGCACCGTCGGGCACTTCGGCAAATGCGACCTCGACCGGCTCCGGCGTTGCAAAGAGCCGCAGCGGACGTTCCTCACGAAAAGGCAGCGCGCGCCTCTGCTCTGATTTGCGCCGTGCCGGAAGGTTCTCCATTGCCGATACCGTGATGACGGCGCGCTCCGGCACGTGGCTCTCCCGAAGCTGGAAGCTCTGCAGGCAATCCGCGCCAAGCCGGGCCGCGACACGGTCGACAAAACTCGAAAGCGAGATTTCCCCCTGTCGATCTCCCTCGAAATCACCCTGCGCATCGTTGAACGGATCATGCCGCAATACATTCAGGCGCAGGATCTCAAAACCATAGCCGGCGTCGATATCGTCATAGATCACCTGTAGGCGCTCGGAAAATAATCCCGCTATAAGCTTCGGTTCGCGAAGCGGCCGCGAGGCCCCGACGGAAATGCGGTAAACCCGGCCATCGACACGAAACAGCACCAGTTCGAACACCCGTCCGCCGGCGCCGCGCGCTTCCAGAGAGGGTTTAAGTGATATGGCAACCTGCCCGGTAACGGCGAGGATCTGTTCCTCCGTTCCGATCGGCTCGGCCAGGCGACATTCGGAAGAGAGGCTGGCAACGGGAAGCCGGGGCGAAATCGGCTCCTCTTCATGGCCTAACGCCTGATCGAGGCGCAGCAGCAGTGCCGGCCCGAAGCGGCGGGTCAGCGGCGCCCGCGGCGCATGGATAACGTCACCGACATATTTGAGACCGAGCTTCCTTAAGGCATCGACAGTCTGGCCTTCCAGCCGCAGGGCCGCGACGGGCAGCGGCATCAGCATGCGCTCACTCTCCTCGTCGTCCACGACGCCACCCTGTCCGAAACGGGAGACAGCCCAGGAAAGACCAGGCGACGAGGAGATCGCACCCCGCGCATCAAGCCCCATATGAAAGAGCCGTGACAGGATATCCTGAAGAAGCGCCCTCTCCCCACCGAAGAGATGAGCGCAGCCGGTAATATCCAGAAACAGCCCATCCTTTCCATCGAGCGCCACCATCGGTGTATAGCGGTCGCACCAGTCAGCAATCGCCTCCAGCAGCCGGCGGTCGGCCGCCGGATCCTCTTCCACGACATCGAGCGCCGGATACATGGCGCGCGCCTCGGCAACGCCTTGCTCCTTCCGCAATCCCAGCTTCTCGGCGAATTCATCCAGCGCCGTCAGCCGCATGGCATTGTTGAGCTTGCCGGAACAGACGAGTGGGGCCGCCGCTTCAGGACGCCCTTTCGAACGCCAGGACAGACCCCATCGCCTGCGGGCGATGCGGTCCGTTGGCAGATGCGGAAAGCTGAGCGACAGAATGCGCTGACTGTTCGCCTGGAGGGCGAGCGAAGCTTGGTTCGTTGACGGGGAGAAATTCGCGTTCATGGGGGTTCCACTCCAGAAGACAGGAGAGCGGGGCCGGATTGCGGCTCTTCTCCAGCGTGAGACGGAAAATCGGATTGCCGATGCTGCCGGAAAGTTTTGATCCGTCCGGCAACGGTCGCAGATCCGACGGCGCCGGCTCGACATGCAGGCGGAAGGCGGCACTGCTCGCCTCCTCCTCTCCCGCCTGCCGGAGGAGAAAGAGCGGACGCTGCACCGCACGCGCCCTGAGACTGAGCCGGCGGCTTTCGGTCAGGCCGAAATGCAGGGGATTGCCGCGCACTTCGAAGACGACGGCCGAGAAGGCAGCACTTTCGATGGCTGCTTCCGCCAGCCAGAGCGCATCTTCCAGCTTGCGCGGCGCGGCATGGAAAAACCTCTCCGGCTTCAGCCCGAAATCCCTCAGCCCCGGAGCATAAGGGCGCCCCGCCTCCAGTGTACCGACAACATCACCGATCCAGAGCAGCGGCAGCAGCCTGCTGGTCTCCTCCTCCTGCTTCTGCAATCGCGCCGCAATGGCCATCGCCAGACCACTTGCCGCCCCTGCATCGCAAGAACTCGCCGCGCGAAATTCGGTAATTGCATCGAGCTGAAGGCCACCTTCCAAGGCGTCATCGAACTGCTCCACACCGAAAGGCAGGCGCGGCAGAATGCGCCCCTGCCGCCGCTCGCGCCCTTCCGACAGGGCTTCCCGTTCCGCTGCGGCCAGCGCCGGCGCGGACTTTCCCTCCAGTCGGGCAATGGTTTCGCGGAGCGCAAAAAGCCGCTCGCGCGCCAGGGCGGTCTGCGCCATGGCGGTCTCTCCATTCGTCTTGTTCCTGTTATGTTCCTATGGATTCCAGAGCTCTAATAAAGAGTCAACCGTCATTTTATAAGAATTTATTCCTGCCTTTGATTCCGCACTCGAAAATCGGCGATAAAGGTTCTATATGGGCCGGCAAAGGAAGGAATATTCATGGCCCACGTAGACCGGAGCGATGATTGGCGGGATCGCCATGCGCCGACGATCAGCACCTTCGAGTCGCTGGCAATGGAGGCCTACAGCCATCTGCCGGACGAATTTCGCAAGCTGACGACCAATCTGACCATCGAAATCGAAGACTTCCCCGATGACGAAGTTTTCGAGGATATGGCGCTTGAAACACCCTTTGACCTGCTCGGCCTTTTCGAGGGACGCGGCATTTCGGAGCGCTTTACCGTGGAAACCGGCGAGATGCCGAACCGCATCCGCCTCTATCGCCGTCCGATCCTCGATTACTGGGCCGAAAACGACGAAACGCTGGGCGACATCATCACCCATGTGCTGATCCATGAGATCGGCCACCACTTCGGCCTCAGCGACGATGACATGGAACGCATTGAGGCAAGCGCCGAAGAAGCGGCCGAACGCTGAACTTATTGCTCGGACAGCTTCATGTCCGGGTGATAATCCTTACCCTCGACGTCCTTGACGACGGCCTGGCCACACTGCATCTGGCCGGTCGCAGCGTTGAAGCTATAGGTGGGCGAGCCCGACAGCGACCAGCCCTTGTTCAGCGCCGCCGTCACCTTGTGGCAGAAGGAAGCGTCATCGGGACCGGTCAGGAAGCGGTAGAGTTTCATCAGGCGGGCTTTCTTGCTGAAATCAGGTGCGCTTTATGGACCAGAGCTTCCGCCTGGACAAGATGCAGCCGCTCGATCATCCGCCCGTTCGCATTGATGACGTTGTGTCCCTCACTGGCGGGGTCGGCAAATGCGGCGATGATGGCCTCCGCCTCCGCGATCTCCTCCTCGTCAGGTCCGAAATGCACGTTGGCGGCTGCAATCTGCGTCGGATGGATCAGCATTTTTCCGGCAAAACCCATGGCACGGCCCTGCCCGCATTCGGCATCGAAGCCATTGCCATCCCGGAAATCGTTGAACACGCTGTCGAGTGCATCGAGACCGTAGGCTTTTACTGCCAGAACGACCTGCATCAGCCAGGGCACGAGATAGGTCCGCCCCGGCTGCGGCAAGACGCCCGTTTCCTTGCGCAGATCGTTGAGCCCGACGACCAGGCAATCGAGCCGTGATCCCGGTGTGCGGCCGGATTCGGCGATTGCTGCGGCATTCAGCACGCCGCGCGGCGTCTCGATCATCGCCCAGATGCGCAATTCGTCCGGCGCATAAGCTTCGGCAAGCAGATCACCGATGGCCATGACGTCCTGCGGTTCGTCCACCTTCGGCAGGAGAACGGCATCGGGCGATAATGTCTTTATCAGCTCCAGATCCACCAGCCCGTATCCGGATGACAAAGAGTTGATGCGGATGATCCTTTCCTTGCCCTCAAGCGGCGGTCCGGCAAAAAAAGCTTTCAGATTGTCTCGGGCTTCCGCTTTCTTATCGGGGGCTACGGAATCCTCCAGATCAAAAATAACTGCATCGCAATCAAGGGAATAGGTCTTTTCAAGCGCCCGCGCATTGATGGCGGGCACGCTCAGCACAGAGCGGCGCAGACGCAGGGAACGGAGAGGTGGTGTTCGGCTCATGGATTATTAGTGCCAAGCTTCGCAAAACCCGGCAAGACAACAAAAAGCCATGCTTGGCTTGCAGAGAGAAAAAAGAAGGACCACATTCCTTTCCGTAGAAAGGTCTCTAACCAATGCAGAACATTCGCTCCATCTTCTTCATGCTTGCCGGCGCCACGGTTTTCGTAGCCATGCTGCTTCTCACATTCTCGGTCACGCTCGCCGTCGGCGGCATCCTGACCGTGCTCATGGTCGGCCGCGCCCTTTCGATGAAGATGAAGCCGGCTCCCGTCCGCGCCCGCGCTGACGGCAAGCGCGAAATGCGCATCTGGAACGACGGCCGCGGCACCATCATCGATCTCTGATCGCTTTTCCCTGAAAATTCTGACCGACATTGTCGGCTCACACTCCCTTGCTACGTCCTTGAAGCAGCCGAGCATTCAGCCGGCACTTCAAAAAAAGAATGGAGGACGAGCATGGACGCGATGGAAAGCAACCAGGCCAAGATGCCGCCGGTCAAGAATGGCCTGCTTCCTTATCTGACGGTCGATGGCGCGGCAAAGGCTGCGGAATTCTACAAGAAGGCTTTCGGCGCCGAACAGGCCTATATCGTGCCGCCCGATGAAAGCGGCCGTACGATGCATATACACCTCTATATCAACGGCAGCTCGCTAATGCTGTCGGATGCCTATCCGGAATACGGTCATCCCTTCAAAGGCCATGAAGGTTTCGCCATCCAGCTTGTCATCGATGATATCGATTTCTGGTGGGATCGCGCGGTGGCTGCCGGCGCCGAAGTGGTCATGCCGGTCGAACTGATGTTCTGGGGCGATCGCTACGGCCAGCTTCGTGATCCGTTCGGCGTGCTCTGGGGCCTGAACGCCCCATCCAAGTAAAGGCCAAGTAAGAAGTCATACGCAATCGGCGGGCCACGCGAAACGTCGCGTGGCCTGCATCGGCGAAAGATTCTTCTTCATTTCGGCGGAAAACTGGAATAGATGCAAATTCAGAAAGTACGTTTTGCTGAAATGGAGCATGGGTCATGGATAAATTCGTGAAGCTCACGGGCGTTGCAGCGCCCCTGCCGGTCGTCAATATCGACACCGACATGATCATTCCGAAGGACTATCTGAAGACCATCAAGCGCACCGGCCTTGGCAAGGGCCTTTTCGCCGAAGCCCGCTACAATGAAGACGGTTCCGAAAACCCTGATTTCGTCCTGAACAAGCCGGCATACCGCGAGGCAAAGATCCTGGTTGCCGGCGACAATTTCGGTTGCGGCTCCTCGCGCGAACATGCTCCGTGGGCACTGCTCGATTTCGGTATCCGCTGCGTGATCTCCACCAGCTTCGCCGATATCTTCTACAACAACTGTTTCAAGAACGGCATCCTGCCGATCAAGGTCAGTCAGGAAGACCTCGACAAGCTGATGGACGACGCCGAACGCGGCTCCAACGCCGTTCTGAGCGTCGACCTCGAAAACCTCGAAATCACCGGTCCGGACGGCGGCTCGATCAAGTTCGATCTCGACGAATTCAAGCGTCACTGCCTGCTGAACGGCCTCGACGATATCGGCCTGACCATGGAAAAGGGCAAGGCGATCGACGAATTCGAAAAGAAGAACGCCGCTTCGCACCCCTGGGCTGCCTGAGCCCTATCAAATTGCTTTTAGATCAAGCCGGGCTTTCTGCCCGGCTTTTTCTTGCCCGGGTCTCAGAGAAATTTCCCTTTCCAGAGGTCAAGCTTTTCGAGCGACACGCCGATACCGCCGCAGACTTCGATGAGCGGATTGTTAAAGCGCGACAGCAGGTCAGCGTGGACATCGGCGACGGCCAGTGCTGCACCACAGGCCGGTTCGACCAGGATGCGCTGCGCATCGGCAAATTTCCGGCAGGCGGCAACGGCATCGGCATCGCTGACGAGAACACTTTCAATCGGATGGTGCTTTGGCAGATCGAAAACATGCTGCGCCACCTGCCGTGCGCCGAGTGAGGTGGCAATCGATGTAATGGCCGGTAGCGAAATACGCTCGTTGGCCTTGAGGCTGGCATGAAATGATGCCGCTCCCTCCGTCTCGACGGCAATGACAGGCACGTCGAAAAGCCCATTCCGCCTCAATCCCTCGACGATTCCGGCAAGCAACCCGCCGCCGCCAACGCTGGTAACGACGCAGTCGAATTTGGCCCCTTTCGCCACCACCTCGTCGATCAGCGTGGCATGGCCATCCCACAGGAGCGGATGATCGAAAGGATGCACATAGGTTGCCTTGCGGCTCTCAGCGAGAGCGATTGCATGCGCATTGGCCTCGTCGAAGACAGACCCATGGACGAGCACCTTGGCACCTGTTGCAGCAATCGTCCGGCGCACGTCCGGCGCTGTCGTCTCGGGCACGACGATGGTAACAGGCACGCCGAGCGCCCGTCCGGCATAGGCCGCGGCAATGCCGGCATTGCCGCCCGAAGCGCAGAAGATCTCGCGCGCGCCGTTTTGAACCTCATGCTGGCAAAGCCTGCCGACGCCACGAAGCTTGAAGCTGCCGGAAGGCTGTAGCGCATCGAGCTTCAGCCAGAGCGGCTTGCCACTGGCGCTGTAATCAGGTGCCGTCTGGAAGAGAGGCGTGTCGAGATGGAGAGGCGCGAAAGACATGGACGAATATCCGAAAAAGAATGGGCAGGGTTATCGTTCTAGCCCGTTTGCGAGCACGGGAGCAACCGTGTCGGACATCACAGGACACGAAGCCAGGCGTACCGATTCACCCCTTCTCTCGCTTGAAATGCCCATTTCCGGGGTCTAAGAAGCCGCAGCTTGTTTTTCCGCGGAGGCTTTCATGACAGTGCGCAATCTTTTCCTGCTGCCGGGCGACGGCATCGGCCCCGAAGCCATGGGCGAGGTCCGCAAGATCATCGCTTACATGAACGAAGCGATGAATGCCGGTTTCGTCACCGATGAAGGCCTCGTTGGCGGTTCTGCTTACGATGCGCATGGTGCGGCGATCTCCGAAGACGACATGAAGAAGGCGCTCGCTGCCGATGCCGTGCTCTTCGGTGCCGTCGGCGGCCCGAAGTGGGATAGCGTTCCCTATGAAGTTCGCCCGGAAGCAGGCCTGCTGCGCCTGCGCAAGGACCTGGAACTCTTCGCAAACCTGCGCCCGGCAATCTGCTATCCGGCGCTTGCTTCCGCTTCCTCGCTGAAGCCGGAACTGGTCGAAGGCCTCGACATCCTCATCATTCGTGAACTGACGGGCGGCGTCTATTTCGGCGAGCCGAAGGAAATCATCGACCTCGGCAACGGCCAGAAGCGCGGTATCGATACCCAGGTTTACGATACCTACGAAATCGAGCGCATTGCCGGCGTCGCCTTTGAAATGGCCCGCACTCGCAACAACCGCGTCTGCTCCATGGAAAAGCGCAACGTCATGAAGTCGGGCGTGCTCTGGAACCAGGTCGTGACGGAAACCCACAAGGCGAAATATTCCGACGTCCAGCTTGAGCATATGCTGGCCGATGCCGGCGGCATGCAGCTCGTGCGCCAGCCGAAGCAGTTCGACGTCATCGTCACCGACAACCTCTTCGGCGACATGCTCTCCGACGTGGCCGCCATGCTCACGGGCTCACTCGGCATGCTGCCGTCTGCCTCGCTCGGCGCCCCGGACGGCAAGACCGGCAAGCGCAAGGCGCTCTATGAGCCGGTGCACGGCTCAGCGCCCGATATCGCCGGCAAGGGTATCGCCAACCCGATCGCCATGATCGCCTCTTTCGCCATGTGCCTTCGCTACTCCTTCAACATGGTCAAGGAAGCGGATAACCTGGAAAAGGCGATAGCAAACGTGCTCGACAAGGGCATCCGCACTGGCGACATCATGGCACAGGGCAGCCGCCAGGTCGGCACCGTCGAAATGGGCGAAGCCATTCTCGCCGAATTCAAGGCGCTTTCCGCCTGATATTTCACGTGAAACGCTTTTCGGCCCTTCGCACCCGTGCGGAGGGCCTTTTATTTGGCACGGTTTCATCCATCAGCGCCAAGAGCGGTCATTACCAGGATCGAAAAGAATTATCTGAGCAAACCCGGTCTGTGTCGTAATCCTGTGCATCTTCACTGCCTATTCCTAGTCCTAAAGGATTATACGGGTAGTATGGATGCGGGCACTTTTAGTCTCCCTGGACAGGCGCTGGCGCAGGAATAGATGCGTCATGCCACCATTGCGCTGGCGCGCATGCCTTTTCGTTACCCTGAATGCCGTCATCCTTTCCATGCTGATCTTCGATGCACCGATTGGTGCCGGTCACCTGCCGGAACCCATTCAGCGCTTTGGGGAAATGTTGACCGATTTCGGCGATTCCGCCTGGCTGATCCTCACCAGCGTCCTGCTCTTCTTTCACGGCAGAGCTGGCTACAAACTCTTGAAAAGCGCAAAGGCAAGGGCCCAGGCGCTCTATGTGAGCTGGATCGGCGCCTATCTGTTCACGACTGTCGTCTTTTCCGGTCTGCTTGCAAATCTTCTGAAACGCACGATCGGTCGTGCGCGCCCTGAACATTTCCAGGATCTCGGCGTGCTTTCCTTCACGCCGTTCTCCGGCCGCGCTGCGTTGGAGAGTTTTCCGTCAGGCCATTCGACCACGGTAGGCGCTTTCTTTGCCGCCTTCGCGTTGCTCTTCCCGCGCTACCGAGTTCCCTTCATCGCCGGCGCCATCTGGCTCGGCATGACGCGTGTCATGGTCGGCGCGCACTATCCGAGCGATGTCATAGCCGGCCTCGCCTTCGGCGCCTGGTTCTCGCTGCTGACGGCGATCGTCTATGCCCGCTACGGCCTGCTTTTCAGGCTTGCGCCGGACGGCTGGCCGATGTCCAAGCGATACTTCCCGGACGCATAAGAGATGCGCATGAGAAAATGACACATGAAAAACCCGGCGCCTTTCGGGCGCCGGGTCTTTGATTTCAGGATATCCACCGCGTCTCAATCCATTGCGTGAATATCGCGGTTCTTGGTTTCCGGCAGGAACAGAATACCGATGACCAGCGTGATCGCTGCGAAGACGATCGGATACCAGAGGCCATAATAGATGTTGCCGGCGGCAGCACTCATCGCGAAGGCCGTAGCAGGCAGCAGACCGCCGAACCAGCCGTTGCCGATATGATAGGGCAGCGACATGCCGGTATAGCGGATGCGGGTCGGGAAGAGCTCGACCAGTAGTGCCGCGATCGGGCCGTAGACCATCGTCACGTAGAACACGAGCACGAAGAGGATGGCAATCGTCCCCACCCAGTTGACGCGGGCAGGATCGGCCGTCATTGCGAACGAACCGGCACCGGGGATCGTGTAGACCGCCATATCCGTCACGCTTTTTGCTTCATCCGCCGTCAGCAGCTTGCCGGCAACGAGTTTGTCGGCCGGCAGCGTTTCCTTCTGGCCGGCACGTATCGCATCGGCATTGAGGGTGAGCTCCGGATTGGCAGCGATGAAGGCGTCGAGCTTGGCATCGGCAACCTTGGCAGCGCCGCGCTTCAGCGGGTAGCCAGCATCATGAAGGGCAAGATTGACACCCTTTTCGAAGGCGGCGCCGGTCTTGGCCGCATCAGCACCGGCTGCAACGGAGTCGTAGCTGGTGATCGTATCGTCACCGACCTTCACGGTTGCAGGCTGGCCAACTGGACCCGGCACCACGTCATAAGGCACAGAGTTCTTGGTCAGGAACGCCGTTGCGATGTCGCAGGAGCTGGTGAATTTCGACGTACCGGTCGGATTGAACTGGAATTTGCAATCCGCCGGATCGGCCGTAACCGTTGCCCGGATCGTCGCCTGCGCCTCGTAAAGGGCCGGGTTTGCCGTATAAGTCATCGCCTTGAACAGCGGGAAGTAGGTGACCGCTGCAATTAGAAGACCCGCCATGATGATCGGCTTGCGGCCGATCTTGTCCGACAGTCCGCCGAAGATGACGAAGAACGGAGTGCCAAGGAAGAGTGCGATGGCGACCATGATATTGGCTGACTGAAGATCGACCTTCAGCACGTTCTGCAGGAAGAACAAGGCATAGAACTGCCCGCCGTACCAGACCACCGCCTGACCCATGGTGGCACCAAAAAGCGCAATCAGCGCGATCTTGGCATTCCGCCACTGACCAAAGGCTTCCGTCAACGGCGCCTTCGATGCCTTGCCTTCGGCCTTCATGCGCTGGAAGGCGGGCGACTCGTTCATCTTCAACCGGATCCAGACGGAGATGCCGAGCAGGACGACGGAGACAAGGAACGGAATACGCCAGCCCCAGGCGGCGAAGGCAGTTGGCCCCATGATCGACTGGACCGAGACGATGACGATCAGCGACAGGAAGAGACCGAGCGTTGCCGTCGTCTGGATCCAGGACGTGAAATAACCGCGACGGCCGTTCGGCGCGTGTTCGGCAACATAAGTCGCCGCGCCGCCATATTCACCGCCGAGTGCCAGACCCTGCAGCAGACGCAAGCCGATCAGGATGATCGGAGCGGCAATGCCGATCGAGGCCGCGCCCGGCAGGATGCCGACCAGGAAGGTCGAGAAGCCCATGATGAGAATGGTCATCAGGAAGGTGTATTTGCGGCCGACGAGGTCGCCGAGACGGCCGAAGACCAGCGCGCCGAATGGGCGCACCAGGAAACCCGCAGCGAAAGCGAGCAGCGTGAAGATGTTGCGCGTTGCTTCCGGATACTGGGTGAAATAGGTCGCGCCGATATAGGTGGCGAGCGAACCATAAAGATAGAAATCATACCATTCGAAAACCGTGCCGAGCGACGAGGCGAAGATGACCTTCTTCTCCTCGCCCGTCATCGGACCGGCTTTCGCACCGTCGACGCTTGCGACATTTGCCATTGTCTGTCCTCCACAGAGTGATGAGCAACGGTCGCGGCCTACTCTCCTCAAAGCATACCCCTGGCCACGACACGCCTGACGAGAGTTTGACAGAAAAGACGAGTCAGAAAGAGGGATGCTTTGGGATTATGACTTTAGTCTAATTTTTTGTGCATGGATGGTCACAGCATGGCGGAACAGGCCCGCCGCAATGCTCACCCCCGCAAAGCCTGGGCCGGAGACTGCCGATAGGCGAGCACCGCCGGCAAGGCGGCGAGGACAGTGGCGAAGGCAAGTAGGATTACAGCAAGCGTTCCGTCTTCACGGGCGAAGCCGACGGGCAGGTTGACGCCACTGCTTTGCGAGAAGAAGCCGGAAAGAATGAGCGCGGCACCGTAGCCGAGTGTAAAACCAAGCCCGATCCCAGCGGCAACAAGAATAAAGAACTCCAGCCAGACAATACCGAATATGGCACTGCGGGGAGCACCGAAGGCGCGCAGCGCACCGATCTGCCTGCGGCGCTGGCCGATATGGATGACAGTCACAAGGATCAGCGAGGCTGCGACCAGCACCTGCGCACCAGAGGCAACGGCAACAAGAATCTGCTTGGCATCACCGAGCGTCGCATAAAGATTGGTCAGGACTTCGCCGGGAAAGACGGCAATCGTCGTGCCATTACGATAGTCCTGCCGCAGTTTGTAGGCATCGGCAATCGTCTTCGGCTTGACGAGGATGGCCGGAAGACCGGGCGTTTCCGCAGTCCAGTTCTCATTCAGGCCGGCATGGGTTTCAGCCTCCGCATGATGGTCGGCTTCCTCATGAGCGCCTTCCGCGGCGGCGTGGTCATGGTCGTGCTCTTCGCCCGCTTCCAGCCCATGAATATGCCAGACGGCCTGGATCGGAACGAGAATGGCCCGGTCCCATGCTGTGCCTGTCGGTCGTAGGCGCCCGATCACGCGATAGGCAAGTTCCGTATGCGTATGGCCGCCGGTTTCGATCGTGCCGTGCATCGGTTTGATCTCGCTGCCGATAGCCAGGTTAACGCTTGAGCCGATGACAGCCTCGCCCTCGCTGGCGAAACCTTGACCTTCGGAAAAGCCGCCGGAAACCGTTTCCGTCAACGCTGTCGTCGTGCCGATGATCGGATAGCCTGAGAAGGAATCGCCGAAACCAACGGGGGCAGCCCATTCAACGCGCGGATCGGCAGCGAGTTTTGCCAGGATGTCGCCGGACATTAGCGGCAGCGCGGATGGCTGCAGGAAGACGGACGAGAGCACGAGCTGGGTCTCGCTGCCGCCCGCGCCGATGACGAGATCGAACTTGTCGGCCGCCCGCGCACTGCCGAGACGAAGAGCCCGCTCCTGCAGGATGACGGAAACGCCGAGCGCGGTCGCAAGCGCCACGAGCAGCACGACAACGAGAGAGCCGGCCCATAAACGACGCAGATCGGCAAGGATGAAGCGGATCATGCAGCCGCTCCCTTGATCGCGGAATCGTCGATAATGCGGCCGGACCGAAATGTCAGGCGTCGGTCGAAACGAGTGGCGAGGCGGGGATCGTGCGACACGACGATCAGGGTACTGCCTTCGGCCATGGCAAGATCGAGCAGAAGATCACCGACGGCATCGCCGCTGTCGGCATCGAGGCTCGCGGTCGGTTCGTCGGCGACGATGACACCAGGTTTGCGCAGGAGCGCCCGGGCAATCGCCACACGCTGCATTTCGCCACGCGACATGGTTTCGATCCTCTGTGCGGCGCGCTCAAGACCGACAGTGTGGAGGAGATCGTGGGCGCGCTCGATTATCGTCGACGTCGCGGCACGCGCGAGACGCGCAGGCAACAGCACGTTTTCGACAGCGGACAGGCCGGGGAAAAGGTGAAATTCCTGCATGACCAACCCGATATTGGCAGCCCGAAAGCGGTCACGGCGACTTTCGGAGAGCGCAGCAATATTCTCACCGTTCCAGCGGACACGGCCCTCGCAAACCCTCTCCAGTCCGGTGACGATATTGACGAAGGTGCTTTTGCCGGATCCCGAAGCGCCGGTAACCACGACACGACTGCCCGCGGCGATCGACAGATGATCGACGGCGAGCGCAGGCGCTGAAAGGCCAGGAAACGTCACGGCCAGTTGTTCGATTTCAAGAGCTAGCATCGATGCTCAGACGCTGGAATATTCGGCCTGGCGGATACGCAGCAGGCTTACAAAGCCGGTTTCCGGGTCCTTCCACGACCCGAACTCGAGCGTGCCACGCACTTCGATAGTCTGGCTCGGCTGTACGAAGGTCTGCTTCTCGCCGAGATAAACGACGACGATATTGTCCGGCCAGTCTGCGTCGGAAGAGCAGAAGGGGCAGAGTGACATCGGTATCTCCGTCAGGACAAAGAATTGCGCCTCAGCCTTTAACGGCGGCGCCATAAAGCCCTTGATACTGATTTCCTTGCCAGCAAGGCGCTTGACCTTGTCGGAAAATTCGAGACCAAGCACACCAAATTTTCCGTAGAGTTCATCGAAGCTGATCAAGGAATCATCGGCAATCACAGGCCGGGCGACGGCGAAGGGAACCGCGGCCATGACGCCCATGAGGCGACGGCGGCTGAGATTCAGCAAAGCGAGCCTTTCCATAGCGGTCTCCAGAAACGGATACCCGGCCGCATAGCGACCGGGATGAGGATCGATGAAAAGTCCCAGACCGGCAAGCGGCCTGGGACACAGGTGCTTAGTTCGTCTGCTTGGCGCCGAGCGCAAAAGCGTCGGCGAGAACGCGGTAGACGTCGCTCTGTTCCATATAGCCTTTGAAGCCCTCCGATCCGGGGCCGGTCGACTGCAGGACAACATCATCGACGGTATGGGCGCCGGTGGCCGCACTCTTCGGCAGGTTACCCGGAACGAAGACGGCGCCAGGAACATCCTTGTAGACTTCGTTGGCGACGTAATCCTTCTTCTCGTTCTGGATGGCCGGAGTGTATGGGTTATCCAGCTTCGGGCGGAAAGTTTCGTAGTGGTCGGGATAGTTACTGACGAACAGGGCGAGGCGTTTGGAGACGTCAACGCTGTCGGGATAGCCGTCATTATTGGCATCGACATAGTTGGTGAAGCTGCGGCCAGCGACCTTCTCTCGCATCTCCGTACCTTCAATCGTATCGTCGATCGTGCCGACGATCGTGATGCCGTGCGTATGGTCACCGGTGACGACGATCAGCGTGTCGGGATTGCTGGCGGCGAATTCCTTCGCCAGACCGACGGTCTTGTCAAATTCGATCGTATCGATGGCAGCGCGCTCGCCATCGAGAGGATGTGACATCTTGTCGATGTTGGCAGCTTCGACCATCAGGAAGAAACCTTCGGGATTCTTCGAAAGCTTGTCGAGCGCGACCTTGGTCATTTCAACAAGGCCGGGCTGGGCCGGGAATTTGCCGACAGTGCCCTTCTTCAGGAATTCGCGGTCAAGCGTCGTATCCATGTTGCCGGTGTGGAACAGGCCGAGGATCTTGCCTTCGTTAGTGCTGGCAGCAGCGGCGAGTTCCGTCTTGTCGATCGCGAGCTTATAGCCGGCGTCCTGGAACATCTTGACGTAGTCCTTGTCGTCCTTGCGCTTCGAGCCGGCAGTCGCCTGCGGCAGGAAGTAGGCCGAGCCGCCACCGAGGATGACATCCGGCTTCACGTCGAAGAGCATGCCGGTGATTTCGGCTTTGTCGTCGCGGCGACGCGTATGGGAAACGATGGCGGCCGGCGTCGCGTCCTGAAGTTCCGAGGTCGTGACGACGCCGATCGACTTCGAGGTCTGGCGACGCAGGGCTTCGCCGAAAGTTTCGACGCGCGGGTCGTCCAGCGTGTCGAGTGTCCTGTCGGCATAGACGCCGAGCGAGTTGATGGCGCCCTTATGGCCTGTCATGTAGGCCGACATCGTATTGGCACTGTCGGTGGTAACCGAATCGGTGGCGGACGTGCCGATAAAGGCCATATGATCGAGATCGTCCATGTTCAGGCGGCCGTTCGCCTTGCCTTCGGTCATGCCCTTGGACATGATACGGGCTGCGGTGCGGTGAGCGACGGAAAGACCATCACCGAGGAAGAAAATGATGTTCTTGGCTTTCGGCTGTGCGGAAGTGCCGAAAACTTCCCAGGTCACGGCCTTCTTTTCGTCGCCGGCGGCGACTTCAACCTTGTAGGTGCCCGGAGCGGCGATCTTCAGGCCGCGCAGCAGGAGAGCGGAACCGAGAGCCTTGTCTTCCTTGCCCTTTTCCAGCTCGACGAACTGTGCCTCGCCCCCGAGGACTGTCTTGTAATCCTGGCCATTGACCGTGATCTTCACGTCTTCCGGCTTGACCTGCTTGGAAAGCTCGACCTTGAAGTCGAAAGGTGAACCGGCAAGAATCGTAGCACGATCAAGCGGATAGATCGAAGCTGCTTGAGCAGCGCCGGCCAGAATCGTGGTGGCCGCAAAAGCGGCGAGAAGCATACGCATGGAAAAACCCCCGTTTTTCGTTGCAGTCATCACAACGGGTCGGGGATACCCCTCGGCAATGACAGAGGGATGACAAAACGCCGCAGCATGGCAACCCCCTCTCCTCCGCTCGCGACATACGCAAAAACCTTGACTCCTGTGGAAAACGTTTTATGAGCAACAACGGAAAAGGAATATCCATGGTTCGCCACGAGCATGCCATCGCTGAGCGCAATAACCTGGCAGGAAGTGCCGGGCTGGATTTTTCCGTTCCGGTTTCTTCCAAAACCAAGGCCAAAACGACGACGAAAACCGTCTGACGTCTCTGGCCTGCCGCTCTCTCCCCGGCCCGGCCGGGGACAGGAAGTCGCGATGATGTCGCGCTTCCCCCTCACCGGACAAGAGGAGAGAAGAGAAAGAGAGCTTGAGAAATGGGTTTCAAAGTTGCAGTTGCCGGAGCCACCGGAAATGTCGGGCGGGAAATGCTCAACATTCTCTCCGAGCGCGGTTTCCCAGCCGATGAAGTCGTAGCACTCGCCTCCTCCCGCTCCCAGGGCCTCGAGGTTTCCTATGGCGACCGGACGCTGAAGGTCTCCAATCTGGAGAATTACGATTTCTCTGACACCGATATCTGCCTGATGTCGGCCGGCGGCGAGGTTTCCAAGCGCGTCTCCCCGAAGATCGGCCAGCAAGGCTGCGTCGTCATCGACAATTCCTCGGCCTGGCGCTACGACGCCGACGTGCCGCTGATCGTTCCGGAAGTAAATCCGGACGCAATCTCGCTCTTCACGAAGCGCAACATCATTGCCAATCCGAACTGCTCGACCGCCCAGCTCGTCGTCGCGCTGAAGCCGCTGCATGACTTCGCCAAGATCAAGCGTGTCGTCGTCTCGACCTATCAGTCGGTCTCCGGCGCCGGCAAGGAAGGCATGGACGAGCTCTTCAACCAGACGCGTGCCGTCTTCGTTGCCGATCCGATCGAGAACAAGAAGTTCACCAAGCGCATAGCCTTCAACGTCATTCCGCACATCGACGTCTTCATGGAAGACGGCTACACGAAGGAAGAATGGAAGGTTCTGGCTGAAACGAAGAAGATGCTCGATCCGAAGATCAAGGTGACCTGCACTGCGGTGCGCGTTCCCGTCTTCATCGGTCATTCGGAATCGGTGAACATCGAATTCGAAAACGAGATCACCGCAGATCAGGCCCGCGATATCCTGCGCGAAGCGCCGGGCTGCCTCGTCATCGACAAGCATGAGGACGGCGGCTACATCACGCCGTATGAATCTGCCGGCGAGGACGCGACCTACATCTCGCGCATCCGCGAAGATGCGACCGTCGAGAACGGCCTCAACCTGTGGGTCGTCTCCGACAACCTGCGCAAGGGTGCGGCTCTCAACGCCATCCAGATTGCCGAGCTGCTCATCAATCGTGGCCTCGTCAAGCCGCGCAAGCAGGCAGCCTGATACCATTTGTAAACCATAATATGCTAAAGCCCTGCTCGACGAGCGGGGCTTTTTCGGGCAAATACCGCCGTATAAGCGTTCGCTAAAGGGCGACCGTGACAAAATCGCCGGTGACTGGCATTCTCTTGCCTGGCCTGAAAGCTATGCAGATCGAGAGCGGGGTTTCTCAATGCGCATGACAAAATTGATTCTGGCGGCCGCCGCGGCAATGGGCGTCCTCCATGCGGTACCGGCGTTCGCGCAGGGTGCCCAGTGCGGTAACACCAGTGCCGGTTTCGAGGCCTGGGTCGCCGATTTCAAACAGACGGCGGCAGCCAATGGTGTGAGCCAGTCCGTCTTGAGCCGCGCCTTCGCCAATGTCAGCTACAACAAGCCGACGATTTCGGCCGACCGCGGCCAGAAGAGCTTCAAGCTCTCCTTCGATGCTTTCATGAAGAAGCGCGGCGGTGCTGCCGTTATCTCTCGCGGACGGTCGATGAAGGCCGCCAACCAGGCTCTCTTCGCTTCGATCGAGCGCCGTTTCGGCGTTCCGGCCGGCCCATTGATTGCCATCTGGGGCATGGAAACCGGCTTCGGCAGCTATATGGGCAACCAGCATACGATGTCCGCAGTCTCGACCCTCGCCTATGACTGCCGCCGTTCGGAATATTTCACCGACCAGCTTTATGCAGCCCTGCAGCTCGTTTCGGAGGGTTATCTGAGCCCGCAAGCCCGAGGCGCTGCCCATGGCGAAATCGGCCAGACGCAATTCCTGCCGCGCAACGTGGTGCGTTACGGCGCTGATGGCGACGGCGACGGACGCGTCGACATGGTCGGCTCTCGCGCCGATGCACTGGCTTCGACTGCCAATTTCCTCAAGGGTCACGGCTGGCGCGCCGGCGCAGGCTACCAGCCGGGCGAGCCGAACTTCGTCGCCATCGAGGGATGGAATGCCGCAACGGTCTATCAGCAGGCAATCGCCTATATCGGCCAGCAGATCGACGGCAACTGAAGAGACGTTCGATAGGAAATGTCAGGAACGCCGCATGCGAATGCGGCGTTTTTCATATGCGGATATCGTGGCTTCCGCCAGCAGCCTTGCGCCTCTCTTCCTGCGGTGCCGTGGCAGGAACAATCGGCCCGGCAACAACGCAATTGCGTCCCGAGGCCTTGGCCGCATAGAGCGCCAGGTCGGCGCGCTTTACCAGATCATCGAAATTGCGATTGCTTACGGCATTTGTGCGCCCCGCACAGCCGAAGCTTGCCGTAACCCGCAGGCGCTCGCCGCCGGGCAGTTCGATGTCGGCAGCTTCGATCGCCAACCGGACACGTTCCGCGACGATGGCCGCATCCTCGGGTGTCGAGTCCGGGAGCAGCGCCATGAACTCTTCGCCGCCATGGCGCACCAATAGATCGAAGGAGCGGAAGCTTTCCCTTGCGACGTCGGCCACATGCTTCAGCACGACATCACCCGCGTCATGGCCATGCACGTCGTTGATTTTCTTGAAGTGATCGAGATCGAACAGCACGACGGAAATCCAACGTGAACCAGCCTGCATCAGAAGCGCTAGAGCAGCAGCCTCAAAACCGCGCCGGTTATAAAGGCCTGTCAGAAGATCGGTCTGGGCGGCATTGCGCAGTTCGTTGACGAGCAGTTCACGCTCTTCGGTAACGCGGGCGACGAGACGGATACCGCGAACCGCAAGCGCTGCAATAAGGGCAACGAGCAGCACCAGCCCGGCTGACAGAGCAAGCACGATCGTCATGTGGATATGAGAGCGCATCGACAGCCTCTGCCCAGTCACATGGATGTCATCGGTGACGGACGCGATCTTCTGCCGCAGAAAATCCAGCCGTTCGTTCTGGATGCCGATCCATTTGTCCCGGATCGCCTTGTCCGGCCGCAGCACCCCGGAAACCATTGCCTGGGTGAAAGTATCGGCCCAGACTTCATCGGGCTGCGCCCTATAGTCGAGAATCTCCTGGATGACAGGCGAAGAAGAATGAAAGCGCAGGCGATCCATACCGTTGCCGAGCATCATTTCGCCTTGAACGAGCTGCTCGTGCGACATGGCAGAAAAATCGGTCCGGTCGAGATAACGCTGGCCAAGACTGCCGATCAGCCGCTCGCCGTAATAGGTGAGAAGGATGCTCATCAGCTCGCTGGATTTGCGCATCAACACGGGATCATGGATCCTCGACGAAAGCGACTCGACAAGTCCAAGCTGCTTCAATCCAGCCTGCCCATAGATATGAACGGGGTTGCCGCCTTTGCCGTAATAGCCGCGATCGACTGCCGATCGCGCCGCAACGATACGACTATAGGCGAGACGGAGATTGGAAAGCTGCGACTGCAGACCGACATCCATTGCTCCAGCGGCTGGAAGACTTGCGTTGAAACGCGCGAGTTCGCTATCGAGTGAGTTTCGCCTTTCGATCATCGACGCCCTGGTGATCTCATCGCGATCGTTGATATAGGCTCGCGTCGCAACGAGTTCCGCTAGGATCTCATTGGCCGCAATCGATCCTCCGCGAGCAAGAACATCGGCAAAGAGATGGTCATTTTCGAGCGCGTGGTATTGCATGAGCGAGGAGCGGATCAACACGACGCCTTCAACAATCATGAAGACGAAGGGCAGCAGAATGGCGGCGAGCACTGCCCTTCTGATATTCTTGAATTTCACCGCTTCGAAATTCATGTTTAATCCACGTCCAGCTGCTCCTCGTAGGCGAGCTTAGTGGAATATCTTAAAAAACCGATAAAGCGGTCTATCCCTAGATTTCGGGACGGACGAAATCGAGTGTCTCAGAATCCATCACCCAGAGTTCGCCGGTCGAAATGTCGAACCAGGCACCATGAAGCTCCAGCTTGCCCTCTTCCTCGAGCGTCTTGATTTCAGGGAAAGATCTGAGATTGTTGATTGAATTGCGAATGGACACCCGCTCCAACGCAGTCTGTCGTTCGCCTGGCGTCATAATGTCGTTGCTGCCGATCTGCTCGGCGGCAGGGCGCACGAGCGACATCCAGCGGCCGATGAAATCGCCGGGCGACAACGGCTCGGCATCGGGGTCGAGTGCCGCGCGGATACCGCCGCAGCGGCCGTGGCCCATGACGACGATATTCTTGACCTTCAACGCCTGCACGGCAAATTCAAGCGCTGCCGAGGTGGAGTGGAAATGGCCGTCTGGCTCATAGGGCGGCACCAGGTTGGCGACGTTACGGATGACGAAGAGTTCACCTGGCCCGGCATCGAAGATCAGTTCGGGCGCCGCGCGGGAGTCGGAACAGGCAATCATGAGCGTTGTCGGACTTTGCCCATTTTCCGCAAGTTGCCGATACCTGTCGCGGGCATCGGCATAGCGCCCACTCATGAAGTTGCGATAACCGTCCAGGAGGGAGTTGGGAAATCTCGTCATGCTCTTGGATTAGCGCGCGCGCGAGCCAAGATCAACTGCTGCGCTGCAAAAGCATCAGCCCTATTTTTTCCGCCGTTGCGCAGGATGGAAGAGATGACGCATCTGCACCATCGCCATGGGCGTCAAGAGGCTGGAGGCATCGCTTGCCAGCATCAGTTCGTTACTGCCGCGCTTGACGGCGCGCGCCAGCACTTCGAACACGCTGGCGGTCGCCAGCTGCAGCGCCTTCTCATCCTCCATCCCCGAGAGCAGACGAGAGAGGAATAGAGCGGCCAGCAGATCTCCGAGGCCGTTGGGTGGGTTCTCGACGACACGATGTTCGGCAAGCAGAGCATGCTTACCGGAGAGATAAAGATTGCCCGTGCCGCCCGCCATCATCGGCACCGCCGATGTGACCAGCATGCGCGAGGGACCGAGCGAAAGGGCGGCCTCCATGACCGCGTTGTTGTCATCGAGGGCGGCGCCCGACAGCCAGGCAAGTTCGTATCGGTTGGGCGTGGCGAGCGAAGCAAGTGGTATCAGGTGATCACGGATCGCCTCGGCTGTCGCTTCGGGCACGTAGAGGCCACCGAGATCGCCCATGACCGGATCGCAGACATAGAGCAGTTCCGGATTCCTCTCGCGCAACGACGCAACGAGCTTCGCGACGGAACGGACTTGGGCCGCGTTTCCGAAATAGCCCGACAGGACAGCCTTGACCTCACCGATCCACGGCGCGCGGATGAGATCATCGATCGCGGCTTCGAAATCAGCCTCGGCGAAAGTAAGCCGTGTCGAACGGCCATGGCCTGGATGCCATGGCAACACGACCGTCGGTAGCGCCCAGACCTGGTGGCCGAGCGTTTCCAGCGCGAAGACCGCGGCACGGTTTCCGACCGACCCGCGCACGACATGGCTGGAGATGACGATGACTGCGCCCGCTGCGTTTTCCGACATGGCATCCGGTTCCGAATTTCGACCGCCGTTGATGATCTTTTTGACGAGGCGCTGTCAACCATTCTTCATGCGAGCGTGGAAATGTGCGGCGGGACGGAAAAGCCGGATAAAGTGATTTTACCGTCCGTCGGCATGAAACGACCCAAAAACTTTCGAAATCTCTCGTAAGCATAGCCAAAAAAGCACGAAAACGACTTTTCGAGGCCCTCTTTTAGAGATTCTTTCGAAGAACCTTCTGCTAACTTGCCCACATCAAAACAATCGGGGGGATGATCCATGGCCGCCAGAAACAATCCGAAACGGGAAAAGCAGATCGAGAGCGCGCGCAAGATCGCAGCCGCGACCGGTGAGCCCCATCTCGATCCCGAAATCCTCTTCGGCCGCGCAAGCGGCGACGATCTCGAACTCTACACGCCGGAAATGCTTGCGCTTTCCGCCGTCCACTCGGCAGCCGAAATCGCCGCCTGGAACGGCAAGACACCGCGTGTCAGCATCGACACGGTGGCCGATGTCACCCCCGATGGCATCGCAGTCTCCATCCTTTCGGTGACGGATCACAACAAGCCCTTCCTGTACGAATCCGTCATGGGCGAGGTGACCAGCACTTATCGCGACATCTGCATGGCAGTTCATCCGATCCTGATCCTGGAGGACGGCAAGGCCCCGGAACTCTATTCCGCTGATATAGCGAGCGACCCGGCTAAGCGCGTTAGCCACATCCAGCTCCACGTTTCGCCGCTCAGCCCCTCCCAGGCAGCCGACCTGATCAAGCGGATCAGGGCAGTGCTCGAGCAGGTGGAACTTGCCGTTTCCGATTGGAAGCCGATGCTCGCCCGCGTCGATGAGGTGATTTCGGAGCTCTCGAACTATAGCGCCAGCCGCAAGAAGGTCGACCGCGACGAAGCGATCGCCTTCCTGACCTGGCTGCGTGACGAGAACTTCACTTTCCTCGGTATGCGCGACTACGTTTATTCCGGCAAAGGCCCGGATGCGAATGTCGAACGCGACAAGGGAACGGGTCTAGGCATTCTCTCCAATCCCGAAGTTCTCGTGCTGCGCACCGGCAAGGACGCCGTGACGACCACGCCGGAAATCCTCGCATTCCTCGACGGTCCAGACTTCCTGATCGTCACCAAGGCCAATGTGAAATCCATAGTCCATCGCCGCGCCTATATGGACTATGTCGGCGTCAAGCGCTTTGACTCCCAGGGGAACGTGACAGGCGAATTGCGCATTGTCGGCCTCTTCACCTCGACTGCTTACACCTCTTCGGCATCTGAAATTCCGCTGCTGCGCTCCAAGATCGAGAAGGTGAAGGAGCATTTCGGCTTCGACCCGATGAGCCATTCCGGCCGCATGCTCGACAATACGCTGGAATCCTACCCCCGCGATGATCTCTTCCAGATCGATACCCCGCTGCTTGCGACCTTCGCCGAGCAGATCAACGATCTCGCCGACCGCCCGCGCGTACGCGTGCTGCCGCGCATCGACCATTTCGACCGCTTCGTCTCCGTCATCGTCTTCGTACCGCGAGAGGAATATGACTCGATCGTGCGAGAGCGCATCGGCACTTATCTGAAGACTGTCTACGATGGCCGCGTTTCCGCCTACTATCCGGCCTTTCCGGAAGGCGGTGTCGCACGCGTTCACTTCATCATCGGCCGCTCGGGCGGCAAGACGCCGCGCATCCATCAGGCCAAGCTCGAGGAGACGATCCGCCAGATCACCGCGCGCTGGGACAGCCGTTTCGAGATGCTCGCCGGCCCCAAGGCGCCGAAGCTCGGCGTCAGCAACGCCTTCCAGGAAGCCTTCACGCCGGATGAAGCGGTCGGCGATCTGCCCGACATCACCGCATGCGCCGCCGGCGAGCCGATCCGCATCGAATTCTACTATCGCCAGGACGACGAACGCGGCCGCATCCTGTCGCTGAAGATCTTCCATAGCGGAGAGCAGCTGCCGCTGTCGCGCCGCGTGCCTCTCCTAGAAAACCTCGGCTTCAACGTCCTGAGCGAACGGACCTTCGATATCGAAGTTCCGGCCGCCGACGGCGCGATCAACATCGTCGTGCTGCACGACATGGAACTCGAGGCCCGCAGCGGTGCGGACATTGACCTCGCACGTTTTGGCGCACCGCTCGAAGAAGCCTTCGTCGCAGCCTTCAGCGACACGATCGACAATGACAGCTTCAACGGGCTGATCCTGTCGGCCGGCCTCTCGGCTCGCGAGGTGAATGTGCTGCGCGCCTATGCGCGCTACCTGCGCCAGGCCGGCATCGCCTACTCGCAGGATTATATCGCAACCACCCTCGACAAATACCCCGCGATCGCCGCTTCGATCTTCCGCTTGTTCCACGACACGCTCGATACGAAGCTGTCGGAAAAGGCACGTATCAAGAAACTCGCCGAGCTGCATCAGGCAATCGAAGCCGAGCTTGCCGACGTGCCGAGCCTGGATGACGACCGTATCCTGCGCCGCTACGTCAATATCGTCGATTCAACGCTGCGCACCAATTATTTCCAGCGCAATGCCGATGGAACACCGAAGGCGATGCTCGCCTTCAAGCTTGACCCGCACTTGGTGGATGGCCTGCCGGAACCCAGGCCCTTCCGTGAAATCTTCGTCTATGGCGTCGAAGTCGAAGGCGTACATCTGCGCTTCGGCCGCGTCGCCCGTGGCGGCCTGCGCTGGTCGGACCGCGCCGAGGACTACCGCACCGAAGTTCTGGGCCTCGTCAAGGCGCAGCAGGTCAAGAACGCCGTGATCGTGCCCGTCGGCGCCAAAGGTGGTTTCTATCCCAAGAAACTCCCGGTCGGCGGCAGCCGCGAAGAGCTCTTCAACGCAGGTCGTGAAGCCTACAAAACCTATATCCGCACGCTGCTTTCCATCACCGACAACATCTCCGGCGCCGATATCATCCCGCCTGACAATACGGTGCGCCTGGATGGCGATGACCCCTATTTCGTCGTCGCCGCGGACAAGGGCACAGCAACCTTCTCCGACACCGCCAATGCGCTTGCTCAGGAAGCAGGTTTCTGGCTGGACGACGCCTTCGCTTCCGGCGGCTCCGCCGGCTACGACCACAAGAAGATGGGCATCACCGCGCGCGGCGCCTGGGAAACCGTAAAGCGCCACTTCCGCGAGATGGATATCGACATCCAGACGACGCCCTTTACTGTGGCCGGCGTGGGCGACATGTCGGGCGACGTTTTCGGCAATGGTATGCTGCTCTCACCGAAGATCCGGTTGGTCGCCGCTTTCGATCACCGCGATATCGTCATCGACCCCGATCCCGATATGGAAAAAACCCTCGCCGAGCGCCAGCGCCTCTTCAACCTGCCGCGCTCGAGCTGGCAGGACTTCGACAAGTCCGTGCTCTCGAAAGGTGCCATGATCATTTCGCGCTCGGCAAAGTCGGTTACGCTGACGCCGGAGGCCGTGGCCGCAATCGGCATCGACAAGGCTGTCGCCACGCCCTTCGAAATCATGACCGCGATCCTGAAAAGCCCCGTCGACCTGCTCTGGTTCGGTGGCATCGGGACCTATGTAAAGGCGGCATCCGAGACCGATACCGACGTCGGCGATCGCGCCAACGATCCGATCCGCATTACGGCCGACGAAGTGCGCGCCAAGGTGATCGGGGAGGGCGCCAATCTCGGCGTCACGCAGAAAGGCCGAATTGCCTACGGCCTGAAGGGCGGACGCAGCAATTCCGACGCCATCGACAACTCCGCCGGCGTCAATACTTCCGACGTCGAAGTCAATATCAAGATCGCGCTGGCGAACGCTATGCACGAACAGCGGCTCAGCCGCACCAAACGTGACCAGCTTCTCGGCAGCATGACCGATGAGGTGGCTGCGCTCGTACTGCGCAACAACTACCTGCAGTCCCTGGCAATCTCGCTGACCGCCCGCAAGGGAACGGCAAACGGCCTTGAGCTCGGCCGCTTCATGAGCGTCCTGGAGGCGTCGGGACAGCTGAACCGCAAGGTCGAAACGCTTCCCGACGACACCTCGCTGTCCGAGCGCTACACTGCCGGCCGGCCACTGACACGCCCCGAGATCGGTGTGTTGCTCTCCTATGCCAAGATCGTACTCTTCGATGCGCTGATCGCCAGCGAACTGCCTGACGATCCCTATTTCGTCGACACGCTCTTCCATTACTTCCCGGCGAAGATGCAGAAGTCCAACGCATCCGATATCGACAGCCACCGGCTGAAGCGGGAAATCGTCGCGACGGTGCTCGCAAACGAGGCGATCAACCGCGGCGGGCCGGGCTTTGCCGTCAGCATGATGGATGCGACCGCAGCATCTGCTCCGGAAGTCGTGCGCGCCGCCATCGTTGCCCGCGACGGCTTCGATCTCAACCGGCTTTGGGCCGAAACGGATGCCCTGGACAACAAGGTTTCCGGCCAGATCCAGAACCGCATCTATGAAGAGATCGGCAACAGCTTCACGGTGCTGACGCGCCTGCTGCTAAAGACCGGCATGACCAAGGGCGACATGGCCGAGATCATTAGCCGGCTTCAGGCGACGCTGAAGAAACTCAAGCCTTCCTTCGCCGATCAGGCCGCAGCTGACGTCGCCGCGCGCCAGGAGGAATACCAACAGGCCAGTCTGCCGGAAAAACTGGCGGCCGAAATCGCGGCTCTGCCCACCTTCGCTCTGGTACCGGAGATCATGCAGATCGCCGCTCGCACCGGCGAGGCGCTGCCGCGCGCAGCCGAAAACTACTTTGCTGTCACCCAGACTTTCCGTGTCGGCCGGCTGCTGGCTGCGGGCAACCGCATCATCACCTCCGACCACTATGAAAACCTCGCTCTTGCCCGCAGTATCGACCAGATCGCCAGCGCCCGTCGCGATATCGTGATCTCCGCGCTTTCCGATCACGGCAAGGAAAAGCAGCCGGTCCAGGCCTGGCATGCGCAGGACAGGGTGCGCATCAACCGCATCGTCGAGGAGCTTGCAAGCCTCAGCGATGGAGCCGATCCGAACCTCGCCCGCATCACTGTTGCCGCAGGCATCCTCACCGATCTTGCGCGCGACCGGGCGAGATGAGACAGTCCGCCCCAAAAAAGGAGCGGACGTTTGAATCGCATAGACTGGACAGGAACGCAGCCGCCGAAAGCCACGGAGAAGGGCATATGGGGCTGGATGCTCTTTGATTGGGCAGCCCAGCCGTTCTTCACCGTAGTAACGACTTTCATTTTTGGCCCCTACTTCGTCTCGCGGCTGACGTCCGATCCGGTCGCCGCGCAGACGATGTGGAGCAACATGGCGACGATCTCCTCTATTATCATCGCCATCCTGTCCCCCATCCTGGGCTCCATCGCCGACCAATCCGGTGCGCGCAAACCCTGGATCGCCTTCTTCGCGGTCATCAAGATCGTCAGCCTCTGCTGCCTCTGGTTTGCTGCTCCGGGCTCGCCGATCATCTATCCCGTCATCTTCATGATCCTCGCCTCGATTTCGGCAGAGTTCTCGATCGTCTTCAACGATTCCATGATGCCGCGCCTCGTCAGCAAGGACGACGTTGGCAGGCTTTCCAACACCGCCTGGGGTCTCGGCTATCTTGGCGGCATGATCGTACTGATCGCCGTCGTGGCTCTGCTGGCCGGCAGCCCGGAAAGCGGCAAGACCATTCTGGGTCTCGATCCGCTTTTCGGTCTCGATCCTCATACGGGCGAGGACGCGCGCGTCACCGGCCCGATCTCGGCTGTCTGGTATCTGATCTTCATCCTGCCGATGTTTTTCTTCACGCCGGATGCCCGCAAAGGCCTGCCTTTCGGCTTTGCGGTGCGCTTCGGTCTCAAGGAATTGCGCAATACGCTCGGCGAACTCAGGACGCGTCGCGGTATCCTGACCTTCCTCATCGCCCGCATGATCTATCAGGATGGCGTCAACGGCCTGCTGATCCTCGGTGGCGCCTTTGCGGCGGGCATGTTCGGCTGGGCAACGATCGAGATCGGCATTTACGGGATCATCCTCAATATCGTGGCGATCCTTGGCTGCCTGATCGCCGGACGCGTCGACAGGGGGATAGGCTCCAAGGTGACCGTTATCATCAGCCTGACCATGCTGTTGCTGGCCACGATCGGTATTATTTCCACCGGCCCGGGCTACACTTTCTTCGGGCTGATGCCGCTTTCGACTGCCGACAGCGGCGGGCTTTTCGGCACGATGGCGGAAAAGGCCTATATCCTCTATGGCTTGTTGATCGGCCTTGCCTTTGGCCCGGTGCAGGCGTCATCGCGCTCCTATCTGGCGCGTAGCGTCAGTCTCGAAGAGGCCGGCCGTTATTTCGGCATCTATGCTCTATCCGGCCGCGCCACGAGTTTCATGGCGACGCTCCTGTTTTCAATCGTGACCTATTTGACCGGATCGGCGCATCTCGGCATGTCGACGCTGATCCTGTTCCTCGCCGGAGGTCTGGTGCTGCTGATCCGCACTCCCTATCCGGCGGACCGCGCCTGAGAACTCCCCGGCCGCAAAGCCGGGGATCTGTCCGTTATCTGCTCAGTGGCGGAAGTGACGCATGCCGGTAAAGACCATCGCGACATTATGTTCGTTTGCCGCATCGATGACTTCCTGGTCGCGCATCGAGCCGCCCGGCTGGATCACGGCGGTGGCGCCGGCAGCAATCATCGACAGCAGGCCATCTGCGAAGGGCAGGAACGCCTCCGAGGCGACTGCCGAACCATGCGTCATCGGAACGGCAAGTCCGAGCGTCTTGGCCGCTTCCTCGGCCTTCAGCGCCGCAATGCGTGCTGAATCGACACGGCTCATCTGGCCGGCACCGATACCTGCGGTCTGGCCGTCCTTGGCGTAGACGACAGCATTCGACTTCACGTGCTTGCCGACCTTGAAGGCAAACTTCATGTCCTCAAGCTCCTGAGCCGTCGGCGCACGCCTGGTAACGACCTTCAGTTCCAGATCCTCGACCATGCCGTTGTCGCGGCTCTGGACGAGCAGGCCTCCCGAAACGGTCTTGGCGGTAATGCCGGCCGCACGCGCATCCGGCAGACCGCCAGCTGAGAGCAGACGCAGGTTCGGCTTGCGGGCGACGATTGCCTTGGCTTCCTCGGTGACGTCAGGTGCAATGATGACCTCGGTGAAGAGCTGGATAATCTCTTCGGCCGTCGCGGCATCGAGTGTCTGGTTCAGTGCGATAATGCCGCCGAAGGCCGAGACGGAATCGCAGGCAAGCGCCCGCTTGTAGGCTTCGAGAAGCGTCGAACCGGTCGCGACGCCGCAGGGGTTGGCGTGCTTGATGATGGCGCAGGCCGGCGACTTCTCCGGCAGGAACTCGGCAACGAGCTCATAGGCCGCATCGGTATCATTGATATTGTTATAGGAAAGCTGCTTGCCCTGCAGCAGGACGGCAGTCGAAACGCCCGGGCGCTTTTCGCCCGTCACGTAGAAGGCGGCCTTCTGGTGCGGGTTTTCACCGTAGCGCATCTCTTCCTTCAGCACGCCGCCAATGGTGCGGTGACGCGGCGTATCGATCGAAAGCGCTTCGGCAAACCAGTTGGAAATCGCGGCGTCATAGGCGGCAGTGCGGGCGTAGGCTTTGGCCGCCATGCGCTGACGGAAGGCATAGACCGTCTTGCCGGCATCGGCCGAAAGTTGCTCGGTCAGCTCGGAATAGTCCGCCGGGTCGGTGATGACGGTGACATAGGCATGGTTCTTGGCTGAAGCGCGGATCATAGCCGGGCCGCCGATATCGATATTCTCCACCGTCGTCGGATAATCGCCGCCGGCCGCACGCACATCCTCGAAGGGATAGAGGTTGACGACCAGCAGGTCGATGCCGTCAATCCCATGTGCCTTCATCGCTTCCTGGTGTTCGGCATCGTCACGGATCGCGAGCAGGCCTCCATGCACCTTCGGATGCAGAGTCTTCACCCGGCCATCCATGATTTCCGGAAACTGCGTCACTTCGGAGACATCGGTGACGGCAAGTCCTTCGGCCGCGATCGCCTTGTAGGTGCCACCGGTCGAAAGCAGGCGCACGCCACGCGCCGAAAGCGCGCGGGCAAGTTCGATAATACCGGTCTTGTCGAAGACAGAAAGCAGCGCAGTCTTGATCTCGACCTTGTCGGGGGCGGGGATTTTCTTGGAAATGACGGCCATGAACCTTCTCCGTTCGGGCTTCGCGGGAGACATCCGGGCAAGGGACGTTTTGATGAGGCCGCGTTAGCACAGCTTGGAGCCGGCGCAAACAGCCGCTAGCTCTTGCGTGACAAAAACCAGCGAATTTCGGGTTTTTCCGCCAGATCGAAATCCACCTCTATCTGGTCGGAGCTGCTGATGCCGGCACTGTCGGCGAAGAAAATATCCTCCGAAATCAGCACTTCATTGCCGGGAGAGGAAAACAGCCAGCTTTCGCCATCCGGGGCCGTCAGCAGCACCGATTCCGTATCATTCTGCCGCGGCACGATGGCGGGATGGATGTGGAAGCGGGCAACCGCGCGCAGCGGTCCTTCGCTGTGATACCGGTCGTCGGTCACGAAACGGTCCATACCGGTCACGATGGAGCCGGCCGCGTTCAGCGTCAGCTCTCGCTCATGAATGACACCAAAAGCATCGAGATAGCCGTCATGCCTGGCCTTGATGCCTTCGCGGCCATCCTCGGTTTCCACGCGCTCGGCAGCAACCGTTTCCACCGGCTCCGTCATCATGTGGGCCAGAAAAGCCGAGGGGGAGAACCGGCTGGAGGATGTATCGTTCAGGACCACGGTGGAATGAGCGGCGGTGGTGCGGGCCATCTGGACATAGCGCTGGCCTGCGAATTTAGGAGATCCTGAATTGACGATGAAGCGGTAGCGGCCGGAGGACATTTCGAAGGAGAGACTGCCTGCATGAGCTGTTCTGAAGCAGCCAGGCGCGGGCGGTCCGGTATCGGCAATGATCACCGTCTTGCCGGCTGCAAGTCGCTGATAGCGCGAATGCGGCAATGCCTTGAAGGGCTGACCCGCCGTCTCGTCGTATCGCAGTACGGACATCAACTCATCCGCCAGCGTGGATGTCGCACCGTTGAAGAGTGCCAGATCGCCATCCTGATGGCGGAAAAAGCGCAGGGCAGGGTACATGCGGTCAATACCGGAGATCAGCTTCTGCGGCAGATCATGGCCGAGATTGACGTAAGTCTGCCGGAGAGGCAGCAGATCGAGCAGCAGCTCCAGCCCGATGCGTGGATTGCGGGAGATATGGCCGCCATCGGGGAGAATCTGGCTATCGAATTCGCGGTCGAGCGCCTGGGCTGCCCGCCGCACCGTCGAAGCACGCACAGGCATGGCAACAGACGCCGTTGCAAGCGCGATGCGCAGACGGAAGCGGACTTCGCCAGTCGAATAGGGCGCCATGCGGCGCAGATAGCCGATGTGGAAGGCGAGCGACTTCATGAAGCGGCGATAGAAGCCGCGATCGGCGTTCTGCAGGACGACCGGAGAATGCGCCAGCCAGGCAATGACACGCTGCGAAACGACGTCGGTCTCCCAGGCGATGCCTTCGATCCGGCCTCCATGGATCGAGAGCCAACTATCGACGATGACGCGGGCGACGGCCGAGCCGCGCTCGCTCTTGTTGGCGCGCATGTGCCGTAGCCAACCGAAACTGTGAAGCCTGACTGCGAACGCACGCGAGGGAAGGGTCAGCGTGAAGGGCGATTTCCCGTCGGTTTCCAGCATACGGCCGGCAAGCGGAAACCGGCCGTCCATGATCTCTTCGGCAACGTGGGAATCGATGCCCCTCAGATCCGTCGGAGCGACGATCAGGCGTTCCGGTACCGATATGGTATGGCGCGAGAAGCGCAAACGCAGAAGCGCGGCACGGCGCGTACCGCGCCGCCAAGCTTCCCGAACATATATGCTCGCAAGACGCCGACCGGACTGCATATCAATTGTCTATTGACCCTCGTGGTTAAGAATAGATGAATCAAAACCGATTTCATTAGCTACGATGTATTATTTTGTGATGAAATTAGAATATAATAGCAATCAGATGCGTCTGAGTACCGCAGCGTAGAAGCCATCAAGGCCCGACGCAAAGCCATCTGGCATATCCAGCATGGTAGGGAGCGTGCGAAACTCGCCTGTCGGTGTAATAGCCTGCTCCATGCCGGGCCATTTTGCGGCGTGGATCGGCACTCGTTCCAGGTTCTTAGTATCCGCAAGAACACGAGCCACAACCTCTTCGCCTTCCTGTGGATCGAGCGAGCAATTGGAAAAGACAAGAACGCCACCCGGGTTCAGCAAGGTAACTGCGTGGCGCAGAAGGCGCTCCTGCAGTGTCGCGAGTTTGGCGATATCCCCGGCGCCTTTCGTCCAGAGCACGTCGGGATGCCGGCGGGTCGTGCCTGTCGACGAGCATGGCGCGTCGAGAAGAATTGCGTCAAAACGCTCGGATGGTTCGAATTTCGTAAGATCCACCGCGATGGTTTCGGCTTCAAGACCAAGCCGCTCGAGATTGGAGCGCAAGCGCTTCAACCTGTTTTCGGACTGGTCGATCGCCGTCACGCGGCCACCGGCAAGGATGAGCTGGGCGGTCTTGCCACCTGGTGCGGCACAAAGGTCGGCAACGCGCTTGCCGGTGAGGTCACCGAAGAGCTTGGCAGGAATGCTGGCAGCCGCGTCCTGAACCCACCATTCCCCCTCTTCGAACCCGTCAAGCGAGGGAATGCTGCCTTCAAACGCGGAAAGCCGCACGCCGCCAGTGGGTATCACTGCGCCGTTTAGACGCTTCGCCCAGCCTGGGGCATCGGATTTAACAGTAAGGTCGATGGCTGCCGGCTCAAGCTGGGATTCGGAAATGGCGAGTGCCCGCTCTTTTCCATAGGCTTTTGCCATCCGCTCGATGAACCACATAGGCATTGGCGGTATGTCGGCGATCTCGCCAAGTATGCGCTCCTTCTCGCGGCTAAGACGGCGCAGGATCGCGTTGATGAGCTTCGCGAAACGCCGATTGCGAGGATCCTGGTTGGCCTGCTCGACGGCGAGATCGACGGCGGAATGATCGGGAACGTCGAGATAGAGGATCTGCGCAGCACCGACGGCAAGCACATGATGCAAAGCTCGGGCACCTTCCGGCAGCGGCGTTTCGAGCAGCGAGGCAATGGCGGCATCAATGCGCGGCAGATGCCTGAGCGTAGCGTTGAGGATGGCGCGGGCCAGCGCGCGATCGCTTTCCCCAAGCGCCTTGTAGGCCGGATTTCCATGCTCATGATCCAGCGCACCATCGAGCGGCAGTTTTTTATCTACGACGGCCGCAAGGATCTTCGCGGCAGCCGCACGCGTCTGCAGGCCGGGTTTCACCGGCGCCGGTGCTGAGCCTTCTGCAACAGGTTTATGTTTGCGCGTTGGCTTCTTCTTGCCGTCTGAATTCAAGACCACGGACCCTTCGGCGGTTGCGAGTCATCGCGGCCGAAACCGGTATTGGGAACCGAGCGCGATTTGCGTGTCGGATTAGCAGCGCGAACCGGCGGCGTCGAGACGTCGAAACCTCCCCGTGCCATTTCCTGCAGGGCAGCAATACGATTTTCGGTGTTCGGATGGGTCGAAAACAGATTGTCCATGCGCTCGCCGGAAAGCGGATTGATGATGAACATGTGGGCGGTGGCTGGGTTGCGCTCCGCGTCATAGTTCGGCACATGTGCCGCACCGCGGGCGATCTTGCCGAGCGCCGAGGCCAACCATAACGGATTGCCACAGATTTCAGCACCCCGCCTGTCGGCCGAATATTCGCGGGTACGGCTGATCGCCATCTGCACCAGCATGGCGGCAAGCGGCGCCACGATCATCGCGACGAGCACACCGATGAAACCCAACGGATTGTTGTTGTTTTCACGATTGCCACCAAAGAAGAAGGCGAAATTGCCGAGCATCGAGATCGCGCCGGCAAGCGTGGCCGTGATCGTCATGGTCAGCGTATCGCGGTTCTGGACGTGGGCAAGCTCATGCGCCATCACGCCCGCAACCTCTTCTGGCGAGAGAGCGGCGAGCAGGCCGGTCGAGGCAGCGACGGCAGCATTCTCCGGATTGCGGCCGGTCGCAAAGGCATTCGGCTGAGGGCTGTCATAGAGATAGACCTTAGGCATCGGCAGGCCGGCATTGCGGGCGAGATCACGCACGATCCGGTAAAATTCCGGCGCGTTGCGCTCATCGACCTCCTGCGCCCGATAGGCCGACAGCACCATCCGGTCGGCATTCCAGTAGGAGAAGAAATTCATGCCGGCAGCGATGAGAAAGGCGATCATCATGCCGCCCCGGCCGCCGATCAAAAAGCCGACAAACATGAAAAGCGCCGTCATGAAGGCAAGCAACATGGCAGTACGCATGAGGTTCATCAGAGGTCTCCATCTCCAGATTGCGGCGTAATGCTTTAAATCCCGGCGCCGACGCACTATGATTTGGTTATTCGCCAGCCATTTTCAATATTCTCAGGCGGGAGTGCAGCATGCAGACGGCCGATAACGACAATGTGGAAATTCCGGTGCCTGAAGGTTCGGAGCCGCCGCGCAAGATGCTCTCTCCAGCTGCCAAACGGGCGCTGGCCGAAGCTGAGGAGCGCCGGAAGAACACCAGGGCTGCCGAACTGCCGCCGGAGATCGGCGGACGCGGCGGAGCTGAGCCCTCCCGCTTCGGCGATTATGAAATTAATGGCCGCGCGATTGATTTCTAGGTAAATATTCCCATTGACTTTCCAGCATGATCGGAATTTATTCCTGTTATGCTCAAGCTGTTTTCAATTGTCCTGCTAGTTCTTTCGTCTGTGCCGGCTTTTGCCGCACGCGACGAGATTGAAGGTCCCGTATCGGCGAAGATTATCCGGATCATTGACGGCGATACGCTGTTAGTTGCGGCGACACCTTGGCCGCAACAAACCATGGAGGTCTATGTCCGCATTCGCGGTATAGATGCACCCGAAATCCATTCGAAATGCGCTGAAGTCCGGAAAGCCGCTCTCGAGGCACGAGTAGCACTTGAACAAATGATATCAGGCGCCGCGAATATCCAGCTGAGAGAGATAGCCGGTGACAAATATTTCGGACGAATTCTCGCCAACGTCACCTTCGCGGACGGGCGCAATCCTGCACAGTATCTTCTTTCGGAAGGAAAGGTCCGCGCCTACGACGGCGGCCGCAAGCCACAGGTTGTTTGTGCGGATGAATAGGGCCGCTCCCGATAGCGGAGCGGCCCTTAGTCTCAAGCCGTAGCCTTGTTTTGCCGGTTGGCGATCAGATCGTCAACGACAGCCGGATCTGCGAGCGTCGAAGTATCCCCCAGCGAACCGAAATCGTCTTCGGCAATTTTGCGCAGGATACGGCGCATGATCTTGCCCGAACGCGTCTTCGGAAGGCCGGGCGCGAACTGGATTTTGTCGGGTGCGGCAATCGGGCCGATTTCGGCGCGCACATGTTTGACAAGCTGCTGGCGCAGTTCGTCTGTGCCCTCATTGCCCGCCATCAGCGTGACGTAGCAGTAGATGCCCTGGCCCTTGATCGGATGCGGATAACCTACGACGGCAGCTTCCGAAACAAGATTGTGCGAGACGAGAGCAGATTCGACTTCCGCAGTGCCGAGACGATGACCGGAAACGTTCAGAACGTCATCGACGCGGCCCGTGATCCAGTAATAACCGTCCTCATCGCGGCGGCAGCCATCACCTGTAAAATACTTGCCCTTGTAGGTAGAGAAGTAGGTCTGGATAAAGCGCTCATGGTCGCCATAAACCGTGCGCATCTGGCCCGGCCAGCTGTCGGTGATGCAGAGATTGCCGTCGGCGGCACCTTCCAGCACCTTGCCCTCATTGTCGACGAGCTGCGGCTTGACGCCGAAGAAGGGCCTCGTGGCCGAACCAGGCTTGAGGTCGGTCGCACCCGGCAGCGGCGTGATCATGTGACCGCCGGTTTCCGTCTGCCACCACGTATCGATCACCGGGCAGCGCTTGTCGCCGACGACATTGTAATACCATTCCCAGGCTTCTGGATTGATCGGCTCACCTACCGTGCCGAGCAGGCGCAGGCTCGCGCGCGAAGAGCGAGTCACGAAATCGTCGCCGGCGCCCATGAGCGAGCGAATCGCTGTTGGCGCTGTGTAGAAGATATTGACCTTGTGCTTGTCGATGATTTCCCAAAAACGGCCCTGGTCCGGGAAATTCGGCACGCCTTCGAACATCAGTGTCGTCGCACAGTTCGCGAGCGGCCCGTAGACGATATAGGAATGACCGGTAACCCAGCCGACATCGGCCGTGCACCAGTAAACGTCGCCGGGGTGGTAATCGAAGACATATTCATGCGTCATCGCCGCATAGACGAGGTAACCCCCTGTCGTATGCAGGACACCCTTCGGTTTGCCTGTGGAACCCGAAGTGTAGAGGATAAAAAGTGGATCTTCCGCCTTCATCTTCACCGGCGGGCACTCAGCCTTCACCGTGGCGATTTCCTGATGGTACCAGAGGTCACGCCCCGGCGCCCAGCCTGTCTTGCCGCCGGTACGGCGCACGACGAGCACCTTGTTGACCGCCACATACTGACGGGCGGCGATGTGGATGGCCGTATCCGTATTGTCTTTCAGCGGGACCGGCTTGCCGCCGCGAATGCCCTCGTCGCAGGTGATGACGAAGGTGGATTCGCAGTCGACGATACGGCCGGCCAGCGCTTCCGGCGAGAAGCCGCCGAAGACGACGGAATGCACCGCGCCGATGCGGGCGCAGGCGAGCATCGCATAGGCCGCTTCCGGGATCATCGGCATGTAGATGGTGACGCGGTCACCCTTCTTGACGCCATGCTTCTTCAGCACGTTCGCCATGCGGCAGACATGCTCGTAGAGCTCGTTGTAGGTGATCTTTTTATCGATATAGGGGTTGTCGCCTTCGAAGATGATGGCGGTCTGGTTGCCGTTCGTCTTCAGGTGACGATCGATGCAATTATAGGAAACATTGGTCTGGCCGTCCTCGAACCACTTGATCGACACCTTGCCGGTGAAGGACGTGTTCTTGACCTTGGTATAGGGCTTGAACCAGTCGATGCGCTTGCCGTGCTTGCCCCAGAACTTGTCGGGGTTTTCAATGCTTTCCTCGTACCATTGCTCGTACTTGGCCTGATCGATCAGCGCACGGGTCTTCACCGGTTTGGAAACCGGATAGATCTTCTCCGACATGGGAACTCCTCCTCACAAGGCTATGCAACGGCCTACGCTTCGGCGCATCGACCGGGACTCGAATTGCGCAATTCATATCAGGTAGTCTGATGACGGCAATTAGACAAAGGTCATTTCATTTCTGAAGAATTGCAATTCTGCGACAGTGCGGTTATATACCGCCATATTTCCCGGACATTGTGGTGACAATCCACGGACCGCGACCGGCGCGGACGATAGAAGGACTATATCCATGGCTCAACAGCTGCTCATGCCAAAGGCGACTGCCATCTGGCTCGTCGACAATACAGCCCTGTCTTTCGACCAGATCGCTCAGTTTTGCAAACTGCATCCGCTCGAAGTCAAGGCGATTGCCGATGGCGAAGCCGCGCAGGGCATCAAGGGCCTGGACCCGATCGCCACCGGCCAGCTTTCCCGCGATGAAATTGCCCGCGCCGAAGGCAACCCGAACTACAAGCTGAAGCTTTCCGAGCCGAAGGTCCGCGTGCCGGAATCCAAGCGCCGCGGTCCGCGCTATACACCGGTTTCCAAGCGCCAGGACCGCCCGAACGCCATTCTCTGGCTGGTTCGCAATCATCCGGAACTGAAGGATGCGCAGATTTCGCGTCTCGTCGGCACCACGAAATCGACGATCGAGCAGATCCGCGAGCGCACTCACTGGAATTCGGCAAACCTGGCACCGATGGACCCGGTTACGCTCGGCCTCTGCAGCCAGATCGATCTCGACATGGAAGTGGAAAAGGCTTCCAAGGGCCGTCCGCTGCCGACCGCGGCAGAACTCGGTGCAACGCTGCAGTCTGCTCAGGAAACCGAGCGCCTGACGCCGAGCTACGAGCGCGAGGAAGAAAAGGAAATCGACGCCGATGCCGTATTCCGCAAGCTGAGCTCGCTGCGCTCGACGCCGAAGGACGAGGATGAAGACGATCAGTTCTGAGATCGGCATCTCCTGAAATGAATAAACCCCGCCGATGGCGGGGTTTTTTGTTACCGTTCTTCTGCCAGGCGTTAACTGCGGAAGAGCGAGAGAATGTTCTGTGCCGAAGAATTCGCAATCGACAGAGACTGGATTGCAAGCTGCTGCTGCGTTTGCAGCGCCGAGAGCTTGGAGGACTCTTCTTCCATGTCGGCGTCGACGAGACGGCCGACACCCGAGTCGATCGAGTCGGTCAGGGCGCTGACGAAGGTTTCCTGCAACTGAATTCGGGTCGAAATCGAGCCAAGCTGCGAACCTGCATTGGTCATGGCTTGGAGCACGAGCTCGACGCCGGAAAGCGCCCCGTCGAGCTGGCCTTGCGTGAAGTTGGTGATATCGAGCGCGTAAATCGATGGCATGACGATAACGGTGTTGCCATAGGTCCCGTTGAATGCAGTGCCGATGATACCGCTCGTCGTCTGGATCGTGCCGTTGCTGTTCATGCCGAACAGGACATTACCCAGCGTACCCGCATCGAGAATGTAGTCCGTCATCTTGACCGAAACGGCATTGGAACCGTCACGGACGAAGGAGGAGACGACGCTCTTCGTGCCCGAAGCGCCGGCAACCCAGTTTTCACCGGAGAAGGAGGCCGACTGCGCGATGCTCACCAGCTGCTCCTGCAGCTGGTCGAGTTCTTCCTGAATCTTGGTTTTGTCTACGCCCTTTTCCGTGGCGGCGACGATCTTCGCCTTGATTTCCGTGACGACGTCGATGGCGTTGTCCATGGCCGTATAGGCGGTGTCGACCTTTGCTGCACCGAGGCCGAGGGCGTCGGAAACCGCGCCGAGAGCCTTGTTGTCCGAACGCATTGTCGTCGCGATCGACCAGTAGGCAGCATTGTCGGCAGCTTTGTCGATACGATAGCCCGAGGAGACGCGGCCCTGGGTATCCTTCAGGCTGTCATTTACGCCGCGCAGGGTCTGCAGCGCTGCCATGGCAGCGTTGTTGGTGAGGATGCTTGTCATGTTCCGTTTTCCGCAATCAAAGTGAAAGGGGTCATCCGGACGAGTCCGGTAACGGCGACGCTTCATGCAAAACCCGAGAGCCAGGTCATTGCCGTTAACGAATGGTTGCGCCCAACATAGTTAATAATTCCTCAATTAGCGTTGCGGAAAATTTAATTTAAGCTCTTGTTAGGGCTTTTAAGTGCTCCCGACCGGGTTTTGAAAGAGGCTCGAAAGCGACAAATATTATCTAACAATTTAAATAGGTTAGAGAATTATAGCGAGTCTCCACAGTCAAACGTTAACGGGAAAAATCGCCCGTTTAAAACTTTTTTCGGATTAATAAATATTATCGCTTTCCAAACAACGGCCACAAGATCCCCGTCCGAATCATGAGTAATCCTCTGATTCGAAGAAGCAGTTTCCGCTATTTGTTAACGCGCGCCGAAAATTGCCGAGCCGACCCGTACGCTGGTCGCACCGAAGGCAATGGCAATCTCGTAGTCACCAGACATGCCCATGGAGAGTTTCTTGACACCGCACTTTTCTGCGAGCTTGGCGAGCAGGGCGAAATGCGGGCCGGGATTTTCATCCGCCGGCGGGATGCACATCAGTCCTTCAATGCCAAGGCCGAGTTCACCGCGGCAGAAGTCGACGAAAGCTGGCGTATCATCAGGTGCAATGCCGGCCTTCTGCGGTTCCAGGCCTGTATTGACCTGAACATAGAGACGCAGTGCCTTGCCCTGCCGCTTCATCTCCTCGGCAATGGCGCGTGCGATCTTCTCGCGGTCCACGGTTTCGATCACGTCGAAGAGCGCAACTGCTTCTGCAGCCTTGTTGGACTGCAGCGGACCGATGAGATGCAGCTCAATGCCTGGCGTTTCCGCCTTCAACCCCGGCCATTTTCCCTGGCTTTCCTGAACGCGGTTTTCTCCAAAGATGCGCTGGCCGGCTTCGATTGCCAGCCGAATGGTATCGGCCTCAAAGGTCTTCGAGACGGCCACCAACTGCACCGCGCGTTCCGGACGGCCTGCATCCCGCCCAGCCGCATCGATCCTGGACCGTACTTCGTTCAACCGCTCTTGAAGTTCCATCGCTCTGCCCCAACATCCGGCTTGTCCACCGGCAATCCACTACTGGGCTGCCGTGGCATTGCCAAGGCTGATATCTCTGAAATCGCCCCAATACCAAGATCGAACGCATGAAGCGCCCGCAAAACTTGACGCTTGGTTGGTTTCATGGTGAAGGTCTCGGCCAACCTCCCCTGATTTTCCGGAAATTCTGATACTATGGCTACCGAACGTTACAATCCGCGCGATGCTGAGCCCCGCTGGCAGCAGAAATGGAACGAGGAGAAGGTCTTCGAGACTGACAACTCCGATCCGCGCGAGAAATATTACGTCCTAGAGATGTTCCCCTATCCGTCGGGCCGCATCCATATGGGCCATGTCCGCAACTATGCCATGGGCGACGTCGTGGCGCGCTATAAGCGCGCCCGCGGCTATAATGTCCTTCATCCGATGGGCTGGGATGCCTTCGGCATGCCGGCCGAAAATGCCGCGATGGAACGTGGCGTGCATCCTGCGTCCTGGACCTATCAGAACATCGGCTCAATGAAGGCACAGCTGAAGGCGATGGGCCTTTCTCTGGATTGGTCGCGCGAATTCGCGACATGCGACGTCGAATACTACCAGCAACAGCAGCATCTTTTCCTGGACTTCCTGGAAAAGGGTCTCGTCTACCGCAAGCAGTCCAAGGTGAACTGGGATCCGGTTGACAATACGGTTCTCGCCAACGAACAGGTCATCGACGGTCGTGGCTGGCGTTCCGGCGCGCTGGTGGAACAGCGCGAGCTGACGCAATGGTTCTTCAAGATCACCGATTTCAGCCAGGACCTGCTGGACGCGCTCGATACGCTCGACCAGTGGCCGGAAAAAGTACGGCTGATGCAGAAGAACTGGATCGGCCGCTCTGAAGGTCTCACGATCCGCTGGGAGATCGTCCCGGAAACCGCACCTGCCGGCGAAACCGAGGTTGTGGTCTACACGACGCGCCCGGATACCCTGTTTGGCGCCTCCTTCCTGGCAATCGCCGCCGATCATCCGCTCGCCAAGGAAGTGGCAGGAAGAAATGCGGACATCGAGGCCTTCTGCGAGGAATGCCGCCGAGCCGGCACCTCTCTTGCTGCCCTCGAGACGGCGGAGAAGAAGGGCATGGATACCGGCATCCGCGTGAGGCATCCGCTGGATCCTTCCTGGGAATTGCCGGTCTATGTCGCCAACTTCGTTCTGATGGATTACGGCACAGGCGCCATCTTCGGCTGCCCCTCCGGCGACCAGCGAGACCTGGATTTTGCGCGCAAGTATGGCCTTTCGGTTGTACCCGTCGTGATGCCGAAGGACGGCGATGCGGCGAGCTTCACCGTCGGTGATGTCGCCTATGACGGCGAGGGCGTGATGATCAACTCACGCTTCCTCGATGGCAAGACGACGGACGAAGCCTTCCAGGTTGTTGCCGACAAGCTGTCTTCAACGCTGTTCGGCAATGCGCCGCAGGGCGAACGCAAGGTCAATTTCCGCCTGCGCGACTGGGGCATTTCCCGTCAGCGTTACTGGGGCTGCCCGATTCCGGTCATTCATTGCGATGATTGCGGCGTCGTGCCGGTTCCAAAGAAGGACCTGCCGGTAGAGCTGCCGCAGGATGTGACTTTCGATCAGCCCGGCAATCCGCTGGACCGTCACCCGACCTGGCGTCACGTCGCCTGCCCGCAATGCGGCAAGGATGCGCGCCGCGAGACGGATACGATGGACACCTTCGTCGATTCGAGCTGGTATTTCACCCGCTTCACGGCACCCTGGGAGAAGCAGCCGACAGATCCGACTGCGGCAAACCGCTGGCTACCTGTCGACCAGTATATCGGCGGTATCGAGCACGCGATCCTGCATCTGCTCTATTCGCGTTTCTTTACCAGGGCGATGCGCGAGACAGGCCATGTGGATGTCAAGGAGCCCTTCAAGGGCCTGTTCACCCAGGGCATGGTGGTTCATGAAACCTACAGCCGCGGCGCCGGCATGCATCGCGAATGGATTTCGCCCGCCGACATCCGCATCGAGGAAATAGACGGCAAGCGCAGCGCCTATCTGCTTGATGGAGGCGAGGAAATCGCGATCGGCTCGATCGAAAAAATGTCGAAATCGAAGAAGAACGTTGTGGACCCGGATGATATCATCGCCTCGTACGGCGCCGATACCGCGCGTTTCTTCGTCCTGTCGGACTCTCCGCCCGATCGAGACGTCATCTGGTCGGAAGCCGGTGTTGAAGGTGCTCATCGCTTCACGCAGCGCCTCTGGCGCCTGATTTCGGAAGCCGCTGAAGCACTCTCCGTTGTCGATTCCAAGCCGGCAAAGGAAGGCGAAGCACTGGCGATCTCGCAGCTCGCCCACAAGACGCTGAAGGCCGTCCAGAACGACTATGACAGGCTCTGGTTCAACAAGGCGGTTGCCCGCATCTACGAACTCGTCAACGCGCTGGCAGGCCCGCTGACGAAGGTGGCAGCCGGCGAGGGCGATGCAGCCTATCGGGCTGCCATCCGAAACGCGGCCGAGATCCTGATCCAGCTCGTCGCGCCCATGACGCCGCATCTGGCCGAGGAATGCTGGATGACCCTTGGCAACAAGGAACTCATCGCCCATGCGGCCTGGCCGGACTATGACGCATCTCTGGTCGTTGAAAACGACGTGATCCTTCCCGTGCAGATTAACGGTAAGAAGCGCGCCGAATTGACAATTTCTCGCGACGCAGATCAGAATGCCGTCACCGAAGCCGTGCTGGAATTGGACGCGGTGAAGAATGTCTTGAACGGTCAGGCACCGAAAAAAATCATCGTGGTTCCACAGAGGATTGTAAACATTGTCGTCTGATTTCGCCCGCAAGCTTGCGCGTCGCGCCGGCATCGTCACGATCCTTGTCTCCACGGCGTTTCTTTCCGCCTGCCAGGTTCGGCCGCTCTATTCCGAAAGTACCGGCGTTACCGAGAAGCTCGGCTCCGTCGGCTTTTCCGAAGCGGGCACGCGTGTCGGACAGGTAGTTCGTAATCGTCTGATCTTCCTGGCTTCCCGGGGTGCCGGTGAAGTCGAGAAGCCGGAATACATGGTTGAATTGCAGGTGTCGTCCTACGTTGCAGATACCTTGCTCGTTCAGTCATCGGATACGTCTCGCGCCGGCCGCGCGACTGTTTCGGTCAGTTACACTTTGCGCACCACCAAAGACAATCAGGTCATCAAGGCGGGCAGACGCGAAGCGACCGCCTTGATGGACTTCCCGAGTCAGGAATTCGCCAAGCAGCGCGCGATCCTCGATGCCGAAAATCGCGCCGCCAACCAGGCCGCTGAATTCGTGGGAGCAGACCTCGCCGCCGCGCTCAGCCGCTAAGGGAGTCATGGCGTGGCGGAAATCAAATCCCATGAATTCGACGGATTCCTGCAGAAATCTGCACGCCTGTACCGCATCTATCTGATCTATGGCCCCGACCGCGGACTTGTTTCCGAGCGCTCCGGTATGATCGCCGGAAAGACTGGCATAGATCAGAATGATCCGTTCTCCGTCACCAAGCTCGACGTCGGCGATCTGCAGAAAGAGCCCAGTCGCCTGCTCGATGAAGCCCAGTCTATCGGTCTTTTCGGCGGCGAAAAGCTGATATGGGTGAGGGGAGCCGCAAACGAGAAATATCTCGTCGATGCTGTCGCATTTCTGTCCGGAGCTTCCCTTGACGCAGCCAGCATCATCGTCGAAGCGGGTGACCTGAAGAAGGGATCGGCGTTACGCAAGACAGTCGAAGCCGCTCGCACAGCTGTGGCAATCCCTTGTTATGCCGACGACGGCCGCGCTCTAAACGCCTTGATCGACAATGAACTTTCTGCCGAGGGGCTGGGCATAACGCCTGCTGCGAGGCAAGCTCTCGTGGCGCTGATCGGCGGCGACAGAATTGCTTCCAGAAACGAAATTCGGAAGCTGGCGCTTTATTGCAGGGGCATGGAAACGGTTGACGATCATCACGTTACCGAAATAATCGGGGACGCCAGCGCCATTTCGGTCGACGACGCAGTTGACGCGATATTAAGCGGTAACAGCACCAATTTCCTACATGCGATGCAGAAGATTACCAGTTCCAAGACCTCGGTCTTCCTGGTTCTCCAGGCTTGCCTGCGGCAGTTTCAGCTTCTCGACACAATGCGGGCCGAAATGGATGAAAAGAGAGTGCCGCCCGCACAGATCATGCAGACGCAGGGCAGGCATCTTCATTTCCGACGTAAGCCGATCATCGAACAGGCACTAAAAAGCTGGAGCGCAGACGCCATCACCCGTGAAACGAAGCGCCTGCAGGCTGCCATCCTGCAAACGAGGCAGCGTCAAATATTGGAAGACAGCATCGCTATGCAGACATTGCTCTCCACGACACTGCAGTCGGCACGGCGACCACAAGCCTGATCAGCGGCGTTCCAAAAGCCGGCAGACTTCCTCGAGCTGCTCCAGAGACTTATAGGAAATTCGTATCTGACCACCACCGGCCTTGTGGTTGATGGATACGTCGAGACCAAGCGTATCCGACAGCGTGCGCTCCAGAGCCAGCGTATCGGAATCCTTCTGGTTCTTTTGAACAGCAACCTGCGGCTCTGACTGAGCCTTGATGTCGTTCTGCGCAAGCTTTTCCGCATCGCGGACTGACATGCCCTTGGAAACGATTGTACGTGCAAGTGCGGCGGGATCTGATGTCGACACCAGCGCACGCGCATGTCCCGCAGAAAGGCTGCCGGCAGCCAGCATGTCACGAACAGGATCAGGCAGTTTCAAGAGGCGCAACGAATTGGCGACATGGCTGCGGCTCTTGCCGATGATCTCACCGAGATCGTTTTGGGTATATCCGTACTCGGCAATGAGCTGCTCATAGCCTAGCGCCTCTTCGAGAGCATTGAGATCGGATCGCTGAACGTTCTCAACGATCGCAATTTCCAGCGCCGTTTTATCATCCACATCCCGGATGATAACGGGGATTTCAATCAAGCCTGCCAATTGGGCAGCACGCCAGCGTCTTTCGCCGGCTATAATTTCATAACGATCCCGCGCGAGCGTCCTGACGACGATTGGCTGCACAATACCATGCTGACGGATCGAGCTCGCAAGATCGTGAAGTTCAGCGTCATCGAAAAAACGGCGAGGATTGCGAGGATTGCGCGTGACGAACTCGATCGGAATCATCCGGTCTGCGCTGACCGAAGGTCTTTCCGTTTCCGCCGGAACAGGCTGATCCATTTCACCTATAAGGGCTGCGAGACCGCGGCCGAGCCGTCTTTTCGATGTATCATCATTCATGTTCAAAACTCGCTTACTCTGTCATGCACGCGTTCAGGCTGCCAGCCTCTGCCGCTCCCGCTGAATAACTTCAGATGCGAGCTGCAGATAGGCCTGGCTGCCGGCACACTTGAGATCGTAGAGAATCGCAGGCTTGCCGTAAGAGGGCGCTTCCGAAACGCGAACGTTCCGCGGGATAAGCGTGTGATAGACCTTCTCACCGAGATGGGTCCGCACGTCGTTTACGACTTGCTGCGCCAGATTGTTACGAGCATCGAACATCGTCAGCACGATGCCTTGAATGTCGAGTTGCGGATTGACCGTCCCGCGGACCTGGTTGACGGTCTCCAGAAGCTGGCTCAGACCTTCAAGTGCAAAGAATTCACACTGTAGAGGCACCAGCACCGAATGAGCAGCCGCCATGGCATTCATCGTCAGCAGGTTGAAGGAAGGCGGGCAGTCGAGAAGGATATAAGAAAAGGACTTCGCCTCGGTTGAAGACAATGCCTTCTTGAGTTTGAAGACACGGTCGCTCTGCTGGGAGATTTCCATCTCGACGCCGAGAAGATCCATGGTCGAGGGGACAATAAAGAGATTGGGAACCGCTGTTTCCAAGGCGGTTTCGACGACGCCAGCCTCGCCGACCATCAGATCATAGGAAGAAAGCTTCCGATTGCGGCGATCAATACCCAAACCAGTGCTTGCATTACCCTGTGGGTCCAGATCGATAATCAGTACTCGTTCGCCGATAGCGGCAAGAGCCGTTGCCAAATTGATTGCCGTGGTAGTCTTGCCGACACCACCTTTTTGATTTGCGATGGTGATAATCCGATTACGTTCGCCAGCCATTGCCGCAATATCCGCGTTGTTAAACCAGGCGCCGGAGATTTGATACTTCGAGAATAACAGAATCTTGCTCGACAGCGCTATTGTGTTCTAGCAGATCAAAAGCCCAGCGACCACGTGCTTTCTGGATCTCTCTCTGGTAATCCCGGCCTTTGTGAAAATATGCGTGATTATTTTCCGTTCCAACCATCCAGGGCGCCGCATATTCAATCAGCTTATCGAGATCGGCCAATGCACGGGCGGAAATAGCGTCGCAGGCAGCTATTGCTGCTGGCGCATCCTCTATCCTGGTCGCATGTACCTCACCGCGAGCGCCGGTTTCTCGCAACGCTGTTCGCAGGAATGCTGCCTTCTTATTGTTACTCTCGACCAAATGAACCCAGCCTTGCTGGTGTTCCGAAAGAAAGATCGCAGTAATCACACCAGGAAAACCGCCGCCGCTTCCGAGATCGATCCAGGTTTGAGGCTGAGGAGAGATCTGAAATATCTGTGCGCTATCCGCAATATGCCGGCTCCACATATCGCTCATTGTGGAAGGCGCTACAAGATTGATCGCCTTTGCCCATTTCGTAAAGAGATCCGCAAAATGCTGCAGACGTTCTTGTGTTTCACGTGAAACACGTAATCCGTTTAATTCCATTCCCGAAGACTCTCAAACCTTGCAGCAATTAGGCGACTTGTGTCCGAACACTTTCGTCGCGGCGCAGATATACCAACAGAAGCGAGATCGCTGCGGGTGTCATGCCTTCCACCTTCAGAGCCTGCGCTATATTCGCGGGCTTCTGGATGTTCAGCTTGTTCTTCAACTCGTTCGAAAGTCCAGACAGGCTACTGTAGTCAAAGTCCATAGGAATCGCTCGCGCCTCATCGCGCCGCTGCGCCTCTATGGCAGCGGCCTGACGATCCATATAAACCGAATAACCCGCCTCAATCTCCAAGGCCTCCGAAACCTTCCGTGAGAAAGCGTGCAAATCCCCCCAGACATGTCCCAAATCCGAGAACGTATACTCGGGATAGGACAGGAGTTCATAGGCGGTTCTGCGCTGGCCATCCAAGTTAATGTTAAGCCCAAACTTTCGGGCCTCATTCGGCGTAACTGACAGAGACTGAAGCAATGCCCTCCCATTCTCCAGTTCGTCCTGGAATGCCGCAAAACGAACACGGCGTTCGGAGGAAACACAACCCAGTTCGATCGCTGCGGGCGTAAGCCGCGCATCGGCATTGTCCGCACGAAGCGTCAATCGATATTCAGCCCGAGACGTGAACATTCGGTACGGTTCCGTAACACCTCTCGACGTCAGGTCGTCTATCATAACGCCGATATACGAGTTTGTACGGCTGAATATGAACGGCTTCGAGTTCCCGCTCGACAATGCCGCGTTAAGGCCCGCGGCAAGGCCTTGGGCGGCTGCTTCTTCATAACCTGTCGTTCCATTGATCTGCCCCGCCAGGAAGAGTCCGGGAAGCTTCTTGACTTCCAACGTGGCCGTCAACTCACGTGGATCGACATGATCATATTCAATCGCGTAGCCCGGGTGCAATATCTCCACGCGCTCCAAGCCTGGAATAGTGCCAATAAACGCGGCCTGCACATCCGCCGGTAGAGATGTTGAAATTCCATTCGGATAAACGGTGTCGTCATCGAGCCCCTCTGGCTCAAGAAAGATCTGGTGCCCGTCTCTCTCGCCAAATTTGACGAGCTTGTCCTCGATCGATGGACAGTAGCGCGGACCGACACCTTCGATCTGACCAGAATACATCGCCGATTTCTGCAGATTGTCGACGATGATCCGATGCGTCGCTTCCGTGGTCCTCGTTACACCGCATTCGACCTGTGCACTTGTAATATGGTCCGTCATGAAGGAGAACGGAATCAATTCATCATCCGCAGCCTGTCGCCCGACTGATTCCCAATCAATCGTCTTTCCGTTCAGTCGTGCTGGAGTCCCAGTTTTAAGGCGTCCCAGTTTCAAACCCAATCGGAGAAAGGTCATCGAAAGTCCCATCGAAGGCGGCTCTCCCGTCCGACCTGCTGGTGTCTTTACGCTTCCTATATGGATGAGCCCCCGAAGGAACGTGCCGGTCGTTATGACAACAGATGGGCTCGCGATGAGCCTCCCGTCCTTCATCATTACGCCAGCGACTCGATTGTCCCTAATGTCTAGATCAAAAGCATCGCCCTCGATCACGTTGAGGTTCTCGATGGCTTCAATGGCATCCAGCATAGCAAGACGATAGAGTTTACGATCGGCCTGTGTCCGTGGACCGCGTACAGCCGCACCCTTCTTCTTGTTCAACATTCGGAACTGGATGCCCGCTGCATCGGCAATACGGCCCATAAGACCGTCCATCGCATCTATCTCGCGGACGAGATGGCCTTTACCGAGGCCGCCGATGGCTGGGTTGCAGGACATTATTCCGATTGTATCGCGTCGATGCGTAATCAAGGCAGTCTTTGCACCCATCCTGGCAGCCGCAGCAGCTGCTTCGGATCCGGCGTGACCGCCTCCGATTACGATAACGTCATAACTGCAGGCGCTCATGCGCTACTCCACAAAAGGTTTCACGTGAAACTCTGCATCTACTGCGATCCGTGTTCCACGTGAATCATTTACCGATACAGAACTCAGAGAAGATGACGCCGAGAAGATCTTCAACATCCACTCGTCCGGTAATACGTCCCAGATAGTCACTTGAGAGCCTCAACGACTCCGCTCTGATCTCCAAACTCTGCTCCGCCTGATCGATCGCCACCGAGAGGGCAGTCAGGCACTTCGCAAGCGAATCCCTGTGGCGCTCCCGTGTTGGAACAGCAAGGGACAACCCCTCGAACTTCTGTTCAATAGAGGAGAAAACGAAGTCCCGAAGTTCCGGAAGACCTTCACCCGTCAATGTCGAAATCTGAAGATCGTAGGAAGCAGCCGAAGGATATAGATCTCGCTTGGTCCCGACAATAACATGCGAAGGTGCGCGTTCCAAGTCGGCGGCGTCTATCGGATTCGATGATCCGATGTCTGCCAGAAAAAGTACGAGATCCGCGTTGGTCAATGCTACCTGCGCTCTCCTGATACCTTCCTGCTCCACGATATCGGCCGTATCCCGCAGGCCGGCAGTGTCATAGAGCCTGACTAGATAGCCGTTCAAATTGATGTCGACATGGAGAATGTCGCGCGTCGTGCCCGCGATTTCGGTGACGATTGCCACGTCTTTCTGCGCGAACCAGTTCATAAGGCTCGACTTCCCGGCGTTTGGTGCGCCCGCAATAACAACCTTGAAGCCGTCTCGAACGATTTCACCCATATCCGCATGCGAAAGATGATTCCGGATCTCTTGGCGAAGTTCTGTGAGGGATATCCAGATTTGATCTGAAATCGAGCCTGGAACGTCGTCTTCATCCGGAAAGTCGAGTTCGGCTTCAATTAGGGCACGAGAACGCGTAATTCGTTCCGCCCACGAATCGTATAGCCGCGACAGTCCTCCCGAACTCTGTTCGAGCGCCAGCCGGCGCTGCATCTCCGTCTCGGCGGCGATAAGATCTGCCAGACCTTCGACTTCGACAAGATCAAGCTTGCCGTTTTCAAAGGCACGGCGGCTGAACTCGCCTTGCAGTGCAAGTCGGGTATCTGGGAACGCCGCCAGCTCCTGGGACAGAGCCGATATAACGGCTCTTGAGCCGTGGATCTGAAATTCTGCTGAATCCTCGCCGGTAAAAGAGGCCGGGCCGCGAAAGAAAAGGATCAGACCGGTATCAATGGGAAAACCGTTCCGAGTCCGAATCGTTCGGTATGACGCCATTCGCGGCGATGGAGTCTCACCAGCCAATGCCTCCAGGATCGCAGTGGTTTGCGGGCCACTGACACGAATGACGGACACGCCTGACGGCGGCGCGCCGCTCGAAAGAGCAAATATGGTATCGTTCCACGCTTCCATGGACCTCGGCCTATCGGTTCGCTTCCGAATCTATCTGAAACAGAAAAGGCTGGCGGTCGTATAAACGACTCACCAGCCTCAATCTGAGGAATCCGGCTAATGATCAGGTATTCATCGAGTCGAAGAAATCACCATTATTCTTCGTCTGTTTCAGCTTGTCGATAAGGAATTCAATCGCATCCGTCGTGCCCATCGGAGCGAGAATACGACGCAGAACGAAGATCTTCTGCAGATCCTGGCGCGGCACGAGCAGGTCTTCCTTACGCGTACCGGACTTGAGAATGTCCATGGCCGGGAAGATACGCTTGTCAGCGACCTTACGGTCGAGGACGATTTCAGAGTTGCCGGTGCCCTTGAACTCTTCAAAGATGACTTCGTCCATGCGGCTGCCGGTATCGATAAGAGCCGTCGCGATGATGGTCAGCGAGCCGCCTTCCTCGATATTGCGGGCCGCGCCGAAGAAGCGCTTCGGGCGCTGCAGCGCGTTGGCGTCGACACCACCCGTCAGAACCTTACCGGACGAAGGAACGACGGTATTGTAAGCGCGGCCGAGACGGGTGATGGAATCGAGCAGGATGACAACGTCGCGGCCGTGTTCCACGAGGCGCTTGGCCTTCTCGATCACCATTTCGGCAACCTGCACGTGCCGAACCGCTGGCTCGTCAAATGTGGAAGAGATAACTTCCCCACGGACCGAACGCTGCATGTCCGTGACTTCTTCCGGGCGTTCGTCGATCAGCAGAACTATCAGATAGCATTCCGGATGGTTCGCTGTAATCGAGTGCGCGATGTTCTGCAGGAGAACCGTTTTACCCGTACGCGGGGGAGCAACGATAAGACCGCGCTGGCCCTTGCCGAGAGGCGCTACGAGATCGATGACGCGCGGCGAGAGATCTTTCGATGTCGGAACATCCAGTTCCATCTTGAACCGCTCGTTCGGATAGAGCGGCGTCAGGTTGTCGAAGTGAACCTTATGACGGATCTTTTCGGGATCGTCGAAATTGATCGTGTTGACCTTGAGAAGTGCGAAATAGCGTTCGCCTTCCTTCGGACCGCGGATAGGACCCTCGACCGTGTCGCCGGTCTTCAGCGAGAAGCGGCGAATCTGGGAGGGCGAGATGTAGATATCGTCCGGGCCGGGCAGGTAGTTAGCATTTGCGGAACGCAGAAACCCGAAACCATCCTGCAGGACTTCAACGACGCCTTCGCCGATGATTTCGATATCCTGGCTGGCAAGAACCTTGAGGATTGCGAACATGAGCTCCTGCTTGCGCATCGTGCTCGCATTCTCGACCTCGAGCGATTCGGCAAAAGCCAGAAGATCCGTCGGGGATTTACTCTTAAGTTCCTGAAGCTTCATTTCAGCCATGAAGTGACCAATACTCTTTATTTTAGAAGGGGAAAGGCGATGTTGGGTCGTATTCGGTACTGCGAAAGGGGCTCGCAGGCGACTGAACTCTACACACATGCCACGAAGATGAGATGCGCGGAAAATAGCGAGTCACAACCCGGCCCGCAAGGGGGCTGCTTAAAATGACTGAAATTTAACCGCAGCCACCTCCGGCCTTAAAATGGCTTTACCACGACGAGGATAACGATGAGGATCATCAGCACTGTCGGAGCCTCGTTCATGAAGCGCCAATAGCGGGCCGAACGGCGGTTTTCGTCACGTTCAAAGGCGCTTACGGCCCTGCTGAAGAAAACATGGACCAGCGTCAGAAGAACCACGAGCCCAATCTTGGCATGCAGCCAGCCGCCCTGGAAACCATACACTGACCAGGCGAGATAAAGGCCGAGAATCCATGTCAGCATCATGGCCGGGTTCATGATGATCCTGAGCAACCGCCGCTCCATCACCTTGAAGGTCTCGGATTGCGCCGAACCGGGCTCAGCATCCGTATGATAGATGAAAAGCCGTGGCATATAAAAAAGCCCCGCCATCCAGGAAATCACCGCGATGATGTGAAGCGCCTTGATCCACAGATAGAGATTATCCGGGTTCCAAGCGAAAAGCCCAACGGCCAGAAGTGCAAAGAAGATCAGCGCAAAATGGGCGCGCCGGCGCGCATAGACACCTGGTCGCTTATCCGTTTGCTTCTCCACTACGCTACCCTCGCGCCACGCACGCGCTCGACAAGACGGCGTACATTCTCCGGATCCGCCTGCGGCGTAATGCCATGACCGAGATTGAAGATCAGCGGTCCGTTCCCGAGCGCCTGAAGAATATCGTCGATACCTTCCTCCAGTGAGCGACCGCCAGCTACGACACGCATTGGATCGAGATTGCCCTGCACTGGTCCGTCCTTCTGCAGCTCGGCCGCAAAGGCAAGCGGCACGGACCAGTCGAGCCCGATCGCATCAGCCCCGGTCTTCTGCCGGTAAGTCTTGAGCAGGTAGCCCGCACCTTTGGCGAAAGCGATGATCCGCGCCTGCGGTCGCCGCGACCTGATTGAAGCGATCATGCGCGCCACCGGACGGATTGCGAAAGCTTCAAATTCCTTCTCGCCGAGAACACCGGCCCAGGAATCGAAGATCTGCACCGCATCAGCACCCGCATCGATCTGGGCCACGAGATAGTCGGCAGAGACATCCGCAAGCAGCATCAGCAAATGCTCGAACGCACGCGGATGCCTATACGCGAACAGACGCGCAGGCGCTTGGTCAGGTGTGCCGCGGCCAGCGATCATATAGGTCGCAACCGTCCAGGGAGCGCCGCAGAAGCCGAGGAGCGTCGTGTCTGAAGACAGCTCATTCCTCAGACGCTTTACCGTCTCCAGCACAGGCTGCAGGTAATCGACGACATGTTCCCCGTCGAGCCCAGCGATGCCTGTCTCATCAATAGGATCCATCTCCGGGCCATGCCCCTCGGTAAAACGCACATTGCGCTTCATCGCATCAGGAATGACGAGGATATCCGAAAACAGGATAGCGGCGTCAAAGCCGTAGCGCCGTATCGGCTGAAGGCTCACTTCGACTGCATGGTCAGGCGAATAACAGAGATCGAGGAAACTTCCTGCCTTCGCGCGCGTTTCTCTGTACTCCGGCAGATAGCGACCTGCCTGTCTCATGAGCCAGAGGGGAGGGGGCGAGAGGGTTTCTCCGTCTAGAACCCGCATAATTTTCCGGCGCGTTTCGCTCAAGCGCTTCTTCCCTATAAAAATCCAAAGATATTTTAAAAGGTTTCTATTTCTTAGAGTCGGTGTCTATCAAGGATTAAAATCCATCCACTGACAGCGCGATTTGTCACGCCCGCGACGCTGACGAGGATCGAAAATGCTGCACCTCTGAAGAAAATGGTGATTGCTTCGAATCCGGCAAAGATTCCAAGGGCTTCCAAGCCTTCACTTTGACCCTCAACTTGTGGACAAGCTGTGCATCATCTCGGAAGGGATGAATATCATCCCCACAGTCCACAAGCGTCTCCGGAGTGACACTCGAAAGTTCCGGATGTGGATAAACGGGCATGTTTTCCCTTGCCTCGATCCCCGCCCCGCCATTAGCTCTTCGCTGTCCAGTCTTTTCAACAGGCAGCGGAAAATAGCGTGGAGAACAGAACGAACTTCTTCCATCTGCATCTGATTTCTGACTCGACCGGGGAGACTCTGATCTCCGCCGGCCGCGCCGCCTCGGCTCAGTTCAAGTCGTCTCAGCCGATCGAGCACGTCTATCCGCTGATCCGAAACCGCAAGCAGCTGATGCCCGTCCTTCAGGCGATCGACAGTGAACCCGGCATTGTTCTCTACACGATCGTCGATCCTGAGCTTGCCAGCATCATTGATGAACGCTGCGCGGAAATGGGCGTTGCCTCCGTCAACGTGCTGGAACCTGTTATCGGCGCGTTCCAGATCTATCTTGGAGCTCCCTCCAGAAGGCGGGTCGGGGCGCAGCACGTCATGAATGCCGGCTACTTCGCGCGCATCGAAGCACTGAATTTCACGATGGATCACGACGACGGCCAGATGCCGGAGGATTATAATGAAGCCGATGTCGTCATCGTCGGCATCAGCCGCACGTCGAAGACGCCGACCAGCATCTATCTCGCAAACCGTGGCATCAAGACTGCGAATATCCCGATCGTCTATGGTGTGCCTTTGCCCGAAGCTTTGGCGACCGCGACAAAACCCTTGATCGTCTGCCTCATCGCAACGACCGACCGGATTTCTCAGGTCCGGGAGAATCGCCTTCTCGGCTCAACGCCCGGTTTCGACCGGGAACATTATACCGACCGTGCCGCAATCTCGGAGGAGCTGAAATATGCGCGCTCCCTTTGTGCTCGTCACAATTGGCCAATGATCGACGTCACCCGGCGCTCGATCGAGGAAACCGCAGCGGCAATCGTTGCCCTGCGCCCAAAGCTGCGTTAAGCGCTGAACGACTGAATCGCTCTCGAGGACCTGGATGACACCGAAGCTCGTTCTCGCATCATCGAGCCCGTTCCGGCAGATGCTGATGAAAAATGCTGGCTTGGCTTTTGAAGCCCATGCCGCTCACATTGACGAACGGGCAATCGAAGCACCTCTGGAAAAATCGGGCGCCACGCCGGACGAGGTGGCACTCGTTCTAGCCGAAGCAAAAGCGGGTGAAGTCAGCCGGCGCTTCGGTGGTGCCCTCGTCATCGGTTCGGACCAGACGATGTCTCTCGGTGCCCAGGTCTTTCACAAGCCGAAGGACATGGCGGATGCCGCCAACCATCTGCGCATGCTAGGCGGCAAAACGCACCGCCTGAACAGTGCAGTCGCCATCGTCAGAGACGGCGAGGTCTTATGGCAGCATGTGGCGCATGCCGAACTGGCGATACGCCCGCTGACTGATGATTTCATTGCGCGCCATTTGAACCGCGTCGGATCAAAGGCGCTGGCAAGCGTCGGCGCCTATCAGCTTGAGGGAGAGGGGATCCAGCTGTTCGAGAAGATCGACGGAGACTACTTCACGATCCTCGGTCTGCCCATGCTGCCCCTCCTTGCAAAACTCCGGGAACTGGATGCGATTGATGGATGATTCACGTGAAACACATGGGCCGAAGGCGTTTGTCACGGGCTTTCCCGTCAAGCACTCGCGCTCACCATTGATCCATGGCTACTGGTTGAAGACCCTCGATCTGCCCGGCAGCTACCGCGCGCATGAGGTCGCACCGGAAACCTTTGCAGATTTTATCGTCTCTTTAAGAACCGGCAGCGCCGGTTTCGTCGGCGGCAATGTCACGATTCCCCATAAGGAGATGGCGTTCAAACTCGCTGACAGGCCGGATGAGCTTTCGGAAGAACTCGGCGCCTCGAATACGCTGTGGCTGGAGGACGGGCAAATACTCGCGACCAATACGGATGGTCGCGGCTTCACCGCCAATCTCGATGAGCGCCATCCGGGATGGGACCGGCATGACCGGGTCGTCATCTTCGGCGCCGGCGGTGCAAGTCGCGCCGTCATCCAAGCGGTCCGCGACCGCGGCTTCAAGGAAATCCATGTCGTCAACCGCACCGTAGAGCGGGCGCAAGAACTGGCCGATCGCTTCGGTTCGAAAGTCCATGCCCACCCGACCGCAGCTCTCGGCGAAGTGATGAAAGGGGCAGGCCTCTTCATCAACACCACCTCTCTCGGCATGGACGGCGAGGCAGCGCCCGCCATCGATTTCTCTCCGATGCTCTTGGACGCAGTCGTTACCGACATCGTTTATGTGCCGCTGAAAACACCGATCCTCGCACAGGCCGATGAACAGGGTTTTGCCGTCGTCGATGGCCTCGGCATGCTCCTGCATCAGGCAGTTCCGGGGTTTGAAAAATGGTTCGGCAGGCGGCCCGTCGTCGATGAAACGCTACGTGCACTGATCATTGCAGATATGGAAAGACACTGATGCTGAAGATCGGCCTCACCGGCTCCATCGGAATGGGCAAGTCGACAACGGCGAAGCTCTTTGCCGAAGCCGGTGTCGCGGTCAACGATTCGGATGCTGTCGTACACGATCTCTATGCCGGCGAGGCAGCACCTTTGGTCAACGCTGCTTTCCCCGGTACAATGAAGAACGGTGTCGTCGACCGTGAGCAACTTGGCCGCCAACTCGCTCGAGATCCAACTGGCTTCAAGCGGCTCGAAGAGATTGTTCATCCCCTGGTGCGCAAGCGGGAGAGTGAATTCCTGGCACGGCAGAAAGAGGTGGGAGCAGATATGGTCGTGCTCGACATCCCCCTGCTTTTTGAAACCGGCGCGGAAAAGAGGGTGGATGTCATTGTCGTTGTCAGCGCCGATCCACAGATTCAGCGGGAGAGGGTGCTTGCGCGACCGAACATGACGGAAGAAAAATTCAATATGATTCTCTCCCGCCAGATGTCGGATGCGGAAAAACGCCGTCGGGCCGACTACATCGTGGATAGCAGCCACGCCATAGAGACGACGAGAGAACAGGTGGCAGATATCGTCGCCGACTTGAAGAAGCGGATAGCGAAGGAAGAAGTCCCGCATGCGTGAGATTATTTTCGATACGGAAACCACCGGCCTCGACAACCGCATGGACCGCATCATCGAAATCGGCGGCATCGAACTCTTCAATCATTTCCCGACAGGAAGGACGCTTCACCTTTTCGTCAATCCGGGTGATCAGAAGGTCCATCCGGATGCGCTCGCCGTTCACGGCATCACAGACGAGTTCCTGAAGGACAAGCCGCCCTTTGCCGATGTCGTCGAGGAGATCCTGGAATTCTTCGGCGACGACGGCAAGTGGATCGCCCACAACGCCACTTTCGACATGGGCTTCGTGAATGCCGAGCTTGCCAGGCTTGGTCAGCCGCCGATCCTGCCGGATCGCGTGATCGACACGCTCTCTCTTGCTCGCCGCAAGCATCCTATGGGACCGAACTCGCTCGACGCTCTCTGCCGCCGGTATGGCATCGACAACTCGCACCGTACCAAACACGGTGCTCTCCTCGACTCCGAACTTCTCGCCGAAGTCTACATAGAAATGATCGGCGGCCGGCAGGCTGCACTGGGGCTCGGCGTCGCAGGATCTGCGAGCCAGAACAAGGACAATGCCGAGGCGGACGAAGTTGTGGTCGCAGCCATCATGGAGAGACCGCGGCCCCTGGCGCCGCGATTGAGCGAAGCGGAAGCCGAGGCCCATCAGGCCCTGATCGCCAAGCTTGGTCAAAAGGCGGTTTGGTCGAAATACGAACAGCTCAACTGAAAATAAAAATGCCCGGACAAAAGCCGGGCATCTGATTTCGAGGGCCTGTAAAGAGGGGCTCAGTTCGGAACGGCCTGAACCTTGGAACGGGCCTGCTCTTCAGCAACACGCTGCGCGAACATCTGCGCGAAGTCGATCGGATCGATCATCAGCGGCGGGAAGCCGCCATTGCGCGTGACGTCGGCAATGATCTGGCGCGCAAACGGGAAGAGCATGCGCGGGCACTCGATGAAGAGAACCGGCAGCATGTGTTCCTGGGGGAAGCCGGCAACGCGGAAGACGCCGCCATAGACGAGCTCGGTGTGGAAGACCGTCTTGTCGCCTTCCTTGGCTTCGGCAATCAGCGAAAGCACGACATCGAAATCCGTGTCGGACAGCGGATTGGCGTTGACGTTCACATTGATGTTGATCGCCGGTGCCTTGTCGCGGGCCTGAAGCGAGCGCGGTGCGCCCGGGTTTTCGAAGGAAAGATCCTTGACGTACTGGGCAAGGATCGAAAGGGTCGGGCTCGTTGCGCCGTTGCTGTTGTTGTCGTCTGCCATGGGCTTTTCCTCGAGGGGCATTGGATGGTGCCGCCATCTAACATTTCGGGGAGGGGCTTACAACCCTGGGCCTCCGGGGCAGTTAACGTGCCTCGGCCCTAGTCGCCGAGCCTTTTTCCGGACCAAGGTGAGTTTTCGTTCGGTTGGCGATGATAGTCCTCTTCATCGAGATCGACCACCTTTGAATCGCTTGGCTTGCCCGGCCGGTTCTCAAAATCCGGACGCGACGATGCGGAGAAGCCTCCGCCGCTGGTGCCGACGACGACGAAACGCTTCGCAATCGACCGCCAGAGCAGGTTGCGAACCTGCGGGATAAGAAGCAGGATCGCCAGAATATCCGAGAGAAAGCCGGGGATGATGAAGAGCAGCGCCGCGATCACGTTCATTGCCGGATTGAGCAATTCCCGTCCGGGCATGGTACCACCACGCCCCTCGGCAGACATGCGGCGCAGGATGCTGATACCTTGCCGGCGCAAGAGGAACGAACCGATGACAAAGCCAAGCAGGACAAGCGCCAGCGTCGCGGCGAGTCCGACTGCGCGGCCGACAATCACGAAGCCGGCGATCTCGGCAAGCGGCAGAAGCAGCGCGAAAACCGGCAGCATGGAAAAACGCATCTCTTTATCCCGAGTGGCCCGGGCTCCTCTTGGCACTGGCAAAGATAACAGCCATGATTTGAATCATTCGTATAGCCGGACTATATGGGGCTAGAAATCAGGGATGTTAACAGCGAACGGCGGGATATGAGTTCAAACGACTTCATCACATTATTTTTCTTGGTGGCGGCGGTGCTGATTTTCTTTCAGCTTCGGTCCGTTCTTGGACGCCGCACCGGAAATGAGAAGCCGCCGCGTGATCTCTATACGCCACGGGATGCTGTGCAAAACGATAGCGCCGATGCCGGCAAGGTCGTAACCCTGCCGCGGCGCGATGTGAACGGAGAAGAGGAAGATCGCTTTTCCGCCATCGACGCCTTCGCGCCGGCAGGCACGCCGCTGAACGAATCGCTGCGCGCGCTCAACAGAGCCGATGCCTCCTTCGACCCGAAGGAATTCTTGAACGGCGCCCGGATGGCCTACGAGATGATTGTCATGGCCTTTGCCGATGGCGATCGCAAAACGCTGAAGAATCTTCTCTCCCGGGAAGTCTATGACGGCTTCGACGCGGCGATCAGCGATCGCGAAAGCAAGGGCGAGAAGATGAAGTCCACTTTCGTGGGCATCGACAAGGCCGAGATCACCCATGCCGAGACCAAGGGCAGCGAGGCGCAAATCACTGTGCGCATCATCAGCCAGCTGATCTCAGCGACTTACGACAAGAGCGATGTGTTGATCGATGGCGATGCCGAAAATGTCGCCGAGGTCAACGATCTCTGGACCTTCGCTCGCGATACGCGATCGCGTGACCCCAACTGGAAACTCGTCGCGACCGAATCGGAACATGAGTGACGCAGCCGGCTTTACCCTTCAGGCAGTCAGTTTCGACGCATTGAAAGGCTGGAGGGATGACGATCCCTCCAGCCTTTTTGAAGTCATGGCTGCCTGTCGCCGCCATATTTCCGAAACGAAACACTATCGTAGCGGGTCGCTGGGGCTGAGTTCAGCAGACCTCCTTCCATTGCTGGAGGAAGCAGAGGCGTTTCGTCCGTCTTCGGCCGACGAAGCGCGCGCCTTTTTCGAGAAGCACTGTCAGCCGTTTCGGATTGTCCGGGCCGACGGTGCTAGCGGTTTCGTCACCGCCTTCTACGAACCCGAAATCGAAGTTTCCGACAGACGGGACGCGACCTACCGGTTTCCGATCTACCGGCGACCGGACGATCTTGTCGACCTCGACGATCAAAATCGTCCTGGCAATCTCGATAGTTCCTACGCATTCGGGCGTGTGCGTGACGGACTGATCGATGCCTATCCGGATCGCCGCGACATCGATCAGGGCTATCTCGAAGGCCGTGGTCTCGAGATCGCCTGGGTAAAATCGGAGGTCGATCTTTTCTTTGTCCATGTGCAGGGCGCTGCCCGGCTACGCTATCCGGATGGCAGACTTGGCCGCATCACCTACGCCGCAAAAGCCGGTCATCCGTTTTCGGCGATCGGCAAGCTGCTGATCGACCGCGGCGAGATCGACCGCGCGAAAATTTCGATGCAGGCGATCCGTGCGTGGCTTGCCGCTCATCCGGACCAGATCGACGAAGTCCTCTGGCATAACCGGTCCTATATTTTCTTTCGAGAAACAGCGGTTGACAATGTAAATGCAGGGCCGATCGCCGCAGCGAAAGTGCCGCTTCCCGCAGGGCGTTCGCTCGCCGTCGACCGCCTGATCCATACATTCGGTTTTCCATTTTTCATCCGCTCCGAAACCCTGACACACCTTGATGCCGGCAAGCCGTTTCAACGGCTGATGCTGGCGCTGGACACCGGTTCGGCAATTGTCGGTCCCGCGCGCGGAGATATTTTCACTGGTTCGGGCTATGATGCAGGAGAGTTGGCGGGAACGGTACGCAACGATGCCGATTTCGCAATTCTCATCCCCAATGCCGCTGCAGCGAGGTTCCTCTGATGGCGAAGGACCGCAAGCTCAGTGCAGACGAGAGGATCCTCTGGGGGAAGGTCGCCCGCAGTACCCGGCCTATGCCCGGCAAGACGAATGAATTGACTGCCCTCGATGCCTTCTTGGCGGAGGCTGAGGCGGCCGCCGAACAGGAAAAAGTAGAAAAGCAGAGGGCGGCCACACCGCTCCCGCAGCAAGCAGCAGCCCAGATACCCGCAAAACAGCCCTCGGGCGTCCACCATCCGCTGGAGCGTCCGGTCAAGCGCAAGATTGCCAAGGGTAAGCTGGCGCTGGAAGCACGGATCGATCTTCATGGCATGGTCCAGAGTGAGGCGCATTCATTTCTGCTCGATTTCCTGATCCGCGCGCATGAACGCGGCATGCGGCATGTCCTGGTCATCACTGGAAAAGGCAGTTCAATGGGCAGCGAAGGCGCCTTGAAGCGTGCAGTGCCGCTCTGGTTTTCCAAGCCGGAATTTCGGTTTCTGATTTCGTCATATGAACCTGCGGCCCAACATCATGGTGGGGCGGGTGCCCTCTATATCCGCCTCTCGCGGCGGGCCGGGGAAACGTTGTGACGCCGTTTGCCGAAGCAGTCCGAAAGCTGCGCGCCCGCAAGGGAGTCACGCAGAAAGAGATGGCTGCGGCGCTCAATGTCTCGCCCGCCTATCTCTCGGCGCTCGAGCACGGAAAGCGCGGTGTGCCGAGCTTCGATCTGCTGCAGCGCATCGCAGGCTACTTCAACATCATTTGGGATGAGGCCGAGGAACTCTTCCTCGTTGCCGGCTCTTCCGATCCGCGTGTGGTGGTCGATACCTCGGGCCTGCCGCCCGAATATACCGAATTTGCCAATCGTCTGGCCAAGCGAATCCGCAGCCTTGACAGCGGCGATATCGCCCGGTTATCGGCGCTTCTTGAAAATGGCGGCAAAGTGGACGGAAAAGCGTCATAATCCCCTGATTTATGCCTTGTTTTAGGGCCTTGCCATTGGGAACTCGCTGCAAAAAACCTATATTCGACATTGAAAAAGCCGGTGATTCGCAAGGCGCGCCGTTGCTGACGACAACAGGGAAAATCTCGACAGAATGACCGATGCACCCGCGACGGAAAACGGCGTAAACACCGAATATGGCGCAGATTCCATCAAGGTCCTGAAGGGCCTCGATGCCGTGCGCAAACGCCCCGGCATGTATATCGGCGATACCGACGACGGCTCGGGCCTCCACCACATGGTCTATGAAGTCGTCGATAACGCGATCGATGAAGCGCTGGCCGGCCATGCCGATATCGTCACCGTTTCGCTCAACCCGGATGGCTCTGTAACCGTGACGGACAACGGCCGCGGCATTCCGACCGATATTCACAGCGGCGAAGGCGTATCGGCAGCCGAAGTCATCATGACCCAGCTCCACGCCGGCGGTAAATTCGACCAGAATTCCTACAAGGTTTCCGGTGGTCTGCATGGTGTGGGCGTTTCGGTCGTCAACGCACTCTCCGTCTGGCTGAAACTAAAAATCCGTCGCCAGGGCAAGGTTCATGAGATGAGCTTCACCCACGGCGTAGCGGATGCTCCGTTGAAGGTGACGGGCGAAGCGGGCAACGAGACCGGCACGGAAGTCAGCTTCATGCCGAGCAGCGGAACCTTCACGATGACGGAGTTCGACTACGGCACGCTCGAGCACCGCCTGCGGGAACTCGCCTTCCTCAATTCCGGCGTCCGCATTCTGCTGACGGATAAGCGTCACTCCGACATCAAGCAGGAAGAGATGGTCTATGACGGAGGTCTCGAAGCCTTTGTTTCCTATCTCGACCGTGCCAAGAAGCCGCTTGTCGAAAAGCCCGTCGCGATCCGCGGCGAGAAGGATGGCATCACCGTCGAAGTGGCCATGTGGTGGAACGACAGCTATCACGAGAACGTGCTTTGCTTCACCAACAACATCCCTCAGCGCGATGGCGGCACGCATATGGCCGGCTTCCGTGCCGCATTGACACGTCAGGTCGTTTCCTATGCCGATAATTCCGGCATTACGAAAAAGGAAAAGGTGACGCTGCAGGGCGAAGATTGTCGCGAAGGTCTAACCGCAGTCCTGTCGGTTAAGGTACCGGATCCAAAATTCTCATCGCAGACGAAAGACAAACTTGTTTCGTCGGAAGTTCGCCCTGTCGTAGAAAGCCTCGTCAATGAGGCCTTGAATACGTGGTTCGAGGAACATCCGAGCGAAGCCAAGATTCTCGTCGGCAAGGTCGTTGAAGCCGCTGCCGCCCGTGAAGCCGCCCGCAGGGCACGCGAACTGACGCGCCGCAAGGGTGCGCTCGATATCGCCTCGCTGCCCGGCAAGCTTGCCGACTGCTCGGAACGTGATCCGGCCAAGTCGGAAGTCTTCCTCGTCGAGGGTGACTCCGCAGGCGGTTCTGCAAAGCAGGGGCGCTCGCGCGAAAATCAGGCGATCCTGCCGCTGCGCGGCAAGATCCTGAATGTCGAGCGTGCCCGCTTCGATAAGATGCTCTCCAGCCAGGAAATCGGTACGCTGATCACTGCGCTCGGCACTGGTATCGGCAAGGACGAGTTCAATGCCGAGAAGCTGCGCTACCACAAGATCATTATTATGACGGATGCCGACGTCGACGGCGCCCACATCCGTACGCTGTTGCTCACCTTCTTCTTCCGGCAGATGCCGGAACTGATCGAGCGCGGTCATCTCTATATCGCCCAGCCACCGCTCTATAAGGTCTCGCGCGGCAAGTCGGTCCAGTACGTCAAGAACGAAAAAGCGCTGGAAGATTATCTGATCGGCCAGGGCCTGGAAGATGCGGCGTTGAAGCTCGCCAGCGGCGAAGTCCGTGTCGGCCAGGATCTGAATGAGGTCATTCACGATGCCCTGCGCCTGCGTGCGCTGCTCGACAACCTGCATTCGCGCTACAATCGTGCGGTCGTCGAACAGGCGGCCATCGCCGGCGCGCTCAATGCCGAAACCGTCAGCAATGCCGGGCGCGCCCAGGAATTGGCGAGTGAAGTCGCCAAGCGGCTCGATATCATCGCCGAGGAAACCGAACGCGGCTGGGAAGGCAACCTCACCAGCGAGGGCGGCATTCGCCTGGAACGCATGGTTCGTGGCGTCAAGGAAGTCGTTGTGCTCGACATGGCGCTGATCGGCTCGCAGGATGCCCGTCTTATCGATCAGCTGACGCCACGCATGAAGGAAATCTATCAGACGCCACCGGTACTGAGCCGGCGTGACGGCGATGTCGAAATTTCCGGTCCGCGCGCTCTTCTCGATGCGATTTTTGCAAGCGGCCGCAAGGGACTGACGATGCAGCGCTACAAGGGTCTCGGTGAAATGAATGCCGAGCAGCTCTGGGAAACGACGCTCGATCCGAACGTTCGCTCGCTGTTGCAGGTCAAGGTCGCCGATGCGACTGATGCCGACGGTCTCTTTGCCCGCCTGATGGGCGATGAAGTCGAACCGCGCCGCGAATTCATCCAGGACAATGCGCTGAGCGTTGCAAACCTAGATATCTGACCCGAAACTGGTCACGAAAAAGCCCCGCAACCATCAGCTTGCGGGGCTTTTTATTTGGCGATCAATCGTTGCCGATGAAATGGCCGTTGAAGACGACCTCCGAGAGCGGCTTGCGCTGGCTCGGAAATTCGCGTTCGCGGTTACGCTCGGAAAGGGTGTTCTTATCGGCGATGCGACCGACGGCAATGCCCGCTTCGACGCGGTAACCATCGGGAACGCCAAGCTTTTCCTTGATCTCGTCATGCTTGATGCCGCCCATGCCATGGGCATAGAAGCCGGAAATGCGGGCCTGCATGGCAAGGTGGCCCCAAGCTGTGCCGGCATCGAAAGAGTGCGTATAGCTTGACCGCCCCTCGCTGCGAGCGCCGTTGAAACTGCGCGAAACCACAAAGATCAGCGCCGAAGCGTTCTTCGCCCATTCCTGGTTGGATTCGACGAGCAGGCTCACGAACTCTTCCCAATGCTCCGAGCCCTTCAATGCGTAAAGGAACCGCCAGGGCTGCATATTCGCGGAGGATGGTGCCCAGTGCGCGGCGTCGAGCAGTGTCAGAAGCTGGGTTTCTTCGATAGTCTCACCGGTAAAGGCGCGTGGTGACCAACGCTCGAGAAACATCGGGTCGATTGGATATTCGGATTGGCGGCTATTGGCTTTCGTCATGCTGGCTTCCGGAAGTTGGCGATGGAGGGAGGATTCCATTGCGGATATCGCTCAAGTGATATTTCCGTAGTCGCTTGCTTGGCAAGCAAAGTTTGATCGCGGCCAGTGCACAATCTGTTTCCAGAAATTGATCTTACGCGCGCGAAGAACTGCCGGTAAAGCAGCATCAATCCGATCAATCAGGAGATACGGGATGCTGGTGAATGGGAAATGGACCGAGGATTGGCAACCGGTCCAGGCCAAAGATGAGAAGGGTGGTTTCGTCCGCCAGATATCGAGCTTCCGTAACTGGGTGACGCCTGACGGCAGCGCTGGCCCGACAGGTGAGGGTGGTTTTGTCGCTGAAGCTGGCCGCTATCATCTCTATGTGGCCTATATCTGCCCCTGGGCTTCGCGCACGCTGATCGGCCTCAAGCTTAGGGGCCTGGAGGACGTCATCTCGGTTTCGATCGTCGAGCCGACACTCAGCAAGCAGGGCTGGCGTTTCGGCGATTATCCCGGTGCTACCGCCGATGACCTGAACGGCGCCGCCTACATGCATGAGATCTACACGAAAGCGGATTCCGGTTTTACCGGGCGCGCGACGGTGCCGGTTCTCTGGGACAAGCAGCGCAGCACCATCGTCAATAACGAATCCTCCGATATTCTGCGCATGTTGAACAGCGGTTTTGGTGATCTTGCCCGTGGTGACATCGATCTCTATCCGGCCGCTAAGCGTAACGAAATCGATGCCTTCAACGAGCGCATCTATCCCTCCCTGAACAACGGTGTTTATCGTACCGGCTTTGCGACGACCCAGATCGCCTATGAAGAGGCTTTTGCCGAGGTTTTCGCTTGCCTCGACTGGATTGAACCTCAGTTCGAAGGACGCAACTTTCTCTTTGCCGAGCATCCGACGGAGGCCGACATCCGCCTGTTCGTCACGCTGGTGCGTTTCGACGTCGCCTACCACGGTCTCTTCAAGTGCAACCTGCGGCGCCTGTCGGATTACGCCAATCTTCGGGCTTTCTGCCGCCGGATGCTGGATTGGCCCGGCATTGCCGAGACCGTGAATTTCGATCACATCAAGCGCGGCTATTATTCGATCGAGAGCCTCAATCCCACGCGGATCGTCCCGATGGGGCCGAAGCTCGCCGAAATTTTCTAGATAGGCGTACCGCTTCCGCGCAAAGTCATAATGACACCGATGAATAATTCGTTCATAGGTGGCGCACCCCGCTTTCCATGAGGAGGATATTCATGAAGCTGATGCGCGTTGGAGAAGCGGGCCGCGAAAAGCCGGCCCTGCTTGATGCCGATGGCAAGATCCGCGATCTTTCTGCCCATGTCGCCGATATCGGCGGCGAGGCGATCACGCCGGCAGGTCTTGCAAAGATCGCCGCCCTTGATCCGAAGAGCCTGCCGGAACTGTCACCCGGCCGTATCGGCGCCTGCGTTGCCGGCACCGGCAAATTCATCTGCATCGGCCTGAACTACTCAGACCATGCGGCTGAGACCGGCGCGACTGTGCCCCCCGAGCCCGTCATCTTCATGAAGGCAACCTCGGCGATCGTCGGCCCGAACGACAATGTCCAGATCCCGCGCGGTTCCGAAAAGACCGACTGGGAAGTCGAGCTTGGTGTCGTTATCGGCAAGACCGCCAAGTATGTGAGCGAAGCCGAGGCTCTGGATTATGTCGCCGGCTACTGCGTCTCCAACGACGTCTCCGAGCGCGCCTTCCAGACCGAGCGTTCCGGCCAGTGGACCAAGGGCAAGTCCTGCGACACCTTTGGGCCGATCGGCCCCTGGCTCGTCACCAAGGATGAGGTCGGGAACCCGCAGGACCTCGGCATGTGGCTCAAGGTCAACGGGCAGACGATGCAGGACGGCTCCACCAAGACCATGGTCTACGGCGTCGCTTTCGTCGTGTCCTATCTCAGCCAGTTCATGTCTCTGCAGCCGGGCGATGTTATCTCGACCGGCACGCCTCCGGGTGTCGGCATGGGCATGAAACCCCCGCGTTTCCTGAAGGACGGCGACGTTGTCGAACTCGGTATCGACGGCCTCGGCACTCAGAAGCAGCTCTTCGTAGCGGATCGTTAACTGTTTTTCCGGCTGAAAAGCTTAAACTTTGTGCACCAAGATAATGCCGGGGATCAATTTCCCGGCATTTTTCTTTCGGACTCTAATGTTATGTTGCTGTGCAACAAAAACCTGTTAGCCTACGTTGATGTGCCAGCGTTAACGGAAAGAGTCCGGTGCCCTTCAATCGGCGCCGTCTTTGCCGGATAGAGAAAGGTGGCGCCCTCCATGTTCTACCAGCTTTATGAATTAAACCATGCGGCGTTGGCTCCCTTCCGCGCTGCAGCCGATATGATGCGTTTTGCCTATGCCAATCCGCTGAACCCCTTCTCGCAGACACCGCTCGGCCGCACCATTTCGGCCAGCCTCGAAATGTTTGAGCGCACGACGCGCCGTTACGGCAAGCCGGAATTTGGGCTCAATGAGACCGTCATCGACGGCAAGAAGGTTGCGGTTCGCGAGGAAGTGGTCTGGACGCGCTCCTTCTGCAGTCTCCTGCATTTCTCTCGCGATGTACCGGCCGGCCATAGCGGCGACCCGCGCATCCTCATCGTAGCACCGATGTCCGGCCACTATGCGACGCTGCTGCGCGGCACCGTCGAAGCGCTTTTGCCGAGTGCTGATATCTATATTACCGACTGGGTCGATGCCCGAATGGTGCCTATGACGGAAGGTACTTTCGATCTTTCCGATTACATCGATTACGTCATCGAGATGCTGCATTTCCTTGGCCATGACACACATGTTATCGCCGTCTGTCAGCCCTCGGTGCCGGTCCTCGCAGCTGCTGCGATCATGGAAGAGGCCAAGGATCCGCTCGCTCCGTCATCGATGACGCTGATGGGTGGCCCGATCGATACCCGTATCAATCCGACGGCCGTCAACAAGCTTGCCAAGGAGCGCCCGCTCGAATGGTTTGCCGACAATGTCGTCATGAACGTGCCCTGGCCGCAGCCGGGCTTCATGCGCCCCGTCTATCCGGGTTTCCTGCAGCTTTCCGGCTTTATGTCGATGAACCTCGATCGCCACCTGATCGCCCACAAGGAATTCTTCATGCATCTCGTGAAGAACGACGGCGAGCCGGAAAAGCATCGCGATTTCTACGATGAATATTTGGCCGTCATGGATCTGACCGCGGAATTCTACCTCCAGACGGTCGATCAGGTCTTCATGAAACACGCGCTGCCGAAGGGCGAGCTGATGCATCGCGGCAAGCGGGTCGATCCCTCGGCAATCCGTAACGTCGCTCTGCTGACCGTAGAGGGCGAAAACGACGATATCTCCGGTGTCGGCCAGACGCATGCAGCCCAGACCATCTGCGTGAACATCCCTGAGCACATGCGCATGCATTACCTGCAGCCGGATGTCGGCCACTATGGCGTCTTCAATGGTTCCCGCTTCCGCCGCGAGATCGCGCCGCGCATCGTCAGCTTCACGCGCCAGCATTCCCGCGCCAAGAAGCCGCCGGTCCAGCGCGTCATCAAGGGCGGCAAATCGGCATGAGTTAGAAAACGCTGATTTAATGCCATCGATTCAAGGCTTTGCTCGATTTAACCTGATATCGTCTTGAAGGCCGGTTCAGCGGTAACCATCTGTTTTTTCAGCACTCGGCATCCTGTCGGGTGCTGAACGCGAGGATACCGCACGATGAACCAGTCAGCATTGCTTCGCCCGGATTGGACTCCGGCTACCGTTGCCTTGATGATCCTCGGCTTCATGGTTTTCTGGCCTCTGGGGCTGGCCATGCTTGCCTATATCATCTTCGGCGAGCGGCTGCGTGGCTTCAAGCGTGACGTCAACCAGGCAACGGATGGCTTCTTTGCAGGCTGCCGCCGTTCGCATGGCCGTCACCGCCCGCATTTCTCGACAGGCAACGTCGCCTTCGACGATTGGCGCAAGGCCGAACTCGATCGCATCGAGGAGGAGCGCCGCAAGCTAGATGAAATGCGTGAGGAATTCGATTCCTACCTGCGCGAGCTTCGCCGCGCCAAGGATCAGGAAGAGTTCGACCGATTCATGCGCGATCGCAAGAACGGTCGACGCGACGACAATGGTCCGGTCGCCGAATACCAGACGCCGTAAGCAGATCACAGAAAATCTACGGCCGGCATCGCTTCCGATGCCGGTTTTTCTTTGCCCGGATTTCTGCCGAATCGTATAGAAAACTCCTATGTTTCCGCTCCCGAAGATCCGCCGTGCGACGAAAAAACCGGCCCCGCCCGAAAAGCGGACGCTGGATGTCGCCGGCCGCCTCATGCCCTTGACGATCAAGCAGCATGATCGGGCGACCCGGATCACCCTTCGTATCGAGCCAGGCGGCCGTGCACTGAAGATGACGGTTCCGAAAGGGCTTGCCGCCCGCGAAGTCAACGCCTTCCTTGATCGGCATCAGGGCTGGCTGCTGACCAAGCTTGCGAAATTCTCGACAGATACGGGCCTGCGCGATGGCGGCGAAATTCTCTTTCGCGGCATCAGACATCGCATCGAGCACACCGGCAGCCTGCGTGGGCTGACTGAGGCTATCGTGCTGGACGGCAAACCGGTGCTTCGCGTCAGCGGCATGCCGGAACATATCGGCCGCCGCATCGCGACCTTCCTCAAGAAGGAGGCGCGCAGCGATCTCGAGAGACTGTCGCGCCTGCATGCCGGCTCCATCAAGGCACCGATCCGCTCGATTTCCATGAAGGATACCCGCAGCCGCTGGGGCTCCTGCTCCTCGGAAGGAAACCTGAGCTTCTCCTGGCGCATCGTCATGGCACCACCTTCGGTGATCGATTACCTCGCCGCCCATGAGGTTGCACATTTGAAGGAAATGAACCACGGCCCGCACTTCTGGGCGCTCTGCAAGAAGCTTTGCCCACACATGGAAGAGGCGAAATCCTGGCTGAAGCGTCATGGCAGTCAATTGCACGCGATAGAGTTCGAATAAGCGCTCCCGTTAAATACGGCCGGCATTGCAAATTGGCTCGACTCTTCGCTCGTTTCGTGTCACTTCGCTGCCATGAGACCGGATATCAAGATCTGCGGTTTGAAGACGCCTGAAACTGTCGAGCGCGCATTGAAGCGCGGAGCGACGCATATCGGCTTCAACTTTTTCCAGAAAAGCCCGCGTTACGTCGAGCCGGACATTGCCGGCAAGCTGGCCGAACCTGTGCGCGGCAAGGCTAAGGTCGTTGCCGTCTTGGTTGATCCGAGCAATGATGATCTTGATGAAATCGTTGCACTTCTGCGCCCTGACATGCTCCAGCTCCACGGCAGCGAGAGCCCCGAGCGCGTGCTGACCATCAAGGCGATGTACGGCATCCCTGTCATCAAGGCATTGTCGGTCCGCACCACCGACGACCTGAAGAAGGTCGAAGCCTATATTGGCATAGCTGACCGCTTCCTCTTCGACGCCAAGCCGCCGAAAGGATCTGAACTGCCAGGCGGCAACGGCGTTTCCTTTGATTGGGGCCTGCTCACCTGGCTTGACGGCAATGTCGACTACATGCTGTCAGGTGGGCTCAACAAGGCCAATGTCGGCCAGGCTCTTGCAATGACGAAGGCGCCGGGTGTCGATACCGCCTCCGGTGTCGAGAGTGCACCGGGCGTGAAGAGCCTGGAGATGATCGATGAGTTTTTCGATGCGGTTGATCAGGCATGTATGCCTGAAACGACCACAGGGAGTGTAAATTGAACGAGACGCCTAAACCGAATTCCTTCCGCGCCGGTCCAGACGAAGACGGCCGCTTCGGCATTTACGGGGGCCGCTTCGTGGCCGAAACCCTCATGCCCCTGATCCTGGATCTGCAGGAAGAATGGAACAAGGCGAAGGAAGATCCGGAATTCCAGGCGGAATTGAAGCATCTCGGCACCCATTATATTGGCCGGCCGAGCCCGCTTTATTACGCCGAACGCCTGACCCAGCATCTCGGCGGCGCCAAGATCTATTTCAAGCGCGAAGAGCTGAATCATACGGGTTCGCACAAGATCAACAACTGCATCGGCCAGATCCTGCTTGCCAAGCGCATGGGCAAGACCCGCATTATCGCGGAAACCGGTGCCGGCCAGCATGGCGTGGCTTCCGCCACCGTCGCCGCACGCTTCGGCTTTCCCTGTGTCGTCTATATGGGCGCCACCGACGTCGAGCGTCAGGCACCGAACGTTTTCCGCATGAAGCTGCTGGGTGCCGAGGTAAAGCCCGTCACGGCGGGTAGCGGCACGCTGAAGGATGCGATGAACGAGGCGCTGCGTGACTGGGTCACCAACGTCGATGACACCTATTACCTGATCGGTACGGCCGCCGGCCCGCATCCCTATCCGGAAATGGTCCGCGATTTCCAGGCCGTCATCGGCACGGAAGCCAAGCAGCAGATCCTTGAGGCCGAAGGCCGTCTGCCGGATCTCGTCGTTGCTGCCGTCGGCGGCGGCTCGAATGCGATCGGCATCTTTCATCCTTTCCTCGATGATAAGGACGTCAAGATTGTCGGCGTTGAAGCCGGCGGCAAGGGCCTGCAGGGCGACGAGCACTGTGCCTCGATCACGGCCGGCTCGCCGGGCGTACTGCACGGCAACCGTACCTATCTGCTCCAGGACGATGACGGGCAGATCAAGGAAGGTCATTCGATCTCGGCTGGCCTTGACTACCCTGGTATCGGCCCGGAACATTCATGGCTGAACGATATCGGCCGCGCGGAATATGTGCCGATCATGGACCATGAAGCGCTTGAAGCCTTTCAGACGCTGACGCGCCTTGAGGGCATCATTCCGGCGCTTGAGCCTTCGCATGCGCTTGCCGAAGTCATCAAGCGCGCGCCCAAGATGGGCAAGGACGAGATCATCCTGATGAACCTCTCCGGCCGCGGCGACAAGGATATCTTCACCGTCGGCAAGATCCTGGGAATGGGGCAGTAAGTAACATGACCGCACGTATGGACAAACGCTTCGCCGACCTGAAGGCGGAAGGCCGCCCGGCGCTCGTAACCTATTTCATGGGCGGCGATCCGGACTACGAGACCTCGCTCGGCATCATGAAGGCGCTGCCGGAAGCAGGTTCTGACGTTATCGAGCTCGGCATGCCCTTTTCCGATCCGATGGCCGATGGTCCCGCGATCCAGCTCGCCGGCCAGCGTGCCCTCAAGGGTGGCCAGACGCTGAAGAAGACGCTGCAGCTCGCTGCCGACTTCCGCAAGACCAATGATACGACACCGATCGTCATGATGGGTTACTACAACCCGATCTACATTTACGGCGTCGAGAAATTTCTCGATGATGCGCTGGCATCCGGCATCGATGGCCTGATCATCGTCGACCTGCCGCCGGAAATGGATGACGAACTCTGCATCCCAGCTCTGAAGAAGGGCATCAATTTCATCCGTCTGGCGACACCGACGACGGATGAAAAGCGCTTGCCGACCGTTTTGAAGAACACGTCGGGCTTCGTCTACTATGTCTCGATGAACGGCATCACCGGTTCGGCCTTGCCGGATCCGTCGCTGATTTCGGGCGCAGTCGAGCGCATCAAGGACCATACCGATCTCCCCGTCTGCGTCGGTTTCGGCGTCAAAACGGCTGAACACGCAAAGATCATCGGTGCTTCGGCGGACGGCGTCGTCGTTGGTACCGCAATCGTCAATCAGGTGGCCAACAGCCTGACGGCTGACGGGAAGGCGACAGCGGATACGGTTCAGGCCGTTGCGACGCTGGTTCGGGGTCTTTCCACAGGAACGCGTTCGGCGCGCCTTGTTGCTGCCGAATAGTTTCCCCACATTGGCACCAGTCAATCAGGAGTATTCGAGTTGAACTGGATCACTAACTACGTTCGCCCGCGGATCAATTCCATGCTGGGCCGTCGCGAAGTGCCGGAGAACCTCTGGATCAAGTGCCCGGAAACGGGTGAGATGGTCTTTCACAAGGACTTGGAAAGCAACAAGTGGGTCATCCCCGCTTCCGGCTACCACATGAAGATGCCGGCAAAGGCGCGCCTTGCCGACCTGTTCGACAACGGCGAATACGAAGCTTTGCCGCAGCCGAAGGTCGCCCAGGATCCGCTGAAGTTCCGCGATTCCAAGAAATACAGCGATCGTCTGCGTGACAGCCGACTCAAGACCGAGCAGGAAGACACGATCGTTGCTGGTCTCGGCAGCGTCCAGGGCCTGAAGCTCGTCGCCGTCGTCCATGAATTCAACTTCATTGGCGGGTCGCTCGGCATGGCTGCCGGCGAAGCGATCGTCAAAGCCTTCGAACGCGCGATTGCGGAAAAGTGCCCGCTGGTGATGTTCCCGGCTTCGGGCGGCGCGCGCATGCAGGAAGGCATCCTGTCGCTGATGCAGCTTCCGCGTACGACGGTAGCCGTCGATTTGCTGAAGGAAGCCGGCCAGCCCTATATCGTGGTTCTGACCAATCCGACCACCGGCGGCGTGACGGCGTCCTATGCGATGCTCGGCGATATTCATCTGGCCGAGCCAGGTGCGGAAATCGGTTTTGCCGGCAAGCGCGTCATCGAGCAGACGCTGCGTGAAAAGCTTCCCGAAGGTTTTCAGACGTCGGAATATCTTCTGGAACACGGCGTGGTCGACATGGTCGTCAAACGTCACGATATCCCCGAGACGCTGGCGCGCCTGTTGAAGATCCTGACCAAGAAGCCGGCGACAGCAGCAAATGATGCCAATGGTGTGATTGCTCTGGCGGCGAGCGCCTGAGCAGCATTCTCACAGAATAGGGCGGGCCGATGACAGACAGAGGCCAGATCGCGGTGAGTGAGGCGGCGCGGGAGATCGAGAAGCTCATGGGATTGCATCCCAAGGGCTACGATTTGTCATTGGATCGCATCAGACGCCTTCTGGAAGCGCTCGGCAATCCCGAACGCAATCTGCCCCCTGTCATCCATATCGCCGGCACCAACGGCAAGGGCTCGACATCGGCTTTCTGCCGCGCGCTCCTGGAAGCGGCAGGCCACAGCGTCCATGTCCACACCTCCCCACACCTTGTAAACTGGCATGAACGCTACCGTCTTGGTGTTCCAGGTGGGCGTGGACAGTTGGTTGATGATGCTGTCTTCGCCGATGCTCTGAGACGCGTGGCGAAAGCCAATGATGGTGAGAAGATCACCGTCTTTGAAATCCTGACTGCAGTCACTTTCATTCTATTTTCCGAACATCCGGCCGATGCCGCCATTATCGAGGTCGGCCTCGGCGGTCGTTTTGACGCGACGAACGTGATCGAAGACCCTGCCGTTTCGGTCATCATGCCGATTTCGCTGGATCATCAGCCCTATCTCGGCGACCGGGTGGAACTGATCGCCGCGGAAAAGGCCGGCATCATGAAGCGTGGCCGCCCCGTCGTCATCGGCCATCAGGAATATGACGCGGCGCTCGACGTGTTGATGTCGACCGCCGAGCGGCTGAACTGCCCGAGTGCCGTCTTCGGTCAGGATTTCATCGCCCATGAGGAATATGGCCGGCTGATCTATCAGGATGAGTTCGGCCTGGCGGATCTGCCTTTGCCGCGTCTTCCCGGTCGCCATCAATATGCCAATGCCGCTGCCGCCATCCGCGCCGTCAAGGCCGCGGGCTTTACCGTCACTGAGCCGATGATGGAAAAGGCGATGGAAACGGTGGAGTGGCCCGGCCGTCTTCAGAAATTGACGGAAGGCAGGCTTTTGAGCCATGCACCGGCACGGTCGGAAATCTGGGTTGACGGCGGCCACAACCCGGGTGCGGGTGAAGTGATCGCCGAAGCCATGGCGAATTTCGAAGAGCGCCAGTCCCGCCCGCTGTTCCTGATATCGGGCATGATCAATACCAAGGATCCGGTCGGCTATTTCAAGGCCTTCGCCGACCTGGCAGAGAAGATCTATTGCGTACCGATCCGCGGCAGCGAAGCGATGATAGATCCGGTGATCCTGGCCCATGCCGCGTATGACGCCGGCCTCGTGGCCGAACCAATGTCATCAGTCATCGATGCCCTGGATGCCATCGCTTCGACCATCGACCCTGAGGCGCCTCCACCGCGTATCCTTATTGGCGGCTCACTTTATCTCGTCGGCGAGGTACTGGCGGAAAACGGTACACCCCCCAAATGAAAAAGCCCGGCAAATGCCGGGCTTTTCGTGTCGAACTGTCGATATCGTCAGGCTGCGCTGGAAATCCAGTTGGAAAGCGCCGTCTTCGGCTTTGCGCCGATGGAGATGTCGGCAACTTCGCCGCCCTTGAAGATTGCAAGCGTCGGGATCGAGCGAACACCGAACTGAGCGGCCAGTTCCGGGTTTTCATCGATGTTGAGCTTGGCAACCTTGACCTTGCCAGCGAGTTCCGTGGCGATTTCCTCGAGGCTCGGAGCAATCATTTTGCACGGACCGCACCATTCAGCCCAGAAATCGACGACGACGGGTTCTGCGGATTCCAGAACTTCCGACTGGAAATTGTTGATATCGACCTTAACGGTAGCCATAGGCTGCTCCTTTACCGGAATTTGGTGTTGAACAAGATGTGAGGGTGCGGTGCCGGAATTTCAATGTCCGATATTTCACTTTGTGTTGAGTCCCGCAAGTGCAGAAGCCAAAGCCTGTTCACTCAGCGTATGGATGGTCGCATTTTCGGTGTAGATCAGCATGCAATCGATCCGCATGGCCGGGTAGAGCGGTTTCAGAATTTCACGGTAGATGGCAAGCTGGGCCTTGTGGGAGAACGGAATCGTCTCTTCGCTCGCTGGCGGCACGCGGTTTGTCTTGTAATCCAGAATGACGACGCTGTCGGACAGGACGGCAAGCCGGTCGATACGGCCGGACACCGCATACTCCCGGCCCTCTAGCGTCAGCGTTCCCATGATCGAGATTTCCGCCTGCGCATGAACGGCGAAAACGGCATGAAGCCGTTGATCTTGTAAAAGTTTCAGAACCGAATCGATCAGGACTTGCCGTTCGGCCGCCGGCCAGAATCGCGCTGCGCGCTCTGCATAACGTTTTGCCGCCTCAGCCCGCTCCTCCGCTGGAATATCGGGTAGGGCCTGCAGCATCCGGTGAATGAGGCGGCCTTTTTCAAGGGAACGATCATTGCTTTCAGGATCACTGAAGAGTGGCGAGGTCACCAGCAGGTCATCCGCCTCCTCGTCGATAATGGTTCCGGCACCGGAAGGGCTGAGCGGCCGTGGCAATTGCTTCTGTGGGGGCAGAGGGTGGAAAAGGTTCGGTGGGACCGTTTCAATGGTCACCTGCTTGGGAGCTTGATCCATCCGCTCAAAGCTGCGCTCGACCTGCGGCACACGCCAGCGCATGCCATCCCACTCTCCATCCGGGGCTGAGAAGGTTGTCTTCTGGACATGCGGATGTTCCTCGCTGAGCGCACTGGAAATCATCATATGCCATGTGTCGTTGTTCAGTCGGACACCGCGATAACCGCAGACGATCAACCGATCCGCGGCACGCGTCATCGCCACATAGAGCAGGCGCCGGTATTCCTCTTCGGCGAGAAGCTGAATACGCGCCGCATCGTTTGAGGTCACCGAATTGCCGAGATCGCTGACCGGAATCCAGACCGGTATTGGCGGCTCATCCGGCCCGGCATCGATCAGCCGAAGCTTCGGCAGATGCGTGTGCGTAAATGCCTTGGAGCCGCCATCCACCAGGAAAACAATCGGTGCTTCAAGGCCCTTGGAGGCATGCACCGTCATGATGCGCACCTCGTTGCGGCCCTTGTCCTGCTCGCGCTTCACTTCCGGCGCTTCTAGCTCCAGCGTCGAGATAAAGGATTGCAGGCCCGGGAGACCGGATGTTTCGTGGTCGAGCGCAAAGGTCAGGAATTCGTCGATGATATCGCTGACTTCAGTGCCGAGGCGCGCCAGGAACTGCCGCCGGCCGCCGTGACTGCCGAGAACGCGCGCATAGAAGTCATGGACTGAAAGGCTTCGGGATTGAGCAAGAAAGAGCTCCAGCCTCGCAGCCGCGGCGCCAAGCCGCTCATGGCCGTCGGCGGCATATTTGCGAAGATGATGCCACACGCTTTCATTATCGCCGCGCAGTGCCGCGACGGCGAAAATATCCTCTTCCGAGAGATTGAAAAGCGGACTTTTCAGGACTGCAGCGAGCGAGAGATCATCTTCCGGCAAAAGCAGAAAACGGCCGAGCGCCATCAGATCCTGTATGGCGATATGGCTGGTCAGTACCAGTCGATCCGCGCCGGCGACCGGTATATCGCCGCGTCGTTTGAGTTCGCGCGTCAGCGCATTGACGAAAGCATCACGCTTGCGAACGAGAACGAGGATATCGCCGGCTTCTATGAAGCGTTCCTTGCCCTTCTCGACGATGGTTTCGCGGCCGACGAGCGTGCCGATCGTATGGGCGATGCGCCGCGCCAGGATCGCTGCCGGCGCGCTTTCGGGGGTGGCGTCGAAGGGAGCGGTCCAATCCTCGTCCTTCACGACGACATCGGGCACGACCATGTCCCAGAGGTCGACGGAGCCGGGATGACCTATTCGGCTGGAGCGATGTACGACGGGCTCGAGGCCCAAACCGCGCGCATTTTCGGGCGGTGTGAAAATATGGTCGACGGCAAGCAGCACGTCGGAGGTGGAGCGGAAGGAAAGCGGCAGGCGAACGGTCGAAAAATCAAGACCGCTGTTCTGTACCCGCCGCTGAGTCCGCTCCTTCTCCTCGGCAAACCGTTCGGGTCGGGCACCCTGGAACGAATAGATCGACTGCTTCTCGTCGCCGACCGCAAAGAGCGTGCGGACGACGGGTCGTGAACTTTCGCCGGAGAAGAAATCTTCTGCCAGCGACTGGATGACGCTCCATTGAATGGGGCTCGTATCCTGCGCCTCGTCGACGAGGATGTGATCGATACCCTGATCGAGCTTGTAATGGATCCACGGGCCGACGCCGCTCTTCGTAAGCAGGTCAGCGGTGCGAGTGATCAGGTCTTCGAAGTCGAGATGGCTACGCTGCCTCTTCAGTTCCTCGTAGTCCCGGTTCAGGCGATCGGCAAGCACGAGAGCAGCATGGGTGGCGGCATACATCCGCATCATTTTCAGCCGATCGCGGCAACTGACGACATGGGCGCGAGCCGACGCAATGGCATCGGCAAGTTGCGGCGCTTCGGCAAGCATTGCCTTGACGAAGAATTGCCCGTCCGTTTTTGGTTCGCCCTTTGACGTCAGGAAAACCTTCTCCAGGATCTGCGAACGCGCCGCCACATCCTGTTCGCGGTCGGCGCGACGGAGGCTTTCGGCAACATCCTGCGCTTTCGCTCCCCCCTTTGTCGCGGCAAGCGACAGGTAAAGTTCCAGCGTCGCACCCGAGAGCCCCGGCAGCGGCCAATATCGGCCGGCCAGCCCTTCTTCCGTATCGTCAGGCGAGAGGCCGAGCTTCTTGCGAAGCAAGCGATCAACGCTGCCATGCGACTCGGCCGCGAGCATGAAGCGGCGGATGGCATTTCGGTTGGCAACGATCTCGCCGAGCAGATTTTCAAGTCCGGATTCATCGCCGAGACTGAGCACGTAGGCGAAGGCATCGGCGAGCTCTCGATCTTTCTCTGGGGCCGTTGCCGTCAGAAGCGAGCGTCGTGCATCGGCAAGCAGCGTCGCAGCCGCCCGGTCATCGAGAACGGAGAAATGCCCTGCGACGTTTGCTTCCAGCGGGAACTGGTGCAGCAGCGCCTCGCAGAAAGCGTGGATCGTCTGGATCTTGAGCCCGCCCGGTGTTTCGAGTGCCTTGGCAAACAGCCGTCTCGCTTCCGCAAGCTTCAGGGAATCCGGCTCACGACCTTCAATCTGCGCGATGCGTCTGGCCAGCTCTTCATCCGGAAAAATCGCCCATTCCGCCAGACGCTCGAAAACGCGGTTCGACATTTCGGAGGCGGCGGCCTTGGTATAGGTAAGGCAGAGAATCGCGGAAGGCCGCGCACCCGCCAGCAGTAGCCGGATAACCCGCTGCGTCAGAACATGGGTCTTGCCGGATCCGGCATTCGCCGACACCCATGCCGAACGGGCGGGATCGGAGGCAATCGCCTGCTGGATCGTCGTCCAGCTGATCCATGTGCCGGGATCATCACCCTCGGGAAGCGCGGTCGGATCAATCATCGCCGCCACCTTCAGGATCGGCGGTTGCCCATTCCGCAACGCGGGCGAGATGGTCGTAGTCGCCGCCAAAATCGAATTGCTGGGCAGGGATCAGCCGCGACGTGAAGCCTTTTTCACCCGACTGCAGCAGGCCCACGAATTTCACCAGCTGGTCGATCGATTCTTCGGCGAGCTGCATCGCAGATTTTGCCTTGTCGCTGTTGGCTTCCTCATTATTGACCTTGTCGACCAGAAAGCGCGTGCCCGGCCGGAGGCGGACATAGAGAAGGTCATTCGGGACAAGGCTTCCGGCATCGCGAAAGGCGCCGGCCTGCAGTGCGGCCGCCTCAAGCGCAAGCTGCGGATCCAGCAGGGCCCGGGCCTGTGTCGGAGAGGGGTTGTAGCCGGTCTTGTAGTCGATGATATCGGCGCTATTGGGCCCCTTGATATCGATACGGTCGGCAACACCGGTAAGCCGGATGTCGATACCCTCGAGTTCGACCCCACCCCTCACTTCCGTCAGCCTCTTCTGCACGTCGGGTTGCCGTCCGGCTTCCCAGCTGAGGAAGGCCCGTGCCACTTCCCGGAAGCGCGGCCGCCAGACGGCATCGATGTGCGGCGGCAGGCTCTCCATGTCGAAGAGCTCGGTCAGGATGATCTCCATCGCAGCTGCCGCATTCGGTGTTCCTGCAATGTGGCCTTCGCGAACGAAGCGATCGATGATCTTGTGATAGAGCGTGCCACGCTCCGCCGCGCCCGGATCGCGATTGAAAGGGTCGACAGGATCAAGCCGCAGGACGCGCCGTGCATAGATCGCATAGGGGTCGCGGCGCAGCCGACCAACCTCGCTGAAGGAGTAGGATTTGGGCTGCAGGTCCCGCGGCGGCTTCGGAGAAGGCCGCTGCGCCGGCGCCTGATTGTCGCCGAGGTCGATCTGGTTCGCCCAATGAACGAAGCGCGCTCCGCGTTCGCGCAATTTCTCTTCGAAATCCTCTCCGCCGAGCGCCAGAAGCCGCTGCAGCCAGCGGGAGGCGACCGTCGGCGTCGAACCCTGACGCAGGGCGCGCGAATAGATGAGGTGGCGGGTGCCGTTCGCCATCTCGAAGTCATGCGCCAGTTGGCCGATCCGCCGTTCCGGCGGCTCCAGTCCGATCTCCGTCTTCATCATGCGGGAGACGAAGGGATTGTTGGCGGTCTGCCCCGGCCATGATCCTTCATTGAGGCTGCCGAGGATCAGCGTATCGACATTCTGCAGGCGCGCTTCCAGCGTACCGAAGATAAAGAGGCGAGGGTGGCTGAGGGCGCCGGGCTTGACGGCATGGCCGGCGGAAAGTGCCTGCATGATATCGATCCATTGCGGCCCATCCGCTTCCATCTGGCCGTCGGTATCGATGACTTCGCCAAGCAGGCTTGCCAGGGCATCGCCTGCCTCGCCCGACCAGAGGTTTGCCAGGTTGCCGCGCTCATCGGCTGCGACACGCTCCAACGCGCGACCGGTCCGTTCCGCCCATTGCGATAGCGTAAGGCCCGCCATCAGGCCGCCGCCGTCCCGCCCAGGTGCCGACGCCAGCGTCTCCACGGCACGTTCCACTTGCCGTGCCAGTGTGCGGGCCATGTCTGCCGCCCCGGATGGGAGCGATTTGCGCCAGATAGGCGCGTGCCTGTCGAGCGCCTGTTCGGAAAGCTGGTGGTCAAGCAGTGCTTCGAGCGATCCGATACCCACTTCAGCCACGCCGCCGCGCAGCGCCAGCAATTCCAGCGCTTCCGCGGCCGCAACCAGAACGCCGCGCTCCAGCCCGAAATGGGCAAGTGGATGTTTGAGCAACGAAACGATGGCGACCGGATCGCCTGGTCGCAGTGTCGCTTCCAGGAGCAGCTGCAGCAATGTGCCCTGCGGTGTCGCCGACAGCGGCGTGCCGGCTGAATCGTCTGCGAGAATGCCGAAGCGGGAAAGATCCGCCATGACCCGACGCGCGAGATTGCGATCAGGCGTAATAAGCGCAGCCCGACTTTCGCCGTCTCTGCCCGGTCGTTCCAGCGCAAGCCGCAGAGCGACAGCAATGGCCGTCGCCTCCTCGCGTTCGTTGGCGGCTTCGATCATCGATACGTCCGCGAATGCCGCCGCAACGGTTCCTTCCGGCAGGTTCTTCTTCCAATCACCCCAGCCGCTCGTCGCGTCCGATGGCGTCAATGCGCGCGAGAGTACTTCCGCACGAGAGCGCAGATCGGCTTCCGCCTCCTCGATCGGTTGGACATCCTCGCGGGTAAGCTTCAGCCGCTTCAAGAGAACCGAAAGACCATATTGCGGATGTGTGCGGCTTGCCGGATTGGCGCGTTGACCCGGCAGGAGATCAGGGGCGACCAGACGCCAGTGTTCCTCCGGCATGGAAAGGTCGAGGCCGGGCAATACGATCACCCCTTCCGGAAGGTGTGCTACGGCGCCGATGAGATCGGCCGTGGCGGGAAGCGAACCCGTCGAACCGGCAATGATGATCGGACCGGCGGGCTTCATCGTCGAGAGACGGCCGGCCTCGGCGCGCAGGATAGCGTTGCGGTGACGGGCCGGCGAAGAGCGGCCGAGCTCGATCAGGCGTTCGGGCCAGAAGGCGCTGGCAATCTGCAGAAATTCCGCCGTCAATTGCCACCAGGCCGCATATTCGCCTGTATCGAGCCTGCCGAGCTCCGACCATGCCAGATCCTCGGTCTCGATCGAATCGATCAGCTCTGCCAGATTGCGGGCAAGCCAGATGGCGTCTGCCGGGCTTGCCGGCGCGACAAGAGGCGATTCCGAATGGATATGCCGCACGATTTCCGGCAGCTTGTTGCGCCAGGCAAGGATCAGCCGCGCCAGTTCCAGCAAGCGCGCGGTATTGGAGAGCGGCTGCGCAAGATCGATCGTCGCCGGCAGCGCCTCGTCGAAGTAACCGCTGTCGTCGTCCGTTTCGCCGAGCGGCCGGATGACCGGCAGGATCGCCGAACGGCCGCCAAGCAGATCGACGAATTCCGAGCGCAGCACGCGCACGGCGCGCCGGGTCGGCAGGTAGATCGTCACCTTGGCAAGCGACAACGGATCGGATGGATCATGCCGGAAGTGCGGTGTCAGGCGTCCATCACAGAGCGAACTTGCCAGCGTCTTCAGAAAGGGAAGACCAGAAGGAATTGTCAGAATGCGTGGCCTGTGCCGTTCCGTCATGCCTCACGCAAACGTCCGGAACCGCCGGATCGTCTCCTCCGCATCGTCAATTGCATCAGGCGTGCCGACCGTCAGCCAATGGCCTTCCATCATCATGCCGAAAAGCCGGCCGCGAGCGATCGCCTTGTCGAAATAGATATTCAGGTTGAAAGCATCTTGGGGCGCATCGTCAAGCAGCGTGGGGCTCATGACGATAGCGCCGGCATAGACGACCGGATTTGAGGGATCGTCGCGATATCGTGTCAGTCTGCCGTCAGAAGCCAGGCTGAAATCGTTCTTGCCGTTATGGCCGGTCGTGTCTTCAATGCGTACGCAGAGCAGCGCCATGTCCATATGTTCGGCATCGAAGAATCCGGCTAAACGCCGCAGATTGCTCGGCCGGTCTGCAGGCTCGCCGATCCAGAAAAGGTCGGCGTTCATGACGAATACCGGCTCTCGATCCAGCAGTTTCAGGCCCTTTGCCAAGCCCCCACCGGAATTCATCAGCGCATCGCGCTCATCGGAAACGAGAATATCCAGCCCGCGATAGTTTTGGAGGTGCGCTTCCATCTGATCGGCAAAATGATGGACATTGATCGCAGCCTGTTCGACCCCGGCCTCGACAAGCGAATCCAGCGTATAGTCGATCATCGGCTTTCCGCCGATCTTCACCAGAGGCTTCGGAATCGTATCGGTAATCGGGCGCATCCGGGTTCCGAGGCCCGCGGCCAGTACCATGGCTTGTCTGACGGTCATGCTTGTCCGGATTTATGATTCGACTGGCAGTATTCCAGCCCTTGTGCACCATTCGCGCAAGGGGGCAAGTGCCTCGTGTTCCAGCGCCGCCTTGAGATAGGAAAGCGTGCGCGGCATATGCTGCAGATAGCCGGGTTTACCATCGCGCTGCAATAGCCGCACCCAGAGACCGGCGAGCTTGCAGTTGCGCTGCGCTGACATGATGGCCCATGCCTTAATGAAGCCGGTTTCGTCGAAACCGCCCTGTACGCGCCGCAAGGAAAGATAGTCGTCCATCATCTGTCGGCAGAGATCCGGTTCGATCGTGACGCGGGCATCTTGAACGATGGAGGCGAGGTCGTAGGCCGTCGGCCCGATCATCGCATCCTGGAAGTCGATGATGCCGATCTTGCGGATACCGCTCTCATGCTCGCGCCAGATGATATTGGGCGAATGGAAGTCGCGCAACAGCAGGTTTTTTTCGGCCGATTTCAGCTCGTCGATCAGATTGTCCCAGATTGCCAGATACTCGTCCCGCTCGGTATCCGTCGGTCCCGTGCCGCGCCTCCAGGCCATATGCCAGTCGAGCACAAGCCGCACCTCCATCTTCATGGCGACGCGGTCGAAATCAGGAATGTGATGCGTGTGCGTAGCCGAAACCGGGATATCCTGCGGGATTTTCATCGAGTGGAGATGGGCTAGACAGGCGACGCTTTCGCGGTAGCGCTCGACGATCGGCCGGCCTTCGTTATCTAGGACACCGTCCGTGCCCAAATCCTCGATCAGCAGGATGCCCTGCTCATAGTCGACCTTTTCGATTGCCGGCGTCGCGAAACCGCGCTCGCGCAACGCCTCGGCAATCGCCACGAAGGGATAGGCGTCCTGCGCAAGATGCGCGACCTTGGGATAGGGCTTGCCCTCATAGATCGGGGGGCCTTCCGGAGGGGGCCGCCAATCCATGAGGATTTTCCGTGAGCCGTCGCTGAGGCGGAAATATTCATAGGCGCGAAGTGAAGCATCGCCGGTCAGGAACCGCCGTTCCGCATCGCCGTAGCCGGCGTCAATGAGGAAGCGGCGGATCGCCAGCATCCGATGGATTCGGGCCAGAGCCTTCTCCGGTGCCGTGATTGTCGCACGACGGCCGGCACCTTCATGCTCCAGCCGCAACGAGATGCGCGATGCCGGCAGCTCGCCTTCTGCCATTTCGGGCCATTCGACGATGCAGATGCCGCTCTCAAGCGCCTCGTCGAAGCCGAGCTCTGTCAGTTCCGAGGCATCGCCAAGCCGATAGAGATCGAAATGCGAAACGGGAATGCGCAGATCGTAAGATTGCACCAGCGTGAAAGTCGGGCTCGGTACTTCCAGCCCGTCATCATCGGCAATGCTTCGCAAGAACGCGCGCGCCAGAGAGGATTTTCCGGCGCCGAGATCGCCAGATAGTGCCAGGCAATCGCCGGCTTTCAGCGCCAGCGCCAGATCATTGCCAAGGCGAAGGGTTGCCGCATCGTCTTCCAGAAAAAGCGAGATGATGTCGCCTTGCGTCATTCGGCGGCGACGGAATGGGGCAGGTTGATGGAAGGGATGCGGCAGGTCACCGTCGTTCCCTTGCCGGGTTCGCTGTCGATGCTGACTTCGCCATTGTGGAGGCTGACAAAGCTGTCGACGATGGAAAGACCCAGTCCGGCACCACCGCGCTTCCCGCTCTTCGCGCCGGTTGCGAAGCGGTCGAAGACAGTCGCGATCATATCAGGCGAAATGCCGGGGCCACGATCCCGGACGGAGAAGACGAAATCAGTACCCTCGCGACGGCATTCGAGTGCGATCGATGCGCCCTCCGGCGAGAAATTGGCGGCATTGGCCAGAAGTTTCAGCAGGATCTGCTTCAGCCGCTGCGGATCGGCAACGATAGAGCCCAGATAGGCCGGAGCGGTGATCTCCAGCGAGACGCCGCTTTCCTGCAGCCGGTCGGCGATCTGCATGGAGACATCGTCGAGAAGATCGGCGAGATCGATTTCCGCATAGTTCAGCCGCATGATTCCGGCATCGACGGTCGCAAGATCGAGGATGTCGTTGACGAGCGTCAGCAGCACCGAGGATGAGGTGGCGATATGGTCGATATATTCGGCCTGCCGCTCGTTCAGCGGGCCGACGCCCGGCGTGCGGAGCAGATCAGTGAAGCCGATGATGTTCGTCAGCGGCGAGCGCAGCTCATAGGAGACGTGCTGCACGAAGTCGTTCTTCAGCTCGTCCGCCTTACGCAGCGCCTCGTTCTTTTCCGTCAACGCGCGCTCGGCGCGAACGCTGTCCGTCATGTTGACGAAGGTCAGCATGGTCTGTGCGTTCGGCAGCGGGATCACTGCGAAGTCGAGAACGAGACCGGACAGAAGTTCGAGCGTTCCCTGGCTGGAGCGGCGCTCGTCGTCGAAGCTGGTGATCAGCTCTGCAAAGGTCTTCCAGCCATCGGGCTGGTCATAGGACGGGGCACAAGCCTCGCCGATGCCGCGGATATGGGTGCCGGGCTTGGCTTGCGTCTCGGTAATGCCCCAGAGCGCCCGGAAGGCTGGGTTGGAGAGGCGGATACGGCCGTCTGGCCCGAAGACCGCAACGCCTTCCGAAAGGTGGTCGATCGTCTCGCCCTGTACCTTCACCAGCGTATTGTAGCGCGTTTCGAGATCGACCTGCTCGGTCAGGTTCTCGAAGACCCATGTCGCACCGCCTTGCGGATGTGCGGTCGCAAAGACGCGCAGCGTCTGCCCGTTCGGCAGGTGCCAGAGGTCGGATTGCGTATCGAGCGAACGATAAACGGAAAGCGCCGTTTCCTTCCACAATTTCCAGTTCAGTTGGTCCGGCAGTTTCTTGGCTGCGCGAAGGCGTTCTAGAAGCTCGCTATTGTCAGGCTTGCTCTCGAGGAACGCGATGTCGAGCTCCCAGAGCGCGACGAAGGCCTGGTTGTAGAATTGCAGCCGGCGGTCACCGTCGAAAATGGCGACCGGTGTCGCCAGATGATCGAGCGTTTCCGCATGGCTTTTGAGCGTCCGTTCCAGTTCGGCGCGAACCGCTTCGACATCGGAGACATCGACGGCAATGCCGGCGGAGCCGCTGGGGACCTTTACGTCGACTACGTCGAAGAACGTGCGATTGCCGCGAACGACTGTCGAAATCGTATCGTGGAAAGGCGATTCCGGCGTTGCCGTGGCGCGGATACGCTCACGGGCGACAGTCGTCAGGATTTCGCGGCCTTCATTGACAGCCTGCTGGGGCGATTGTGCCTCGACGGCATCGCCATAGGCATGGTTCACCCAGGTCAGGCGGCCACCGGTATCACGCTGCCAGGCCGGCATATCGATTGCATCGAGCATGGTCTGGAAGGCGGAGATCGACGTCATCAGCCGATCGCGCTCGATCTTCAGCTCTGCCAATTCGGCGCGCAGATTGTTGAGCGCCACGAAGCGCACGAAGGCGCGGCCGCCGGAAACCCGGCCTTGAGCTTCGATTACCTCGTCCCTGATGGTCTCGATCACAATGTCGAAACTCTCGGCCTGTTCACGAAGACGGCCGACAGCCCGCTCCAGCTCAGCAGCCGATCGCGCCTTCAGCCAGAGGCCGAAGGCAAGGAATTCATTATCCTGTGGGGCGCCGGTCTCCGGTGGAAGCTGACCGAGGAGCTCCGGCCGCGCGACACCGTCCCAGATCACGATGCGCCGGTTCTTGTCGGCAATCAGTGCCTGATATTGGGAGATACGCTGCTGTGCATCCGAAAGCGCCGAGCGAATCTCCCGGCTTTCATTTTCGAGATTGCCGCGTTGTCGCACCAGCCACAGCGTGGAAAGCAATGCAGCCGAAATGACACCAATGACGACAGAAAGTCCGACAACCTGCGAAGACGTGAAAAGATGTGCAGAGGCGCCGATACCCGGCTGCGCCTGCGCCAGAGCCGGCCAAGCCGGTATGATGACTGCAGTGCTTGCAGCGCACAGCTTTGCAATACGTGCCAAGGACCAATACTTTTGCCTTGCGGTCACAGTGACCGTGGCAAACCCATATTTTTGGCCTGCCTGAAGCGGACGGTCAGCAGCATATGCGCGACCTTCCGCCTGGCTGTGCAGGCTGTGTTTCATTTCCGACATCGGCGGTATGTCTCCGTCCTTTAATGTGCCGCATCACGACAAGACATCCCATTTTCGCGGAAAACGGAGAGCTCCGAAGCCACGAATCAAGTCTTAAAACAATACTTCGTTAGGGAATCGTCGGAAAGAGCGCGCCCAAAAAATAAGCCCCGGCATTTGTCAATGCCGAGGCCACCACATCTTGTGGATATCGAAGATGAAATCAGTATCTGTAGTGGTCAGCCTTGAACGGGCCCTGTGGCTTCACGCCGATATAGGCAGCCTGCTCTTCGCTGAGCTGGGTAAGCTTCACGCCGAGCTTGTCGAGATGAAGACGGGCAACCTTTTCGTCGAGGTGCTTCGGCAGGATGTAGACCTTGCTTTCGTACTGGCCGGGCTTGGTGAAGAGCTCGATCTGCGCCAGTGTCTGGTTGGTGAACGAGGCCGACATGACGAAGGACGGATGACCCGTTGCGTTGCCGAGGTTCAAGAGGCGGCCTTCGGAGAGAAGGATGATGCGGTTGCCCTTCGGGAACTCGATCAGGTCGACCTGCGGCTTGACGTTAGTCCACTTCAGGTTACGCAGTGCTGCAACTTCGATCTCGTTGTCGAAGTGGCCGATGTTGCCGACGATCGCCATATCCTTCATCTGACGCATGTGGTCGATGCGGATAACGTCCTTGTTGCCTGTCGTGGTGATGAAGATGTCGGCCGAGGAAACGACGTCCTCGAGCAGAACGACTTCATAGCCGTCCATGGCAGCCTGCAGGGCGCAGATCGGATCGGCTTCGGTGACCTTGACGCGGGCGCCGGCGCCGGAAAGCGAAGCGGCAGAACCCTTGCCCACGTCGCCGTAACCGCAGACGACGGCAACCTTGCCGGCCATCATGACGTCGGTGCCGCGACGAATGCCGTCGACCAGCGATTCCTTGCAGCCATACTTGTTGTCGAACTTCGACTTGGTGACGGAGTCGTTGACGTTGATCGCCGGGAAGGGCAGCAGGCCCTTCTGGCTGAGCTGGTAGAGGCGGTTGACGCCCGTCGTGGTCTCTTCGGTCACGCCCTTGATGGCGTCGCGCTGCTTGGTGAACCAACCGGGCGAAGCGGCAAGGCGCTTCTTGATCTGGGCGAAGAGGATTTCCTCTTCTTCGGAATGCGGGTTGGAAAGAACGTCCTCACCGGCTTCGGCACGAGCGCCGAGCAGGATGTACATGGTGGCATCGCCACCATCATCGAGGATCATGTTGGAGAAGCCGCCATCGGCCCACTGGAAGATCTTGTCGGTGTAAACCCAATAATCCTCAAGAGACTCGCCCTTGATGGCAAAAACCGGAACGCCGGAAGCGGCGATCGCTGCAGCGGCATGGTCCTGCGTCGAGAAGATGTTGCACGAAGCCCAGCGAACTTCGGCGCCGAGCGCGACCAGCGTCTCGATGAGAACGGCGGTCTGGATCGTCATGTGCAGCGAGCCGGTGATACGCGCGCCCTTCAGCGGCTTGGATTCACCGAATTCGGCGCGGCAGGACATGAGGCCGGGCATTTCGGTTTCGGCGATGGTGATTTCCTTGCGGCCGAAATCTGCAAGGCCGATATCGGCGACAACGTAATCTTTCTCAGTGCTCATTGGGCTCTCCAGGCTGAAACGTCTCAAAAACATCGCAAGGACGCGACGATGACCGCAACGGATCGAACGCGTGCGAAATGCACGTCATGCCCGCCGTTTATCAGGCTTCAGCCGGGAAGGCAACGGGGATATAAAGAAGTCTTTATATCTTTATATGGCGCTGAAGATCAGATCTCTTCGCCGAACTTGTTTTGGATAAGCTGATCGAGGGCCTCAAGCGCTTCGACAGCCTGATTGCCCGTCGCCGAGACGAGGACGCTTGAGCCGGGACTTGCCGCGAGCATCATGAGGCCCATGATGGAGGTGCCGCCAACCGTCATGCCGTCTTTCGAAACGGTGATCGTTGCATCGAAGGCATCGACCGTCTGGACGAATTTTGCCGAAGCACGCGCATGCAAACCGCGTTTGTTGATGATGAGGAGTTCCCGGGAGAGCGGTGTCATGGGGGCTTTTTACTTTCCGCTCAGGACCCGGCTTGCAACGTTGATATATTTGCGGCCTGCCTCGGAAGCCTCCGCAAGCGCCTTTTCCATGTTGTTCTCGCCGCGCACGCCGGCGAGCTTGATCAGCATCGGCAGGTTGACGCCGGCAATAACTTCGGTGTGGCCGCTGCTCATGACAGAGATTGCAAGATTGGAAGGGGTGCCGCCGAACATGTCGGTCAGAATGACGACGCCATGGCCGTCGTCTGCGCCGGAAACAGCTTCGAGAATGTCCTGTCGTCTTTGGTCCATATCGTCTTCCGGTCCGATGCAGACCGTTTCGATGAATTTCTGAGGACCGACGACGTGCTCTACAGCATGACGAAACTCTTCAGCCAGCTTGCCATGAGTGACAAGCACAAGTCCGATCATGATATTACTGCTCCCATGGCATACGCAAACCGTGGCCCCAATATCGCAACGCAGCAATTACGTCCACCGGTGGGGGCACATCTTGGCGATCAAAAGCCGAAGTGCAAGATAAAAATACAAACATGTAGGTCGTATCGGGCGCTCCGGAAGGCCTCAACTTCCGATTTCCGGCGCTTTTGCCATCAACACGGCAAGAGGCAAGGGAAGATTGGGCAGCAATCGCAATACGGGCAGCTCGAAACCCTCGGCAAGAAGGACGGTTTCTCCGTCCGCAGGCAGCCGGTTTTCTCCTGTTGCGCTGGCCGGCAGGATCGCAAAATGCATCTCTGCCCGGTCGATATGGTCGTGCTTGACGATCCCGGTGCCGCGCAACTCGATGAGGCCGGCAATAGCGGGCGGACAGGCGGCAGTGATTGCCCCGCCCTGTTTCGAAAGAAATACTTGATCATCGGCCACGAGAACAGAAGAAACACCCTGCCGTCGCGCCTCCGCCATGCAGGTAAAAGCCGTCATCGACTTGCCCCAGCCGGAGGGGCCGGTGAAAAGAAGGCCGGTCCTTCCGATGACGATTGCTGTGGCGTGGATATTGATCATGTCGCGGAATCGGCGGGAAGCGCAAGGATGAAGCGCGCGCCAAGCAATTTTCCGTCCTCGTCATCGACGATGTTTTCGGCTCGTAGCGAACCGCCATGCGCCTCGGCGATCTGCCGGCTGATGGAAAGCCCAAGGCCGGAATTCTGGCCGAAGCCTTCGGATTCAGGCCTGTCTGTATAAAACCGTTCGAAGATGCGGTCGATATTCTCTGCCTGGATGCCGGGACCATTGTCTTCGATATAAACGACGCAACGGGAGCGGGTACGGACCAGGCGCACCGTGATTTTGCCGTTCTGCTCCGGAACGAAGGAGCGGGCATTTTCGATCAGGTTGGTGATGATCTGGCCGATGCGCAGGTCATGCCCTTTAACGACAAAGCGAGTCTTGACGTTCGGCTTGCGATCGACGGCATACTCGATCTCGACCTTCTTCTTGGTGCTGCGAATCTGGCGCGACACGTCGATGAGATCGCGCAAAAATACCTCGAGATCGACCGAGCCGGCATCGACGCGCGCAAGCTCGGCATCGAGACGGGATGCGTCGGAAATATCGCTGATCAGGCGATCGAGGCGGCGGACGTCGTGCTGGATGACATCCATCAGCCGCTTCTTGGAATCGTCGGATTTGGCGAGCGGCAACGTCTCGACGGCGCTGCGCAGCGAGGTCAGCGGATTCTTGAGCTCATGGCTGACATCGGCCGCAAAACTCTCGATCGCATCGATGCGGTCGTAGAGGGCGGTCGTCATCTCGCGCAGAGCAATGGAAAGGTTGCCGATTTCATCCTGACGTACGGAAAAATCAGGGATCTCCTCGCGTTCCTTGGCGCCGCGGCGCACCCGGATCGCGGCCGCCGAAAGCCGGCGCAGCGGATTGGCGATGGTCGAAGAGAGAACCAGCGACAAGAGGACGTTCACGAGCGTTGCGACACCGAAGACGCGCATGATGGCAAGGCGTTCCGCATGCACGATATTGTCGATATCGCCGGCCTGCGTCGACAGCAGCAGCACGCCGAGTACGGCCCGGAAGCGCTGGATCGGTACCGCAACCGAAACGATGAGCTCGCCTTTTTCCGTCGTGCGGACAACTGCGCCGCGCACACCCGTCAGCGCATTCATCACTTCGGGATAGATGGAGCCGTCACCACCTGGCGCTTCCTTGTAAACAGGAAGATTGCCCGGTTGCAGTGCCTTATTGAAGAGGGCCGTGAACCATTCGCCCCAGGTCTGTTTTTCCTCTTCCACCGGCGGCAGGTCGAAACGCAGAACCTGGCCACGGGAATAGAGGTGACGGGAATCGAGCAGCAGATTGGCGTCGGCATCGAAGATGCGGGCCCGGGTGCGGGTCGGCGAGATCAGCCGGCGCAGAACGGGCGCCACCTTTTCCGGGTCGATCGGAAATTCGAGATCCTCGTCGTTTGGCACCGGCGTAATGCTCTGGCCGGCCTGCAGTTCGAGCAACTTTTGCGGATCGATGGTGATCGAATTCGTGTCGACCGAGGCCGATGCCGACACGGCACCGGCGATGATTTCGCCCTGTGTCAGCAGGCTCTCGACGCGCGCGTCGATCAGGCCTTCGCGGAACTGATTGAGATAGAGAATACCGCCGACAAGGACGAGCAGGGCCGCGAGGTTGAAGAAGACGATGCGGCGCGTCAGGCTGGAAAAGACGGCATTGCCGAAGATACGGCGGATCAGGGTGAAGGGGTGCGACCAACGCCGACCCCTGACGCGTCGGGTGCTTACGCCCTCCGCATCATCCAGATCCCTTTCCTGCACCAACTGTGCCAATCACGGCCCTTTCGGAGGGCGGGGCCAGTCTGACCGGCCCGCCGCCCTCATTCATCTCTTCCCGCGCTTTAAAGCGTCAGGCTGCTTCGCGGAAGCGGTAACCCACACCGTAAAGCGTTTCAATCATATCAAAGTCAGTGTCGACCATCTTGAACTTCTTGCGCAGCCGCTTGATGTGGCTGTCGATGGTGCGGTCATCAACATACACCTGTTCGTCATAGGCGGCATCCATCAGGGCGTCGCGGCTTTTCACCACACCCGGACGCTGGGCCAGCGAATGCAGGATCAGGAACTCGGTGACGGTGAGGGTGACTGCCTCGCCCTTCCAGGTGCAGGTGTGGCGTTCCTGGTCCATGACAAGCTGGCCGCGTTCGAGCGAACGGGCCTGCTGAACCGCGCCCGCCTTCGGCGTGCCGACGGTAGCGACGCCGCCAGCTGCGGCTGCCTCACGGCTCGACGCGCGGCGCAGAACGGCGCGAACACGCTCGACCAGCAGACGCTGCGAAAAAGGCTTGGTAATGAAATCGTCGGCGCCCATCTTCAGGCCGAAGAGCTCATCGATCTCTTCATCCTTGGAAGTGAGGAAGATGACGGGCATGTCCGATTTCTGGCGAAGGCGGCGCAGCAGCTCCATGCCGTCCATTCGTGGCATCTTGATATCGAAGATTGCTAGCTGCGGCGGGCGAGCGAGCAGACCATCCAGCGCTGAAGCGCCATCCGTATAGGTCTCGACCTTATATCCTTCAGCTTCCAGTGCAATCGACACGGAAGTGAGGATGTTGCGGTCGTCGTCAACGAGCGCGATTGTCGGCATGGTGTTGGTCTCCGTCATCAGTGCGCAATCTCCCGGATTGGTCGTCCCCAGGCGGTCTTCGTGACCGGGTGCGCTTATGGAGGATAAAGGTGGAACAAATTGTGGCAAAGATAAAGGGGTAGATTGCCAGCCACTGCAAGCCACAATCGACAGTAGTGCGACAAGTTGTTTCAACAGGAGGTCTTCAAACGATTTAAAAAGAATTATCGGAATTTAAATCGATTAATTATTTGATATTATTATCTTTTCTACGATTATCCCTATTGCCATTTAAAATTTCTCCTTTTACTTTCGCGATAATTTAACGGCCAAGGCGCCTCAGCGAAGGAAAAAGCTATGGAGACGTTCGGAGTTCATAACCAGGCAATCGAGCTGGCGACGATCGGTTTCAGCAACGTACGCAGCGTACGTTACAACCTGTCCGCAGCTCTTCTCTATGAGGAGGCGATTCGCCGGGGAGAAGCCGAACTGACAGCACAAGGCGCCCTTCGTGCCACGACTGGGCAACACACGGGCCGCTCGCCGCGCGACAAGTTCGTCGTTCGCGATGGGAATACCGACGCACTGATCTGGTGGGATAACAACAAGCCGATGTCGCCGGAGCATTTCGCGCTGCTGCACAAGGATATGCTGGCCCATGCTGCCGGCAAGGACCTCTTCGTGCAGGATCTCGTCGGCGGCGCCGACGCGGGCCACGCATTGCCGACCCGCGTTGTGACCGAATTCGCGTGGCACTCGCTTTTCATCCGCAACCTGCTGATCCGTCCGAAGGCTGATGCACTCGCAGGCTTTGCGCCGAGGCTGACGATCATCGACCTGCCACGCTTCAAGGCCGATCCGGAGCGTTACGGTTGCCGCACCGAAACGGTGATCGCCTGTGATCTGACCAACGGCATCGTGCTGATCGCCGGTACCTCCTATGCCGGCGAAATGAAGAAATCCGTCTTCACCGTGCTGAACTACCTGCTGCCGGAAAAGGGCGTCATGCCGATGCACTGCTCGGCCAATGTCGGCCCGGCAGGCGATGCTGCCGTCTTCTTCGGTCTCTCGGGCACCGGCAAGACGACCCTTTCGGCTGACCCGGCACGCACCCTGATCGGCGATGACGAACACGGCTGGAGCGAAAACGGCATCTTCAATTTCGAAGGCGGCTGCTACGCCAAGACCATTCGCCTCTCGGCAGAGGCCGAACCGGAAATCTATGCCACGACACAGCGTTTTGGCACTGTCCTTGAAAACGTCGTTCTCAACGAAAACCGCGAGCCGGATTTCGACGATGCGTCGCTGACGGAAAACACGCGCTGCGCCTACCCGATGGATTTCATTCCGAACGCATCCGAAACCGGCCTTGCGCCTCATCCGAAGACGATCATCATGCTGACGGCCGATGCCTTCGGTGTCATGCCGCCGATCGCCAAGCTGACGCCAGAGCAGGCCATGTACCACTTCCTCTCCGGTTACACTGCCAAGGTGGCAGGCACCGAAAAGGGTGTAATCGAGCCGGAAGCAACGTTCTCGACCTGCTTCGGCGCACCCTTCATGCCGCGTCATCCGGCTGAATACGGCAATCTGCTGAAGGAGCTGATCGGCCGCCACGGCGTTGAATGCTGGCTGGTCAACACCGGCTGGACTGGTGGCGCGTATGGCATCGGCAAGCGCATGCCCATCAAGGCAACCCGTGCGTTGCTGACGGCCGCCCTTTCGGGCGAGCTTGCCAAGGTCGAGCTTCGCGCCGATCCGAATTTCGGCTTTGCCGTTCCGGTCGCAGTCGAAGGCGTGGATACGGGCATCCTCGATCCGCGCTCGACCTGGGCCGATAAGCAGGCCTATGACGCGCAGGCTGAAAAGCTGGTCTCCATGTTCATCGCCAACTTCGCCAAGTTCGAAAGCCATGTCGACGGCGGCGTGCGCGATGCAGCGCCCGGCATCAAGGTCGCAGCCGAGTAACTCGGTACCCGAACCAGTCGATTCACGTGAAACCCGGTCGCGCCTGTGCCGGGTTTCACCGCTTTCAATTCGCAGTGATTATGCGCTAGAAGGCGGTATGGCCAGCGACGCGCTCTACATCAACGACAGGATCACCATCGCCGGATGGGAGCTGACGGAACAGTTCGTTCTGGCGGGCGGTCCTGGCGGGCAGAACGTCAACAAGGTGTCGACCGCCGTCCAGCTTTTCTTCAATATCCCGAATTCGCCTTCACTCAACGAGCGAGTGAAGGCTAATGCGATCAAGCTTGCCGGCAGGCGCATGTCGAAGGACGGCGTATTGATGATCGAGGCAAGTCGGTTCCGCAGCCAGGACCGCAACCGCGAGGATGCGCGCGAGCGGCTGAAGGAGCTGGTCCTGGAGGCCGCCAAGCCGCCACCGCCGCCACGCAAGAAGACAAAACCGACCAAGGGCTCGATCGAACGACGGCTGAAGGAAAAATCCGGCCGGTCTGAAGTCAAGAAGATGCGTGGCCGCCTGGGCGGCGGGGAGTGACATGCCGGAACTTTTGAGCGGCATTCGCCATCTTCCGGAATATCTGGATCGTGCCCGCCAGGAGGCACTGGTCGGCATCATCAGGACCATCGTCGCAGAAGCGCCGCTCTACGTGCCAGTCATGCCCGGTACCGGCAAGCCGATGTCGGTGCGGATGACCAATTGCGGTTCGCTCGGCTGGGTCACGGATAAGGAGCGAGGCTATCGCTATCAACCGATGCATCCGGCAACCGGTAGGCCATGGCCGGCCATACCTTCTGAATTGCTTGATATCTGGCATGACGTTTCGGGTTACGACAAACCGCCCGAAGCTTGCCTCGTCAATTTCTATTCCGACGAGGCGCGCATGGGTCTGCATCAGGACAAGGATGAGAACGATCTGAAGGCGCCGGTCGTGTCGATTTCCCTCGGCAACGCCTGCCTCTTCCGTGTCGGTGGGATGAACCGCAACGACAAGACCATGTCCTTCAAGCTGTCGAGCGGCGATCTTGTCATTCTCGGTGGGGAGGGGCGGCTCTGCTTCCACGGCGTCGACCGCATCTATCCGGCAACATCCACGCTTCTGAAGAACGGCGGACGCATCAACCTGACGCTCCGTCGTGTCAATCCTTGACCCGTGAAGACCCCTAGAGTTTGCGCAGTGCCACCTGCTCGATCAGGTGATCCTTGCCCTTGCGCAGAATAAGATCGGCGCGTGGCCGCGTCGGCAGGATGTTCTGGCGCAGGTTCTTGAGATTAATGTTCGCCCAGAGGTCTTCTGCGATCGCAACGGCTTCTTCCTCGCTGATCGATGCATAACGGTGGAAGTAGGAATTCGGATCCCGGAAGGCCGTTTCCCTGAGGCGCATGAAACGCGTGACGTACCAATTGTGGATCTGTGTTTCCTCGGCGTCGATATAGATCGAGAAGTCGAAGAAGTCGGACACCATCGGCACGATCTTGCCGTCCGCCGGCAGGTCACGCGATTGCAGGACGTTGATGCCCTCGAAGATCAGAATATCGGGCCGGTCAACGATCTTGTACTCGTCCGGCAGCACGTCATAGACGAGGTGCGAATAGGAGGGTGCCCTAACATCCGGCAGGCCGGCCTTGATCGCCGACAGGAAACGCAGGATTGCGCCGGTGTCGTAACTCTCCGGAAAACCCTTGCGCTGCATCAGGTTCTCGCGCTTCAGCACGGCGTTCGGATGGAGGAAGCCGTCCGTGGTAACGAGATCGACCTTGGGACTGGACGGCCAGCGGCCAAGCAGCTCTTTCAGAATACGCGCCGTCGTGGATTTGCCGACAGCCACCGATCCGGCAATGCCGATCACGAACGGGGTCTTCGTCACGTTCGAGAGACTGAGGAACCGGTTGCGCTGCTCGAACAGCAGCTGCGAGGATTCCACATGCGCGGAAAGCAGGCGCGACAGCGACAGGTAGATGCGCCTGACTTCGTCGAGGTCGATCGGGTCGCCCATGGAGCGAAGCCGTTTGACCTCGTCGGCCGTCAGCGTCATCGGCGTATCGGCACGAAACTTCGCCCACTGTTCCGATGTGAAGAAGTGATAGGGGGAATAGGAGGCGGTCTGGAAGTGATCCAGCTTTTCCGCCACTCCGATAATCTGTGTCGCGATACTCATGAATTCTGCCGGCTGGCCTTTTCCTTGAGGCCGGATTGCGCGGTCCGCCGCGCAAGTTCGGTCATGACATTCTCTAACGGTATTTTAGCAATCTTCAATACGACCATTAGGTGATAGAGAACGTCGGCTGCTTCATAGGTGAGGTTATCGCGATCGTTGGTGATTGCCGCCATCACAGCTTCGATCGCTTCCTCGCCGAGTTTCTTAGCTGCTTTCTGCTGTCCGCCCGCTACCAGCTTGGCGGTCCAGGATTCGTCCGGAGAGGCCTTCGCCCGCTCTTCGACGATCCGCTCGAGGTCGGAAAGGGAAAATCCGCTCATGATACTGCTTTCAAACTCAGTCGAGACGCATCGCGATGCCGCGCTCTGACATATAGTGTTTTGCTTCGCCGACGGAATAGGTGCCGAAATGGAAGATTGACGCGGCGAGCACCGCATTGGCATGACCTTCCTTCACACCGGCCACGAGATCGTCGAGATCACCCACACCGCCAGACGCGATGACGGGCACGCGGACGGAATCGGCAATCGCCCGGGTCAGCTCCAGATCGTAGCCGATCTTCGTGCCGTCGCGGTCCATCGAGGTGACGAGCAACTCGCCGGCGCCGCGGGCAACCATCTTCTGCGCGAATTCCACGGCGTCTATGCCGGTCGCGTTGCGGCCGCCATGCGTATAGATCTCCCAGGCACTGAGATTGTCGCCGCCGACCTGCTGCGTCAGGCGCCGTTTGGCATCGATCGACACGACGATGCACTGGTCGCCAAACTTGTCGGCTGCCTCGGCCACGAAATCCGGATTGTTGACCGCCGCCGAATTGATCGAGACCTTGTCGGCACCGCAAAGCAGCAGCTTGCGGATATCGGCAATGGTGCGAACGCCGCCGCCGACTGTGAGCGGCATGAAGCATTGCTCCGCCGTGCGCGCCACGACATCGAAAATCGTCTCGCGATTGTCCGAAGAGGCGGTAATGTCGAGGAAGCACAGCTCGTCGGCACCGGCTGCATCATAGGCCTTGGCCGCTTCGACCGGATCGCCGGCATCGACCAGATTAAGGAAGTTGACGCCCTTGACGACACGGCCGTCCTTGACGTCGAGGCAGGGGATCACGCGGGCTTTCAGGCTCATTATGCATTCTCCTTGGCCCGGGCGGCCTTGATGAGATCGAGCGCCTCCTTGGGATCTATCCGGCCGTCGTAGAGGGCGCGGCCGGAAATGGCGCCTTCGAGCTTGCCGGCATCCGGCTGCAGCATGCGCTTGATGTCATCGATCGACGCAAGGCCACCTGATGCGATGACCGGAATAGAAACGGCGTCCGCCAGCTCCAGCGTCGATGTCCAGTTGATGCCTGTCAGGATGCCGTCACGATCGATGTCGGTATAGATGATCGCCGCAACGCCGGCACCCTCGAATTTCTTTGCGAGTTCGATGATGCCGAGTTCGGAAGCCTCCGCCCAGCCTTCTACGGCCACCTTGCCGCCTTTGGCATCGATGCCGACGGCAACATGGTCCGGAAATTTCTTGCAGGCTTCGATCACAAGTGCCGGATCACGCACGGCAACGGTGCCGAGGATGACGCGGCGCAGCCCACGCGAAAGCCAGTTCTCGATATGATCGAGCGTACGGATGCCGCCGCCGAGCTGAACAGGGTTTTTCGTGGCCTTCAGGATCGCCTCAACCGCATCGCCATTGGCCGAATGTCCCGCGAAGGCACCGTCGAGATCGACCACATGCAGCCATTCGAAACCCTGCTCTTCGAAGGATTTCGCCTGGGCAGCCGGATCGGTATTGTAGACCGTTGCCTGTTGCATGTCGCCGAGCTTCAGGCGAACGCATTGTCCGCCCTTAAGGTCGATCGCGGGAAAAAGGATCATTCGTCTCAGGTCCGTAGCGTCGTGGGCACTATCAGTGCATTCCACGCATCTACGATATCCGAACGAAAAAAGACAGCGGCAATGGTGAGAGCGGCAAAAAGCACCAGCAGCAGCAACGTAACAGTGAAGCCGACCCGCACCTGGCGCCAGAAACCGGTGCGTTTCTTCACCGACTTTTCGATATCGCGCACCTGACGCAACGCCTCGCTATTGGTGGCAACGAGCTGGATTTGCGGCTCCATGGCTTCGACATAGATTTCGGCATAGCTTGACAGGATCTGCGAGGCGCGGTCGCGCAAGGTGTTGCGCAGATCGGCGGAGAGGTAGTTGCTCGTTACCGCCGCGATTTCCGCGTCGTTTGGTGAGCGGCCCGCATTGCGCTTGCGATGGCTGACGATAAAGTCCCGCTTCTGGCGCTCATAAAGTGCATAAGCAAGCAGGCCGATCAGATCGTCTTCACCTTCGATGTAGAATTCCAGCACCGCTTCAGCGAGATCGCCGGCGCTTACCTCGCCCGATCGCAGTCTTGGGTTCTCTTTTCCCGGAAAGGTCTCCTGCATCAGCCGCCGAGCCTCTCTTTGAGCGCCTTTGATGCGTTCACGAGTGCTTTGCGATGCAGGGTCTCATCGACTTGGCGGATGATCACCCCGCCAGGCAGCCGGATATCGACGAACGGCGGCTGGCCCTCTCTGGCCGGCCGCAGCCTGTAGAATATCTTGCCTGATTTCCGCGAAGCCGGCATTGAGCACGCTCCTGTATCCACCCCTTCACTTATAGGGGAAATAAGGCGCGCGTATTAAAAGACAGCCCTTACGGCGCCCAGCGCAGGAAATTCGCGATCAGCGCCAGTCCGAGCTTCTGGCTCTTTTCCGGATGGAACTGCGAACCCGCCATATTGTCCCGACCAACGAAGGCCGTCATCGGCCCACCATAATCGGTCATCGCAATCACATCGCCGGCATTCTCGGCTGCCAGATGGTAGGAGTGCACGAAATAGGCGTGCAGGCCATCGGGCCCCGTCGGAATGCCGTCGAAAAGCGGATGCTCATATTTCAGATTGAGCGTGTTCCAGCCGATCTGCGGGATTTTCAGCTCGGGATCGGCAGGCGTCATCTCGACGACGTCACCCGGAATCCAGCCGAAACCCTGCGTCACCGTCTTTTCGAGCCCGCGCGAAGACATGAGCTGCATGCCGACGCAAATCCCGAGGAAAGGCTGCGCCCTCTTCTCGACAGCCTCAAGCAAAGCTTCCGTCATGCCGGGCACGGCATCGAGCCCGCGGCGGCAATCGGCATAGGCGCCGACACCGGGAAGCACGATCCGATCGGCGGCGGCAACGATCTCGGCCTTGTCGGTCAGGTTGATCTCGGCCTCGATGCCGGCTTCGCGGGCGGCGCGTTCGAAAGCCTTGGTGGCCGAGCGCAGATTGCCAGAGCCGTAGTCGATAATCGCGACGCGCATTATTTGCGCCCTCCGTCAAAGCCGAAGAGACCGAGCGAAGTGGAATGACCCGGCCGCATCTGCGGACTGGAAGCCTGGTTCCATTCGGGCACCTTCAGATCGGCGCCGGTCTCGATGTTGGAAAAATAGATCTCTTCCGCAAGATCGATCGAGGAAGCGCTGATTGCGACCTCCTCGCGCCAACCGCGGGAGGCAAGGCCGCGGATACGGAAATTCTGTCCCTCGAACCCGACGAGCAGGTTCACGCCGAAGGCGAGAGCCATTCCCGCCGGCCCGAAGCCTGGTTCTTCCGCCAGCACGCCGCCGATAGCCTGCAGTGCAAACGCAATGATTGCGTGAAGCCAGAGGCGATGCGCAAGCAGCCAGATCCAGGGAAAGAGGAAGGCAAGCCACGAGAAACCGTCACGGATCGTGCGCGTATCCTCGCGCTGACCATCAGGCGGAACAAGAAAAACGTAGCTGGATGCCATCTGACGCTCCCTGATGGGGCTCAGGCGAGCGTGCCCTTTGTCGAGGGAACGCGGCCTGCCTGCCGTGGATCGATCTCTGTCGCCGTGCGCAGAACGCGGGCGACGGCCTTGAAGCATGTCTCTGCAATATGGTGGTTGTTGGCACCATAGTGATTGAGAATATGCAGCGTGATCCCGGCATTCTGGGCAAGCGCCTGGAAGAATTCGCGCACCAGTTCGGTATCGAAAGTGCCGATCTTCGGCGCGCTGAAGGAAACGTTCCAGACGAGGAAGGGGCGGCCGGAAAGATCGACGGCAGCCTTCGTCATCGTCTCGTCCATGGCGAGATCGATCGAGGCATAACGGGTGATGCCACGGCGGTCGCCGAGCGCCTTGGCGATCGCCTGGCCGATGGCGATGCCGGTATCCTCGACCGTATGATGGTCGTCGATATGCAGATCGCCCTTGGACTCGATTTCCATATCGATCAGCGAATGTCGCGAAAGCTGATCCAGCATATGGTCGAAGAAGCCGACGCCCGTCGAAATCGTTGATTTGCCGGTGCCGTCGAGATTGACGGAAACGGAAATGGACGTCTCATTGGTCTTACGGGAAACACTACCCGTGCGGCTTGCTGCGGTCTCGGCCATATGGCTTTCTCCTTGAAATCAAGGTGGTTTCTTATCAGGCAGATTGCGAAATATCCAGAAGCGTGGGGGCAGAAAAGGAAGGCCATTTGCAATCGTCGCGGGCCCTCTTACATAGGGTTCAACAGGGCCGGCGTTCGGCCCGCTGGAACCGCCCGCGTGCCGGGCAACAGGTGTTAGATGACGACAATTATTACAGTTCGAAAAGGCGGCAAGGTCGTGGTGGCCGGCGACGGTCAGGTCAGCCTCGGCCAGACCGTCATGAAGGGCAATGCCCGCAAGGTCCGCCGTATCGGCAAGGGCGAAGTGATCGCCGGCTTCGCTGGTGCGACCGCCGATGCCTTCACCCTTCTGGAAAGGCTTGAAAAGAAGCTGGAACAATATCCGGGTCAGCTGATGCGCGCCGCCGTTGAGCTCGCCAAGGACTGGCGCACCGACCGCTACCTCCGCAATCTCGAAGCCATGATGCTGGTTGCCGACAAATCGGTGACGCTCGCCATTACCGGCAATGGCGATGTGCTGGAGCCCGAACATGGCGTTGCCGCTATCGGTTCGGGCGGCAATTTCGCGCTTGCCGCGGCTCTCGCACTTACCGACACAGACAATTCCGCCGAAGACATCGCCCGTCGTGCGCTCGATATCGCTGCCGACATCTGCGTGTACACGAACCACAATGTCATCGTGGAAACGCTGGACGCGGAATGACGGAATATGTCTTCCGTCCCGTCACGGTGGCTGATCTGCCCCTTCTGGCCGAATGGCTGGGGAGGCCGCATGTCCGCCGCTGGTGGAGCGAGCCGGAAGAGGCACTGGCCTCGATCGAGGAGCATCTGCGTGATCTGGCGGTCGAGCCCTATATTGTGACGCTCGACGGCAGTGATTTTGCCTTCATTCAGGTGGCGGATCTCGATGGTGAAGACGATGCTGCACTGGACGGTCAGCCCGATGGTACCTGCGGCATCGATCAGTTTATCGGGGTCGCAGCGCTTCTGGGAAAGGGTCACGGCCCGGCCTTCATGGCGCAGTTTTGCCAGTCGCTTTTCGATAGGGGCAAGAACCGCGTGCTGGTTGATCCGCATCCGGACAACGCTTTCGCAATCAGAGCCTATACCAAGGCAGGCTTTCAAAGACTTGGCGAAACTACTACGAATTACGGCCGGGCGCTTCTGATGGCCCTGGACCGCCAGGAGAATGATAGACAATGACCACTTTTTCTCCCCGCGAGATCGTTTCCGAGCTCGACCGCTACATCATCGGCCAGCATGAGGCCAAACGCGCTGTCGCGATTGCGCTCCGCAACCGCTGGCGCCGTCATCAGCTCGATCCGAGCTTGCGTGACGAAGTCATGCCGAAGAACATCCTGATGATCGGTCCGACCGGCGTCGGCAAGACGGAAATATCCCGTCGCCTCGCCAAGCTCGCCGGTGCACCTTTCATCAAGGTCGAAGCCACGAAATTCACCGAAGTCGGTTATGTCGGCCGCGACGTCGAGCAGATCATCCGCGATCTCGTCGAGGTCGGCATCGGCCTGATCCGCGAAAAGAAGCGTACGGAGGTTCAGGCAAAGGCCCATATGAGCGCCGAAGAGCGCGTTCTCGATGCGCTGGTCGGTGCGACGGCCTCGCCCGCGACGCGTGAAAGCTTCCGCAAGAAGCTGCGCAATGGCGAACTCGACGACAAGGAAATCGATATCGAAGTAGCCGATACCGGCTCCGGAATGGGCGGCTTCGATATTCCCGGCATGCCGGGCGCCAATATCGGCGTACTGAACCTGTCGGAAATGTTCGGCAAGGCCATGGGCGGCCGCACCAAGAAGGTGCGCACCACGGTGAAGGCCTCCTACACCGACCTGGTCCGCGACGAGTCCGACAAGCTGATCGACAATGAGGTCATTCAGCGCGAGGCCGTGCGCTCGGTTGAAAATGACGGCATCGTCTTCCTCGACGAAATCGACAAGATCGCGGCTCGCGATGGCGGCGCCGGCGCCGGCGTTTCCCGCGAGGGCGTGCAGCGCGACCTGCTGCCGCTCGTCGAAGGCACGACGGTCTCGACCAAATACGGCCCGGTAAAGACGGATCACATCCTCTTCATCGCCTCGGGCGCCTTCCATGTTTCCAAGCCGTCGGATCTGCTGCCCGAATTGCAGGGCCGCTTGCCGATCCGCGTCGAGCTTCGTCCGCTGAACAAGGAAGACTTCCGCCGCATCCTGACGGAAACCGAGGCCAGTCTCATTCGCCAGTATAAGGCGCTGATGGAAACCGAAAGCCTGACGCTCGATTTCACCGATGACGCGATCGATGCGCTCGCCGATGTCGCCGTCCATCTGAACTCCTCAGTCGAAAATATCGGCGCGCGCCGCTTGCAGACGGTCATGGAGCGGGTGCTGGACGACATCTCCTATAACGCGCCGGATCGCGCCGGCACGGATGTGAAGATCGATGCCGCCTACGTACGCGAGCATGTCGGCGATCTCGCGCAGAATACAGACCTGTCGCGCTTCATCCTGTGATCGGGAAACATCGTTTCCTGTCTTTGCGCAGATAACGCAGAAACTTTGATGATCTGAACTCTCGACAGCGGGCCTTTTACTTTTTAGTGAAAGGCCCGCTTTGTTTTTTGTACGGCTTTATTCGGACAAGATTCTGGTCCAGTCAGCCGCGACACGAAGACGACAGGGAAAGACGGGAAAGCAGATCGTGCGACGCCTTTTGACAAGCCTTGTGATTGCCATCACCATTGCGGGCTCGGTTCCTGCGCTTGCGGCGCAGGCTGTCCCGCCAGGCAACCGTCATGCCGAGCAGCCGGATATTCCAGGCGCTTCGGTCCGCCGCACCAAGGGCACCAAGACGACGTTCGATATCAAATATGAGAAGGTGTACGACCTCCTGTCGACCGACCATGAACTCATGGGTAAGATCAAGAAGGTTTCGAATGCCTATGGTATCAACCCCATTCATGTGATCGGCGCGATCGTCGGCGAACATACTTATAATGTCGATGCCTATGACCGCTTGCAGTCCTACTATGTGAAGGCCGCGTCCTATGCCGGTCAGAGCTTCCGTTTTGCCTATGATGGCGAGAGTGTCGATGATTTCGTCGACCGGCCGCAATTTGCCGCCTGCAACGGCAAGAGCGATTCCTACACGCTCTGGATCTGCCGTGAGGATGTCTGGGAAAGTGATTTCCGCGGCAAGACCGTCGATGGCAAGAGCTTCCCCAACAATCGGTTCAGCGCCGTCTTCTTCCAGCCCTTCTATGCCGGCCAGACCTTCGGTCTCGGCCAGGTCAATCCGCTGACCGCTCTGATGCTGTCCGATCTCGTATCCCGTGTTTCCGGCTATCCGAAGCTTAACGAGAAGAATGCCGGCTCCGTCTACAAAGCGATCATGGACCCAGACATCTCGCTCGCCTTCGTCGCGGCCTCGATCCGCCGGTCGATCGACGACTACAAGGAGATTGCCGGCATGGATATCTCCGGCAATCCGGGGGTGACAGCCACACTTTATAATGTCGGCAATTCCCGCCAGCGCGCCGCAGCCCTTGCTGCCAAGAATCGTTCCTCCGGCACGACGGTCTGGCCGGAAGAGAATTATTACGGCTGGCTGATCAACGACAAACTGGACCAGCTCAAGGGCCTGCTCTAACTTCAGGCCTGCCGGGAAGACGATATCTCCCGGGAAAGGCTATGCTGATGGACATGCGTCCGGACCCCTTCGTACCGTCGGCACCGCTGCCGCGCACCGTGCCGCCTTCGCGGCTCGAAATCATCAGGACGATCTTCCGCAACCCGCTCGAACTCTGGGGCGAGCCCTCCTATACGCTACCCTGGATCTACACCAATTTCTTTGGGCAGCGAACGCTGATCGCCAACGATCCCGGGCTGATCAAGCATGTGCTGGTCGACAATGCCAATAATTACCGCATGTCCGACGTCCGCCAGCTTGTGCTGCGCCCGATCCTGCGCGACGGACTTCTGACCGCCGAAGGTTCGGTTTGGAAACGCTCGCGCAAGGCCGTCGCCCCCGTTTTCACGCCCCGCCATGCCAAGGGCTTTGCCAGCCAGATGCTGCGCCAGTCGGAAGAATACGTCCACAAATATGCCGGTGTCGACGAAGCCGGCACGATTTTCGATATCAGCACCGACATGACGGAGCTGACTTTCGCCATTCTCGCAGACACGTTGTTTTCCGGTGAGATCGTCACATCGAGCGGCCACTTCGCCGATGATGTCAATGAGCTGCTGCATCGCATGGGCCGCGTCGATCCGATGGATCTGCTGCGGGCGCCGTCCTGGGTTCCACGTGTGACACGTATCGGCGGCCAGAAGGTGCTGGAGAAATTCCGGGCGATCGTGCGCAACACCATGGATATGCGGCTTGCCAAGATGAAGGCAGATCGCAGCACCGCGCCGAACGATTTCCTGACCCTGCTGCTGGAGCAGGCCGGTCCTGATGGTCTCACAAAGGAGGAGATCGAGGATAATATCCTGACCTTCATCGGTGCGGGCCACGAGACCACAGCCCGCGCGCTCGCCTGGACGCTCTATTGCGTATCGAACAGCCCGCATATCCGCGAGGCGATGGAAGAAGAGATCGACAGGATCCTCGCTTCAGGCGCAGACCCGGTCGAATGGCCGGATTTGATGCCGCAGACCCGCGCCGCCTTCGAAGAGGCACTCCGCCTTTATCCGCCGGCCCCGTCGATCAATCGCGCGGCCATTGCAGATGATTCCTGGACCAGCCCCAAGGGCGAGCGGGTCGAGATCGAGGCTGGTGTTACTGTGCTCGTCATGCCCTGGACACTACACCGCCATGAGCTCCATTGGGACCGGCCCCGCGCCTACATGCCGGAACGTTTCCTTCCCGAAAACCGCGCCTCCGTTGGCCGCTTCCAGTTCCTGCCCTTCGGTGCCGGTCCGCGAGTCTGCATCGGCGCGACATTCGCACTTCAGGAAGCGGTGATCGCATTGGCTGTGCTGATGCATCGCTATCGGTTCGATTCGACCGATCAGACGAATCCCTGGCCGGTGCAGAAACTGACGACGCAGCCGCAAAACGGCCTTCCGATGCGCGTGACCCGCCGGACTGTTTCCAAGCCTGCATAAATCTTTCGAATTGTTGCTGAATTGACTGTGAATGAAAGCCGGGCAAAGTGGCAGCATGAAAAAGCTGCCACTGCAAGGGAGACACCGCATGAGCCGCATTGAAAAGAATGGTCTCTTCATCGAAGCCGTCCTTCATGATTTCCTCGTGAAGGAAGCGTTGCCGGGCCTCGCAATCGATGCGGACAAGCTTTTCGCCGATTTCTCGGCGATTGTGCATGATCTGGCTCCGAAGAATCGCGCACTGCTTTTGAGGCGCGATCAGCTGCAGGCAAAGATTGACGATTGGTATCGCCAGAACGGCGCACCGACGGATATGGACGCCTATCAGTCCTACCTGAAGGAGATCGGCTATCTCCTGCCCGAGGGGCCGGATTTTCAGGTTTCGACCGCCAATGTCGATGCCGAGATCGCCTCCATTGCCGGCCCCCAGCTCGTCGTTCCCGTCATGAATGCCCGTTACGCCCTGAATGCCGCCAACGCCCGCTGGGGATCGCTCTATGACGCGCTCTATGGCACCGACGCTATCCCGGAAACGGACGGCGCCGAAAAGGGCAAGGGATACAATCCCAAGCGTGGTGAGAAAGTTATCGCCTGGGCACGTGATTTTCTCGATTCCGCGGTTCCGCTCGAAGGCAACTCCTGGAAGAATGCCGGCTCTTTCGCCGTGAAGAATGGTGCTCTCGTTATCGCCGCCACCAACGGCATGGCTCTCGCGCTCAAGAATGCCGAGCATTTCGCCGGCTATCGCGGCGATGCGAACGCGCCGACCCATATTCTTCTCAAGAATAACGGCATTCACATCGAAATCGTGCTCGATGCGTCGACCCCGATCGGCAAGACCGATCCGGCCCACATTTCCGATGTCTGGCTTGAATCGGCGATAACCACGATCATGGATTGCGAAGATTCCGTTGCTGCTGTTGATGCCGAGGACAAGGTCACCGTCTACCGCAACTGGCTTGGCCTCATGAAGGGTGACCTGCAGGAGGAAGTGACGAAGGGCAGCTCCACTTTCACCCGCAGGCTCAATCCTGATATCGCTTATACAGCGCCCGGCGGTGCGACCTTCGAGCTGCATCGCCGCTCGCTGATGCTGGTGCGCAATGTCGGCCACCTCATGACCAACCCGGCAATCGTCGATCGGGATGGCAACGAGGTGCCGGAAGGCATCATGGATGCCATGATCACCGGCTTGATTGCGCTTTACGATGTCGGCTCCTCCGGACGCCGCAAGAATTCGCGCGCCGGCTCAATGTATGTCGTCAAGCCGAAGATGCATGGTCCAGAAGAGGTCGCCTTCGCCGTTGAGATCTTCTCGCGCGTTGAAGATGCCCTCGGCATGGCGCGCAACACCATCAAGATGGGCATCATGGACGAGGAGCGCCGCACCACGGTCAATCTCAAGGAATGCATCCGCGCTGCCCGCGAACGCGTCGTCTTCATCAACACGGGTTTCCTCGATCGCACCGGCGATGAGATCCACACTTCTATGGAAGCCGGTCCGATGATCCGCAAGGGCGACATGAAGCAGGCTGCCTGGATCGGCGCCTACGAAAACTGGAACGTCGATATCGGCCTCGAATGCGGCCTCTCCGGCCACGCACAGATTGGCAAGGGCATGTGGGCGATGCCTGATCTGATGGCCGCGATGCTGGAGCAGAAGATTGCCCATCCCAAGGCGGGGGCGAACACCGCCTGGGTACCGTCGCCGACGGCCGCCACTCTGCATGCCACGCACTATCATAAAATCAATGTCGCCAAGGTACAGGAAGGTCTGAAGGACCGCATCCGCGCCAAGCTCTCCGATATTCTCTCGGTGCCGGTCGTTGTACGGCCGAACTGGACTCCGGAAGAAATCCAGCGTGAACTCGACAACAACGCTCAGGGCATTCTGGGTTATGTCGTGCGTTGGGTCGACCAGGGCATCGGTTGCTCCAAGGTGCCTGACATCAACAATGTCGGCCTCATGGAAGACCGTGCGACGCTGCGGATTTCCGCCCAGCACATGGCGAACTGGCTGCACCACAAGATCGTCACCAGGGAGCAGATCGTCGAAACCATGAAGCGCATGGCCGCCGTCGTCGATCAGCAGAATGCCGGCGATTCGGCCTACATTCAGATGGCCGGACATTTCGATGATTCGATCGCCTTCCAGGCGGCACTCGATCTGGTCCTGAAGGGCAGGGAGCAGCCGAATGGTTACACCGAGCCTGTCCTGCATCGCCGCCGCATCGAGCTCAAGGCGAAGCAGACCGCCTGAGCCTGAGCATGCCGAATACAAAAAGGCCGCCGAACCCAAGGTCCGGCGGCCTTTTTTATACCGAATTCGGTGTTTAACTTACTGGATGACGATGACCTTGGAGGTGGTCTTGCCTGGACGGACGCGGCTGTAGAGGTCGATGACGTCCTGGTTCATCAGGCGGATGCAGCCCGACGAAGCGGCAGTACCGATCGAGGCCCATTCCGGAGTGCCGTGCAGGCGGAAGAGCGTGTCCTTGCCCTCTTCATTGAAGAGGTACATGGCGCGTGCGCCGAGCGGGTTGGTGAGGCCTGGACCCATACCGTCTTCGACATACTTGGCGATTTCAGGACGACGGACGGCCATTTCCTTCGGCGGGTGCCAGTTTGGCCATTCCTGCTTCCAGGCGACATAGGCCGTGCCGGACCAAGCGAAGCCTTGTTTGCCGACGCCAATGCCGTAGCGAACGGCCTTGCCGTTGGGCAGGATGTAATAGAGGTGACGCTCGCGCGTGTTGACGATGATCGTGCCGGGGCGTTCGTCGCTCTGGTAGCTGACGATCTGGCGGCGGAATTCCGGCTTGACGCGGTCGATCGGGATCGCCGGTAGGGAGTATCCGGCATCCGACGTTACGCCATACGCGTCATTGAAGATTTGTGCCGTCTGAACGGTCGGACCCGCGCCCGTGTCGGTGGATGCGGTTTCGGACGTCGTGGAGCAGCCGGCCAGTGCCAGGGTCGCCAGCAGGCCAAATACAGGGAATGCATTGCGGATGCGCATGGATGACTCGTGAAGGTTTTGGGCAATTGGAGGATAGTCTTTCGACCATCGTTATTTATGGTTTATTTTCGATTAACTTTGCCTTTGCAAGGCTGCTGCGGTGCGACAAAATCCATCTGAGCCGCAAATTAAAAGCGCATGGCTTTTTTGCAACAACGGCCAACCCCACTTGATGGTTATCCATGACGATTTTGAGCGTTTACAATAACAATCCGTTAATCGATGGCCGGCAATCGGACAGGGCCATGATGGTTCGCCGTGGCATGCAGATTTTGCTTCACGACATGCGCCACGCGGTGCTGCCGGAGCTGCCGCTGGCGAGCGGTCGCCGGGCCGATCTGATCACGATCTCTGAAAAAGGAGAGGTCTGGATCGTCGAGATCAAGACGTCGATCGAAGACTTCAAGGTCGATCGCAAATGGCCGGATTACCGCCTGCATTGCGACAGGCTATTCTTTGCAACACATAAGGATGTGCCCCTGGATATCTTCCCGGAAGAGTGCGGCCTTTTTCTTTCAGATGGTTACGGGGCGCATATGCTGCGCGAAGCACCTGAACACCGCCTGCCGCCAGCGACCCGCAAGGCCGTGACCCTCAACTTCTCGCGCGCAGCCGCTCAGCGGCTGATGATGGCCGAATGGGCAAACGGCAAGCCCTTCAACGTCGACGACGTCTGATTATTTCGGCGCGCGTTTGGCGAGGATGCGCTGCAGTGTGCGGCGATGCATGTTGAGCCGGCGTGCCGTCTCGGACACGTTGCGTTCGCACATTTCATAGACACGCTGGATGTGTTCCCAGCGGACGCGATCGGCCGACATGGGATTTTCCGGCAGTTCCGCCTTCTCTCCCGGCCGCTGCGTCAACGCGGCAAACACATCATCGGCATCCGCGGGTTTTGCGAGGTAATCCACAGCCCCGAGCTTCACCGCGGTCACGGCAGTGGCGATATTTCCGTAGCCCGTGAGCACGATGATTCGCGTATCGTCACGCCGCTGGCGGATCGCTTCGATGACATCGAGGCCATTGCCGTCGCCGAGTCTTAGGTCGACCACCGCATATTTCGGCGGCCGGCCCTTGGACTTGGCCACACCTTCTGCCACCGATTCGGCCGTTTCCACATGAAAGCCGCGCGCCTCCATAGCCCGCGCCAGGCGACGCAGAAAGGGGCCGTCGTCGTCGACGATCAGCAGGCTCGGGTCAGGCCCGATATGCTCCTCGTTGGAGCCGGCGGAAATCTCGTGATTCTGATCTGTCATCGCTACGGTCCCGACGGTTGAATGTCCGAAATGCGTCAACCGCTCATATCCTGTTTATGCCCACAAAGTCATTTTGTCGAATTTGCGTCCATCAATACGCGTGGCCATTCGATTCGAATGCGAGCACCGGCGTTTTCCGGTTCGCGGTTTTCGAAAATCAAGGATGCACCGGAGCGCTCCAGCAGCGTTTTGGCGATGAAAAGCCCCAGTCCCAGGCCTCCAGCCATATCTTCCTTCTGCCGTTTGGTAACATAGGGTTCGCCGATCCGCGTGAGAATATCAGGCGCGTAACCGTTGCCGTCATCCTCGATGACAATGAGCACCTTTTCGTGATCGTGCTCCACCGTGACCGTCACCTTCTCCCGCGCATAGTCGACGGCATTCTCGACGAGGTTGCCGAGCCCGTACATGATGCCGGCATTGCGGTCGGTAACAGGCTCGCCCCTGCGCGGGCTCTTCTCAATCAACTCCAAATTGATACCGAATTCGCGATGCGGCGCCACGATCTCCTCCATCATCGAGGAGAGCGGTAGCCGCCGCAGATGCGCATCGCCCTCGGCAGAGAGCGTCGTCAGCCGGCGAAGGATATCGCGGCAGCGCTCGCTCTGGCTGCGCAGGAGCTGCACATCCTCGCGGAACCGGTCGTCATTCTTGAGCTCGCGCTCCATTTCCTTGGCAACGACACTGATCGTGGCAAGCGGCGTGCCGAGCTCATGGGCTGCCGCAGCGGCAAGCCCGTCGAGCTGCGAAAGATGCTTCTCCCGCTGCAGCACAAGCTCAGTTGCTGCCAGCGCGTCAGCAAGCTGGCTCGCTTCCATCGACACCCGGTAGGCATAGAAGGCGGCGAAGGCCATCGTCGAGGCGATCGAGCACCAGACGCCGAACTGCATGACATTGTGCACATTGATTTCCATCCCGTCGAACCACGGAAGCGGGAAGGGCGAAAAGGCAAGCACGGTAATGCAGACCATCGCAAAGCCGATCAATGCGGTGCTGTAGCGGATCGGCTGTGAGGCGAAGGAAATGATGACGGGTACGCAGACCAGAGCTGCAAAGGGATTGGCCAGACCTCCGGTAATGAAGAGCAGCGCGCAGAGCTGCAGAAGATCGAAACCCAAAAGCGCAAAAGCGGCAGGTGGCTCAAGCCGGTGGGTCGGCGGATAGCGGATCATCAGATAGAAATTCACCCAGGCGAGTGCCGCAATCAGCGAGCAGCTGGCAACCAGCGGCAGGGGGAATTTCAAGAGGAAGGCGACGATGACGACCGTTACCGCCTGGCCGGTGACTGCCAGCCACCGCAATCGCACCAAAGTCTGCAACCGCAGCCGGCGGCTGCTCAGCCTGTCTTCCTGTGTCTGGATCTCGGTCTTCTCGATCACGCCATACTCCTACTGCCCACACTCTCACAGCATCGACGCCGGCGCTCCAAGGACGGCAGATTATGTACCACGGGGCTTTGCCCTTGTCGTTGGCGCCGCTTCGTCAGGCCTCTCCGGCCAGGGATGTCTCGGATAGCGCCCACGCATGTCAGCACGCACATCCCTCCATGAGCCCGCCCAGAAACCGGGCAGGTCGCGGGTCGTCTGGATCGGCCTGTGGGCCGGAGAAGTAAGCTCCAGAAGCAGGGGCAATCGTCCCCCAGCGACCGCCGGATGCTGCTTGAGACCGAAGAGCTCCTGAACCCGGATCGTCAGCGTTGGTTCTTCGCCGTCGTACTGGATCGGATGACGCTGCCCCGTTGGTGCCTCGAAATGCGTTGGAGCAAGCCGTGCGAGATCGCGCTGCAGATCGTGCGGCACGAGTGCCATCAGCCCGTTGGAGAGCCCGGAGACGGAAATATCCGAAAGCCCTCGCGCGTCCGTTTGGAAAGGGATGAACCAGTCTTCCATCCGGTCAAGTAGTGCTTCATCGCTGATATCGGGCCACGGTTCACCGATCGTCCGATACAGGAAGCCGATTCGCTCCCGAAGTTGCAGGGCCTCCTTGGAAAAGGGAAGCTGATCGAGCCCTAGTTCCTGCAATCCCTGCGCAAGCGCCCGCACCACCGCCTCGCCGGAGGGGCGCGGAAGCGGCGCTTCCTCGAAGATGATCGCTCCGAGCCTTGTGGCCCGGCGTGCCCGCACCTGCCGGCTCTGCCTGTCGAAAAAGGTCTGGTCGTCCGTCCGGATTTCGCCCGGCAGTTCAACCTCGATGTCGGCACGGGAGATGTCCGCTGCCGCCAGAATTCTCCCCTGCGCGGCCCGGCCCGTCAGATCGGCAATGACCAGCATCTGGCTGCCGGCCAGCCGCTCGGTCTCCGCCAGCTCCGCGCCGCGGCCATTCGCCATGACATATCGCCCGCGCGCGCCGCGCTGAAGTGCGACCCGATCCGGGAAAGCGTGCAGCAGAAGCCTTCCTGCGAGCGCAGGTTCAGCACTTGAAACCTTGTTGAAGCCTTCCGAGAGCCTTCCCGCGAGCCGCCTCGAAGCCTCTGCCCTTTCGCCTTTTTCGCCTTTGAACCGTCGCAGGCGCTCTTCCAGATCGAGGCTGGTGCCGCCGAGCCCTTGCTCGGTCAAAAGCACGGAGATCAGCGCCGCATCCTTGGCATGACCTGATTCACCAGCCGAGACCACCATGGCAGCCAGCCGCGGTGGCAGCGCGAGGTCGCGCATCACCTTTCCGCGCGCCGTCAATGCGCCGTCCTTGTCCAGCGCCCCGAGCTGCATCAGCAGCGCACGGGCTTCCCTGACCGTCGTCTCCGGTGGCTGATCGACAAAGGCGAGCGATTTTGTGTCCTGGACGCCCCAAGAGGCAAGATCGAGTACGAGACCGGAAAGATCACTCGAAAGGATCTGTGGTGGGGTGAAGGCCGGGAGCGCCGCCGTCTGGCCTTGGTGCCATAGACGGATGGCGATGCCTGGCTCCGTTCTTCCGGCGCGGCCAGCACGCTGATCGGCCGAAGCGCGCGACACGCGCACGGTTTCCAGCCGCGTGATGCCCGTCGATGCCTCGAAGACGGGCAGCCGCTGCAACCCGCTGTCGATCACGATCCGTACCCCGTCTATGGTAATCGAGGTTTCGGCAATCGAGGTCGCAAGCACGATTTTGCGGGTACCCGGTGCCGCAGGGCGGATCGCCGTATCCTGCTCCTTCTGGCTGAGATTGCCGTAGAGCGGTGTAATCAGCGTCTCGGCGCCGAACCGCCCCTCTAGTCGCTCTGCCGTCCGTGTGATTTCCGCCTGACCGGGAAGGAAAGCGAGGATCGATCCGGTTTCGCTCGCGTGAAAACCCGCGATCGCCCGCACCACTGCGTCTTCAATTCGCTCGCCGCCCGGTCGGTCCTGATAGCGGATATCAATCGGAAAGCTTCGCCCCATGCTTTCGATGATAGGCGGATGTTCAAGCAACGCAGCCACCCGCTCGACATCAAGCGTTGCCGACATCACAAGGATTCGAAGATCGTCGCGAAGCGCCGATTGAACGTCAAGCGCCAGCGCAAGACCGAAATCGGCATCCAGCGACCGCTCGTGAAATTCGTCAAAGATGACGGTGGAGACGCCTGAAAGTTCGGGATCATCGAGGATCATGCGAGCGAAGACTCCCTCGGTGACAACCTCGATCCGCGTCCTTGCCGACATTCTGTTGTCCAGGCGCATGCGGTAGCCGACCGTTTCGCCCACCTGCTCCCCGAGCAGAGACGCCATCCGGCTTGCCGCGGCGCGTGCCGCCAGCCGGCGGGGCTCCAGCAGGATGATCTTCCCGTCGCCGCGCCAGGCCTGGCCAAGCAGATGAAGCGGTACCAGCGTCGTTTTCCCGGCGCCCGGAGGAGCCGAAAGTACGGCGCGCTTCTCCTTGCCGAGCGCCGCGCTGATATCGGGCAGCACATGCGAAACCGGAAGCTCCGGCAAAGAAGGCATGGTCTTCACTTTCCGCCCGTCGCCATTTCATAGGCAAGGATGGCGGCGGCCAGATCCTCGAGCGCTGCACCAACGGATTTGAAGAGCGTGATTTCCTTATCGTCCTTCCGTCTACCGCAGGTGCCAGCGATCAGTTCTGCGAGCTCGCCGCGTATATTGTCTGCTTTCAATACCCCGTTCTTCAGCGGTTGCATGATGTCGCCACCTTCGCTGAGCGCGCCGGCTCTCGTATCGACATATACGGCGGAGCGACGCACGGCATCATCGTCGCTCTCGCGCATGCTGGGTTTGAAAGCGCCGACAAGGTCGAGATGGGCACCGGGCTTAAGCCACTCGCCACGAATAAGCGGCTCGCTGGAGAGCGTCGCACAGGAAATGATATCGGCCGTTTTCGCCGCCGCTCCAAGATCGCTCACAGCTTCGGCCTGCAGCCCAAGTGCTCGCGCCTCCTCGGCTACCTTCTCCGCCGCTTCGTTATTGCGTCCCCAGACATGGTAGTGCCGGATCGGTCTGGCTATCCCATGTGCCTGCATGAGGTTGAGTGAAAGTCGGCCGGTACCGCAGACCAGCATTTCCTCGGCGTCCGACCGGGAAAGATAGCGCGACGCCAGGGCCGAGGTCGCTGCGGTCCGGCGTGCCGTGAGCTCTCCGCCCTCGATGACCGCCAGCATCTGGCCGGTTGCTGCAGAGGAGAGCAGATAGCTTCCGAAAATCGCCGGAAGGCTTCGGCGAACATTGCCGGGAAAGACGGAAACAGTCTTGATGCCCGTATACTGCCCGGGGAGCCAGGCCGGCATCAACAGAAGAGTGGCATTCTCTTCCCCGGGGACCTCCATATCGTGGTGATGGCGAACGGGCATGACGCAGGTGCTTCGAAACATTGCCTCGATGGCGTCGATAAGCTCCGCCCAGGGCAGTGCGGATCGCGTCTGTTCTTCATCGAGGACAAGCATTCTGAAACTCCGTATCGGCTTGGATATGACTGTTTCAGACTACCGATTGGGGCGGTCGAGGCAAGCGGTTGGAATTCGGGGCCATGCTTCCCATATAAGGAGGGCACCCAAAATCGAGACTGCTTGACCGTATCGAGCGAAAACCGATCCGAAACCGGGCGATTTTGACCGGCAAATTGGCCCGTGTGACCGAGCGCTCAAAAACAGCAAGCAAAATCAACCTGTTACAAAAATGTCAAAAAAGTTGGATTGGTGGTGTTGACTGTTTCGGTGTGTGAGGATTATAAGCCCACTCACTGACGAGGGCGGCGGCGCTGCTGGCGACGAAGTCTCTCGTTCTAAAGAAATCAA